>DUDT01000013.1 GCA_005110385.1 Candidatus Melainabacteria bacterium | reverse complement strand
ATAAACATCTAGCGTTTAAGGGAAAAAGAGGTTGTATAGTAGGTCAGGGTGAACTTAAAGCTTCTGGTAGAGATCCCCTTTTCGCTCTAAATCATAGCTGTGCCATGATCAGGGACAATGTTAAAAGGCTAAGTAGGCGTACTTGGTGTACTACTAAAAGAATTCATATGCTAGAACATATACTCTATATCTATGCCTATTTTCACAACCTAGTCATAGATAAGGCTACTCTTCTTATGAAAAATTTGATTTGAAATGGGGGGAATGCTTCGCTCTCAGGGATTTAGGCTTGCCTTGTAGGAGAAATTAAGGGGGGCAGTTTTGAAAATGTGTTATGTTCTTAAAATAGTGGCTTTATTAGAGGTTAAAAATTTATCCAAATCTTTCCCCATCTCAAAAGATGGGGTGTGGGGTCTTGGAACTAAAGAGTTGCTTAAAGTTGTGAGAGCTGTGGATTTATCTATTGATAAAGGGGAAATACTTGTTTTAGTGGGTGAGTCTGGCTGTGGTAAATCTACTTTAGCAAGGCTTATAACGCGTCTCACAGAGCCGGATTCGGGCGAGATTAATTTTGAAGGTGAAGATTTCTTACATCTTCAAGGATTTAAGCTTTTAGATAGAAGGAAAAGTTTACAGATGATTTTCCAAAACCCTTTTAGTAGCTTAGACCCACGCTTTAAGATTTATGATAGTATCGCAGAGCCTCTTCGGATAAATAAAGAAAAGAATGTTAAAGAAAGAGTATTTGAGCTTATGCAGCTTGTGGAACTTGATGCTGAATTAGCTTCTAAATATCCACATCAGTGTTCAGGTGGACAAAATCAGCGAGTCTGTATCGCTAGGGCGATAGCTTGCAATCCTAAGTTGATTATTGCTGACGAAGCCGTGAGCGCCTTGGATGTATCGATTCAGTGGACTATATTAAATTTAATGTTAAAACTTAAGCGAGAATTGGGTATTAGTTTTCTTTTTATTACTCATGATTTAGCGGTAGCTAAGTTTATTGCTGATAGAGTGGCTGTTATGTATCTGGGGGAAATAGTAGAGATAGCACTTAAAGATGATTTATTTAAGAATCCTTTGCACCCTTATACTAAAGCTCTTTTAAGTTCAGCTCCAGTCCCAGACCCGACGAAGCGTGATAGAGAGCGTACTTTTTTGTATGGTGAAATACCTAGTGCAAGTAAAATACCTAGTGGTTGTGCTTTTCGTACCAGATGTCCTGAGTGTTTTGAGGCTTGTGAGCTTAATACGCCATTGTTGCTGAAACCTATTTCAGTATCCTTGCTTCATAATGATGCTGTTTTTGACGATAGAGAATCCGGACTTATTGAGCAAAATCATCAAGTTTCGTGCTTGCTTTATCAGGAGAATTTTCAATAATGCTTTCTATCACAGAATCGATAAACCCACTGTCTGAAAATTTAGATCAGTTGAGTTCTTCCGATTTAGTGCAGCTTTTTGTAGATGATCACCAGCAGATTTTAATAGCCCTAGCTGATGTTAAAGAAGATATCGGAATGGTCATCGAAGTTGTTAGTGAATCTTTAAGGCAGGGTGGCTCACTTATTTATGTAGGAGCAGGTACTAGTGGGCGTCTTGGTGTTTTAGATGCAGTCGAATGTCCACCTACTTTTTCTACTGAGCCTGATTTGGTGAAAGCCATTATCGCTGGCGGAGAAAGAGCTATCCAGTGCGCAGTAGAAGGCGCTGAAGATGATGAAGCTGCTGGTTATGCTGATGTTTTAGCGAAAATGAATTTAAAGAGTAGCGAAAACGCAGAAATTGGAGTTCGCGAGCAGTCGCTTGATGGCACTGTTGCCAAACGTGCAAGTTCAAGGCTGAGGAGGACGAATGACCGCAGTGTACTGAAAGTACATGAGGATCATGAGGACGACGAAAACGCAGAAATTGGAGTTAGGCAACAGTGCCTCGATGTGGTTATCGGTATTTCAGCTAGTGGTGGAGCAGCTTATGTTATAGGAGCTTTGAAAGCGGCAAAGGAGAAAGGTGCTAAGACTGTGGTGATTACTAATAACCGTGCCGCGGAGATTATTAAATATGCAGATTATTCCATTTTTCTAGATACTGGTCCGGAGATACTTTCAGGTAGTACTAGGCTTAAAGCTGGAACTTCGCAGAAGATAGTACTTAATATTATAAGTACTTCGGTGATGGTTAAGCTTGGTAAGACTTTTGGTAATCTAATGATAGATGTTAAGGTCAGTAATAAAAAGCTTAAGGAAAGAGCTGTCAGATTAATAAGTTTAATTACAGGCTGTGATAAACCTTTAGCTGAAGAGGCTTTGACACTGTCTCGTAATAGAGTGAAGCAGGCTATTCTGTATCTTAAAAAGGGTTTGGATTTTGATTCTGCTACTGAGCTATTAAAGATTAATAAAAATTATTTATCAAAGGCATTAGCATAGCTTAATTGTAGTTTATGGAGATTTAATCTTGAGTTTGCGTTTTTAATGCTGAAGGAAATCAGCTAGGATCACGAAAACGCCGAAATTGAAGTTCAGCAACAGTGCCATGAGAATGGAGTTGTGCATCGGTCTTGATTAAGCTAAAATAATTAGACTGTATGGCTAGTCTTAAAGAAATTAAACTTAAAATTAATAGCACTAAAAAAACCAAGAAGATTACAGCTGCGATGAAACTTGTCGCTGCGGCTAAGGTAAATAAAATGCAGAAGTTAATTAAGGCAGCTAGACCTTATGCAAATGGTGTGAAGCAGTTATATACTCAGCTTCAGGGGTGCTTAGATCAAGAAGAATTAGATCAAAACCCTTTATTAAAAAAAGTAACAAAGGTTAATAGTGTTTTATTGATTGTGATCTCTTCAGATATTGGTTTGTGCGGCCCGTATAATGCTAATATCCTTAAGCTTGCTAGAAAAAGGATTAAGGATTTACAGTCAGAGGGATTGAAAATATCTTTGCTTACTATTGGTAGAAAAGCTACTGATGCCTTCTCTAAAATAGTTTATAAGGAACAAGGGATAGATGTTGTTCGGTCATATATAAATTTACAGACTAAACCTAGTCTAGAAGTGGTGGAGGAGATTAGTAAATTTTCTGCTGAAAGATTTACTTCAAGCGAAGTTCAAAAGGTAGAAATTATTTCCACACGTTTTATTAGTATGGTTAATAGTGTGGCTGAAATTAAAAACTTTCTTCCCGTAGAAAAGCCACAGAGCTTAGCTAATTCTGTTCAGTCTGGTGATGTGATTTTAGAACCTAATGCTAGAGCGTTAATTGATACTCTAACTCCGATGTATTTAAATAATACCGTTTATACTGATATTCTTGACGCTACTACTAGTGAGCTTGCTTCAAGAATGACTGCGATGAATAATGCTAGTAATAACGCTGATGCAGTTATTAATAAGCTGTTACTTTCTTATAACAAGGCTCGCCAATCAGCTATTACTCAAGAAATATCTGAAATCGTTGGTGGTTCTGCTGCTTTGGCTTGATATTAAGACCTTTAAAGCTTTTTAAATTATCTAATTTCTTTTGTTGGTTCTTAATGTTTAAATATAGTGTAGTTGAAATTATTAATAAGAAAAAAAATGGACTGGAACACAGTTTAGATGAGATTAATTGGCTTATTAATAATATCTCCTCTATCCCAGATTTTCAGTTAAGTGCTTGGTTAATGGCTGTGCGATTAAATGGCTTAAATCATCGTGAAACTGCTGAACTAACGAGAGCTATGGCTTACAGCGGACATGTACTTACTTTGAAAAGGCATGATCAAGCTTGCGATATTAGTGGCGAAAGGCAAGCTAGCACACGCGGCTTTGTTGATAAACACAGTACCGGTGGGGTTGGTGATAAAGTGACTCTTGTCCTATCTCCTGTACTGGCAGCTTTAGGATTTAAGGTATCTAAATTTTCAGGTGGGGCTCTTGGTCATACAGGCGGGACTGTTGATAAACTCCAGTCTATACCAGGTTTTAAGATTGACATTGATATTCAAGCTTTTGAAAAACAGATTGCAGAAATTGGTATCGCTATTTCTGGGCAAACCACTGATTTTGCGCCTGCTGATAAAAAGCTTTATGCTCTTAGAGATCTTACTTCTACTGTAGATTCTGTACCACTTATCGCTTCTAGTGTCATGTCAAAAAAAATAGCTGGTGGTGCTGATGTCATTTTAATAGATCTTAAATGTGGTGATGGAGCCTTCATGAAAGATTTAAATTCAGCTAAAGCCCTCAGAGATGAGATTCTGGCTATTGCCACGGAGCTTAAATTGAATGTCAAAGTTCTGATTACGAATATGAGTCAGCCATTGGGTTATGCTGTGGGTAATGCACTTGAAATTATAGAAGCTATGGAAATTTTAGAAGGTACTTTGAAGAATGATACCTATGAATTAGTGGTTGAGTTAGCGAGTCTGTTAGTGGATAAGGCTGAAGTTATTTCTGCGATTGCTTCTGGTAAAGCTTATGTGAAATTTGATGAATGGATTTCTGCGCAGGGCGGTGATTTAAAGGCTTTTAAAGATACTAGTAGAGCTAAGCATGAATATGCTTTTAAAGCTTCTGAGAATGCTTTTATAAAAGATATTTCCTGTGAGCAAGTCGGCCGCCTAGCTAATGAGCTAGCCTTCGGTCTTAATAAGTCAAAAAATAGCGGCATTGATTATACAGCTGGTATAACTTTCTTGGCTAAAGTGGGAGATGAAGTTAAAGCTGGAGATACCATATTTACTGTATTTTCAAGTCAAGCTGAGCTTGATTTAAATTTTGTCGCAGCAGAGTTTTTAAAAGCGATAACTTTTAGTCATACAGCTGTTACGAAGCCAAAACTTCTCTTGAATGTGAAGAATCCCTTCTCACTTTTTTCATAAGAATGGAACCTTTGCTCTTCTTTTCAGTCTCTTTGGGTATAAGAAACTAGCACACCTTGACGTGGTAAGATAATTGTCTTTGTATGAAAAAAATAATATTATGTTTGGTATTTTTGGCGTTTGGATCTCAGCAGGCGGTTCTTGCTGGTGGTTTACCAAGACCGATGAAAGATTTAAGTTCAGATTTAAGAAATGAACTTGAGCGTGCAAGACTTAACGCTGATGAGTATAAAAATCTTTATCTTGATCAGCAAGCTGAAGCTGAAAAATTGAGGACAGACTTAGATTCTACTAATCAAAAATGTAATGACTGTTATCGTGATAAATCCCAGTTAGATGGAGCGATTGCTAATCTAAGAAGTGAAAATCAAGAATTAAATAGAAAAGTTGGTGAATATAAAGCGAAGGCTGATCTACTTGCAGTAGCACCACCAGTAGTTCCAGCAAAAATTGAAGCTAAGCCTGAAGTAGCAAAGGCTGATGAAACTAGTATTTTTCATAGAGTTTTTGGTACTTTAGTAGGTGTTCCTATTGGAATAGCTGCTGGTACGCCTATCGGAGCTGTTAGAGGTAGTATTTCTAAGGCTATAACTTACGCAGATGGTTTTTCTGAATATATGGGACCTGGGATTTTAGGCGAGGCTGCTGGTAATATAAGTGGCCTTGGCGCAGGTGCTATTGCTGGTGCTTTTAGTGGTGCGGCTAAAGGTTTTACTACAGGCGTTAAATATGGATATTTATATCCTTTCACTGCTCGCAGCGTGAGTCTAAATGGTAGTTTTATTAATGGCTATAATCCTTATGATTTTAGTGATTTAAAAAAATCTAATACTTAAAAAAAGCTTGACTAGTTAGCTCTTTTTCATTATCCATGCTAAAAATAAACATGAATAATAGTGTTTATACAAGGAATTTGGATTTACTAAATGGTAATAACTAAGACGAAGTTCAAGCTTGATGCTTTTCAAGAAGAGTCGATAGCTTTCATTAAGGACTCAAAAAATTTAATCGTTAGTGCACCTACTGGTGCAGGTAAAACGGCGATAGCCTCTGAAGCTATTGCGATGGCTATAGCAGAAGGTAAGAAAGTATTTTATACAGCACCTTTAAAGGCTTTAATTAATCAGAAATTTTTAGAATTTCAAAGAGATTACGGGATTGAGAAGGTAGGCATACTCACTGGAGATACCTCTAAGAATAGAGATGCTCAGATTATGGTTCTGACGAATGAAATTTACCGTAATATGCTTTATGGCACGACATTTGGTTCTTTAGATCCTTATCTTGAAGATTTAAAGTTTGTTATTTTTGATGAGTTTCACTATATCGGAGATGAGTCGAGAGGAACTGTTTGGGAAGAGAGTGTAATATACAGTCCTAAGTCAGTTAAATTAATCGCTTTATCTGCGACTATTAATAACCCTGAAGAGCTTAGAGACTGGATTTCTAATGTGCATGGTGAGTGTGCTTTAGTGAAGACTGATTTTAGACCAGTACCTTTGCATCATTTTTATTTTAAAGATGAGCAACTGCTTCCTTTAATTACGCCTAATGGTAAGTTAAATCCGAAGCTTAAAGAAAGGAATGATAATCGTTCTGGCTCTAAACATAAATTTTCTCATCGTGGTGGTGGTTTTGGCAAGCCAGTTTCCCCAGATTTGGTAGTGGAAGAGTTAGCGAAGAAGAGCATGCTGCCTGCTATTTACTTTGTTTTCAGTAGGAAAGGCTGTGATAATTACGCTAAGCAGTGTGAAGAGCTGAAGTTACTTACTGAAAAAGAGTCTAGTGAATTAAATAAAATCATCGATGAGCAAATTAAGTCTAGTAGTTTTATTGCGAATTATCCACATTTGAATCTTATTCGTAAAGGTGTGGCTTCGCATCACTCTGGTTTACTACCAGCTTTAAAAGTATTAATCGAAGATTTATTTATGAAAGGACTTATTAAAATAGTATTTTCCACTGAAACACTAGCAGCTGGTATTAATATGCCAGCGAGAACTACTATTATTAGTAGTCTTGAGAAGATGGGTGATCATGGATTCAGATCCCTGAAAGCTTCTGAATTTCTTCAAATGTCTGGACGTGCTGGCAGAAGAGGCATGGATGATGTTGGTTATGTAATTACTGTTAAGAACAGTAATCAGACTGCCGGAGATGCAGCTTCTTTAGCGGTTTCTAAGGCCGAGGACATAGAAAGTAATTTCAGACCAAGCTATGAGATGGTTCTTAACTTACTAACTAATCATTCTCTTGATGAGGTGAAAGCACTTATATTTAAAAGCTTTGGTCATTCTTTAATTCTTAGAGATCTTAAACCTATATTAGCTGAGAAGAGTTTACTTGAAAATAAGCAGTTCGATTTACAGACACCGCTGTGTCCAAGTGAAATCGGGGATCTTCAGCATTATAGATCAATGCAAGATAAACTCGATGAGACGAGAAAAAGTAAGAAAAAATTAGAAGAAGAGATGTCACCAGATGTTACTGCGATGGAGGAACTTTTAGAGATATTAACTTTAGAGGCTCAGAATTATCCATGTAATGGCTGTCCTAAACAGAAGCCATGCTCTAAGCAGTTTTCTACTTTAAGGCGTTATCGTAAAAAGATAAGAGAATTAAATCAGATTCTTAAGGCTAAAGAAGAGACTTACTGGCAGAATTTCCAAGATATTACAGAGCTTTTAAAAGAGAAAGCATATTTAGATAGTAATTATAAGCCTACAGAACTTGGTAAAATCTGCGCTGCGATTCGCTCTGAGAACTCTTTATATATCACCGAAGTTTTAACTAAGGATTTTGTGAAGAATTTAGATGTTACTCAGTTTGCTTGTTTATTATCTGCAGTGGTCGTCGAATCAAGATCTTCTAGGGATAGTTTTGGTCTTAAGGCTCAGGCAGATAATTATGAGGTTTTTGAACATTTGAAAAATATCGCAAGAAGCGTAGTGAAAGTTCAGCGTGATTTTAGAGTAATGAAGCCTGTTGACATAAATATGGATGTATCTGCTGTAGTTACTAAGTGGATGGAGTCCCAGAATTGGGAAGAGCTAATGTCTTCTAATAGAGCTGATGATGGTGATGCTTTAAAAGCCCTTAGGCGCACTGTTGATATGTGTAAGCAGGTATCTAAACTTAGTAGTCTTGATAGAAAGATTACAGAGCTTGCGATTCAAGCTGTACAGTTGATTGAAAAAGAGCCAGTTCTTGAGCCTACTTTCGTCTAAATAAATAAGGACTGAGACTAATAAACTTGGCTAATTTATATGGTCTACTTGCGTATTCTAGAGCGAGGCTAGAGAATATCTTGTAATTATTTTCTAACTGTTTACGATAAAAGAAGTCGTAGGCAAGTAACTGAAATGAACAGGATTGACTTGATACTAAGTTTAGAAATCTTTTATGCATTTTAATATCTAATGCTGCTACCGCTCGATATACTCTTTCTGATTCACTAGATAAATCTTGATCGGATTCGACACTTAAATTGAAAGCTGCTTTAATCGCTGCAAGGAAAGGGCTTAGAGCTGTTTCCAATATGGCAGTTTCAAGAGATGGTTCAAGTCTAGAAACCTTAGGGTTTAATTTCGGGCGTATGGATTTAAGTAAGTAGTCCTCTATGCTGTAATGTTCTCCCTGATACTGTTCTTCTAAATTCTTTCGTATCTCTTTAGTAAAATGGTAAGCTGCTTCTTTTTCTAAATCTTCATCAAAGAATTCAATAAAGCTGATAAATTTCTTTTTTAAATTAAACTCTACTGATAACCTTTTGTAAAAATGCCCTTTCTTGATCGCCTCTACGTAGTGTGGAATATTATCTTTCACTAAAGATTCTATTTCTTGACTCAGTTTTGCATTTAACTTATACTGCTGAAACTCATTCTTTAAAAGTCTCCTAGATTCTCGATGAGATGTTGTTAGGTCTATTATCGCTTTTAGATAAAGATCTTCTTGTTTAGTCGTCTTTGACTGTCTTGAGCTTCTTATCATTCTTCCTCCAATTGATGTAAATTTTATTGCTTTAATATCTGCGTTCCACCCATTATATTTTATTTTTAATTAATTTTTCAAATGAAATTTCATTAAGTTTTAAGAATATCTTTAATTAAGGTAGTTTGTAATCTTCTCACAGCATAATTAGATAAAATAATATATCTAATGTCGATTACTAAAACGAAAAAGAAAGTTTTCATAGAAACTCTAGGCTGCCAGATGAATGTCGCTGACACGGAAAGAATGTTAGGACTTTTAGATGAAATCGATTATGTTCAGACTGAAGATAGAATGGAAGCTGATCTTTCCATTTTAAATACTTGTAGTATCAGAGAACACGCTGTAGATAAGATGCGCAGCTATATGGGCAAGTGGGATAAAACTCGTAAACCGGGTAGCATGATAGCTCTAGCTGGCTGCGTTCCGCAGCAGGAGGGGACTAAACTCGCTACTGATGTAAGAACTGCTGATATAGTTATCGGTACTCATAATTTACATCGCCTTCCAGATTTAGTTCTAGAGGCAGAAGCGAAGCACCAGATTAATCTTTTAAATGGTATAGAGCCAGCTATTATGAACAAAGGTGTCTATGCGAGCCGCCCTCAGGTAGCTGAAATCTGGGAAGAGCTGCCAGAGGATATTCCAGAGACCCCGATATTTAGAAAAACTAAATATTATGCTTGGGTAAATGTCATATACGGCTGTAATTATCGCTGCACTTACTGTATAGTGCCTAAAACCCGTGGTGATCAGCGTTCTAGATCTATTTCCGATATAGTATCTGAAGTACAGGCTTTAGCCGCTGAAGGTTTTAAAGAAATTATATTATTAGGGCAGAATGTCGATGGTTATGGTTTAGATATAGGGACTAATCTAGCAGCCTTACTGCGAGAAGTTCACACGGTAGATGGCATTGAGCGAATTAAATTTTTAACCTCACATCCCTGTGATATGACCTATGAACTTATAGAGACAGTGGCAGAGCTACCTAAGATTTCTAAATATTTTCATGTGCCGATACAAGCTGGTAATGATGAGGTTCTTAAGCGTATGGCTCGTAGATATACTGTGGCTAGGTATATGGAGTTAGTAAATTATATTCGTAAGCTAATGCCAGATGCTTCGATTACTGGTGATATTATCGTAGGCTTCCCCGGAGAGACACATGAACAGTTTATGGATTCAGTGAAAGTTGTTCAAGAAGTGGGCTATGATGCTTGCAATACCGCGATCTATTCTAAGCGTCCATTTACACCAGCTGCTGAATGGGAGGATAATATTACCCATGCTGAAAAGCAGGAAAGAATCAGGCTTTTAAATGCTATCTGCACAGAAGTCGCTGAAAAACAGGCTTTAAGGTATGTAGGTAAGGTGGAGAAAGTCCTCGTCGAGGGTAAATCGGTGCGTAACCCAGATAGGCTAACGGGCAGAATTTTTAATAATAAGACTGTGAACATAGAGTGTGATCCAGCTTTGCATGATAAATATATTGGAACTTTTGCTGATGTGAGGATTACTAAGACTAATCCTTGGGCACTGCGTGGAGAGTTTATTTAGGGCATGTTCCCGAACTCCAATTTCTGCGTTTTCGTCGTCCTCATGATCCTCATGCACGCCTAGTGCACTGCGGTCATTCGTCCTCCTCAGCCTTGAACTTGTTCGTTTGGGAACACGCCCTTAAGGGCATATGTTCCTGAACTCCAATTTCTGCGCTAGAATGCATCATATGCGCCACTCACGTCCAGAATTTAAATTAGAAGAAATCCTTGAAAACCTTTATCTTGAGAATATTAGAATAGCTTTAGTTATCGCTAACTGGAATATCGGCTATAACCAAGAGATGGCAGATTCAGCTAAAGAGACTTTAATTAAATTTGGTATTAGAGCTGAAAATATAGATAGTTATTACACTCCTGGTGCTTTCGAGATGCCTTATGCCTGCCAGAAGCTTTTTGAGAAGGATTTAGAGGATGATGAGGATTTAGACGATGATGAAATTCTTGAAATAGATGATGATAGTTTTACTGGTTATCATGCAGTAATTTGCTTTGCAACTATTATTCGTGGTGAAACTTACCATTTTGAGATAGTCGCGAACGAATCAGCTAGAGGCATTATGGATGTGATGTTAGATTACTCAAAACCGATTATTAATGGGGTTCTTACGGTAAATACTGAAGAGCAGGCTTTAGCGAGGGCGAGTGTTACTCAAGATGATAAGGGGAAAGAGCTGGCTTTGTCTTGTTTGCAGGTTTTGGGGTTATAGAAGACACCCCTTAGCCTTAATCTCAGCAGAAAGATAATCTAAACGACTGCTAGAAAGCGGATGCGTACTAAAATACTCCTGCAGTTTCCCTGCATTTTCTAATTTAGACATCTTTTCGAAAAATTCTAATTTACCCGGAACATTACAGTAGAGCTTATTTATTAAGTTTATGCCGAACATATCTGCATCTTTTTCTGTCTCCCTGCTGTAATGCAGGCCACCAGCATAGCTGATCGCACTTACGATGCGATTATCTTTAAATATATAGTGTTTGATTAAGGCAGAGCTATTCTGGCTTATAAGGCTTTTTATTAAATGTTTTCTCTCTAGATGTCCTAACTCATGGGCAAGCACCATAGCTAGAGCTGATTCACTATTTACAGTTTTAATTAATTCAGTGTTGACTACTATTCTACGTCCTAATGTAGCAAAGGCATTTATATCTTTTGATTCGACTACTTCTATAGTGTAGTCTTTAGGTGATTTACCGATAGTCGTTATAAAAGCATTAAACATATTTTGTATTCTTTTCTGCTCTGCTGCTATATCAATAGTCTTTGAGGCTGTAGCTGAAAGCTTTTCTGTGATAGTTTCTGTGGCTTTAGTGTTTAGAGCTAAAAAAAGGCTAAAGACTAAGATATAGATTGATGTGTTTTTTAAATTTAGCATTCAGCCTTTATTATATTACTTTCTCGGAAACTACTTTTCAAGGCACTGCTCGCAAGCGTGTAAGTTTAAGGTTGAGGAGGAGGAATGACTGTTACGTCACGGCTGCTATTGTACGCCCAATAGTCTGTCTATGTTCAGGCTTGTCATTTCTTATTGAAACTCTAAGATCAAATTGAAGCCTTTGACACTCAGGGAGTAGCTGCTCTGAAATTTTTTCTATAGCCCTTACTAAAGTAGACCATTTCCCTGAAACATTAGTGCCGAAAGCATGTGGTTTCACTTCATCAAAACCAGCTCTCGACATTATTTCCACAGCTTTTCTTATCTCGGCTTTAATTGAAGTATTCGAAGAACCCATAGGGGTCAAACATATATCAGCATTAATGTGTTGATTATCAAATTTATTAAGTTGAGCCGAGTTTAAAGTCGGCGACAAGAAACTAAGAATCCGTCCAAGCATTATTTTCCCTCCGCTGGCATTATCCAGATCAGGTTATAAGGGTCCCGTAGCCTACTACGATCTCAGTCGAGTTATTTCTCAACACCCCAGTAACATTTAGGATTTTAACATAGAGATACAGCATGGCTCTATTTTTTCCAAGCAGATAACAAGCTATGATAGTTTAAATGAACTTCAAGGCAATAAATCTTTCTGAGCTTACATTAAATGGATTAAGAGATATGGGGTTCCAGTCTATGACACCGGTTCAAGAGAAAGCTATTCCCTTAATGCTTAAGATGAAGGATATTACAGTTCAAGCTGAGACTGGGACTGGTAAGACGGCTGCTTTTGCGATACCTGTTATAGAGAGAATAATTAAAGAGACAGTAGATATTCAAGCTTTAGTATTATGTCCTACTCGTGAGCTTACTATTCAAGTAGCGGAGCATTTTAATTTACTGCTTAAATATCATGAGAATATTGCTTGCATGGCTATATACGGCGGTCAGAGCATGAACGCACAGCTTAAGACTTTAAAAACTCAGCCACGTATTATCGTAGCTACACCTGGACGCCTATTAGATCATATTAAGCAAGGAACTGTAAAGTTAAGAGCAGTTAAAACCTTGATTCTAGATGAAGCAGATAAGATGCTGGAAATGGGCTTTAAAGATGATATCGAAGCGATTTTACATGCGACTAAAAATCGTGAGCAGACAGCTCTCTTCTCTGCGACTATGCCGCAGGAGATAGTTAGACTTGCTCATAAGCATCAGAAAAAACCTGAATTTTTAAATTTAGTTAAGAAGAAGGTCATAGAGATTAAAATAGATCAGAAATATTTTGAAACGAAGGCTGAGCAGAAGATAGAACTGATTAAGCGTCTACTATTCTCGTATAGACTGCGTTCTGTTATGATTTTTTGTAACACTAGGGTGCAAGTAGATAAGCTTTACTATACGCTTAAAGATGAGGGTTTTAGTGTGGCGAATTTACATGGCGATTTAAAGCAGAATAAACGTGACGCTGTAATGCGTAAATTTAGAGAAGGTGAGGCTCAGATTCTTATAGCTACTGATATCGCAGCACGAGGCATAGATGTAGATGATATAGAAGCTGTTATAAACTATAATCTGCCACGGGATTCTGAGGATTATGTACATCGCATCGGTAGGACTGCTAGAGCTGGTAAATCTGGTTATGCTTTTTCAGTGGTAACTCCTCTTGAAGTAAAGTTTTTAAGAGAGATATGTGAAAAGCAGAAGCTGAGTGTTACTCGCAGTGCTATACCTGGAATTAATTCGATAGATTTAGGTTCTGTGGAGATGATAAAAAATACTTTAATAGATAGTAGTCTTACTAAAAAAACTAGTAAGAAATTTTTAAAAATGATGAAGGATCTAGAGACAGAAGGCTTTATTGGTGAGGATTTAAAGGATGAAGTTATAAAGAAGCTTTTAAATACTAAGACTTCTGTTTTTGGTGCAGGGCTTAATTAAAAAAAATTACTTCACTATAAGTTGTTTGTTTGCGAGTTATCGAAGCAAAGCTAATAGCAAAAATCCAGTGTATTTACTGTTAAATGATAGGTTTAGTATTAGAATAATCTTCTGTATGTTTTTTTACTTTTTAGTAGCTTCATTATTGGCTTTTAATTCAGTTTCCGCTCATGGTGGTGCCTGTGGCTGTTCTGCGGGCATCCAAGCTGGCGGGCTTGCTGGCCCTATTATTACATTACCAGCATACACTCTGCCTAAAGGGGTGCTTAGTGTTAGTACAGGCGCGAGTTATTTGAATTCTGGGAGATTCTCTCAGTCACAGATCAGTGGTTTAATTAGTAAAAAACAACACGCTGACGATTTAAATTCTAATCTCACCTCTAGTTTAAATATGGCCTATGGTATTACTGATGATTTAAGCATCTCTGCTAGCATGCCTTTCAGTAATGGTTTTGCCTTTCATGAAGTGCATGATGGTGAATTGGAGCAGCTTGGTAATTCTATTGGTTTTGGGGGGCTTGCTTTACTTAGTCAGTATAGGTTTTTAAATTCAGAGAAACATAAATTTCAGTCAGCGATTTTAGCTGGCGTGAAACTGCCTACCGGAAATAGTTCTGTGAAAGCTGATAATGGAGAGACTTTTGAAACTGTAAATCAGCCTAGCTCTGCTTCTACTGATCCGATGTTCGGTTTAGCGATGTCTAAGACTTTTTCTAATAATGTAAACTTAGATGCGAATTTTCTCTATAAATTAAGTACAGAGGGAAAAGCATCTACTGATGTGGGTGATTTGGCTAGCTATAATGTGGCGGTTAGTTATCCCGTGCATCATACTCATAAAGACCCTTTTCAGCACAGTCATGATCATAAAGAACACAAATGTAATATTTTTGAAAAATTTCTACCTGAGCATATTTTAGGTCAGCATATTGCTTGGGATTTAATCTTTGAGGTGAATACTTTGGCTCAGGGTGTACCCGAGATAGATAATCGCAGGGTTCCTAATCATGGTGGAGTTACTGTATTTTTAAGTCCTGGACTTAGAATGACTTTAAATGACAGAGTGGTTTATAACATTAGTGCTGGCTTTCCTGTGGTCGAGGTCTATGAGGGAGAGCAGGCTGGTTATGATTTCAGGTTATTTATGGGTCTAGCTACTAGTTTTGGAAATTAATCTTCCATCATCCAGCTTAAAACTGGTTCCTTAACAGCTTTCACTTCATCGAAGCGTGAAAACTCGGTAGTATGCGGCGCCGTTTTAATCAGCTCTCTACCAGCTTCTGTTTTGGCTAAAGTAATAATTTCTTCTAAAGCTAAAACGAGTGAATCTAAGCTCTCTCTAGACTCGGTTTCGGTGGGCTCTATCATAATACATTCATTTATATTAGTAGGAAAGTAGATAGTGGGAGCATGGAGGCCTTTATCTAAAAGGTTCTTAGCTATATCTAAAGCACTGATATCATATTTTTCTTTAAGTTTACTTGCACTGATAATAAATTCATGTTTGCAGACTTCATTAAAATAAGGGCTGAAAAGACCTTCTTCAGAGAGTATAGGACTTTTCCTGATTTTCTCTTGTAGGTAATTAGCATTTAGAGTCGCTATTTGACCGATTTGTGAAATACCTTCTTTGCCATTGGATTTTATATAAGTAAGCGCACGAATTAGTACATTGAAATTTCCATGAAATGATCTGATTCGCCCTATTGACTTGCTATTAGTTTTATCCCATTTTAAGTTACCATCTGTATCTTTAACTAAATAAGGACTTGGTAGATAATTGACAAGTTCACCTTTAGCACCGACCGGTCCAGCTCCTGGACCACCGCCGCCATGTGGTGTCGAGAATGTTTTATGAACGTTTAGATGTATTAAATCGAAGCCCATATCACCTGGGCGACTTGTCCCGACTATTGCATTAAGATTCGCTCCATCATAGTACATTAATCCACCATGTTCATGAATAGTTTTAGTAATGATCTGAATACGTTTGCTGAAAATCCCTAGGGTATTAGGATTGGTTAACATAAACACTGCGATGCTTTTAGAATGAATGTTGCAAAGCTCATTTAAATGTTCTAAATCTACGTCACCGTCCACTGCAGACTTTACTGAAATGACTTTAAAGCCAGCCATGATTGCACTAGCTGGATTGGTGCCGTGAGCTGAATCTGGTACTAGGACTATGTTCCTTTTAGGAGTGCCATTGTCATTGAAATATTTTTTTGCCATTAATAATGCAGAAAATTCTCCTTGAGCTCCAGCCGCTGATTGTAAGCTAAAGCTGTCAAAGCCAGTAATTTCACAGAGTGATTTGTTCAGCTCTTCATAAACTTTAAGTACGCCTTGAATATTTTTTTCATCTTCATAAGGATGAACCCCAGTCCAAGAAGCCCCACTTGCGATATCATCATTCACTTTAGGATTGTATTTCATCGTACAAGAACCCAGTGGATAAAAATTAGTGTCTATTGAAAAATTCTTTTGAGAGAGTCTTGTGAAATATCTACAGACGTCTAGCTCCGTCTTAGATTCAAATTTGTAGTTTTCAGGGGCGATCTTAGGTAAATATCCCAGAGTCAAGGCTATTTCATTGGCTGATTTAATATTTGATTCTTCTAAAAAGCTTATTTCTATTGAACTCTTTAATATTTGATTTAAACCTTCAATGAAGATTTTTATCTGTTCTATTGAATTAATTTCCGTTACGGCAAGTAAATAAGTGTTACTTAGATATTCGCAGGGCTTGGTAATTTCACTTTGCTTCAAATTTTTTAAAAGCCTTTCAGGAATTAAGTTGCGATTAGTCAATATTTCAAATTTACTTAAATTAACTAAGTAACTATCTAAGTATTCCTTGAGCTGCTTTGCTGCTTCTAAACCTAATCTCTTTTCTAGAGCATTAAAATCAACCTGCACCGTAAATTCATTAAAGGTATTTTCTGAAAATACTGTAAGCTCTGGGAATTTTTTAAGTGTACTTTTTAGTAACTGTGATTTTTGGTAGCAGTCTTGAAGGACTTTCTCTACACCAGATATTCCAAGCATGCTTAAGTAGATAGCTACACAGAGGGCGTGGATAGATTGATTGGTGCAGATATTAGAGCTAGCCCTATCTCTTTTAATGTGCTGTTCTCTTGTCTGGAAGGTTAAAGCATAGCCAGTATTACCTTTGCGATCTGTGGTTTTACCTACTAGCCTACCAGGCATTTGCCTAACGTGTTCTAATGTACTTGCTATAAAACCGACTTGAGCGCCACCGTAAAATACTGGATTACCAAAGGACTGTGCTGAACCGCAGACTATCTCTACGCCTATATCTTTTAGCTTTTGATCCATGAATAAAGCGAAAGACTCACTAGTAGAGATGATTAGAAATAAATCCCTGTTTTTTATTTCTTCACTTAGCCTGAGTCTTTCACTGTGATTCAGTAATTCACCATAGAAATTTGGATTAGGAATACTGACTATCGAAGAATTATCTACTTGACTTAAATCTTCAAAAAAAATAATTTCTAAACCTAAGGCTTGTAGATAATTTTCTGCGACTTCTATATACTCTGGATGCGTAAATTTAGATAAATAAATTTTTCTTTTTTTATGGATGCGATGAGCCATGCAGAGAGCTTCTGCTAAAGCTGTGGCTCCATCATACATTGAGGCATTCGCTAAATCCATGCCGCAGATATCAGCGATAAAAGATTGGAACATATAAATAGCTCTAAGCGTTCCCTGACTGACTTCTGGTTGATATGGTGTGTATGATGTTAAGAATTCACCTCTGGAGCTGAGATATTTTACTAAAGCTGGAACATAATGCTGATAAGCACCAGCGCCTTTAAAATTATTAATTCTGTAATTGTTTTTTAAACTAAGTTTGTGAAAATATTCCTGTACTTCCCATTCCGCTAATGCTGAATCTAACTCCAGATCATGTTTTAGCAGAAGTTCTGCTGGAATGTCTTTGAACAGATCATCTATTGATGAGACTCCGATCTCTCCTAACATTTCAGAGATATAAGTTTTAGAAGAATTGAAATAAGCCATAGTTTAAACAGATTTAATTAATTCTTGCACGATAGGATTAGCAAGTCTGCTTACATTATATTCCACATGAAATTGTGTGAGGATATTGAATTTAGGGTGAGATGGCATTTCCGCTGCTTCTATTAATCCATCTGGTGCATAAGCTACGGCTTTTAATTCTTTACTGAGATTTTCTTTAAAAAGACCTTGGTGATGGATACTTAGCTCATCTATATCTGAAAGATCAAGTTCCGGCGCGTATTTTTTATAAAGCCGAGCTAGCTCAGAATCTCTTATAACTTCCATACCATGAGTAGCATCAAAGATATTTGCATTTTCACCATTCTCAAGCATTCTAAAAAACCTTTCTTTCAGGGTTTCTTGGATTATATCTGGCTTATGAATGAAATTTGGGTCACAGTGTTGAGTGCCAGATTCTTGTGTGCGACAGTCATCTGTTAAATCTTGAACTAAAGATCCACCTAGTATAACATTGAGTAATTGCATTCCACCGCATATAGCTAATATCGGCATAGGTCTTTCAAACAGTGCGTAGCGAGCCATGATAAATTCAGAATCGAATCTAAGATTACAAGGATTGTTACAGAGCAAGGTTTTAGGGTGCAGAGAATCATCTTTGTAGTAACTAGGGTGAAGGTCATATTTATTACCAGGAAGTATAAGCGCATCTACACCTTTCATTAATTCTGCGACTTTTTCTAAATGTCTTTTTTTAAGCTCTTCACATGGCGTATTGAATTTAAAAAAGCCATCTTCGGCTTCTAGTAGCGTTGGTATAACGACTGGCTCTGCACCATTAATTTTAAGTAAATTAACTAATAATTTACAACCCAATCTTTGAGTGTCACAGGTTATTGCGATTTTGACAGGCGATCTGCTCATTTAGCTTATTACAGATAATATTAAAATTAATTCTATCTCATATTTAGCTGTTGAGCTGAAAATTTTTAACCTTAAATCTGACTGCGAAGATTTTCGATTTCTGAATCTACTGAAGATATATCTGCTTGTTCATGAATCTAAATAGTTTTCTGTCTATCTAATCTAAAACAAGCCATTGGTACATTCATAACCTTCGGGTGATATATGCCATGCCCCCAGAAACCATCTTCACCAAAGGCTTCTCCGTGATCTGCGGTTAAAATGACTAAAGTGTTCTCGGGTAAATTATCAAAAAGCTCAGGAAGCTTACTGTCACAGTATTCTGCAGCTTCTATTTGTGCTTTATGTAATTTTTTCCCTCTGTTATTAAGTTCGTCAGAATTCTCTTGAGGTGGAAAATTCATTTCGCCACGGGCTTTTATTCCATACTCTTCTCTATCGTCACCGTAGTGCATATACGGTGAATGTGTTTCGATTAAATTCATAAAAGCAAAGAAGGGTTTATCTGTAGCTTTCTGTGAAAGCTTTTCTGTAATGTAGCTGATTTGCTCAGTAAAAGACTGAGCACGTTTAAATTGAAAATCTTGGAAATTTTTTACTAATACATCTTTGGCGAACCAAGAGGCTGATCCAGAGCCGACTGTGTAATATCCAAGCTCATTAAAACCATGAATTATATCTTTGTCGCTTTGGGGTAAAATGACGGTTAAATCATTAATAGCTTCAGCTCTTGCTTCGCCTGCTTTTTTCATAGTGATGAGTTGAGTGTGAAATCTATTCAAGTAAGGTATTGGTTCATAAACCAGTGGCAGAATACCAGCAAAAAAAGAAATATGTGATGGAAGTGTGTAAGTCGCTGGAGCCCAAGCACTGTATATTTTTGCATATGAATCTAGAACGGGTGTCTGAGCTGCTTCTAGCGTGTCATATCTGCATGAATCGTAGACTATCCATAAATAGTTTAATTTTTCTGACTTAGAGTTAACCCTGAAAGCTTTTCTGAAAGAGCCTTGCAAGAACATCTTATTATCAGCGCTGAAACGAATTTTCTTTTTGATTTGGGTTAAAAGCTTTTTAAGCATAGGCATTCATTTTAACATTTGCCGAAATCTTCCAAAATGGCATTAAATATTAATAATATTAGCTTTTTCTAATATGGCATAAGGATTTAAAGCTTCAAGAAGTCTAAGTGAAGCATCCTTAATGTAATTTAAAGGTTTGTTATAAATCTTAGGTAACTGGTCATTGTGTTCAGCTGCTTGTGATCTATTTGCAAGGCTGACACTTGCCCAGTTAATGGCGTATTGAGAAGCTAATAAAATTTTAGTCATGGATTGAGGAATTTTATTTTTAGTTAGTCTAATAACGGGATCAAAAATACTTTCTAAAAAGAAGCCGAATCCAGAATAGTTTCTATCAGGGTTATTACTAATAAATTTATCGAAATCAGAGAGATAATTTTGAAAAAATCTTCCAATAATCGCTAGAGGATTATTTTTCATTAAGGTTCCAATATATGAAATTCCACCAGCTAAAACGGTACCGACTGTAAAAACACCACTTTTTCTAAGGTATTCTATATTTAAATCCTCTTTTTGAATATTTTTAAGATTATTGAAAACTTTTTTAAACATTTGAAGAGCCTGTTTAGGACCATCAGCTAAGTTTTCATAAGTTGCATCTTTTAACTGTAATATTTCCTCAATCGCCTCAGCTGTATTAGTCGCAGCTACTACAATATTTCTATTTAGATATAAATCTTCAACTGGTTTAGTTAAAGAGTTAAAAATGTCTTTAACAGCAGCAGCAATTCGCAAAGAATCATTTCTTTGAATGGATTTTATTATTTTTTCAAATGCTTTAGAGATTAATCCCAGCCTTGGTGTTTGATTAATAATTTTATTTATGTGAGGCACGCCTTCTAAAAAAGGTGTTGATAAATATCCAAGAATAACCGCTGCATTGATTTTTGGTAATATATCTGAATCTTGATTATTGGCAACTTTACTCAAGTATTTAGTTATTTTGGCGGGCATCGCAAGATTGCGAGCATCTACATATTCTTGAGATTTTTCAGTTTGATCTAAGATATTCTCTTGCTGGGGTTTAGATGTGTGGGCTGCTATTTCTTGAACAGGGCCAGTCCTTAGAGCTGCTAGTATTTTCTAAAAGTTGGGGATTATTTATAGTTGTTGCGATTAAGCTTGCAGTCATTAGGCTTTATGCTTTTAAGATATTTATGGCTAATAAATTAGTTGGTAGTAAATATTATAATACATATTGTCATATTAGGTTTTTAATTTTCAGAACGGTTCAGCATTTACTTTCCATGTTATAAATATATCTATGATCAGAAAGATTTTAGTTTCTAGTTTAATTGCAGCTTCTATGGTAAATGCTACAGCAGTTTTAGCCGATGCTTATTACCCTGCTCTTAAGCCAGCTCAGCGTTCTTACACGACTTTAAGTAACGTTAGTTCTGTTAGTGACACTAGCATCACTGACTTGCAAGCTCAAATTGATGATTTAGATACTAGGTTAAAAGCTACTTCTAGTGAATCTACTTCTTTAAGACAAGATTTAGAAAGGCAGATCGCTGCATTAAAGCAGAATATTGAAGGACTTAGAGCGCAGGGTACTAATGTCCAGTCTGATGTTAATTCTTTAAATACTAAGGTAGTAGGCTTGATCGCTGAAAATGAAAAAAGAGCTGATGTTGAATTAGAGGAATTTATTGGTCCATTCTTTACGGCACCCGTAGGTCTAGTTTTAGGAGCTCTTCGTGGTACTGCTTCTAAGTCTGTAGATCATTCTAAAGATCTTTATGATGCTTTAGGCGGTGGTGTCTGGGGAACTGCTATAGGTGCACCAGTTGGCTTTATAGGTGGGGCTGTAAGTGGTCTATTTACTGGCGGTACTAAAGGTCTTGTAGACGGTGTAGTTATTGGTGTAGAAGAGCCGTTCAGCTTGAAAAGTATTAGTTCTGAAGGTAAATACTTGGATTTCGATTCTTACGATATATTCTAAAAATGGATAAAACCACGATCAATGAAGATTTAGGTTTTCAAGAATTTGATGTAAAAGCTCTTAGGGAGCTCGACTTAGATCATCGATATCTTGAAAAGCTTGAAGTAATAGAGATCGGTGCTTTAAATGGTGAGATGCTTGATACTACTGAGCATTTTGAGGCCTTTTTCCCTAATATTAAGGATTTTCTTTATAAAGCTTTAGAGTATTCTAGGAAGCCTAATAAGACCTTAGATATGGATTTTCTTGATTATGGTATACAAGTTCAAGAAGAGCTTGGTATTGAAAAGGATGCTATTGAATCTATACTCCCTTACTATAATTCTTATGACAGTAGATCTGGAAAGGATTGGCGAAATGTAATTCCTATAACTCTATTACCAGCAGTGCTTGGGGCTATGGGTGCTATAGTTATTAACCCAAATTTAGTTACAAGTAAGTATGGTAAACGTGCTAACGAGCTAGAAGTAAGGGTAATTAAGTCACTAGCTAAAATTTTAGGTTATAAAGATATTAGTAAGGTGGGTGGTCTTTCTATTGAAGGTGGCACTAAGGGGAACATGTATGGGTATCTCTTAGGTTTAAATAAAGCTTTCCCTAATATTCGTGAAGATGGGTTAATGGGTGTTAAGCAAGAGTTTAAGTTTATAAATTCTCAAACAGGCCATTTTTCTAATTTCACTACTCTTGCAGCAATTGGTGTGGGCAGGCGTAACGCTCTGCGTATTCCCGCAGATGAGAGGAATGTTATTAATGTCAAATATTTCAAAGATACTTTAGAAGAGTGCTTCAGCTCTGGAATTGTAGTGCCTACTGTTTTAATTACTATTGGTACTACAGATGCTTGTTCTTTAGATGATATTAATAAGATAAGTGCTGTTATTGATGAGCTCTCTGCTAAATATCCTGAAATGCATAGACCTCATTTGCATGTAGATGCTGCTATAGGCTGGGCGTTCAGCTTTTATAATAATTATGATTTAGAAGAGAATAAGTTATTTTTTCGTAAATCAGTAATAGAAAAGATGTTCAGTATTCAGGAAGTATGTAGAAGCTTTTACCTAGCGGATTCTATTACGATTGATGTCCATAAAACAGGTTTTGCACCTTATAGTTCGAGTTTCTTTATCGTTAAAAATAAGGATGATTTTAATACATTAATGTGGGACTCTGGTGATTTTAAGTATTTTAATCCAGCTGAATTTCAGATATCTCCAGTCCAGTATTCTTTGGAGTGTACTAGAAGTGCTTCAGGTGTTTTTGCGACTTCTCTTGCCTTGAAAAGTCTTGGTATTGAAGGCTATCAAACCCTATTGGGAGCAGGTTTACAGTTTACTGAGGTGATCAAAGATAAGTTTCATGAAATGAGAAATGTTGCTGTGGTTAATGAAAATCTCGGTTTCACTTGTCTTTTTAGACCTTATCCAAGTTTTGTTACTAATGCAGAGATCTTAATTGAAAAAGAAAAATTTGATGCAGAGTTTCAAGAAAGTTCTAAGGAAATTAATGAATTTATCAGTGGATTTTATAAATATTGGAAAATGCATAAAAGTCCAGATATCCCAAATGTTGATTTTGTAGCTTGTGCAGCTTGGTCACAGTATGGTGACTATTCTTATGAAATTCCTAGTTGGAAAGCTTATATACTTAATCCTAGAGCTGGTAAATATATTAAAGTATTTATTGATGAATTTAAGGCTTTGCGTAAAGAATATGAAAATCATTTACCTAAAGAAAACTTAGATCGTTTACGGAAAATTTTTGCATAATTTATCAAAAACCTGCTTTCAAGGGTAAAATTTAAGAGATGATAGAAAAACAGCTTTCTTCTAAAATTTTACATAAGGGTCGCTTTTTAGATTTTATTGAAGATCAAGTGGAGATAGAAAACTCTGGTGGAATAGTAGCTCCTAGACAGTATTTTACTCATCCTGGTGGTGTTTGTGTTATCCCTATACTTGATAAAGATTATATAATCATGGTGCGTCAATTCAGGACACCAATAGGGGAAGTTATTTATGAATTCCCAGCAGGTAAACGTGATAAAGGTGAGGCACCTTTAGAAACAGCAGTACGTGAACTTAAAGAGGAAACTGGTTTTACTGCTCAAACGTGGTTGGACAAGGGATTTATATATCCTAGTCCTGGATACTGTACTGAGAAGCTTTATTTATATCAAGCTGAGGATTTAGCTGCGGGGAATGATAATCCAGACGAAGGTGAAATTTTGGAAATAGAAATCATGAAGATTTCTAAAGCTTTTGAGATGGTTAATACTGGTCACATCCGTGATGCTAAAACCATCTGCGGACTTTTTTATTTAAGTACCAAAGGGGGTTTTTAAGGAAGTAAAAATTAAGCTTCTAAAATCTTTTTAATTTTATTAATTAAAATATCTTCATTAATGATCTTTAATTCAAGTTTCGCTACTATAAAGGATTTCTGATATTCAGATGGAATCTTAACTAAGTCTTTTTCCGTGCAGATAAGGTTTTCATTTAGACTGATTAATGCTTCTATTTCATCTATTGAATAGCCATGATGGTCTGGGAATTTGATTGTATTAAAGTTTTTATAAAAATATTGATTCTTTAAATTATTTTCTAAAATTTTAAAAAAATAGTCATTGTCAGCTAACCCAGCAAAGGCTGTCACTGATTTATTCTTATCTATTTCTTTGGAAAGTTTAATATTGTATACTATTGCTATTTTATTTTTATTCTCTTCCTGTAATAACCAGTGATTATCTACTTTAGAATAGATCAGACAGTCCGCGTCTTTAAGAATATTTGAAAATTCTCTGTAGTAACCACTTTCATTGATATTAATTAGAATAATTTTAAAATCTTTTTCCAATTTTAAATGTTGCTGAGCATCATCGAGTATGAATAAATTTGGATTAATTTCCTGAATAGCTTTTTTGCCCGCAGCGTATCTATTGGAGTCTATAGCCATGCTAATTTTGGAATTTTTTTGAATTATCTCAAGCATTAAAGTCGCTTCATCACCTATGAAGACATGCTCTGTTTCTCTTACCCCTTGTACGTATTCACTGTCTCGGAATTGTTTAATATTGGAATTGTTAATAATAATTGGTAGAGAGCTTTGAGGAATCCTCGACTTATAGGCTCTTGTTAAAATGCATATTTTTTTATCGCAAGTTTCTGAAAGCTTTTCTGCTAGATAAATAGTAAAAGGGGTTTTACCAGTTCCACCGAAGGATATATTGCCTATCGATATAACTGGAAGTTTAAGCTTTTTAGGTTTAAGAAACCCTTTCTTATAGAGGAGTTTATGTAATTCATGTGCCACTTGATAAGGAGCTGAGATTATTTTTTTGAATTTAGCTTTAAATGACGACATTAGATTCCTTAATGATAAATTCATTTAATTTATCTGCAATGGTTTTAAGAATCTTTCTATTTTCAGTTACGATTTTGTAAGCTTGTGAACCCATTATAACTCTTCTTTCTTTACTCTCTAGTAGTAATTCCATGAACTCTTTTAACTCTAGTTTAGATTCGACTACTTCTAAAGCCCCAGCCTTTTCCATTTGCTCAACTATGTCAGTATTTTTATAATAAAAGGGTCCAACGACTACTGGTAAGGCGAAAGCTGCTGGCTCTAATACATTATGACCACCAATACCATCAATTAATGTTCCTCCAACAAAAGCCACGTCACTAATAGCAAAGAAGTTCATAAGGTCACCTATGGTATCTATGAGTAGTATATCCTCACTCTTCAGTAGCTCGTTATCTTCACTTCTTTTCTTGAAAGGAGTTTTACTGTACCTTACTACTTTTAATTTAGCGGCGGAAAGTATTAATTCTTCGACTATCGGAAACCTGTCAGGGTGACGAGGAGCTATTGCTAATCTTAAATGAGGATGTTTTAATTTAAGTTCTTGATACATGCTGAGTATAGCTGTTTCTTCACCTGCATGGGTGCTAGCTGCAATAATTACTAAGTCACCATAATTAAACCCCATACTGCGTTTCAGATCAGGGTTCTGATCTTTTTTACTACTTGGCAGTACTGCAAATTTAATATTTCCTGTCATAAAAACCTTTTCAGAGCTTACATTCAGGCTTAAGAACTTTCGAGAATCTTCAGGAGTTTGGGCTAATACTAATGAAATTTTGCTAAATATCCAGTGAAAGAAAAAATAGGCTTTTTTATAGTTATTAAAAGATTTATCTGCGAGCCGAGCATTGATGATTGCGATTGGTATTTGTTTTTTATATGCTGTATAAATTAAAGATGGCCAAATCTCTGTTTCCATAATAATTAAGGCTTCTGGCTTCATCACCATAAATGTTTTTTCTATAGTACTAGGGCTATCGAAGGGCATGTATATAAGCTTCATGCGCCCATCATCTATTTTATGAGCCAGTTTTTTTTTAGCTAATTCTTGTGAACTCTCTGTTGTTGTACTAACGACTATATTAAAGCCATCAAAAAAAGCGAGTAAAGGAATTAGTGCATTTAATTCTCCTACTGATACTGCATGAAACCAAAGTGGCTTGCTTGGGAAACTGCCAAGATCTAATCCCATTCTTTGTTTAAAACCATTGCGCCATTTAGGAATACTAGTTCGAGAAAGGATATATAGTATGGGAATTAATATTATCCAAACTAGTTCATAGAAAAAGAAAAAAATGCTAATCATGCGGGTTCTTTTTCTGAAATCCTTTCAAAGATTGGTTTAGATTCACCTTCTATAATATTCTCGATATTGTCGAGATTAAGAGGCTTTTCAGTAAAGCTTTTGAAAGAGAATTCATTACTAAGAGAAAGAGTTCTATTGCTGATATCGTAATCATTACTAATAATACCGAGTTGAATGAAAATATTTTTAGATAGATTCGGAGTGAGTGCAGCTAAGCAGATAGCAGCTTTACGACAGCCTTCTAGGGAAGCATATAGACAGGAGAATGCTTTTTTGCGATTTTCAGGCGAGCCCTCTTTAAGTAAAGTCCAAGGGGCGATGTTACTCATAGAAAGGTTCATTTCGTTTAAGGCTGCAAATACTGAATTAAATGCACTAAAGAAATCTATGTCAGCTACCTCTGCTTTGAAATCTATGAAATAGTGATTTATACCTTGGACTATTTCATTATTAATAGTAAGCTGTGTGAAAGCCTCTTCACCGAATTCATTTCGCGGGTTTTCATTAGAGAAATATTTTCTTAGAAGATTCGTCGATCTGTTTAGTAAATTACCTAAATTGTTTGCTAAATCACTGTTTAATCGATTTATCATCGCCAATCGAGAATAATCGCCATCTCGCCCAAATGGAAATTCTCTCAGGAAGAAGAATTTAACAGCATCTGCCCCGAATTCTTCTACTAACTCAAATGGATCAACAATGTTCCCAATAGTTTTCCCCATTTTCATCCCATCTTTAGTAAGGAAGCCGTGACCGAAAACTTTTTTTGGCAGAGGGTAACCAGCTGCCATTAACATTGCAGGCCAATAAATTGCATGAAAGCGTAATATATCTTTGCCGATAATATGAATAATGCTGTGTTCAAGATCATCTTGCCAGAAGGCTTCTTTATCATTAGCTAGAGCAGATATATATCCAAGTAAAGCATCGAACCAAACATATATTTTTTGAGAAGCATCGCCCGGGATATCTATTCCCCATTCTAAGCCCACTCTAGAAATAGGGAAGTCTCTAAGTCCTTCATCAAGCCAACTCAGTACTTCATTTTTACGATAATTCGGACTAATAAAATCTGGATTAGATGAAATATAATCTTTGAGACGCTTTTCAAATTTTGATAATGCAAAAAAATAGTTTTCTTGAGAGTATTCTTCTACAGGTTGCTTATGAACAGGACACTGTAATTTACCTTCAGGGTTTTCTTCTAAATCTTTCTCTAGTTTAAAATCTTCACAGCTTACACAGTAAAGCCCTTTATAATCACCTTTATAGATATAACCATTATTTTTAACTTGCTGAAAAAATTCTGCGACAAAACTTTTATGCTGATCCTCTGAAGTTCTGATGAAGTGAGTGTTATTAATTTCTAAGACTTCCCAAAGCCTTTTAAATTCACTGACTATTTCATCGCAGTGAGTTTTTGGAGACAGCCCTCGTGCTTTTGCTGCTTTCTCTATTTTTTGTCCATGCTCATCAGTGCCAGTTAAAAAAGAAAGCTGGGCACCTGTTTGCACAAAATGCCCAGCTAAAAAATCACAAGCTATAGTCGGATAAGCACTACCAATGTGTGGATTATCATTAACGTAGTAAAGTGGGGTAGTTATAAAATACTTCACTAAGTCTCACGCCTAAATCAGCCCTTCACCCTTATCGTAATATGATTGAAGCTTAGCCTTTATTTTTGCTCTAGTTGCTTCATCCATTGCTCTCTGTAAAGCCCATTTAAGTGCTGTATCAGGTTTGCAGTTTTTCGTAAGTGTGAATTTCTTAAGAACCGAATCTAGCTCCTCTTCGCTCGCGGCAGACACATTATCTATGTCTGACCCTAAATTCATTCCTCTGGATCCCATATACTAAGAGTCTATCAAAACTCCCAATTATTTCAAGGTTACAGTAGCACCAGAAGCTTCAAGTTCAGCTTTGATTTTTTCAGCTTCATCTTTAGAAACGGCTTCTTTAACTACTTTAGGTGCACCTTCTACTAAATCTTTAGCTTCTTTAAGACCAAGACCAGTAATGGCTCTTACCACTTTAATAACATTTATTTTAGAAGCACCAGCAGCTGTTAGCTCTACATCAAAATCAGTTTTTTCCTCAACTGCTGCTGCATCACCACCACCTGCGGCTACAGCTGCTCCAGATGCTGCCACGATACCAAACTTCTCTTCCATTGCTGTTTTTAATTCAGCTGCTTCAAGAATTGTAAGCTCGCTTATTTTTTCTAATACTACTTCTACTTTTGTACTCATAATTTACTACCCTTTTATTTAAACTCTCTGGTTTCTATTCTTCTTCGCCTTTATTCTCTTCAACAGAAGCTGGCTCAGCAGATTTAATGATAAACTCTTTTACAAGTTTGCTCTGATCAGCGTCCTTCTTGGACAATTCATCAAATATGTAAGCTATAGATGAAGGAATATTGACAAGTAAGCCAGCGATTTGACTTAGTAAAACATCTTTGCTTGGAAGACCAGCTACTTGCTTTGCCTCTTCTGCATTCAATGTATTACCATCCAAGAAAGCACCTTTAAATACTACTTTCTCTTCATTCTCTTTGGCAAAGGATTTTATAGCCGAAGCAGGCTCAATATCTTTATTATTAAAGCAGAAAAGCACTGCACTTGGACCTTCTAGCTTAGTTGCGAGGTCTTGGAATTTAGAGCCTTCGGCAGCTTTTTTAATCAAAGTATTTTTAGCAATTTTGTATTTGGCACCATGCTCTCTGAGCCTATTTCTAAGAGTGCTGATTTGGCTTACAGTTAAACCTAGTTGATCGGTGGTGAATACAGCAGATGCACTAGCGAAATTTTCGCTTAGTTCTTTAATAATAGTGACTTTGTCGTTTTTTGTAACCAATTTGAGGCTCCTTGGATAATCGAGATAATGATTATAACATTTGCATTCATGCAAAGTTATGATGACAAATTAAAAAAATGATTAAGGTATTAGATTATGTCTAAAGGAATTTCTCCTTGAGTTTCGATAAGATTATATTTTTGTGCAGTACTGTAGAATAATTTTATTGATTTAATATCATTCTCTGAGAGCTCTTTTGTACTGCTATTAACATACATATCAATATATTTTTTAGCTTTAGTATCGTCAAGCCCATTCTCTGAGAAGCTTCTAGCGTAACTTAAGGTCATTTGAAAATTCTCTAACCCGTATCTAATCGAAGCTCCTAATTGATTAGATATTTTTGATCTTAGATCTTCATTTAAATCACGATTAATAACATTAGTACCTAATGGCAAGTTTAGGCCACCACTGTAATCGTCCCACCAAGCACCAAGATCAAGAATTAATTTATAGCCGTGTTCTTCGTATTGAAGCTGAGATTCATGGATTAACAGAGCTGCACAGACTACTCCTTCCTCTAATAATTTAAAAACTTCATTAAAAGAGCAGTATAGGGGATTAATGATCTGTCCTTTTTCGGCAGCATAAATGCTAAGGCTGAGATTTGCAGATGTTAAAATCCCTGGTATTGCTATATATAAATCATTTAGAGATTTATTTTTATTAAAGCTCTCTAAACCAATTTTATTAACTATTAATTTAGGCCCATGATTCTTTGAACCCATAGATGCTCCAGACTTTAAAATTTGAAAGCGATTGTGTAAGTAACTATAAGCATGAAATGAAACAGCAAAAACGTCATAAATTGGATCAAGAGAGCTTTTCAAAGCAAGCTGATTAAGGTTTTCTATTTCAGAGCTACCGAAATAATAATCCAATCCTTCTAAATCTATCTTTTTCTCAGCTAAAGCAAAGAACATAAATGCATCATCGGAATCCGGACTGTGGGCTACTTTTATTATGTTTTTATCAATAGAGACCATTAATGAAGACTATTTACTAATGAATTTAATTGAGGTTCATAGATATCATTTACGAAATTAGGATAGATACCATAGATTATTGCTAAAGCTAAAAGAATACCTAATACTAAGAGCTCAGACTTGCGAGCATCTTGGAGACTGAGATTAATCTGTTTTGTCTCTCCGTAAAACACTCTCTGATTAGTCCAGAGCATATAAGCAGCAGTAAGAATTAATGAAACTGAGGCTACTGCAGCAGAAAGCTTAATTATATTTAGTCCAGCTCCTACGTAGGCACTAGTAAAGGAACCGTAAAACACTAAAGATTCGCCAACGAAACCAGATAATCCAGGTAAGCCTAAATTAGCCATAGCAGCGAGTTTAAAGATAAAGAAGGTTCTAGGCATAACCTTAGCAAGACCACCGAAATTATCTAATTCTCTAGTGTGAGTTCTTTCATAAATCATGCCAACAAGCATGAATAGAGCAGCTGATATTAAGCCGTGCGAGAACATTTGGAACACAGCTCCGCTGTAGCCAGCAGTATTTAATCCAGAGAGCCCTAGAAGAATAAAGCCCATATGAGAAATACTGGAATAGGCGATGATTTTTTTGAAATCAGTCTGTATAAGGGCTGAATAAGCCCCAAAAATTATATTCACTGTACCTAAAATAGCAAGAGCTGGGGCAAAGACTTGCAGAACTTCTGGGAAAAAGTCGAGGGAGAATCTAAGTAATCCATAGCAACCCATTTTTAGTAAAATTCCAGCGAGTAGCATTGAAACAGGGGTTGGCGCTTCTACATGGGCGTCTGGTAACCAAGTGTGGAAGGGTACGCTCGGAAGTTTCACTAAGAAGCAAGTGCCAATTAAGACAAATAATAGCGCTTGAATAGGTAGAGAGAAAGTTCTCGTGATACCAGCTAACTCCACTATGTCAAAACTAGAGAAACCGCTGAAAGCAAGTAAGGTAAATAGTCCGACTAGTAAACAGGCACCCGCAGCAAATGTGTAAATTAAGAATTTCATTGAAGCATAATTGCGATTTTTACTACCCCAAATAGCAATAAGAAAATACATTGGCACTAATTCTAATTCCCAAGCTAGGAAGAATAAGAAAATATCTTTAGCCATGAAAACTGCTAAGACAGAGAGGCAAAGGAAAATGATTAATGAGTAATAGAGTCTAGGTTTTTGTTTTAAGGCGATAGGCTTACTTGCGATAATGGCACAGGGCATTAGAATTGCTGTTAGCAGTACCATCGAAAAGGATAAACCATCGACTCCTAGTGAAAATTTAATATCGCTAATCCATGGATAGGTCTCCACTAACTGCATTGTAGGCTTCGAGAAATCTAATAATTCGAAATATTGATAAGTAGCTATGCCTAATACTGCGATGCTTCCAGCTAAAGCTGTGATTCGAGATCCTCTCTCTGAGAGAGGGGTCAAAGCTATAAATAAGCCCGATATCAAAAGAATAGTTAATTGTAGACTAAGCGAATGCTCTGAAAAAAGTTCCATATCATATGAAAATATATACTACTGCGCTAAATTATTCAATTCTAAACAAAATAATTCATTTGATTTAATTCAGAAAAACTTATGCTATTATTTTTTTCGTGATTTTCCTCACACTTTCTGGTCAGATAGCTCAGCTGGTAGAGCAAAGGACTGAAAATCCTTGTGTCCCCGGTTCAATCCCGGGTCTGACCACCACTAAATTTCTCATTTATGTACTCTATTAAAAAAACTTTATAAAAATTTTTATGAGTTTTTGTTTAGTCCTTTTGGATGACTTATTCATTACCTGAGCTAGGTCTATTTGATTATTTGTTTTTACTAAGAGATTATTTACACGCTTTTTAGAAGATCATTAATAATGACTAGTTGATTATTGGGTATATTTTGCTAGAATAAGCAAGTCAGAAGTAATTTAAGTTAAGGGTTGTCTTCACCTCTTACTTTAAGTGAATTCTATTACGTAGGAGTTAATGTTAATGTCGCAAAGAAATAAATTATTTATCGGGAATCTAAATTATGGAGTAACCTCTTCAGAGTTGTCTGATTTAATCAGCCAAAACTGGGCTATCACTGAATGTAAGCTCATTGAAGGAAAAGGGATTGCTTTTGTAACTTTTGAGAGTGATGAGAAAGCTAGCGAAGCTAAGGAAGCCTTGAATGGTTATGAATTAAAAGGTAGAAATCTTAAAGTAGATTTCGCGCTTGATAATAATGATCGTAAACCAAGAAAATCTTTTGCTGGTGGTAGCGGTGGCGGAAGCCGTGGTCCAAAAAGATACTAAATTTTAATTAAGAATTTTAAATCCTAAATTATGGTCTACTATACTCCCACCTGAAAGGGTGGGAGTTTTTTTTCTTAGGGGAGAACTAAATTACTTAATTCTTTATTTTCTTCAAAGTCCTTAATGTTTTTAAGTGTAGTGACGGCGATGTTTCTCATGGCATTGTGCGTGAAAAAGGCTTGATGAGAGGTAACTATAACATTGGGAAAGCTGATAAGCCTCATTAATACATCATCTTGAACTATTGTCTCAGAATGGTCCTCAAAAAATAATTCCTCTTCTTCCTCGTAGACATCGAGTCCTAGATAGCCTATTTTGCTAGATTTTAATCCTTTTATGACATCTTTAGTGTTAATGATGGCTCCTCTGCTTGTATTGATTATCATTACACCTTCTTGCATTAAGGCTATGGATTCTTTATTAATTAGATGCTTGGTTTTATCATTGAGGGGGCAGTGTATGCTGATTATATCCGAATCATTTAGTAGCGTTTTTAGGTCATAATATTTACCATATTCTAGATGAGCGTCTGGGAAAGGATCGTATAGTAAAATCTCGCATCCAAATCCTGAAAGTATTTTAGCTACGAGTTTACCTATTTTTCCTGTGCCAATAATTCCAGCTTTTTTTCCATATAAGTCAAAACCTAAAAGTCCATCTAAGCTAAAATTTGATTCTTTAACTCGATTGTAGGCTTTATGAATTTTGCGATTAAGTGTGAGTATTAAAGCTAGTGTGTGTTCTGCTACCGCATAAGGTGAATAAGCTGGTACTCGGACTACCTGAATGCCGAGTTCTTTTGCCGCTTTTATATCTATATTATTAAAACCGGCGCATCTTAAAGCTATTAACTTTGTGCCATTTTGTTGTAATTCTTTTAGCATTGCTTGATCTATCTTGTCATTGACAAAGGTGCAGATAACTTGATAGCCCTTTGCGAGTTCTAGTGTATCTGGCTTTAAATGTACTTCGAAAAAAATCAAATCGAAATTAAACTTCTTGTTTTCTTTTAAGAAAAAATCTTTGTCATATTTTTGGGTACTGAAAAAAGCAATTTTCATTCAATATCAATTTTAGCTAGTCTGATAATGAGAATTTAATCATTTGCAAAGATTTTATATTTCTTAAATTTAGTAAAGATGTATCAAAATATCTCTGGGATTGGATAATATAAAAGGAGAGAAGTCTTTATGAATGAAATAGTAAGTATACCTAGTTATCAACCTATTCCATTTCCCGCACCATTTCTTGTACTTGAAGTTCTTTTAATTTTGGGATTCTTTTTACATTTGATCCCGATGAACATTAGTTTAGTGGGTGGCTTTGTTTCAGCGATTTGTTTATTTATAGGTGGTGAAAATGCTGATTCTTTTTATTCTAGGATTGGTAAACAGTTAGCTTTCTCTTTACCTATATTCACTTCTTTTGCCATTACTCAAGGTATAGTACCTTTACTCTTTATCCAATTGCTCTATGGACCACTGTTCTATACATCTTCTATTTTGATGGGTTCTTATTGGATATCTATAGTATTTATTCTTATAATTGCCTATTACCTGCTGTATATCTATAAATTTAATTTTAAAAAATTAGGTGCGTTTGCGCCTTGGCTTTTAATCGCAGCTAGTTTTCTTTTTTTAGTGATAGCTTATATTTTTACTAATAATATGACATTAATGCTGCAGCCGGAAAAATGGCTTGAGCTATCTAAATCAACATCCGGACTTGCTTTGAGTCATGCCGAGCCTCAGGTCTTACCAAGATTGTTGCATACTATTATTGGCTCTATCGCTGTTACTGGTCTTGCTATTGGCTGTTTTGGTCTATATTTAAAAACTCGAAAGAACGCTCCAGAAGCTACTCTGGAGCTTAATGATCCTTTAGTTACTGGATCAGATAATCCTGAATCCTATTCTACTTGGCTAATTAAGTTTGGTTCGACGATTTATTTAGTGCTTACTTTTATTCAGTTCCTTTCTGGTGTTTGGTTTTTATTAAGTTTACCTAGAGAAGTGATGCTTATTTATATGGGGAAACATTTACCAGCGACTATTAGCTTTGGTTTATCTTTCTTTACTGCGATTGTATCTTTAATCATGGCTCTTTTTGCAGTGCTTAAAGGTTCTAAGTTTGCTTTTGTTGTGACCTTGGTAAATGCTTTACTTACTATTCTTGGCATGGTCTTTATGAGGCACTATCTGAGAGTTGTTGAGACTATTAACTATATTGATCCAGCTAAAGTTTCAGTGAAGATTCAGTGGGATTGGCTCTTTATATTTGCTGTACTTGCAGTCTTGCTGATTGTTTATCTTGGCTGGCTTGTAAAAGTTGTACATAAGGCTTTTGATAAGGATGTTTTAAATTAATGCTTAATTTAACTCGTAAGGATTTTATTAAAGTCCTTGGGGGGTACTTAGCATGAATTATCCACTTTGGTCTATACCTGGTTTAGGTGGCTCATGGGCAGTGGGCTTGATATCTGTAATCCATGTCTTTATTTCACACTTCGCTGTGGGTGGTGGCATTTTCTTTGCTGTTACAGAATATTTGGCATTAAAGAGAAGCGAATCTAATGATCTGACTTTAAGACATAACTCAGAAATGCTCTATGCCTATTTAAGAAAGCATTCTAAATTTTTTATGATGGTTACGACTGTTGCTGGTAGTGTAACTGGAGTAGGGATTTGGTTTTCTATCAGTTTAGTTAGTCCAGATGGCACGGCTTCTTTGATACAGATATATTCTTTGGGCTGGGCTACTGAGTATTTATTCTTTGTAGCTGAGATTGCTACAGTTTTAGTTTATTTTTATACATGGGATAAGGTTTCTAAAGAGTTACATTTGGTTCTTGCACAGTGGTATGCAGTTTTATCGGTGTTTACACTTATCACCATTAACGGCATTTTAAGCTTTATGCTGACACCAGGTGGCTGGATTGAATCTAAGGCTTGGTATGAAGGTTTCTTTAATCCTACATATTGGCCATCTCTAATTCTCAGACTGCTAGTGATGCTAGCCATTGCTGGTATGTATTCTTTGATTACCTCTGCACAATTGAAAGCTTCTGAGAGTGAAGATATCGCTAATTTCAGAGCCTATATGCTGAAGTATTCTTCTAAATGGTTTATCCCAGTATTTTTAATTGGACCGATTGTTGGTTTTTGGTTTTTCTCACAAGTCCCTCAAGCGGTAATAACTAATATATTTACGGGGATTCAGAGTTCTGGAGTAGGTAATTTTTCTATTTTAGCTAGATCTATTTATCTAAGCCTTATACTTTCAGGTACTGTACTGGTTTTCGCCTTAGTGGGTCCTTATTTAAACCCTAGAAGTTTTTCTTTTGCTTCTGCTATAGCTTTTTTAGTCTGCGGTCTAGGAGTGACTTCTGTGTCTGAATGGTCAAGGGAGATGCTTAGAAAGCCTTATGTTATTTATAACTATATGTATTCTAATGGCATCAGAAAGGCTGATTTAGAGACCATAAACAAAGATAGCTTTGCCGCTTTTAGTAAGTGGGAAGATCCAGATAATATAGGTGTTTCTATGTTTAGGCAGCAGTGTATGATTTGCCATACTACCGATGGCTACCGCAGTATGAAAAAGCTACTGGGCGAACGTGATTTAGAGGGTATTAAAACTTTCTTGTTAATGATGCGTGAGACTGATCCAGAAAAGAATAGCTATCTAAATATCATGCCACCTTTAGTCGGAACTGATAAAGAAGTTGAGGCTTTAGCTGAGTATTTAGTTACGCTTAAGCCAGTAAAATTGGGCGTGTAGCGAAACTCCAATTTCTGCGTTTTCGTCGTCCTCATGATCCTCATGCACACCTAGTGCACTGCGGTCATTCACCCTCCTCAGCCTTGAACTTGTTCGCTTGGCTACACGCCCAAATTAGAAGGATAATTTTTCTGGTATTATTCTTGATATGAGCGAAGACTGTGCTGAAAACACTTGTCCCTGCGGTTCTAGTAAGAGATATGTTTTTTGCTGTAAGTTTTTACACGATGGCCTCTTAAAAGCTCCTACTGCAGAAGCTTTAATGCGTTCGCGCTATTCGGCTTATGTCTTTAAGTTCAGAGACTATCTTCTAAAAACTTGGCACGAAGATTTTAGACCCAAGTTTTTAAATTTTGAAAAAGATTTAGAATGGCTATCTCTAGAAATTATAGATAAAGAACGAGGTTTAGAGTCTGACGATGATGGCTTTGTCGAATTCAAGGCTTTTTTCAAAAAGGCTAAGAGAAAGAGTTTTATGCAGGAAAGGAGTTATTTTAAAAAGATAGATGCTAAATGGTTTTATGTTAGTCGAGGATAAGAGGGTGTGTAGCCTCTACATACCCCTAATATTTTTCACCCCAGCACCACTAAGCACACTTCTACCTCCAGATACACTCTCCACCTTAATTTGAGTAGGAATCCTTTCCTTGAGAGCTTCCATGTGGGAGATGATGCCGATAAGCTTGCCAGTTTGTTTTAAATTGGATAGAGTTTCTAAAGCTATTTCTAGAGCTTCTGAATCTAGAGTGCCGAAGCCTTCATCTAAAAAGAGTGAGTCTACATTTACCTTGGAACTCACTATTTTAGATAAGCCTAGGGCAAGAGCAAGGCTTATGATAAAGCTTTCACCGCCTGAAAGATTTTTAGTACTGCGTATCTCGCCAGCTTGATAGTTATCTATGACATTAAGCTCTAAGGGCATATCCTTGTCCATGATTAATAAATAACGATCAAACATACTCTCTAATTGTTTATTAGCATGATGTATAACCATCTCAAAGCTAAGTGCTTGTACAAATTCTCTATATTTCTTTCCTTCAGAGTGACCGATTAAGCTATGTAATTTATCAAAGCGTGCATATTCTTTTTGCTGAGCTTCTATAGAATTAGTTTTTTCAAGATATTTATCTTTGGCTTCTAGATTATGTTTTAATTCTCTTTTTAAGCTACCGATTTCTTCGAGGAGATTTCTTTTTTGCTCTGTTAATAAATTCTTCTCAGAGATTAATTCATTAAATTGATTTTCATTTACTGTAGTCCCTTCTTCTAGAGGCTGCTGCACAGTTTGAAGTAATTTTTGTAAATCTTGATTTAGAGTATTGATGTTTACTTCTGTGCTGTATTTGTCTTTTTCTAAGTTTTGTTTTGTACGGATTATTTGTTTGTATTCCTGTTCTAATTCCTCTAAGTTTTTTTGCATTAAAAATTCTGTAGAAGCTTGCTTGCTTTCTAAGTTTTTTAGTTTTTCTTCGATAGAAGTTTTAAGTTCAAGGTGTTCTTCATAAATAGTTTTAATCTTCGTATGAATATTTTCATTCTCGTCATTTATTTTGATAATCAGAGACTCTGATTCATTCTTGATTCGTAACTCTTGATTGTAATTATTTAATTTATCTTCTAGCTTGTGTAATATTTGTTCTATATCAGTCTCCTCTAGAGGCTGCTCGCAAGCTTCAATTTCTACGTTTTCCTTATCCTCAGTCTCTTTGGAAGTGTTGAATAAACTTAATTTAAATGGTTCGAGTCTTAGTGCTAACAATCCTTTCATTGAGAGGATTTGTTTTTCTATTTCTGAAACCCTTTCTTGACCAAGCTTAAGTTCACTACTCATTTTCAGGCCTTCGTCTTTAAGTTTATTAAGTTTATTATTCTCTATTTCTATCTCGCTAATTAATTTATTCTTAGTATTTAATAAATTTTCTTCTTCTATTTTTAAATTTTCTAAATCTTTAGAGGTTTTGTCTAAACTAGATATAGAGCTGTTTTCAGGGTTTATGTTATCACTAGTGTAGCTAATGAAATCTTTGCTTTGATATTCGAATTTATCTTTTTCTGTTTGTATTAGTAAAAGACATGAGTTTAATTCTTTTGAGGAGTATTCTAAATCCTTTTCTAGACTTATTTTCTCCTTCTCTAGGCTTATGATATTTAGCCCTGCATTTTGAAATTTATTTTTAGCTTCTGTGAATTTTTGCTCGAACTCTTTATTTAAAAGGGGTAAGTCGCCTTTTGCATAGGGGTGATTAGTGGAACCACAGAGAGGACAAGGTTTTGCTTCTTCTAGTTTTTGTCGCTCTGCTTCTAAGTCAGAAATTTTATTTAATAATATCCTTTCTAATTCTAAATTCTCTATTAGATCATTTAAAATATTTTTTTGTTCTTCAGCTATTTTAAGCTTTTCTGTGAGAGATTCTAAGTTGTTTTTTTCATTCTTGATTTGCGTCTCCAATAGTGACTTTTTAATATTTAGTAGTCTAAATTGATTTTCTTTGATTTTAGGTAAAGCTTCTACTAGCTTATCTTTTAATTTATTTTTCTCATCCCTGGATTGAGATGCTTGCGTGTAAAGCGTTCTATGACTACTTAGTTCGTGATCTAGTTTTACAAGATATTTATTTTTTTCTTCTTTGGTCTTGGATAGTTCTTGATAATGCAAGAAAGAGTCTTTGATAGCACTTAACTCAGAGATTAATATTTCATCTTGCTTATTTTTTTCTAAATATTCTACTGCATTTATTAGACTAATATTAAGCTTGAAAAGCTTCTCCTTATTAGCTTCTAATTCTTTTTTTCTTGAGAATATTCTTTCTGTAATATTTCTAAGTTCCTCTGCTTGATTTTTTTCTAATGCAGCGTTATGCTCGCTAAGCCTTTTCTCTGACTGGGTTAAGGATTCTTTTAGGGTCGCTATTTTTTTAAATCTATCAATAAATTCTTCTAAAACATCAATCTCTTTATTTAAAGTTTTTTCTGTTTCTTCGCTTTTATTTAATGCTAGTTCCTTTTCAATAAAGGCTTCTTCACTTAGAAGTTCTATACTAGATAGTTCACTTTTCAAGAGTTCTAGTTTTCTTAGTTCACTGCTACGCCTTTCATGAATGCGCATTGAGATATTCGTGTAAATTTCTGTACCTGTAATCTGCTCTAGGATAGAGGCGCGCTCATTTGTTTTAGCGTGAAGGAAAGCTGCAAAGCCACCTTGAGCTAGTAAAATGGAGCGCGTGAACTGTTTAAAGTCCATGCCTATTTTGGTTCTTATGATACTGTCTACGTCTTTGATTTTAGATTCTAGGATTTGACCAGTAGTAGCATTAGATATTTCATGTTTAGGTGCTTGCAAGTCACCATCAGCTTTTTTACGAGATCGGTGCTGACTCCAGATACAGCGAAATTGACCTTCTTTGGTCTCAAAGCAAATCTCAGCAAAGCATTCAGCGGTTTGTCTCGATATTATTTCATTTGAGGATTTGGTGATTTTTCCTAATCTTGGTGTCTCCCCATATAACGCAAGGCAGATAGCGTCTAGAATGGTAGTTTTACCAACTCCCGTAGCACCAGTGATAGCAAATATCCCATCACTAATATATTCTGGGGCATTAAAATCTATTAGCCATTCACCGACTAATGAATTAAGATTTTTAAATCGTAATTCTAATATTTTCATGAATTAAGATGCCCGTAAATCTTCCTCTAGGATTGAGTTTAAAATTTCTTGATAGCTAGCTTTAAGTAAGATCCTATCAGCTTCCTCTACTTTGTTTATTTCAAGACATTTGTCGAAAACTTCATTTGGATTTAGATCTTTGAGATTCTCTTGACTAAAGTAAGGCTTTATAATGTTTTCACTAATTCTTTTATTTTTTATTCTTCTAACTTCTAAATTTGATTCTAGGATAGCTTCATCTAGTCTAATTTTTAGATCTGGAATTATTTCTAAACCCGTGTATTCTATTTCAAGCCAAGCATTACTATGATTTGTCTTTAGCTCTTTTATTTTTTGAGTTATATGATCTAAATTACCACTAATTCTTTCTAGCATTTGAAAATTCGGAATACTCACTTCATTAATAGAAGGTTTTACTGGAGAGCCAGCTAGGCATGGCTCTTGGTGAATGTGATTCTCAGGTTTATTTTCTGGAAAATCTATCGTTATCAGCTTTTTTATCTGTTTAGCCTCTCCAAAACCCATGGGAATAGGGGAGCCGCTGTAGCGTATATGTTCAGTGCCTCCTAGCGATTGAGCTATGTGTAAGTGACCTAGTGCTACATAGTCAAAGCATTTCGGGAAGGCTTCGATATTTACATAAGCAAGAGAACCTACGTAAAGATCTCTAACTCCATCTCCAGCGATACCGCCAGCTGCAAAAAGGTGGCCTGTGCCAATTATTGGAATATATGCTGGTTTTTTACCCATACACTCTTTATAAATTTCGTTTCGTTTTTTTAAAGCTAGTTCAGCTACCGCAGAGTAATGTTTTTTAATACCTTGAATTAAGTTCTGGGCTTTATCTTCTAGACTCTCGCCCGCACTTACTGTTCTAATATCCTTATCTCTAAGATAGGGAACAGCACATATTATTAATTTTGAAATTTCTGAACTTGGTATATTATTTGTAATTCTCTCTAGATCTGTATTTGGCGTTTTTAAAATATCTAAAATAATAATCTCGTCTTCTAGGTTATCTGAGATAGCTCCCACTACGTGTACATCTAGGGATTTCAAGATGCTTTGTGGAGCATTTAAAAATGAAGCTGAGTCATGGTTTCCACCTATGATGACTATGTGCTGGCACTTCGTTTTGTTGACATTACAAAGAAATTTATAATATAATTCCTGTGCTTTATTACTAGGAGTTCCCGTATCAAAAATATCACCAGCGATTAATAAGACGTCTATATTCTCAGAATCAAGAGTGTTTAATAACCAAATGAAAAAATTTTCAAACTCGTCATATCTTTTTCTGTCATAAAGTGTGCGTCCGATATGCCAATCAGAGGTGTGTAATATCTTCATGAGACATAGCTGTGGGATTTTAGATCTTCGAGCATTATGTTTTCTAAACAATTCTCGTGGGTAGCTTCAAGAACCACATCTGGAGCGAAGCCGTCTAAAAAAGCCTGTTGCCAGCGAGCCGCGCATAGGCACCATTTATCACCTTGTTTCAGTCCAGGGAAATTATATTCAGGAAAAGGCGTACTGAGGTCATTACCCATAGCTTTACTGTAAGTTAAAAATTCATCACTAACGATAACGCAGACAGTATGATTACCATAATCACTATTATCGGTATGGCAAAACCCGTCTCTGAAGTAACCCGTCATTGGTTCGTAACAGCATGGTTTTAATTCTCCACCAAGCACGTTTTTAGCTTTATGATTCATAAAACTAATTTTATCATTTGCATATAGTCAAAAAATTACTTTCAGGCGATTCACTAAATATTGAGTTTCTTAAATTCCCCATTTCGTACTCGATAAACTGCATAGGTAGAGTCAATGGGATCACCATATTTATCGAAGCGTATTTTACGCCCTAGGCTATGAAACTCCATGGAATGTAGAGCTTCTGGAATATTCTTAAATAATCCTTCCTCGCAGGCTTCTAGTGCCTTAAATAAGACAGTGGCTGCGTCATAGCCATAGATTTCGTTGGTGAAAATTTCCGATTGATCTTGCTTAAATTTCTTTTGGTAATTTTTAAACTCTGGAGAATTTAGATCTACATTAGCTCCGATTAGATAAGTATCGAAGATGGATTTCTTTTTTGTTACTAATTTTGAATTACTGCCATCTGAGCCAATGAAAATGATTTGGTCCTGTTTAGTTCTATTAAGTTCATCAATTATTTTGGCTGCCTGCCTATAGCCACCAACAAAAATCAAGAAATCATATTTTTTATTTACTGGAAATTTGAAATCATCTGCTTTAGCTTCTTCGAGTGACTGCTGTTCGATTTTAATTTTTTTGTCTTGACTAAGCTCTAGTATATTTGCTTTGATTTGGGATACCAAATTGCTACTAAATAGTCTGCCATTGTCGAGTAAGAGTATTTTTATGGAATTTTTAGTGTGACTTAATTTAGAAACTGCCTCTGCGATGACTTCAGCTTGAAGTTTATCAATTGACATAATTCTGAAAAGAGTTCCATTATTTTCTGCTCGTTTTGTAAACCATGGATGTGTTGTGCAGGGGGATATTTGAATAATGTTGTTCTTAAGATAGATTTTAGAGTTTTCTATACTGAGTTCTGAATTGATGTGGCCGATAACGGCTTTAACTTCTTCTTTGACAAAAAGTTTGGCACATTCTATGCCCGAGGAAATTTCTCCCTTATCGTCACAGACTATTAATTCGATCTTGGGATCATTTTTACCACGATTTCTGTTAAATTTATTGGCTACAGACTGAATGGAATTTAGGTGTGATAAGTATAGTTCGTTACTAACACTGCTCAAGGGTAAACCAACTCCTATCTTAATAGATTGAATTTCTTTTTTTATAAGTTGCAATTCGGCTGCACTTAGTGGAGCTAGCTTTAAGCGAGAGATTAGATTTTGGGCAGTTTTACTCACTGAAAAATCTTTGAAACTTTTTATGCTTTGATTCCAGTGATTTTGACTGTCTTTGACGTTGTATACATAAATATTTCTTTTTAAAGAGATGTAACCTATATTGAAGTTTTCTTGATTAAAATCGATATTATCAATTTTGATGATCTTAGTTTTATTATTAGAATTTTGAAAATCTATTATGCCCAGTGCATTTGGATGTTTTTCGATTGATTTTAAAATATCAAGATCTTTAGCTGCATTGGAATAAGCTTTAATCTGTGAGACTTTAAATTCATTCATTAAAGAAGACTTGGTATAGAAATCATCATTGCGGATGGAGAGAATTTTTTTCTCAGAACCATTTAAAGTTTGCCAGTTAGTTAGCTGTTTTTGAAATATTTGTTTTAGATTTTCTTTTGAAATAGTTTCAATAATGTTTTGATTGTTAACTACAGGTGCAAGGACTGACTTCGCAATTAATTGTTGTTCAAAAATGTCTGAAGAGTATTTATCTATAGTGCCAATATACAAGTCAACTTTGTTTTTTTTAAGAAATTCTTCTGCCTGTTTAGGATGAATTGCTAATAAATTGATCTTTGTTTTATTTTGGATTTGAAAACTTTTAGATAAAGCTGCGACCAATTTTTGGTCATTACCAAAACTGCCAATATTTAAGCTATCTACAGGAGCTTTATTAATTCGTGAGCAGCTATTTGAGAGTAGTATGACTAAGGGTAATAAAAATAAGCTGATATGAGATATTCTGTTGAGCATGTGTTCAGTATGCTTAGTATATAACTTATGGCTTAAGAGTTAATTAGTTATTAGATTTTATGTTAAGTGTAATACCAATTTGCTAAAATGTTAAGACATAATGGGCGAATAATGTCTTAAATTAATGAAACTCAGCGCTACACTATCGGCGGCGGAACCGTTTATTAATAAAGCCAAATTTGGGCTTGCAGCTTTTGGAGCGACGTCGCATATAGCTGCTGCGACTGCATCTGGTTCTGGGCTTTCAGGTAGAGATATCCCAATGCTTAGTATTCATAAGGATTTGGTCGTAAATATAGCGAGTACTTATTCTAAATATCTAAGTCCAATACCTCTAGCTTTAAATGCAATTAAAAAGCTGGCAGAACCAGAGAATTTTTGGCGTGGAATAGCAGAGCTAAGTCCAATGATGAAGATGCTTGCTGGACACGTCTCTAATTTACCTTTTTTTACTGGACTTTTAGCTGCTTATAATTCTCTTGATAAGCAGACTCGTGAGTTTTTTCAAGAGAATCCTGACGTAGAGGAGCATAAAACACAGTCTCGGAATCGAATGGATCATTTGTCTTCTATTTTTAAGAATATGAAAACTATGATGAAGCACTCTTTAAGGGAGATTCAGGCTGGTAAAGATAAATTTAAGCATTTTTCAAGATTAACTGTGGTTCCAGGGTTTTCTTTGCCATTCTTTTATGGCATGGTTTTTGGTAGAGGTGAAAAGCTTAATTTATTCATACATAAATTAATTCGCTGGTCTAGGTCTGTCGTAGGTATGGTAGCTGATGCGGATAAAGTTATTAATGGTAAGGATAAATTTATTAAGAAGATGGGTGCCGCATTTTTCTTGGATAGTTTGGTGAATTCATTCTCGCCATGGTTAGAGGGGAACGATGATGCACGGAATTTAACCGGTAACCTTTCTGCGACTATTTCTGAGACTGGTAATTTATTATATTCCATGTATCTTCAGGCACAGAAGGATAAGGCTGCTAAACTGAGCTAAAATGTAATTAGCTCATGCTTTTAACGTCAAACCCTATATTAAATAAAGCTCTAAAAGGGCAGCGAGTCACTTCAGAAGAAGCTCTTGAGCTTTTTGAGAATGCTGATCTCTTGGAATTGGCTTACGTAGCTAATGAAAAACGCCGAAAGCTTCACCCTGATAATGAAGCTGTGACTTATGTAGTGCAGCGTAATATTAATTACAGTAATGTTTGCACAGCGAGTTGTAGCTTTTGTGCATTTTATACTTATCCTGGTGTCGATGATAAATCTAATCCAGCTTATACATTAGATTATGAGACACAAATAAAACCTAAGATTGCAGAACTTGTTGCTATAAATGGTACGGAGATCCTTTTGCAGGGAGGTCATAATCCAGAACTAGGTTTGGATTATTATCAAGAGCTGTTTATTAATATTAAAAGGGATTTTCCTTCTGTAACATTGCATGCTCTGAGTCCATCAGAGATTAATCATATTGCAGAGAAATACTTCACTTCTGTTTTTGCTTACGGGGATGGCACTAAAATTGCTGATATTAAAGAACCTAGTTTAGAAGAAATTAAGATAGTTCTTTTAGCTTTAAAGGAGGCTGGAATGGACTCTTTACCAGGCGCTGGTGCTGAAATCCTTACGGAGAGAGTGAGGTTGATTATTGCTCCTAAAAAGATTAATTCACAGCGTTGGCTAGATATAATGGAAGTCGCTCATAGTATAGGTTTTAAATCATCTGCGACTATGATGTATGGTCATGTGGAGACTTATGAAGACAGAGTTGAACATTTAAAAGCCTTACGTGATTTACAAGACAGGACTAATGGTTTTACAGCCTTTGTACTTTGGAATTTTCAGCGTGGAGATACACCACTTGGGAAGATAATGAATGCTTATGAGCGTGACGGGAAATTACCTAAATATAATAAAGATTCATCTGGTGAAGAATATTTGCGTTCGCTTGCTGTTTCTCGGATATTTTTAGATAATTTTAAGAATTTCCAAGCTAGCTGGGTGACGCAAGGTCATGAAATCGGTCAGCTTTCTTTAAATTTTGGCTGTAATGATTTAGGTGGAAATATGATGGAGGAGAATGTCGTCTCTGCTGCTAATACGACATATAGAACCTCAGTTCAGCAAATGGAATATTTTATTGAAGCTTGCGGACGCAAGGCTGCACAGAGAGATACTCAATATAATTTAGTGAATTTTTAAGTCTTTTTATTAATGATAAGATTTATACTTTGAATCACTAAATTATGCATTATCAAGGGATTATTCATAGATATAAAAAATATTTACCAGTGACGGATGCTACGCCGATCGTTAGTCTCTGTGAGGGGCGTACGCCACTTGTGGAAGCGATGAATGTCGCTAAGCTTACAGGCGTTAAGGGTTTAAAAGTTTTTTGTAAAATAGAGGGACTTAATCCATCTGGATCTTTCAAGGATAGAGGTATGACTATGGCTGTATCGAAGGCTGTAGAGAAAGGGGCTAAAAAAATTATCTGTGCAAGTACTGGTAACACTAGTGCTGCTGCTGCTGCCTATGCTTCAAGAGTAAGAGCTATGGGCTATGAAATGGAATCTTTTGTCATTATTCCAGCAGGCTATGTTGCACTTGGAAAGCTCTCACAGGCGATGATCTATGGTTCTAAGGTTATTCAAGTTAGGGGTAATTTTGATGATGCTTTAAATATAGTAAAATCTCTATCTGAGAATTATCCTATTGAACTTGTTAATTCATTAAACCCTTATCGTATTGAGGGGCAGAAGACTGGAGCTTTTGAGATAGTAGATGAGCTTGGCGAAAGTCCGGACTATCTTTTTTTGCCTGTAGGTAATGCGGGTAATATAACAGCATACTGGAAAGGTTTTCAAGAGTATGTTCCAGAGAATCAGAAAACACCTCATATGTATGGCTTTCAGGCAGAAGGGGCTTCACCTATAGTAAATAAACGAGTTTTTGATAAACCAGAAACTATAGCTACCGCTATTCGTATTGGTAATCCAGCGAGCTGGGAGCAGGCTAATAGGGCTTTAAGTGAGTCTAATGGTCATATTGATTCGGTTACAGATCGTGAGATATTAGATGCTTATAAACTCTTGCATCAAATGGATGGTATAGCCTGCGAGCCCTCTTCTGCGACTGGAGTCGCTGGTCTTTTAAAAGCTGCTAAGCAAGGGCTAGTACAAGAGAATTCGACTGTGGTCTGTATACTCACTGGTAATGGCTTGAAAGACCCTTCTACGGCGATTAAAGAAGTAGATATGGATGAAAATGAGACTTATCCCGCTGATGCTGCTGAAATTATTAAAGTGCTTGGCTTGGAGAGTCTTTCAGGGGTAGTTTCTTGATTATTAATAATCTCAAGCTTAATTCTATATCTCCAGTTTCTAAAATCTTTCTCTCTAGGTTTGGTACAGCCCAGCTCAGAAGCTGTTTATAAAAAGCTTTGAATTCGTGTAGGCATTGATTTTTAAAATCGCCATATATTTTATATTGGTCAGCTAAAAAATAATCTAATTCATAGAGATTGTCTATATTATGGCTGAATTCTTTTAAAGTTTCTATTTGAGATGCTTCTAGCTTGGTATTATTAAATTTAAGAAATTTTTCTTTAAGGATAATTTTTTTCAGTAATACTGCTGCCGAGTTTAAATCTTCTTTACTAGTTAGTTGTTGTTTGTTGTTGAGGATAATTTTATTTAGAGATTCATAGTTAGCTAAATAATCAGAATTGTTATCTATGACATGTTTAAAATTTTTTAGTAATATTTCTTCTTTGTGAGAGAGTTTGGATCTTGCTGATTGATTTATTTGCTGTTGAATTTCCAGTTCAGTCTTAAATATATTTGTTAGAAAAAGCAGAATAATTAGACTAAGTAGAATAAGTGAATTTTTAAGATTTATATTACTCCGAATTTTAGTGATGTTGTTTATTTCTTTTTTAGGCTCTTGATATTTAGGGAAAAATAAGCTGATCACAGTTCCTTGATTAAGTAGGGAGCTTATATCAAGTTCTATATCATTATATTTAAGTATCTCGGATACCGATTTTAAGCCATGCCCAGAGGTTTTAGGATCTAGATTCTTAAATGATTTTTCTAGGTCTAGGTTAAAACTGTTTTCCAATGATAGTATTTTCAGCTTCCAGTAATCTTTAGAGTCATCTAAGCTGATTTTTACTTGTCCAGAACTGTGTTTTAGAGCATTTTCTATTAAGTTAAAAACCGCTTTAGCTATTAAAGAAAAATTTCCGTATATCAAGGCATTATTTTGGTATATATTATCTTCGGTTTTAACTCTTTTTAAAGTGAAAATCTCCATCAATTCAAGCTCTATTAGATCTTTCAAGTCTATAATTGATTTGGAATAATTATGAAACTCTGTCTGAGTACTATTTTGTGAATTCTGTATCTCTGTAAATATTTCTCTAAAATGATACTCACTGCCTTTTAAGAAGCTTATTAAATGGTTTAAATCATTAAGCTCTTCGCTGCTAAGAACAGCTTTTCCTTCTTTTGAGAGCTTTTTACTAATATCTTTTAATGAACTGTTTGCTAAGCTGAATAGATTTGCTGAGTCATGCAGATATGAACTTGTTAGTACAAGGAGCTTATGAAGCTGTTCTTTGTTAAGTTTTTTAGCTTTCATTTTTTTTGATTTTACTGCTTTTTTAACCTGAATATAAAAAATATCTGAATAACACTTAATAAAAGTAAACTGAGTATAGAAAAACATACGTAAATAAAATAACTTAGATTATTAAAGCTAAATTCGGAGAGAATTTTATAGAGAAAGTTAAAGCCAAATGGTAAAAGGCTTATTCCTAAAAGAATTCTCAGGCTGTAAGAGAAAATACTAAAGGGATTCTTATCTAGGTTATTTAGGAGAAATACTGGTGAAAACACTTTAGCGAAAATAACTAAAATGATGCTGCCAAGAAGGCTTATGATGAATATAAATTGTGAAATACTGTCAATGAAAGCTAATATCAAACCTGGGAAATAACCATAATCATTTAATATCGCTGTCCAGCTTTCAATTAGCAGTGTTTCATGATTATGAAAGAGAGAAAAACTTAATGATTCATTATTAAGTAGGCTGTTAAATCCATTATTTATCAAGCTAAAACCTTTGAAAATAAAGTCCCAGATACTATCTAGCATTATTAATAAGCTTATTGTTAAAAATAAGCTGCTGAAAAGGTTTTTAAATTCATTAGTCTCTTGGTGAGCTGTTTTAGGGCTACTTTTGAAAAAAGCTATATCTAGAATTTTAAACATACTTGAAAGTATTAATAGTAAAAGAATAATTTTTTGCAGAAATGAGAAAGTGTTCTCTGCAAGTGGTGTTTTCATTATTTTCTCTAGAATTATCATTAAATTAGTATCAGTTGAGCTATTCATTAAATCCTCATTTAGAAAATTTATACAGTCAAGATGTGCCTGTAAATTACTATTTAAAATCTCCTCACTAGTTTTACGCCTTTGATATTCAAAAAAACCAGTGAAAGTATCTTTGAGAGCGTTATTAACGCCATCTTGTACTTGATATTTGACATTGATTATGCCATCAGCTAGACCGATGATTTTATTTGCAGCACCTAAGGTAAAAGTTCTCTCGATAGTCTGTTTACTAAGTTCGGTAGATCTTAAAATAAAATCATCAGGCGTCTCTAAGGGTGCTAGGGGACTGCTACCTGTATGAAAATAGATGCGACGATTATCTATTTCTGGATATTTATTTGCTTGACTATCAGCGATTCTGATAATATCACCAAGCCTAAAGGCATGACTGGGAGTACTTATAAGTAAAAATAAAACTAGGGGAAATATTCGCATTTTAATTTTCTTTTATGGATAAGATTTTCTCTAATCTGTGAGTTTCAGTGTTTATAAGTATCTCTATGATTAAATTACGTGCAGAGCTTTCTAAATCAGTGAAAGTTTCTTTTCCGAAACAGATAACTTTTACTAAAATACTATCTATATTTTCTGTGTATATTTTATTTATTTGAAATTCGCTCTTAATCTTGTTTTGACTGCGAGTATCTATTTCTTGCATTAAATATTGGGTGAAAAAAGTCTCTTCAGTATTTTCTTTTAACCATTGAGATTGTTCTTGCTTGTCATTAATATCCTTTGAAAACAGCTTAGATAGATACACTTGCGTGAAGTTTTTTATACTGAAATTATTATTTTCACCAGTCATTAGAGCTGCTTTAGCTGTAGTATTCTTAGAATTTTCGTTGTTTCTGAAAATACTATTATCAATAAAAACTCGATTCTTGCTATTTAAAAGCTTCTTGCAGTGATAAATTTCACAAGTCGCTAAAGCTAGAGATATGAATAGAAAGGCGATTGCAGTCAATAATATTTTTACTATCGAGGGTAGGTAAAGTATTTTAAGTAAATATTTTAAAGAGTTATATTTTAGTACCATATATTTTTTCCTGCATTTTTTTCAGGGTGTATCTTGCGATACTCATATCTTCTATATTTTCCTTGTAGTTAGAATTTTTTAGATTAGCTGCTTTAATTTCATTAAAGATTAACTGCCTTTCCCTAACTACCTCTGCACTAGAATTCGTTAAAAATAGTTCATCCTCATCTGCTTTAAATTTAATTAAACCAGAGAATTTAGAGGTTTTTAGTAGAGCTGTTCCTCTATCTTTAATCTCCTGCGACTCTAGTAGCCTAAGTTCCCGCTCATTAAGATTTAAGTGGCTATTTAGTTCTGCTTTATCAGTATTTTCTTTACATTGGAAAATGAAACTACTTGCAGCAGAGGAGTGTATATCACGAGTTAAATCTGAAGGCTTCTGAGATATGGTCCATAAGCCTAAATTCATAGCTCTGCCAGTGCGTGCTAATTTGCTGATAAGCTTTTTACTAATAAGGTTCTCTTCTTCGTAAATTAATTTCCAAGCTTCGTCTATCACTAAATAAATAGTGCTATCTAGCTCCCCTACTGCATTTTCTATTTGTAAGAAAATGTTTTCTAGGTACATATTTGTCTGAGCTTTATTCTTCTCAATGCTATGAAAATTAACTAAGCTTATATTTTTTTTAAACAGTAATAAGTTATTAAATGATTCGGGGGAATTATAAATTTCCCCGCCCATATAAGCAGTAAAAAATTCCCAGCCAAGTAAAGTACTATCTAAAATAATAAATTTAGCTTTAGGGTTAAAGCATCTTTTAATTAAAAGCTTTACAGCAAGTGACTTTCCCGAGCCAGAGTCACCTATGAAATTAATAGACTTATTATTGCAGAATTTAGTATTTTCAGGTGTGAAATATACTAAGGATTTATCATCTAGCTTATAGCCAATTAATGCTCCGTTCTCCATACATGTTCTATCTTCTATAAATGGATTTAAGTGACTTAAGTCTTTAGATGTTATTAAAAATGGGAGTTTCGTCAGTTCTTCTGTATAGAATTGTCGCTGTAAATATTTAGCTTCGTTAAAACTAAATAATGACTGGCTAGTAGCTATTTTTAGGATATTTTTTTCTAGAGTTTCTTTACTAGAGCTGTATAACTTGAGTATGATTTGTAAATCTGCAATGAAACTATTATCATAGATCTCTTGGTAGAGTGATTTTAGGGAATTTAAGTGGCTTTTATTGCTCAGTGCTGCTTTAGTAAAACTTTCTAGAAAGTTTACCTTATGGCTAATTATAGATTTCTCTCGATTTAAATTTCGCTCCCATAAAATGATACATAATTCACTAGTGCAGTTTAGGTTCTTTAGAAAATTATTTAATGCTTCGAAGTTAGCACTTTCAAGCTCAAGATCTTTTAGGGAAAGGCATTTAATATATTCATTACTTTTAATATAATTAATTCTTTCTTTGAAGTTATTTTTATTGGTTTTTTCAGTATCTGAAATGATTTCTAGATCAAGGTTGTTTGCGCTACTGAAGAGTTCTAGATGATATTCTACTTGTTCTAAAGTCTTCTTCGCATTACTGTTTACCTCGATTTCTAAAAATCTATATGGGTGAAATATTTTCTCTTCATTTTGAGAATGCCTATTTTTGGTCATATCAGTCTCTTTGACATCTTCTGCATTGATAAAGATTCTGAATTTAATTTCAGTTTTAGAATTTCGATACGTTAGTGTATTTTCTAGAAGCCTTTGCCAGAGAAGCTTTAATTGATCTGCTTCCAGTTTACTTGCTGTAGAGTAATTAATTAACTTTTTGATTCGGTAGCTTTTACTGTAGGATTTTACTTTTTTAGGAATTTTAAATAAGTAATTGATTTTCTCATGCATGCTGTTTAAGCAAGATTCTGATTGGTTTTTAGGTTTAACTAATAGTGCATAGCTTATATATTTTATAAAGAAATGACTTTCGCTAAGATTCAGTTTAGTACTGCGATAGCAAATCCAGATAAAAGTAAAGCTACTTAGAATCCATATAGCAAGTGGACTATCTATCTGTATTTGAAGTAGCTGTATTAAATAAAGATATAAGCTTAGAAATAGAGTTCCTAATGAAATTTCTTTTAAACTTAGTCCACTAAAGACTTCTATATCTTTTTTTAAAGCAAAGTATTTTTTTATCATCTGAATTATTTTGATATTTACTGAATTTTATTTGATCTTTATAGCAGCCATGCCGCGAGATAAGTTACTTAATAGGTTATAGCCACCGATGAAAATTGCTATTAAGGGTGATATTTGCTGTAATAATTCAGCTGCCTGAGCTATAAGAGCTGAAAAACGCTCGAAACTATCTAAAACACCGGAGTTTAGGTAAGAGTCTGAGAAAACTACTGAGACATTAAAGTCCGAAGCGAGATCTTTAATGATTTTAAAAAGCATAGGTAATATTTGGATTAAAAATATCGCAAAAACTGTAGTGCCGACTGAAGTTAAGATGCTATAGTCGTGAGCTTTTGCTTTAAAAATAGGGTTTGAAATGATATTAATACTCGGACTTTTTAATACTTTTATTCGATCAAAATATCTATGAGTGAGTTTATGGCTCAGGTAATGAATGCCGATGTAGCTTATGGTACTAATACTAATTGTGCTGATTTGCATGATTTATTCTCCTTTTAATAATTCGTTTAAAGCTCTAAGTGCAAGTTTTAGCTCCTTTTCACTAGGCTCTTCTAAAAAAAAATTTTTCTGAATGAAGTATATGCTGAGTATTCCTAAACCCAAGCTTAGGCAAATACTTAAAATGCTATTAAGGAAAAGATTTAAGACTATGAGTAAGCTCATACTAATAATTAATAAGTAAGCCTGAGTGCTGCCGCAGAAAAGTGAAAAGCTACTGCTCGCCTTGGCTTCAGCCATATTTGGGATTAAATCCTGTAGGTCTTTTTTGCTAATATCAGCTGAGCATTTAGCCGTTTTCCGCATAAAGCAGTTATAGACTTTATGCTCAGCTGCATGATATCTCTTTAGTGAAGCTGTAATTTTCTGCTTAGGGGGTGTTATCTGTTGAGAAGCTTTTATGCAGCCGCTTTCGATTCTGTTTCTTATTAAGGGTGAATATTTTGCGAAGGCTATTTTATCTCTAGTGGCGAAATATACGGCGTCTTCTTCTACGTATGCATCCATAAAAGATATTTTGCTCTTTATGAATATGAAATTTTAAGGGGTCATTTTTCCCCAAAAATAATATCTGATGAAATTCTAAAATTAGTATCTTTTTTAATTCTTATTTCAGATAATGAGCTTTATAAGCCGCTCGTTCGAGCTGCTTTAAGAAAAAATCTAAATTGTTATTTTCATTAAATACGATAGTCTTTAAATTAGCTTCTATAGATTCTAGCGGAATATCTTTTTTTACTTTATTTTTAAAATGCTTTTGAATTAAAGGAGCTAAGCTTTTATGATTTTTGGTTGCAGAGAGTTTTCGTAAAATATTTATAGACTCTTTAGTAAACTCATCTACTAGCTCTTTGTTAGCCTCATAGTAATCTTCACGTACTACTAAAAGCGTGGTGGGGTATTGATTAATTTGTTTAAGTTTATTGGGAAAAATTTTAGCACCATCTACATAACCTTTATTTAATAACATAGAACCCCAGGGTTCAGTTACTAGTGTGGCATCTATAGATTTATTATGAAAAGCGAACTCTAGCTCAGCTGGAGAGATAGCATAAAAATCTTGAGCTAAATCTTTCAAATAAAGCTTGGCCAGAAGATCTTGAGTATTACCAAATTGAGGAATTGCTATTTTAAGGTTTTTAATTTGATCTTTGCTTTGGTTGAGAATATCTTGGCTGAGTACGAACACATTTGCACCATAGGCATAAGCTCCAAGTAATTTTAGTTTAAAACCCTTATCTATAGCAGTTAGATAAGGACCGGGACCGATAAAAGCTAAATCAAGATTCTTCGTTAAGAGGTTATTTAAAAGATAACCACCTGCACTAAAATGATAAGGTTTTATTCTATCTTTAAAGCTAGACTCTTCTAAAAGTACCATTGGTACTGCATGGGTGATATTAAGTAAATAGCCCATCCTGATTTCAGATGAGCTATTTGCTTGATTGTTTATATTACAGGACGAACTAACTAGAATAAAAACGATAAAGAGATTTATCGTAAGGATTTTAGAAATTAGTCCTCTCATCATTATTTAGCTGCTAATGCTTTATTTTTAAAGTTCCAAGCTTTAATACCATAAGCTTTAATTTTAAGCTGAGCGCCAGGTTTACCAGGTACTGGTCCTTTAACTAGAAGAACTTTAGTTTCTGGTGAATAAGAAACTACTTTAACTTTCTGAGTAGTAACTGTTTCATTACCAAGCATAGTAGGCATTCTCTTACCAGGAAGAACTCTACCCGGAGTAGTACCTGCACCTAGGGAACCTATCTGTCTTTTAGATTTAGAACCATGAGACTTTCTTCCGATACGTCCATTATGAGCTTTAACGAAACCTTGGAAACCTTTACCGATAGATGTTCCAGTGATATCTACTTTTTCTAAATCTTTAAAAAACTCTTCAGCATTAACTTCATCACCCACTTTAAGGTCTGAAGCATCTTCCGAAGTTCTAACTTCGATTAATTTTCTAAAAGCCTCTAGATTTTTAGTTTTAAATTGACCTAAAGTAGGCTTATTTAAAGCTTTCTCTTTAGTTTTAAAAGCAGCTAACTGAACTGATGAGTAGCCGTGCTTTTCTTTAGTTTTTACTTCCGTAATAACATTTTCTGCGATTAGTATAGCTGTAACCGCTACGACAAGACCTTTGTCGTCGAATATCTGAGTCATACCAAGCTTCTTACCTAGTAGTCCTAATTCTTTCTGATCCATTTTTTCTCCTTTTCACAGTAACTCCTAGATATAAAATTCTAAGAGCCTTCATGAATTTCCTGATAAATTTTAACACAAAGTACCGTGTTAGCACTGTTAAAACTTTTGTAAAGACCTTTATGCTAGTCTATTTCAGAGTTGATTCAGTGCCTTTAATTTTTAAGCTCTGTGCTTAAATCTATCTCTTGAATTCTTGATTTAAGATTAAAAAATAGAAATTCTTATTGCAAATAATAAGTCCCTTACACTAAAATTATTTAAGTTCATGTGCCCCCATCGTCTAGAGGCCTAGGACATTCGGTTTTCATCCGAACAACAGGGATTCGAATTCCCTTGGGGGTACCAAATTTTTTTAGCAGAATTAATATCTTCTTTTATCTGTTTAATTAATTCTTCTTTCGATGAAAATTTCTTTTCGTCACGGATTTTATCTATAAATTCTAATTCTAATTCAGTATTGTAAAGATTCCCACTGAAATCTAATAAATGAGCTTCGATACTTAATTCTTGTTTGTCGCCGAAAGTCGGTCTATAGCCGATATTTATTAAGCAGTGATATCTATTTTTTGATATTACTTTAGCTGTAGCTAAATACACTCCAGGTTTAGGTTTAATTAATTCATCTAATATTTTTAAATTAGCAGTAGGGAAGCCTAATTCTTTACCTCTGCCATCTCCATGAATAACAGTGCCCCTTAATGTAAAATTTCGGCCCAGTAATTTATTAGCTTCTCGAATATTACCTTCAATAAGCTGTTCGCGAATCCTAGAGCTGCTCACTAGATCACCATCTATTTTAAAAGCTTCTTTAATAGTCAAAGACAGATCATTCTCTTTACAGAATTCTTTTAAAAACTCTACATTGCCGCTGCGATTTTTACCAAAATGATGATCATATCCTACTGAAACACTTTTCGCGTTTAGAATGGCTAGAAGGTAGTTTCTGAGATATTCATCTGGGCTCATGTTCATAATCTCTAATGAGAATTTTATTGCTAAAACATAGTCTATACTAAGTTCTTTGAAGAGTTTTAAGCGAGTCTGAAAATCAGTAATTAGGCTTGGGCTGTTGTTTATAGTGAGTGAACGAGGGTGATTTTCAAAAGTTAAAATCACTGACTTTAAACCTCTGTCTAAAGCTTCTTGCTGAGCTGCTTTGATAATGCTTTGATGTCCAAGATGTACTCCATCAAATATCCCTAGTGCTACAGATGAAGCTGAGAAAAGTAATTCCTGAGGGCTGTGTAGAATTTCTGTTTCTTTAAAAGAAAATTCCTGATCATGTTTTAAGTTAAATAGTTTCAATTAAGCACCAACATTCAAGTTAAACAATGCACTTGGCTGGATTTTTTTTGCATAAAGGGCTTTACCAACTACTACACCTCTTAGTGGTTGATTCTCATTAAGGTGATTAATTAATAATTTAATATCATCAAGACCAGAAATTCCACCACTGGCAATCGTGTCAATTCCTGTAGCAGTCATGAATTCAACTAATTCTGTTATATTAGGACCTCTAAGAGTACCATCCCTATGAATATCAGTGTAGATAACAGTCTTAAGACCATAAGTTTCTTTATATTCTTTAGCTATGTCTATAGCTTTAATTTTAGAGTTTTCTTGCCAGCCATTAATAGCTAAATAACCATCACGACAATCCAGACCAACTACTACTTTATCTGGACCAAAATGCTTAAGAGCATCTTTTACCATTTGAGGATTTTTTACTATAGCGCTGCCAATAATGATTCTATTTACACCAGCATTTAAAATTTGTTCTGCGATATTTAGATCACGGATTCCACCGCCTACTTGAATATATAGATTAACAGAAGAGACTAAATTTTTAATTAAAGCTAGATTGCGCAGCATGCCAGATTTAGCACCATCTAAGTCTACTACGTGTAAATATTTCGCACCCTCTGATTCTAATTTTCTTGCGACGAACGCAGGATCTTTATTATAAATAGTCTCATCATTGAAATCACCCTGATAAAGCCTTACACAGTTACCTTCAAGAATATCTATAGCTGGAAACACAGCAAATTTATCCTTCTGGACTGAACTGGTGTTAACTCTGATCTTATCTTCTTCGCGGTTCACCTTCATGATTATAGCCTTTTCGTGAAATGGAGTTTTAGTTGTATTTAAATCTGTGAATTATTTAGAGTAATTTCTTAAAATAGGCTCAAAATGCGAGGTATCAACTGGCTCATAAGAAATATCTACTTCCCCATTTTTATAACTAGCGATAGTCGTTTTTAACCAATCACTATCATTGCGATCAGGATATTCTGGCTTATAGTGAGCTCCACGAGATTCTTTTCTGAGAAGAGCACTTTTAGTGATAACTTCAGCAAGATCAAACATGTGATGAAGTTCTCTCATATAAAATAAACTTTGGTTTGCCCATTTACTAGTATCTGGGATTTGGACCTGTTTAAATTTATCTCTTAAGCCTTTAATGCCTTCTAGCGTATCTGATAAATCTTTATCGTACCTTACTACGGTTACATGCTTAGTCATCATGTTTCCAAGATCAATATGAATTGCTCTTGCATTCTCTTTACCAGACTGATTCGTTAATTTATTAATTAAGGACTGCTCTGCTTCTAACTGTCTATTAAAAATACTTTCATCTATATCAGTATAGGATTTTTCTAGTCCGTTAATGTAATCTAATACGGCAAGACCAGCTTCCAGACCACCAAAGGTACAAGATAGTAAGCTGTTCGCTCCCAACCTGTTCGCTCCATGATACTGATATTCACACTCTCCAGCAGCAAAAAGACCGGGTATATTAGTCATCTGTTTTTCATTATCTACCCACAGACCGCCCATACTGTAATGCACTGAAGGGAAAACTTCCATCGGAACTTCACGTGGATCGACACCTTTAAATTTCTCATAAATCTCTAGAATACCGCCTAGTTTCTTATCTAATTCTTCACGCGTTTTATGAGTTAAGTCTAAATAGACAAATGGTCTACCATGTACTCCTAGACCTTGTTTATGGACTACATCGAAAATTTCTCTAGTCGCTATATCACGTGGGACTAAGTTCCCATATTTAGGATATTTTTCTTCAAGGAAATACCATTTCTCACCATTTTTCCAAGTCCAAATTCTACCACCTTCACCACGAGCGGATTCTGACATTAATCTATCTTTATCAGAGCCGGGTATCGCAGTCGGGTGTACTTGAATAAACTCCCCGTTCGCATATTTTACGCCTTGTTTAAATGAAGTAGAAGCTGCAATACCATTATTAATAGTGCCGTTAGTCGATCTGCCGAAGACGTTCCCTGGTCCACCAGTAGCTATAATAACAGCGTTCGCTTTAAAGGCCCTAAGCTCCATGGTATCTAGGTTTTGAGCGACTATGCCCCTACAGATACCGTTATCATCGATAATATTAGAAAGCATTTCCCAGCCTTCGTATTTAGTAACTTTTCCTTGCGCTTCGAATCTTCTTACTTGCTCATCTAGAGAATAAAGTAGCTGCTGACCAGTAGTAGCTCCAGCGAAAGCAGTTCTGTGATAAAGCGTTCCACCAAATCTTCTGAAATCTAAATGTCCTTCTGGAGTTCTGTTAAACATTACTCCGAATCTATCGAACAGATCAATTACACTTGGTGCAGCCTTACACATTCTCACTATAGGACCTTGATTCGCTAAGAAATCACCACCATAAACTGTGTCAAAAGCATGCTTCTCTACGCTATCGCCTTCACCTTTGATGTTTTTAGCAGCATTGATACCACCTTGGGCACATGCTGAGTGAGAACGTTTTACTGGGACTATGGATATTAAATCCACACTAGCTCCTTTCTGCACTGCATTTAGTACAGCAGCTAAGCCTCCGAGTCCACCACCAACTACTACAATTTTTTGATCTACTTTAGACATACAATAAAATTTTACCCAGTCTTCATTTTAACAGTATTGTCTAAAGCTAGTAGAAGATATCAGCTTTTCTGGGTATTATGTCATTATGACTAAGCTTTTAGAAAATAAGACAGCAGTAGTAACTGGTGCCGGAAGGGGTATCGGTAAGGCCACGGCACTTCTGTATGCTGAGCATGGTGCGAATTTAGTTCTAGTCGATATAGATGAGGCTCCGCTGAAAGAAGTTTTAGAAGAGCTTACAGTAAAGGGTTACAAAGCTGTTTATAAAACGGCGAATATAACCAAAGAGAGTGACTGTAAAGATGTCTTTAGCAAGGCTTTAGAATTTTCTCCAAGTGGAGTAGATATTTTAGCCAATATCGCTGGAATCACTAGAGATGCGGTAATTCATAAGATGACAGCTGATGAATGGAACTTCGTTATAGATGTAAATCTTAAAGGCACTTATAACATGATTCAGGCAAGCGTCCCAGCTATGCGTGATAAGGCTAAAGATGAAGGCGTAGCCGCTACTAGATCTATTATTAATATTTCATCTACTTCTGGGGTGAAAGGAAACGCTGGGCAGATTAATTATGCTGCTGCTAAAGCTGGTATTAATGGTATAACTCGCACTGTAGCTAAGGAATGGGCTAGGTTTAATATCAGATGTAATTCTATAGCACCTGGTTTTATTGAAACTAGGTTAACTACCGCTCCCTCAGATGATCCTAAGCTAGGTATCCCAGAACAGCAGATGCAGATGATTCAGGTGCTTTACTCTCAGACTGGACTTCAGCGTAAAGAAGGTATGGGTAAGCCTCAGGATATCGCTAACATAGCACTTTTCTTCGCTTCAGATTTATCTAGTTATGTAAGCGGACAGGTTTTAATCGCTGCTGGGGCGATGATAGATACGTACTAGATTGGATGCATATTAAACCACATTCTTAAATGAAAGTGGATAACTAGCAGGGTTTTTAATCAAATCCAGCTCTAGGTCGATGTCTAAGGATTCCTAGTAAAGGTGATGGGAGTTTAAGAGTTTAACGTTTAATATTTCTTCACCTGAGGCATTTTTAAACCAAGGGTATTCAGTAAAATTTAGTAAATATTTTTTATTATCTAAAAATTGTGGGACTCACAGCTCTAAGCTTAAAATTTAGCGAAGCATGATTTAGACTTTAGGGGATTTTTACTGTTGCCGAATATGCAAGTTCAAGGCTGGGCGAAAATGCAGAAATTAAAGTTCGGCAACAGTGCTTTTTACTGATTTAGACTAGAAAGAGAAAACCCCGCTTGTGGCGGGGTTTTCTCTTTCTAGTTATTTAAGCTTAGGGTTACTAAGTTGTTTTATGCACCGTTGCAGGGAATTAGAAATTTCTGCGATTATTTAGCTGCTAAAGCTGCTGCTGCTGGTCTATTTTCAACAGCTGGAGCTGCTGCTACTGGAGCTGCTGCTACTGGAGCTGCTGCTACTGGAGCTGCTGCTACTGCTGCTGGAGCTGCTGTGAATGATGCGGGTCTACATGATACCATAATTTATTTTCTCCTTGATTGATTTGTACTTACGTACTTAACTTATATTTAAGATATTAACAAATATAAAAATATAAGTAAAGTTTTTTTGTTCGAAAAAAATATTTTTCAATTAAATTTTAACTGCTATCGTTTACAGTGCAGAATTCATGTTTCTGAACTTGGTTTAGAGTTTTCAGACTTAATATCAAAATACCATTTTGATCTGGAAATTTTTTCATATCCCTTGTGTAGTCCTAATTTCGGAAAAGAACCTAGTGAATGTCGGGATTTAGAGGTATGCGACATTAAAAAGCGCTAGGGAAGCTTGTTGTATCTATATGAGTAGTGTTTTAGACATTGCAGCTTTCGTCTCTGATCACCTACAACAGATTGTTCTCCAATAAATGAACATAAAGAATGGAGTCATTTTTCCTCAGACTTCTTTTTCCTAATCCCAAGAAAAACCTCTGCTAATGTGGGCTTTACTGCATTTTTATCGCCACATTCTAAATCGATTTTATAAAATCCATAATGCAAGCGATAAATTAAAAGAAAAAATAGGACTGTAATAGATGCCTGCCGAGAATGAAGAAAAATAGGGCTGAGAATTAACTAAGTTGCTCTGGATTAGTTGCTAAAGCTACTCCTAATTGTCTGCTTGATGAACCCACTTGCTCATTAGGTTCATTCTCTTCTATATAAGCTTGTGGACGAAAGTTCCAGGGCTGATTTGAGTCAGCTTGTGGAGTATGACCTTCATTAGCACCCATTTGTGGAGTATGACCTTCATTAGCACCCATTCTAAGGTACGTAAGTCGATCCCTTGGACCAAGTATCTTTGGTGCCATAATCTATTTTCTCCTCAATTAATTTATACTTGTGTACTTAACTTATATTTAAAATATTAACAAATGTGGAAATAAATGTAAAATTTTTGCTCATAATTTTTTTAAGTAAAATGCAGCTTTTATAGTCTATGGTGCGGAATTCGTGTTCTTGAACTTGGTTCAGAGTTTTAGTGACTCAACAGAATTTTCCAGAATGGTATTAAGGCTGTTTAAGTTTTTTAGTTTTTTCCTTGGAGCGGTCTCTGAAAAGAACCCAGTGAATGCGGGGGTGTAGAGGCATGCGACGTTGAAAAGTACCAGTGAAGCTTGTTGTAGCTCTATGAGTAGTGTTTTAGACATTGCAGTTCTTCTCTGATCACCTACAGCAGATTGTTCTCCAATAAATGAACATAAAAAACGGGGTCATTTTTCCTCAGACTTCTTTTTTCTAATCCCAAGAAAAACCTCTGCTAATGTGGGCTTTACTGCATTTTTATCACCACATTCTAAATCAATTTTATAAAACCCATAATGCAAGCGATAAATTAAAAGAAAAAATAGGACTGTAATAGCCGACATAGTAAAAAAATAATCCCAAGCCATATTCTAATCCTCCCAGCGTCTTATTTTATGGTAACTCATTAAAAGCATTATGTAACCTCCATAAGCAAATAAGAACCCGAAGATTAGACCTATTATCGTAAAAGATTTTCCAAGAAAGTTTTTAATATTATGACTGTGTAATTTTTTTAGTTTTTTTATCCTTGGAACGATCTCTGAAAAGAACCCAGTGAATGCCAATGTAGAGGCATGCAACATTGAAAAGTACTAGTGACGCTTGTTGTATCTCTATGAGCAGTGTTTTAGACATTGTAGCTTTCCTCTTTATCAAGCTCTTTATTTATTTCATAAGCTTTATCTAAGCATTTTATCCCAGAAACTAGTAGCAGTAAAGCTATCATGCCTTTTATTAAATTCATTTCTTGAAATAATTTAGTATCATCAAATAAAAACATATAAACCACTAAACCAGTCGGGCTTATAAGCCAGAAACCTAGTGACTTAATAATTTCAATACGATATTCATTGACTTTTTTATAATCTGGCACAAATATGAGTATGCTGAATTTTTTCTGAAATTTTAAGGGGTCATTTTTCTTCAAAGATAGATGGTCACCAAGAATGAAGGAAAATGGAGCTCTGGATTAATTTTACTTTGCCTATTTAACTTAAAAGCAAACGCTTTACTAAGCTGTGTTTGCAGCAGTACTTGCTGTGTTTGCTGGATTAGAACTTGCTTGGGATAAAGCTTGTAACACGGGCTTAGCGGTGGCTACTAATTCAGGTAAAAGATTTTTAACTAGATCTGTGAAAGCCAAAAGTATAGGCTTTAAATTCTCTACAGTTGTGTGAGAAATTTCTAGTTTAATTGCGGGGCTATCTTGATTTGATTGTTTATTTAACGTTAAATGTCCTGCTCCCCCATTGTCTATAATTTCAGGTGTTATAGCTCGGGTAGTCACTGCTTGCTTTTCTGCTGCATGTAATTGAGTTAGCTCTTGTGGATTTGTTCCACGAACGGCAAGATTAACCTGTTCAAGAGGTGTTTCTGGCTTTTGTTCTGCCACTGTCCTCTGTCCAGTTGCTGCTCCCTGAGGAGCAGTATTGCCTAAAAATTTCATTGCCATATCTAAGAGCGGATTGAAACCCATAATAAAATCACCTTAAAATATATTAACACATTTCAAGGTGATTTTGTATTATTTTTTAATAATTTAAAAACTAAGCCGTAACTAAAGATTTATAAATTGATTTACCAGAAGATTTAAGATCTGCACAAGCTTGGCTAATTCTCGCAGCCATGCCTTCTTCAGCTTTCTTCAAGTAAGATCTTGGATCATAAACTTTTTTATTACCTACTTCGCCTTCGATTTTAAGAACGCCATCATAGTTTTTAAACATATGCTCCACTATAGGTCTAGTGAAAGCATACTGAGTATCAGTGTCTATGTTCATTTTAATAACGCCATATTCTAAAGTTTCGTGAATATCACTTAAATCAGAACCAGAGCCACCATGAAATACTAATAGGTGTTCTTTCCCAAATTTAGCTTTAACCGCAGCCTGACCTTCTTTAAGGATGCTAGGTGTAAGTTTTACGTTACCTGGTTTATAGACACCATGCACGTTTCCGAAAGTAGCAGCTAGCATAAATCTTTCGTTAATCGGGCTTAATTCTTCCCAAACGTAAAGCATGTCTTCTGGTGTCGTATAAAGCTTTTCATTAGAATGACCAGAGTTATCCACTCCATCTTCTTCGCCGCCGACTACACCAGTTTCTACTTCTAAAATAATTTCGTTATCGTTACAGAGTTTAATAAGTTCTTTAGCGATAGCGATGTTCTCTTTAGTCGAAAGTTCAGAACCATCAAACATATGAGAGTTAAATAGATTAGGTAAGCCTTTAGCCCTTCTCTCTGCTGTTTTTGCGATAAGTGGCTTTAAGAAAGAATCTACTTTCCCTGGCTGACAGTGGTCAGTGTGGATAGCGACTAAAATATCATATTTTTCAGCTAAAGTATGAATAGCTTCAGCAAGCACTGTTGCTCCTAAAACCATATTTTTTTGTGCTAGACCTGAAGCGAATTCAGCTCCACCAGTGGAAACTTGGATGATACCATCAGACTTAGCATCAGCAAAAGCTTTTAAAGTCGCACTGATAGTGGCAAGTGAAGTTATATTTACCGCAGGATATGCGTATTTATCTTTTTTAGCTCTATCGAGCATTTCAACGTATTGTTTATAGTTAGCTACAGGCATTAGTTTTACTCCTCAAAAGCCTAATTTTAGCACGGTATTATGACTGAACGCAGAAATTGAAGTTCGGTAATAGTACCCGAAGGGGACTGCTCACAAACGAACAAGGAAAACGCAGAAATTGGAGTTTGCGGGCAGTCCCCTAGTTTAAACCAGCGACTACGGGTTTTACCGCACCATGATTACCTAAAACCACAACTTCAAGCAGTGGATATCTACGAGTTCTATTATCAAGGAAATTATAAATTTTAGAAGAAATAATGCTCTGTAGTTTTAGTGAAAACTTATCTAAATTGTCTATAGAAGATGGCTTTTCTTTATCTATAATGCTTTCAAGTGCTTCGTGAGTTAAGCTGATCAGTTCTTTTTTAAAGCTTTTTTCATTAAAACCAAGCGGTAGCAGTATACCCTTGGTATTTAATTTAGGCTCAGCGCTGTACTGACCGTAAGCGTTAATGTTAACAACGATTAATATAAAACCATCACTTAAGATCATTTTTCTTTCTAGGATGATGTCCTCATCCAGCCTGCCGACATTGTCGTTATCGACCAGAACTATACCAGAATCGACTCTCTCTTTAATAGAACATTTACCATCCTGCATCTCAAGAATATCGCCGTTGTCAAGTACGAAAATATTGTCTGGATTAACTCCGCATTTCATCCCAGTTTCACCATGCTTAAGCAGCATTCGATATTCACCGTGACAAGGCATAAAGTTAACTGGTTTGCAGAGATTTAAAAGCATTTTCTGTTCTTCTTGGCTAGCGTGGCCAGAGACATGAATAGTTTGGCCTAGTCCATAGATAACATCAGCACCGCGAGCAAATAAACTATCTATTAGATGGTTAACAGATTTTTCATTACCTGGTATGGGTGAAGCACTTATCAGCACTTGATCTCCAGCTTGTATTTTTACGTATTTATGCTCATTACGGGCGATACGAGAAAGGGCTGCGAACTGCTCTCCCTGACTGCCTGTCGTCAAGATAACTAGATCTTCTGGAGGGATTTTATTAACTTCTTCTTGCTTGATTATGAAATTATCAGGTATGGAAATGAAACCCAGTTCCTTAGAGATATTAGCGAGGTTAACCATCGATCTACCAAATATGGTTACTTTCTTATTAGCTTGCAGAGCAAGCTGTAAGACGATTTTCACACGACTTACTTGGCTTGCAAAGGTCGTGATAAATAATTTCTTTTTAGAATTAAAGATCATTTCTTTAAGCTTAGGTATAACAGCTTTTTCTGATGGTGTATAGCCAGCTCTTTCTGCATTGGTGCTATCGCTTATAAGCAGGTCTACGCCAGACTCTCCAGCCGCAGCTAAGCTGCGAATGTCGAAATACTGGTTCTCTACTGGGCTGTGGTCGAATTTAAAATCACCACTATGTACGATTCTGCCTGCTGGTGTATCGATGATTAGGCAGTAGCTATCTGCGATACTATGATTATTTCTTATATATTGAACTGAAAAATGTTGACCAATCTGTACTCTATCTCTAGCTTTAGTCCAGACCATCTTTTGGTGTAGTATATTCGCTTCTTTGAGTTTACTTTGAATTAAAGCATAAGCTAGACCAGGTGCATAAATAATCGGAATATTAATTTCCCTAAGCATCGGTACTATACCGCCAATATGATCTTCATGACCATGGGTCACTATCATGCCTCTGATGCGATCTTTGTTAGCGACTAAATAATTAATTTTAGGAAGTACTATATCTACTCCTATCATGCTTGCTGTCGGGAAGGCGAGTCCAGCATCGACAAGCATAATATCGTCACCACATTCAAAGATCCAAGTATTTTTTCCGATTTCAAATAAACCACCAAGGGCAATTACTTTTACTTTTTTGCTTGGATCATAAGTTATTTGACTAGAGTCGTGCTTAATCGTCTTAGTAACGGTCTTGATTTCACCGCTGCTAGATTTAAGAATTCTTCTTGTTTGGTTGGTTATTTTACTCAGACTAAATCTGCCTCTGCTACTTCTAAAACTTCTTTAATTAATTTACTATACTCGAGCTGTTTTTCTTTAGGTAAAGAAACCATCGGGCTTCTTAACTCTGCTGAACACAGCTCTATGCCAGCTAATGCAGCTTTAATGCCAATCGGATTAGTATCTGAGAATATCGCTTTCATTACAGGGAAAATTCTTAAATGAATTCGCTTAGCTAGTTCATTATTCCCGCTTTGGAAAGCTAGTATCATATCTTTCATCTGCTTGCCGACTACATGCGAACAGACGGATATAATGCCATCTGCGCCTATGCTCATCATCGGTAAAATTAAAGTGTCTTCACCTGAATAAATCTTTAAAGCGTTAGAAGAAAACTTCTGTCTTATAGTGCTGATTAAATCGAAATTACTGCTAGCTTCCTTCAGTGCAACGATATTAGGATTATTAGAAACTAATTCAATAATTGATTCTGCGGTGAGGCTCACTACTGACCTTGCTGGAACATTATAAAGAATAATGGGCAAAGAAGTGCTAGAGGATATTTCGTTAAAATGTTTAATAAGACCCTCTTGGTTAGGCTTATTGTAATAAGGTACTACGAGTAGTATGCCATCTGCGCCAAGCTCCTCTGCTCGTTTAGCAGAGTGAATAGCTGTTCTTGTACAGTTAGAACCAGCTCCGAAGATAACTCTAGTGCCTTGATTAAGTTCCTTTACTTTTTTTAAAGTGAAATCAAGAAAATCTTCTTCCTCTTGATGCGTGAGCGTCGGTCTTTCACCAGTAGTACCAGAGATGATTATCGAATCAGTACCAGTCTTTACTAAGTGTGCGATTATGTTTTCAGCAGCGATATAATCTATGCGATTAATATCATCTTCCTTAAAGGGAGTTACCATTGCTGTAATTAGTGAGCCGAAATTAATCATTAACTTAAGTCTACTTTATAAAACCTGAATTCTTATATTATACCTTGTTTTATCATGGATTCTGCGATTTGTACTGTATTTAAGGCAGCACCTTTACGTAAATTATCAGAGACTAACCAAATATTAAAAGTATTTTCTCTACTTTCGTCTTTTCTAATCCTACCGACAAAAGTAGAATCTTTACCCTGAGCTAATATCGGCATAGGATAAATTTTCTCATCAGGACTATCAATGACTTTTATATTAGGGTTTTTAGAAATAACTTCTTTAAACTCCTTTGTATCAGAGCTTTTCTTGAGTTCTATATTAATGCTTTCGCTGTGGCATATTAAAACGGGGACTCTGACTGCGGTGCAAGTGATTTTAAGTTCTGGTAATTCTAGGATTTTTCTGCTCTCTAGGATCACTTTCATTTCTTCTTTGGTGTAACCGTTATCTAAAAAAACATCTATTTGAGGAATTAAATTAAAGGCAAGTTTTTGATTGATAGTTATATTTTCAAAAGGTTCTTTATTAATAGCCTTCTGTGTAGTCTCTATCAACTCTTCCATGGCTGCTTTTCCAGCACCAGAGATGCTTTGATAAGTACTTACTACTACTCTTTCGATGCCGTAGTAATCCTGTAGTGGTTTTAAGACACAGACCAGTGGAGCTGTAGAACAGTTAGGATTAGCGATAATTCCTTGATGTAGTTTTAAAGCTTCAGGATTAACTTCTGGTACTACGAGTGGCACATTTTCATCCATTCTAAAGGCACTCGAATTATCTATTAAAACAGCACCAGCTTTTACTATATCTTCTGAAAATTGCTTACTAATAGAAGATCCAGCAGATGCAAGTACTATGTCGATTCCAGCAAAAGAATTGGAATTGACGGCTTCAACAGTGTAATCTATGCCATTGCGGTCTTGAATGACTGTGCCAGCAGATCTTTCGCTAGCTAATAGTTTGAGCTGATTAAAAGGGAAATCTCTTTTGATTAAAATATCTAATAAAAGCCTACCGACATTACCTGTGGCTCCTAGTATCGCTACGTTATATTTTTTATTGTTCATATTAGTGTCTGTGTGAGGTTTCTAGTAAGGCTAAATTTAATCTTTCGACGATCTTCTCTTTACCTAAAAGTACTGCGATAAATCCTAGTTCAGGCCCACTAGTTTTTGCACTAATGGCTACACGAATTGGGAAAAATAGTTTTTTGCCTTTGAGGTTTAATTTTGCACCAATAGCATTAATACCATTTTTAATTGAATTTTGATCAGTAAAATCTAGAGAACCACTTTCGATAAGGGATATGAATTCATGGATAACTTCTTTACCTTCTTCGGCGATCGTAACTAAAGTAATATCATTAAGTTTAAAATCTTCAAAAAAATAGTTAATATGTTCATCTATCTGTTCAAATTTATCAAGACTTTCTTTAGTAGATTCAATTATTGACTGGATTTGAGATGAATTGAACAGAGAGCTATTTTCCAAATCGAATTTTGAAAATCTCGAAACATAAGTTAATATTTCTTGGTAGTTTAGTTTACTTATGTAGTCACGGTTATACCAGTTTAATTTTTGAATATCATAGATAGCCGGGCTTTTACTAACACTAGTTATTTCGAAATCTTCAGCAGCTTCAGGGATAGTAAATATTTCACCATATTTCGCTGAATTATAACTAGTGCCCAAAAGATAGTTCACTAGTGCCTCTGCTAAATAGCCTTGTGCTTGATAAGTCTTAACTGAAGCGATATCACCATGTTTACGTTTAGAGAGCTTCTGTTTATCTTTCGTGAAAATTAAAGGCAGGTGACCGAATTCGGGAATAGGAAAATCTAAAGCTTCATAAATAGCGATCTGTTTCGCTGTGTTACTTATATGATCTTCTCCTCTCAGGATATGTGAGATCTGCATTTCATAGTCATCTATCACTACTGCAAAATTATAGAGAACCTGCCCTGTAGATTTCTGAATAACTGGGTCTCCACCTAGATCTTTAGTATTAATGGATACTTCACCCCTGATTAAATCCAGCCAAGTGATCACGTGATCTTCACCTAGATTTAATCTAACAACATATGGTTTACCTTCTCTAAATAATTTTTCTGAATCATCTTTGGAAATAGCTCTTGAGCGATTATCATATTTTTCTATCTCTTTACGAGCTTTCTGAGCTTCACGCATAGCGTCTAATTCTTCTACTGTCGCAAAGCATCTATAAGCTTTACCCTCGTTAATTAATCTTTCTATATAACTGTTATGCACAGCTTCTCTGAGGGATTGTCTGACTATCCCATCTTCACCTAAGCCTATGAGAGTTTCTGGGGCGTGTAACGGAACTCCAATTTCTGCGTTTTCGTCGTCCTTATGATCCTCATGTACACCCAGTACACTGCGGTCATTCGTCCTCCTTAGCCTTGAACTTGTTCGTTCGGTTACACGTCCTCCTGGCTTATCCCAAGAGATATTTAACCATTTAAAACCTTCTAAGATTTCTTGAGTAAACTGTTCTTCACTTCTTTGTCTATCAGTATCTTCAAGTCTAAAGAAAAATTCACCTTGGTGCTTTTTAGCGAAAAGCACGTTATAGAGAGCTGTTCTGACGGTACCTAAGTGAAGATTACCTGTTGGGCTAGGTGCTATTCTGGTTTTTACTTTAGGAAAGGCGTTTAAGGGCATAATCTCTGCGTTATATTTTAGCGTGAACTAGTTGATAATCAGTGGGTTTTTAATGATTTCTGAATTAGGGTATTGTTTATATATTTTGAATTAGCTTTAGGAAAATCACTGCGAAAATGACAGCCTCTACTTTCTTCACGCTTAAGAGCAGATTCGAAGGCTAATTCCGCGACCACTCTTGCTTTACTTGCTTCAGTGCAGTTTTTTAGATCATTCAAGCAGCTTTTTAATTCATTTGCATTTCTTTCGATGCCAAGACCTTTGGTCATAATGTTTTGAATATTTTTCAGGTTTTCTTCTTCAGCATTGATTTCACTGTAGCTTAGCGCAGCATTTACATCTTCGCAGGGTTCTCCTGGTCTATTAGATTTAGTAAATTCGGTACCTAGAATGGAATTAGCTAAAAACTCTGGCATTACTATGCACTCGAGTAATGAATTACTCGCTAGTCGATTAGCTCCATGTAAGCCAGTATAGGCACATTCACCGATAGCATAAAGGCCTTTTACATTAGTTCTGCCATGAATATCAGTCTTGATACCTCCGATGCAGTAGTGAGCTGCGGGGCGTACAGGCAGAAGGTCTTGGCTAAGATCGTAACCACTTAACTCGCAGTGATGGTAAATATTTGGGAATTTCTCCTCTAAATCTTTTTTAGACCAGTAAGTCATGTCTAAATAGACATAATCAGCTTCAGTCTTTTTCATTTCTTCGGCTATTGCCCTACTGACTATGTCCCTTGTCGCCAGTTCAGCTTTAATATCATAGGCTTCCATAAAGCTCTGTTTGAAAATGTTTTTAAGTACAGCTCCAGCTCCTCTTACGACTTCTGAAATTAAAAATGGCTTAGAGCCATTAAAAAAAACGGTGGGGTGAAACTGTATGAATTCTAGGTTTTCTAGGGCTGCTCCGGCAGCATAAGCAAGTGCAAGACCGTCTCCTGTTAAAATACGAGGCGTAGTGTGATCTTTATATAGAGAGGCAAAGCCACCAGTGGCTAAAATAGTTTGAGCTGCGTTTATGTCAAAAAGTTCTCCAGAAACAGTCTTTAGTCTAGCTCCGACTACTTCATCACCGTTTTTTAAAAGTGAAATAGCTTCAGTTCCTTGGGAAATCGCTATATTAAGATTACAAGAGACATTATCTAATAATGGCTTTAATAACGCCCTGCCAGTGGCATCAGCTACATGTAAAACCCTTTTAAAGCTGTGAGATCCTTCTAGGTAAAAATCTTTATCAAATTTAACTCCTAAACCAATAAATTCCTCTACTCGCTCCCAAGCATTACTTAGAACAGCTTCCACTATTTTAGAATCACATAGACCTTTTCCAGCACTTAAAGTATCTTGGATGTGACTTTCAAGTTTATCTTCTGGGTTCCAAGGACTAACTACAGCTACACCGCCTTGTGCATATTTACTAGAACCCTCTGTTACTGCTTCTTTTGAGCATACAAAAACTGTCTGCCCTGCTTGTGCAAGCTTCCTTGCAAGATTAAGCCCTGCAATACCTGAACCGATGATTAGTGCATCGAAATAAGCTGACATGATGATATATTATTACTATTTTACAATACGCTAGTGACTTAAACGTTTTTTTATTTAATAGTGAAGATTTTATGTTTTTAAAGCATTAATTGATGATTCATTGAAAATTTTGACTTCTATGGAATTCTAACAACGCCTTAGCTAATATTCGAGCAGTTTTAGTTTGAAAGCTTTTTTTGCAGAGCAAATCTGACTCTAGTGGATGAATAAGATACCCAAGCTCGATTAAAACACTTGGGGTATCAGGGTTTTCTCTAAGTACGTGAAGATTTTGTTTATAAATTCCAGCAAAATGCTGTAAAGATGCGGCTTTTAGTTTAAGGGAAATAAACTTGGCGAGCTCAAAGCTATGTTCATGGAAATAATGACAGGAGAAACCACTTTCTTTATTTGGATCTCTGCCGTCTGGCAGCGCGTTATGGTGTAGGGAAATAAATAAATTGCAATTATTTTTCTTAGAGATCTTTACACGTTCACTTAAACTCTTCTCCATATCATGATTCCGAGTAAGTATGGTTTTTACTCCTTGATGATTTAATTCTGCTGCCAGTTTTATAGCTAGGCTTAAATTTAAATCTTTTTCAAATATGCCTTTCGGGGAGATAGCTCCAAATTGAGAGCCGCCGTGGCCAGGGTCTATGCAAATGAGAAAAGGCTTTACTTTAAAGGTAAAAGATATCTTGAAAACATGGTTATTAAATAGAATTTTGTACTTGCTTACGGGCTTTTGAAATCTAATATCAAAGACCGTATCTGAGATTTTTTCTATTTTTATTTCAGGATTTAAATCTGAATAGTGAATCCAGTCTAAATCTTGTTCGACAATACTTAAATTCAATCTGTAGTTATAAGCGTTAATTTTTTCTAGTGTGTAGTCTGGGAGTGAGTTCAATGGGATGGCAATATCTTTATTACTTATTAAGATGCTCTGTAAGATATTGTCTAGCTTTATGCCTTTGCTAAAAGCTTGGTAAGGGCGAGCATAAGCTATAGGGCTTGGATTTTTATTAGGATTAGGGAAAGCATAAATAGTGCGAGTAAGGGAGTTGCCGTCTATATTGATTTTTATTTTATTTTCACCAAGCTTAAGTTGGATTAATTTGCAGAAATTACCATTTCCTTCAAGCCTAATATTAGAATCGTTTATTAAACAAAACGACTTAGCAGAGCCAAGCACAAAAATTCTCTTACTATCAGTATCATGTCCTTCTGGAGGATAGACTAGCATTGGCAAGCCATGAATTTAAAGCCTGAAAGCTCCCCATTTGAATTTTTTAGTAGTCTCGTCATCGTCACCGTTATTGCCATAAGTGCTTTCTGGATTGGCATTTGCGGACGGGAAATTGCCCATCCCTTTTAAAACACTATTGATATCGTTGATTGAGCTATGACCATTAGCTTGGGCGGTCTGTCTAACAAGCTGTTCGATAAGTGCATTTTTGTAACTAGCTTCTCTCTCTCTGAGTTCAAGCTGCTCTTTGAGTTCTTGAATGATTTTTTGATCCTCTCTGAGGCTTCTTTCAGCTGTCTGTTTTTCGATTAAATTTTCTTGTTGAAGTTGCTTGATTTTGTGATTATATTCAACAAGCTCTGCTTTCATGTCATTACAAAGTTGCTCAGTTGTCTCTTTCCAAGTCATTAAATCTTTTATTTTTCTGAGTAAGGCTTCTTTCTCATTTTGTAAAGAATCAGATTTGTCTTGAAAGTCTTGTCTAGTGTGATCGAAATCTCTTTTGAATTTAGATAGCTCTAATTCAGACAGTTTCAATGCTTCACGCACTGAATCGAGGTCAGAACCGAGTTGGCGATTTTGTGCTTTCTGTGTTTTTAGCTCTAGTTTAAGTTCTTCATAGTGATTTTCCACATGTTGATACTTAACTCTTAACGTCTCACTCTCATTGGCTTTGATAACATAACCATCCATTAAGGCACTAAATTCCGGAGAAACTTTATGTTCCTGTTTCTCGGCTAAAACTTTAAGCTCCGATTTAATATCACCCAAAAGGCTTGAGAATATTTCTTTACTTTCTTGGGCTTCATTGGATAAATAAAGCTGGCTGCTGTTGTGATCTTCAAGAGTCATACTCAGAAATTTTAATTGATCTCTTAATATTTAGCAAGAAAACTACTAGCTTAAATTTGTTAAGATTCTGAAATAGTGAAAATTGGTGATGATTTTGATGACTTGAGTGGTTTTTCTGGCCTCTTTTCTTCTTCTTATGAAGACACGACTAGATTCATTACGGAGCTTAAAGATGACCCCGGCTTTGCAAAACATTCAAGAAATATTGAGTTTCTTGAAATATCAGTCAAGAATTTACAGTTTGAAAATGAGAAGAATCACAATCGCATAAAAGATCTTGAGCTAGAGTTAGATCAGCTTTATAAAGAAGCAGAAGCTTCTATAAACTTAAATAAAAAGCTTTTACAGCAGGTAGAGAAATATAAATCTTTAGCCAAGAACTTCCTTAATGAAAAATAAAACTAATTGAGTTTAGTATATTTGCGTGTTAAAATCTAAAGTCCTATGAAGCAAAACATACACCCAGAGACCCATGTTATCGTTGCTACTTGTACCTGTGGTGCTGAGTTTTTAGTGGAGTCTACTGAACCATCTCTAAGGGTTGAAGTTTGTAGTAACTGTCATCCTTTTTACGCAGGTACTAATAAGATTATAGATGCTGCTGGTAGAATAGATACATTTACTAAGAAATACGCAAAGAAAAAAGTCGCTCAATAGATTTTCTTGACTTACTTATAATCTGCTGATTTTTTCTTAACTTAGCCTTTATTTTTTTTTGATATCCATAAGCCTAAGAGCTGTTTCCTTATGGTTTACGTTTATAATTCTTCCATAAATCAATATCAAGGAATTCCTTATGATTCTGAGTCAGACGAGTTCGGGTTTATAAATACTGAGGATTTTAGAGAAGGCTTATCTCGAGAGGAGAGAGACCGATTGATTAATTTTTTTAGTGAAGCTGTTCGTTCTGAGAATAAAGATGAGGTGTTGGCTAGGCGCAGTGAGTTAAAAGCTCTAAGAGATATGAGTAAGTTTAAGCGAGATGTGTCCTTAAACGCTATGCTTACTTCTGCTGGATATGATTCCATAAGGCACTCTCAGAATTACGAGGAAAGTTCGACGGCATATTTGGCTTTTGATAATTTAATTTCCGATCTAGAAAGTGTATTAGGATCTAAATAATTTTTAGAAATTTTAGTATTGAGATAATCATTCTTCGAGTGAAGTGAAGATTTGTTAGTGCTGGGTTTATATGAAATGCTAGAATCAGCTTGCTAGTGGATGTCTAACAGTCTTGATAATCAGATAAATATAATAGTTTCAGAATTATCTGTAGCTGTTAGGCTTGATGTTTATTTAGCTGGGCTCGAATCGCTCAATTTAACTAGATCCTTTATTGGGACTTTAATTGACGGTGGAAAGATTTTACTGAACGCTAAGTCCGTAAAGGCTTCTCATAAAGTTAAGAACAGCGATGCGATATCTATTAATCTGCCACCGCCAAGGATTTTAGATATATTGCCAGAGGCTATTCCTTTGGATATTATCTTTGAAGATGAGTATCTTTTAGTTTTAAATAAGCAGGCTGGTTTAGTGGTGCATCCCTCTGCTAATACTGTGAATGGTACTTTAGTAAATGCTCTTTTGTACCACTGCAAGGATAGTCTATCCCAAATTAATGGTGTTTTAAGACCTGGTATAGTACACCGTCTTGATAAAGATACCACTGGTTTGATGCTTGCTTGTAAAAATGATTTAGCCCATAGGCGCTTAGCAGAACAGATTAAGAGTCGGGAAGTAGAAAGATATTATCAGGCTTTAGTGTTAGGAAACTTAAAAGAAACTAGCGGCTCGGTGATTAAACCCATTGGGCGTGATCCTAATGATAGAAAAAGAATGCGGACTTTTGAAACGTTAGAACACGCTAGATATGCGAAGACCAACTGGCAGTTATTAAAGAGATATAGGTATAAAGCTTCTCAAGATCCTTTTACACTGCTTGAATGTAAATTAGACACAGGTAGAACTCATCAGATTCGTGTTCATATGAATTATATAAAGCATCCCATTATTGGTGATGCTGTTTACGGTATAGAGAAAAATAAACTAAAAGCATATAGACCGCTTTTGCATTCATATAAGTTAGAGTTTACTCATCCTATTACAGAGGAAAGATTTAAATTTGAAATAGATCTCGCGGAAGATTTTAAAACTTCCCTAAGCTTTCTCGAAGAAAATCTACACTAATAGCAAGCTTACATGAGGATCATGTGGACGACGAAAACGCAGAAATTGGAGTTCCGCTATACGCCCCTTGATTACTTTTGAGCTTCAGTAGCACCTTCAGTTATAGCTCCTCTCTTCGCTACAACTTTAACGATAATTTCACCAATCGGGTCTAAAAGTTCTAATTTATCACCTAAATTTAGATCCCCAAAATTAATCATATCCGCAGGTTTTTTTAAAACAGAAATATCCACTTCAAAATCTTCTGGAATGTCTCTTGGTAAGCATCTGACGTTCATTTCAGTGAACTGAGTCACGATGTCACAACCCATTTTAGCTGCGGGTGAATCACCAACAAATCTTAAGGCTACTTTCGTATTAAGCTTATTACCGCTCTTGACTTTGTAAAATTCAATATTTAAGATTTCACCAGTGACGAAATCTTTCTGTATATTACGAATTAGAGTTTCATATAAAGTTTCATCATCTTTAAGTTCGATTAAATGTTTATAGTCTTTAAAACTTACTTTTTTAAAATCCTTACTGTTTACTTGGATGTCAATAGCATTCTCTAATTCTGGCCCGTAAATCGTAGCTGGAATTAAGCCTTCTCTCCTAAGAGCTCTTGGTTTACTATTTTCTTTACGCTTTTCAATTTTAAGTTCTGTAGCCATGTCTTGATTTCCTGAACTTATAGATAATAGCAAAATATAGTCTTTTTTATCTAGTAAATTTTAGTTAGTTTGGGGGATATTTTAGGTGATGGTCTTGAATGCGCTAAGCTCTACTAATGCGGGAAATGATTTAGGCATTAGGGCTGGCCTTGGTAATTTAGCGGATAAATTAGGTACTCCTAGTAGTCCTAAAGTTAATGCTAAATCTATTAATACTCAGTTAATTAACAATACCCAACAAGTTAATTTTGAAGGGTTTATAGCTCATCAATTAAACGCAGATAAATTAAAGAATTTAAAAACTGAAGATTTTAGAAATCAGCTTGCTGATATTAAAAAACTAGGCTCGGCGGTGAAAAAATATTTTACACCAGGAGTTATGACTGATTATCTGACAGCCGTACATTCTTTTTTAACAGATATTAAAGATAAGGCTTATGAAGGGGAAAATTCGGAAGATGGTTTTTTTGAAAGAATTAAAATCGTGGATGAAGAATTGGATCAAATGGCGAAAGATTATTTTAAAGATCAATCAGGCGAGTTAAAGGTTGCAGCATCTTTGGATTTAGTTGAGGGTATGCTGGTTGATTTGATAGCATAGTCAGCTTATAATACAGTTGTGGACTTGGACCCAGTTTATTTAAAAGCTAAAGAATTATTAGAATTTCATAAAGAAGAGCTTAAGAAAATCAAGCTCTTGGATTCATCTTGGTGGAGTCAGCAGGTTCTTATATTCTCTTCTAAAAACCCACGTTTGCAAAAACAGTTATTTAAGTTTGTTGATTTATACCCAAGTTTGAAGACACCTGAAATGGTAGCTAAGTATCTTTTGGAATACATGAGGGAAGAGGATTTATTTCTTGGTGATTTGGTTTATCTCGGGACTCGTTTGCCACTAGGAGCTTCACTGGTAGATCATTTCACTAGATTCGGCGTTAAGTCTCTCGCTAAGAATTTTATTGTTGATAATGATGAGCAACAATTATCTAAGAAAATAGAAGAGCTTCGCTTTTCTGGGCTTGATTGTACTTTAGATATTCTCGGCGAGCTTGCTATTAGTCAAGAAGAGTCAGAAAAATATTTAGAAACATACTTGGACTTGCTTGAAACCAAGCCGGGTATTGCCTTGTCTGTTAAGCTATCAAGTCTCTGCCCGCAGATGAAAGCTAGTGCCTATGAGCTAAACAAAAAAACGTTAAAAGATAATTTAGCAAAAATTTTCCGCGCTGCTTTGGATAATGGCTCTGAAATAACTATAGATAGCGAGCATTACGATACTAAAACATTATTTTTTGATACGGTAAAAGAACTTTTATTAACTGAAGAATTTAAAAACTGGTCTGGTGCGGGAGTCGTTATACAAGCGTATTTAAAGGAAAGTAGAAGCGATTTAATTTCTTTTATAGAATTTTCGCAAAAGAGAAAAGTTTCTTTAAAAATTAGATTGGTTAAAGGTGCCTATTGGGACTATGAAAGAGCAGTCGCAATTCAGAATAATTGGAATATTCCAGTTTATGAAAGAAAGGCAGAGACTGATAAAAACTATGAAGATTTACTAGAATTACTGTTTAAAAATAATAAATATATTTTCCCTGCTGTAGCTAGTCATAATATTCGCTCTATTGCTGTAACAATGGAGCTTGCGAAGCTATATAAAGTAGATAAAGATAGATATGAGTTTCAGTTCCTTTATGGAATGCTAGATCATATGAAATTATTCTTGAGTGAGCGTTCTTATGGCGTGAGAGTTTATCTTCCTTGTGGTGATTTGGTAGAAGGCATGGCGTATTTAGTGAGAAGGCTTTTAGAGAATACTGCAAATGATTCATTCTTGTTTCAAAGTTTCAGTGATGATAATCTAGATAAGCTTATATCTAAGCCTGTATTGACGGACGCTTCATTAAATAAGTTGTCTGAATATACTAGTAAAGAATTTACGAATTCGCCACTCCTAGATTTTTCTAAGCTCCGCACGCGTTTTGAAATGCAGTTTGCTGTTGAGCAACTTATAAAGCAGATAAAGCAGCGTCCATTAGAGGTTTATCCTATTATAAATGGGAAGGATATTCTTTTAAGAAAGACTTTCACTTCGATTAATCCTTCTCAGAAAAGTCAAGTGGTGGCTTATGCTCATGCTGCTGAAACTAGTGATGTGAATTTTGCAGTTAATAGTTCTAAACAAGCTTTTATGTGGTGGTCACATTTACCTGCGCAGAGAAGAATTAATATCATGAAAGCTTTTGCAAGGCTCTTGGAGCGAAAGCGGCAAGATTATGCGGCTCTCCTGGTTTTAGAGGTGGCTAAGACTTGGGATGAGGCTAATGCCGAATTATCAGAGGCTATTGATTTTATATATTATTATGCGGAGCAAGCTGAGAGCTTATTTTCAGAGAATAAATTAAGGTCTCTACCTGGTGAAGCGAACACTAATTTCTATAAGGCTTTAGGGGTAACTGCTGTGATTTCTCCTTGGAATTTCCCTTTAGCTATATTACTTGGGATGACTTCAGCTGCTTTACTTGCCGGGAATACAGTTATTATTAAGCCTTCTGAGGAAGCACCAGCCATCGCATATAAACTCGTTACCGATTTAAATAAGATTATTCGTGATTCTTTTCCTTTTAAAGATACTAAATACGCTGAATCTGTGACTCAGTTGCTATTGGGTTCGGGGACTGAAATAGGTGCAGAACTTGCTCGCCATAAAGATATTAATCTTATTACTTTTACGGGGTCTTGTGAAACAGGTATGCAGATTAATAAGAGTTTAAATGAGCATCCCCATTTAAAGAAAAAATTAATCGCTGAGATGGGTGGTAAAAACGCTATCGTTGCAGATGAAACTGCTGATCTTGATCAGTTAATTCCAGCTGTTTTAAAATCTGCATTTTCTTTTTCAGGTCAGAAGTGTTCGGCTTGTTCGAGATTAGTTTTAGTTAGTAGTATTTATGAAAAAGTCAAGGAGAGATTAGTAGCTGCGGTGGGAGCCATTAATGTAGGACCTGCTTATTTAGCTGAGTCTGATATGACCTCTTTGATCAATGAGAAGGCTTTTAAAAAATTTGAGACATATTTCAATTTAGCTAAACGTGAGGCTTTGATTTTGTTTGGGAATTGCGTGATGGATAGAGATTCTTTTAAAGCTTCTCCAGTAATCGTTGAAAACGTTTCTCCGCGTAGTGCTTTGGCTCAGGATGAAATTTTCGCACCGATTCTTTGTCTGTTTGCCGTGGATGATTTTAACTCTGCCATTGACCTTGCAAATGATTCTAAATATGGTCTCACTGGAGCTGTTTTCTCAAGAAGCCCTGAAAATATTGATTATGCTAAAGAGCATTTTAAGGTAGGTAATCTATATATAAATCAAGCTTGCACGGGGGCGATAGTTAGCAGGCAGGCTTTTGGGGGTACTAAACTTTCTAGCATCGGCTACAAGGCAGGTGGCTCAAATTATCTATTACAGTTTTTAGAAGAGAAGACTGTAACTGAGAACACTATGCGTCATGGAATGATAGTTTAAAACATGAATAAAAGTGGAACTGCTGTTTCTTAATTTTGGGAGCTTGCCACAATACAATTAATGGAGGGAGGGGATGCGTTCTATAATATGATTAAGACTTATGGAACCTCTTTTAGATCCTAAAATCGCAGAGAATCTTATTAACCATGCGTTGAGGCAAGGAGCTGATTTCTGTGATATTTTTATAGAAAGAAAAAATCATTTAACTTTTAAGCAGGCTTCTAAGCAGCTAGATTCGATTAACTCTGGTATAGATTTTGGTTTAGGTATACGCCTGATTTATGGTTCTGAAGTTTATTACGGTACAGCAAGTACTTTAGATGAGTTAGAGCTGTTAAAAATAGTTTCTAATCTTAAGTCTACTGCTAATCCCTCTAAAGAAAAGCTTGCATTGCCATTTACTAAAACCCTTTTGGGGAGTGATTTAAGCTCTGGTTTAAAGAATGAAGACTGGCAAGAAAAAATCGAATTTTTATTAAGTATGGATAGGCAGATGCGTTCTTTGAGTGAGAAGCTTATTCAGGTAAATTTAAATCTCGCACAAAGCAGGCAGGAAGTGCAGATTTATAATTCAGAAGGTTTAAATATTTCTGATACTCGTAATTATATTCGCCTCAGCGTAACTGCTATCGCCGAGGACGGTAATTTAAGAGAGGATGCTTATGAAGCTCCTGGAGCTACTATGGATATGGATTTTATCCGTCAGTTAGATTCTAAGAGTCTTGGAGAGAAAGTCGTTTCAAGAGCATTAAGAAAGCTTTCTGCGATACCCTGCCCAGCTGGGAAAATGCCAGTTATTTTAGAAAATGCTTTTGGTGGTGTTATTTTTCATGAAGCCTGCGGGCATCTTTTAGAGACTACTAGTGTCCAAAGGCGTTCTAGTGTTTTTTGGGATAAGATGAATCAGCAGATCGCAAATTCAGCAGTTACTGCGGTAGATGATGGAACCATTGCTGATAAGTGGGGCAGCATTGGAATCGATGATGAGGGGCGTCAAACCAAGCGTACTGATTTAATTGTAAATGGGGTTTTAAAAAATTTTCTAGTCGATTATGTCGGGCATTTAAAAACTCAGTATCCACTGAGTGCCTCTGCTAGACGTGAAAGCTATCGTTATGCACCAGCATCGCGCATGCGTAATACTTTTATTTGCCCAGGTAATTTTTCTCGAGATGAATTAATTTCTTCTATAGATTATGGTCTCTACGCTGAGAGTCTCGGTGGTGGTAGTGTGATTCCTGGTACCGGTGAGTTTAATTTCGCTGTGAATAGTGGTTATTTAATCGAAAATGGTAAACTGACTAGGCCCGTTAAGGGAGCGACTTTAATCGGTACTGGCCCTGAAATATTACAGAGAATTTCCATGGTCGGTAAAGAATTAGAACTCGCAGCTGGAATGTGCGGTTCGGTCAGTGGTTCTGTTCCAGTGACTGTAGGACAGCCGCCTCTTAAAGTTGATGAGATATTAGTAGGTGGGGAGCTTTCGTAATGACTGATAGAAAAGTAGATTTAGTTTTGGAAGAAATCCTTGCTAATTGTAAGCAGCTTGGCGTGAATGATTATGAAGTGCTGATGAAAGATTCTAATTCTGAAATTTATTCCCACGATAAAGGAAAAGTTTTAGAGCAGAAAGTTACTCAGAATCAAGTACTTGGGCTTAGATTATTTTTAGATGGAAAAGTGGGAATGAGCTATACGGAAGCCCTAGACTCGGAATCTTTAAAGGCTGTCTGTGAGCAGGCTATGTTAACTCTTAAGTTTTCTAATCCTAATCCCAAGCAGCTTTTAGCTCTAGAAACTATTAATGTAATAGATGATAATGTAGAATTCAATCAAGAATTAGGTATTACGATAGAAGAAAAATTAGCTTTAGCTAGAGAATTAGAAAATGAAGTTTTTAGTTTATCTGATCGAGTAAAATCTGTTCCCTATAATGGTTTAGCATTTTCTAATGCAAGGACTTTTATAAGGAATTCTAAAGGCGTAAAATCTCAGCTATCGCGCAAGCAAGTAAGAGCCACTAGTTCATGTTTACTTGAGCATGAAAATAAGCAGGCTTTTGATTATATTAGTTATAGCTATCCGAATTTAAATGAAATTAATCCTCGTGAAATGGCTAAAAAAGTTTATGAAGAAAGTTTAGCTATGCTCGATGCTGGGCCATTAAGTAATGGACGCTATGACGTGGTTTTTAATCCTGAAACTTTTGAAGAGATGTTTCATACTTTTAGTGTGATTTTTTCTTCAGAAGCTGCTCGTAAAGAACTTAATCCATTATGGAAACAGCGAAATTCTTTGATAGCCTCACCTTTACTGAGTGTCTACGATAGACCTAGAGCTGCTTATGGACTGGGGCGTGTTTTAATTGATGATGAGGGAGTGGCTACATCTAATCATACTCTTATTGAAAATGGATATTTTATTGATGGTATCTATAATTCATATACGGCTAATTTTTTTGGAACTAAAAGCTCTGGCCATGCTAAAAGAAGTCCTAAGTCATCTTTAGATGTGCAGCTGCATCAGCCAGAAATCGCTGCTGGTTTGAGCTTGCCTGCAGAGCTTTATAAAGGACGACTTCTCTATATCACAAGACTAGATGGTCTTCATTCTGGTGCTAATTTAATTTCGGGAGATTTCTCTTTCGGTGTCGCTGGCTATGTTTTAGAGGATGGGGCTAAACAGTTTAGTTTTAAAGAGACTACGGTAAAGGGTAATTTTTATCAGATGCTGAAAGATATTATGCTTATTGGCTCTGAGATAAAGTCATCTAACTCAGGAGACTTTTTTGCACCAGAGATTCGCTTTGCTGAACTGTCGTTTGCTGCCTGAGTTCGTTTTAATTAATAAAAATGGTCGGGACAGCAGGATTTGAACCTGCGACCTCTTCGTCCCAAGCGAAGCGCTCTACCAAGCTGAGCCATGTCCCGTCTCAGATCGAGTTTAAATTATAAAATGCTTTCAAAAATAATTCTTGTATTTTTTATAAATGAAACATTAATATTCTTGTGTGGATAAATAAAAGTATTTTGAAAAGTTTTCAGATAAGTCATGTAATAAGGATTTTGCTAAGTTCTGAGTGATGTTAATGCTAGTAATCTCTTCTAGGCTGATAGGCATTGCCTTCGGTATCTCAAGAGAACTTTCTTTTAACTGATAACTACTTTTATAAAGATTAATACCTATGCCTACTGTATGGTATTCAGTATCTTTAAAAACAAATCTTTCTAGGAGTATTCCAGCTAGCTTGCAGTTATTAACGTATATGTCGTTAAGTGGTTTTAGTTTAAATTCTGGAGATACTTCTATAACCGCTTTTTCAGCGCTTTCTTTTAAAGACTGCTGCGAAACTCGCTTTAGACCTTCTTCTAATGATCTAATACAGAGTTCAGTCGCCAATATCGATGAGTTCTCTGCTGGAGTTTTAAGATCGCTGACTAAAGATACATAGAGACCAGCTTCACGTGGCGATGCCCAGCTTTTACCATGCTGACCGCGTCCCTGTGACTGATAATCTGCACTTATGCAGATTATCGAACCTGATTTATATTCAGAACTTTCTTTGATAAGCCTTTTGGCTTCGTTCATAGTGGAATCTAGATCAGAGTAATGTTTGAATATGATTGTTGGTTGAGGCATCTATGTAGTACCGAGTTGATATGAGAATAATAAATTATATATATGACCTAAATATTGTTTTAATATAAATTATCTGACTTTTCTCTATAAAACTTGTTAAGATTTTACTTTCAGTATGTCAAAGCGTAAGACTAATAAATCGGCAAAGAAAAGATTCAAGTTAACTGGCACAGGTAAGCTAACTTTTAAGAAAGGTGGTATCAGCCATTTGAATACAGGTATGTCTGCTAAACATAAAAGACGTCTAAGAAAGCCAGAGGGCGAAGTGCATGAATCTCAAATGGAGAGAATTATGTCTATGTTCCCGTATACTAAGTACGCGAGATAGTTTTATGTAAAAGAATTTAGGAATTTTATTTTTCAAGAGGTAAGTCATGAGAGTCACAAGAGGTAACGTAAATAGAAAAAAACATAAGAAGGTATTAAAACTTACCAAAGGTTATGCTGGTAGCAGAAGTAAGATCTTCGTTGCTGCTATGCAGTCTATGATGAAAGGTCTTAAGAAGGCTTACATCGGTAGAAAGCTTAAAAAAAGAGATTTTAGAGGACTTTGGATTCAGAGGATTAATGCTGCTGCAAGAGAGCTAGGCATTTCTTATAGTCAGCTTATTAATGGTTTAAGTAAAGCTAACATCATTATTAATAGAAAAATGCTTGCAGATATCGCTGTTAATGATAAGATCGCTTTTGCTAAATTAGTAGAGAAGGCTAAAGCTGCTATTATCGCAGTTGCTGCTTAGGAAGATTCTTTTAAAAGCTGCTGAATTTCTCTAAGTAGTCTCTGGATATTTTCTTCGTCTCTATTTTTTTCTGCTTCTTGTAATTCTTTATCTAGTTTACGTTTGAGAATTTCTGATTTTTGTTTTCTTAAAACTGAAATTATTTCATTAAAGCGAGTTAAGTACTGCTTTTTATCAGATTCTAATTCCATGGCTATCTCAGCTAAATCACTAGAGTACTTAAGGTCTTCAAGTGATTCATGATTTTTAAGTTTTTTAAATTTACTATTCGTGTCATCATCGGGATTTTCAAAGCTTACATCTACTAAAGCTGAAAGTATCATTTGGTGTTCTTCTTTATTTAAGTTATACTCATTTGCCATAAACTCTTCTAGCAGTCTTCTGTCATCAAGCATAATAGCTAAAAGCTCTATATCAAATCTGCTTAATGGATCTGAGTTGATCGAAGAATGCTTTTTAGAATTTTGGTTCTGTGTGCTGAAGGACTGATTAGCATTAGCTTCCCTAGACAGGTTTTTAAACTCTTTCCTGATCTGCTCTTCAAGGATATTACTGCTGAGATCCAGTCTTGCAGCTAGTTTCTGTATATAAGCGTTTAATTCAATTTTATTATTAATAAAATATAGAAAGCGAGACATTTTAGAAATAAAGTTAGCTTTTTCTCTAGGTCCAAATTCCTCTTTTTTAAATTCAGCTATTAATTTATCTGTTTTATAGTCGATAAATGATTTAGCATTTTGAATTTCAAGCTCAAGATTCTTAGTGCCAAAGAGTTTTATAAAATCATCGGGATCTTTTGCTGTTTGTAAATCTATCACTTTAATTTCAGGGTTTAGTTCAGCTGCGATTTGCATAATAACTTCAAAAGCCCTTTCCTTGGCTAATTCACCAGCCTTATCGTTATCTAAGCAAAGATAAATGCTCTTACTAGAAGAATACTTTAGTAAAAGCTTGGCTTGTTTAGGGGTGAGTGCCGTTCCCTGATTAGCGACTGTATTTTTAAACCCCTCTTTATATAAGGCTATTTGATCGAAGTAGCCTTCAACTAAAATGACGAAATCCTTTTCCTTAATAGCTTTCTTCGCAAGTGAGAGACCGAATAATTCATCACCTTTATGATATATATCAGTTTCAGGCGAATTAATATATTTAGGAACATCTGCTTTATCTTCTAAAATCCTTGCCCCGAAGCCGACAATGTCATCCTTCTCATTAGTAATGGGGATCATCAGTCGATCTCTGAAGCGATCATAATATTTCCCTGATTTTTCATGATGAATAGCAAGCCCAGACTTAAAAATCGCCTCTTCGCTGATTTTTAATTTTCCCGTTAAGTGCTTAACTAAAAATCCCCAATCATCTTTAGATGTCGGTGAATAGCCGATCCTGAAATTCTTAATCGTATTTAAATCTATCTGCCTTTCGCTGAGATAATTCCTACACAGTTCAGCAGATTCAGCGCCTAAAAGTTTTTCATGATAATAATCGGCTGTTACAGAATAAATTTGTAAATATTCATTCTGTAGTTTTTGTTTACCGACATTCTCTGGATGCTGATTTAAAGTTACTCCATATTTTAAGGCTAAGTCTTTTAGAGTTTCAGAAAAATCCTTATTATGATATTCAGACCAGAACTTAAAAACGTCTCCTCCAGCACCACAGGCAAAGCACTTATATATGCCTTTCTGTGAGCTGATATGCATTGAAGGTTTGGTGTCATTGTGAAAAGGGCATTTGGCCACATAGCTAGCTCCAGTTCTTTTCACTGGGATATGATCAGCGATAAGTTCTACTATGTCAGCTTTCTCTTTAATTTCATTGATTGGCGATGACATTAGATTATCTATTTTAGCCTTAATGGCATTGCTTGCGAACTTCAATTTCTGCATTTTTGCTGTCTATGATAGCAATTGATTTATCTAGTAGTTTTAAAATACGAAATCAGGATGGCGACTAGTGATAATAGAAAATTTGGAAACCACATGGCAAGTATAGCTGGCATCCTGCCAGAATCTCCAAAAGATGTAAAAATAGCTTGGAACATAAAAAAAGAAAATACTATTAGCCCAAGAGTTATATAGTTCCAGTTACGTGATTCTCTTCTAGAGCTAAAGCCCAGAAGGGCACCAATAAAAGCAAGTATCAGAGCTGTAAATGGGTATGCAAAACGCTGCTGGAAATTAGTTTTCAGGGAATTTAGACCACTAGTTTCAATATTATTTTTTTCGTGCAGCTTGATGAGTTCCCATACTTCAAGAACATTTAGAGTCTGTATTTTTTTATAAATATGAATTAAATTAAGAGGGTTAGTTTCACTTTCTATAAATTTAGTTTTAAAATTTGAGACCATGTGGTTAAAACCTTCATCTCCGTCCATCGCTGCACGATCAATAAAACTAGAATTTCCTTTCTCTAAATTCCAGCCATGTCCTTCTGCATCCCACTTGGCATTTTTAGCAAGGTGTATATTAATTAAACCTTTGTGATTAAAATCAACCATAACTAAATTGCTAAGCAGGTCTTCTTTAATTGATTTAACATAAAATATTTGTTGGACTTCTTGATTCGGGTAATGCTTAGTGTAAGTGAAACTTTTGATTTCTTTAGTCTCCCTGTTTTTTTTTGCGGATTTGAAAATATTATCGTTAAGGGGAGCAGTTATAGGAATTAAAATCTCCGCTATGATAAAACAACTCAGTACACCGATTAAACCAAAGATCATAACAGCCTTTAATATTCGTAAGTAGCTAGCTCCCGCAGCTTTCATCGCGGTGAACTCAGCTTGAATTGAGAGTTTCTGGAAGCTAAGAAAGCAGGCAAGTAAAATACAGATCGGTAAAATATTTAAGGCGATTTTTGGAATATCCAAAACTAATATGAGAAAACCAGTGTACCAAGGGTAATCACCACTAGCTAGTAATTTGAATATTTGCTTAAATCGATCTATTCCGAGCCAAACTCCAGCTATAATACCCCCTGCACTTAAGAAAGGTAAAACGAATTCACTAAATATATAGGTGTCAATTCGTTTGAGGTACCTAGTCGTTAAAGGCTGCAAAATTAGTATCTTTTATAAGCTAGGTTTATTAATTTAAGATCAGTTCTTGTTCTTGAAGAGTTCTTTCGATCTGAGTTATAGATAGTGACTCTTGAAGACGTCTAATAGAAGCTAACATTTCTAGTTCTGATTCAAGTCGATTGATGTATTTACCTACTCCAATGCCATGGGCACCAGCTGTAATAGCAAGAGCTGCTGTATCTGGGCTTATACCAGAAGCTGTAAGTATGAAGGTCCTCTTAAGATTTTTACTAAGCTCAATAGTATTAGAAAGCGTTAGCATGACTTTCTGAAGAACACCAAGAGTATTAGAGCTATTAGCGTCTGTCGGTAAAGATCCTTCAGTCTGAATAATCTCTACTCCTAGGTCTTCTAAATCTGCAGCTAGCTTAACCTGTTCATTAATATTTAAATGACCTGGAACAGTTACTGAGAGTAAGGTTCCTTCTATTTTAATTTCGCTAAGTTCTTTAGCTAGTGCAAGAACTTCAGCGGCTGATAAATAAACCCCTTCTTCATAAAGAGCTTCGAAATTACCTAGTTCAAGTATGTCAGCTCCAAGTTCTTGAGCTCTTTTTAGTTCTTCTACTTTAACTGATGAAACTACAAGAGCCGTATCTTTTAAAATTTCTCTAACTGCGATGATAATATCTTCTCTCGCTGAAATATCTATAGCTGTAGCATTAGCAGCTTTTACAGCACGAGCTACTGTTAAAACTTTTTCTTTATCAAAATTATTTATACCTGAGATTATCTTCAAGAATGATCTAGTCTCAAGTGACTCTCTGATTAGGTTGTATCTAAAATTCTTTTGGCTTAGCATGGAAAAATTATATCACAGGGGAAAAGGGTGTCCTTAAAAATATCCTTCTTTCTTTTTATCTTCCATTGAGCTATCTGAACCTAAGTCTATGACACGATTCTCGCGCTCGGATTTCTTGGCTATTTTAGCTTCATTTATGATTCCATCTATGTCAATTGCAGATGATTCTATTGCTCCAGTACAAGGCATGCAGCCAAGAGAGCGAAATCTGCATTTTAAAACTTTAACCTCTTCACCAGCACGAGGTTTTAAGTATTCATGGCTATAATCTACAGGTATAATAATGCCATTACGAATAACCACTTCTCTTTCTTGAGCGTAATAAATAGGAACTATTGGAATATTTTCAAGTTTAATATATTCCCATACATCAAGCTCAGTCCAGTTAGATAGAGGAAATACTCGAATATTTTCTCCAGGGTTGATTCTTGCGTTATAAATATTCCATAATTCAGGGCGTTGATTCTTTGGATCCCACTGTCCGAATCCATCTCTAAAGGAGTAGACTCTTTCTTTCGCTCTAGATTTTTCTTCATCTCTGCGAGCTCCCCCAAAAGCAGCATCAAAGCCATGTTTATTTAAGCCGTCTAAAAGACCACCAGTTTTCAGTGCACCGCAGCAAGTAGTAGTTCCATATTTAAAAGGATTCATATTATTTGCGATAGCCTCTTCATTCCGATTAATGATTAACCTCGCCCCTAATTCTTTAGCAAAAGAATCTCTAAATTCATACATTTCCTTAAATTTATAGCCAGTATCTATATGCATTAAAGGGAAGGGAATAGCTGCTGGGTAAAAGGCTTTACGAGCTAGATGTAGCATTACTGATGAATCCTTACCTACCGAATAAAGCATTACAGGGTTTTTAAATTCTGCGACCACTTCTCTGATGATATGTATGCTTTCAGCTTCGAGTTGCTCAAAGTGGCTTAGAGTTTTTGGTTCCATAGTCTGCATGGCTGCTATTTTATCACGTGGCCAGCCCCTGATAATATTAGACGATTGTTGAAATTCTTTTATCTTGGTAACCTTCTGTTAATAAAGGCATGTAGGTTATCCATTTGCATATATGGATTAGTCTTTTTCTGATTACATAGTTCGTCGCAATGTAAGTGATGATAGTTATGACCAGGAAATATCATGGTGTGGTCTGGTAACTTCATTAGTTTATGATGGATAGTATCGAACATCGTTTCGACATCTCCACCAGGCAGATCACATCTGCCACAGCCATCTAGAAACAGTGTATCTCCAGCTACTAAATTTCCTTGAACTAGGAAACACTGAGAGCCAGGTGTGTGACCAGGTGTATGTAAGAAATCTATATGAATATTCCCTATGTCTAGATTAAAAGTCGCATCAACTTCGACAATATTCTCTCCAATTGGTTTATAAAAGCTAGCTTCTTCTTTTGAAACATAGACTGGGATATCGTGAGTTTCCAAAAGTTTATTAATACCGTTAGTATGATCCGGATGACCATGGGTAATTAAAGCTCCTTTAATATTAAAGCCAGCTTCTTTAGCTTTATTACGAATGAAATTCACATCCCAAGCTGGATCTACTACGACTATTTCTTTAGTTTCTTTATCACCAATGAAATAGATGTAATTAGCCATAGGGCCTAACTCAAACTGTTCAATCAATAGGGGGCTTGCTTTGCTCAGGGTATCTAATTCTGTCATGATTTCTGCTTTTCCAAACTTTTACAAATGAATCTTTTATTAATTCTAATTCCTCTAGTTTTAGATTAGAATTTCGAAGTTCACCTTCATTAACTCTAGCACTGATGATTTTAGAGATTTTTTCCCTAACATCATTTTCACTATTAAGTTCTTTTTCACTTTTCAATGCGGCTTCAGCAGAATCTGCAATCATCGCGATACCAGCTTCTCTAGAGTTAGGAACGGGGCCTGGGTATTTAAAATCCATTATATTGATACTGGATTTCCCATATTTTTCTAAAGCTTTTACGTAGAAATAATTAGTTACAGTAGTTCCTTGGTGCATAGGAATGAAGTCGATAATGGCCTCTGGTAATTTGTGTTTTTTAGCAAGTTTAATTCCTTCTGGTACGTGAGCGATAATTATTTCAGCTGATTTTTTAGGATCATCTAATGTCGTATGGGGATTAGGTTTGCCGAGGTTGTTTTCTATAAAATAGTCGGGATTGTAAGTTTTACCAATATCGTGATAAAGCAATCCAACTCTAATTAATTCAGTATTAGCTCCTATAGCATTAGATGCTTCTTCGGCGTATCGAGAGACATTTAGAGAATGCTCATAAGTACCAGGTGCTTCTTCTTTGAGTTTCTTGAGTAGTGTTTGATTCGGATTAGATAATTCAGAGAGGCGAAATGGTGTTAACAACCTGAATGTGAATTCTAGGTAAGGTAATACAGCTAAAGCTATAAGCCCAGAGAGGATTCCACTTAAAGCATATAATGCTGTGATGACAAGAACTGTACTTACACTAAAGTTCTTTACAGCTATTAAGACCGAGAATAAGAATACTAAACCCTGACAGAGAGCAATTTTGGTACCAGCGTTAGCTAAGTCTTCTCTTTGATGAGAGTGTTTGGTTAGATATATCGCATAAATAGAACCAGCTAAAAGAGGTAAAACTTGCCAGAAATTCAAATCAAAGCTATACATTAGGAAAAAGTTCATTAGTAGCGAACTAAATAGAGCAAGTTTAGGTAGATAAAAGACGGTTAATAATATCGGTACTAGAGCAATGGGAACTATCGCTAGTTTATTTATCCCCCATAAAGAAATAGCAGATATCACTGCCTGAGAGCCAAGTACTACTGTGAAGATCATGGCGAGTCGTTGGACACTGTATTTCCTCTTCTCTATTAAGAAAATATACAGGCTCATTAAAAATACGGCTATATAGACGATGCAGAGATATTTTATTTCTAAACTCCAGTCAGCTTCTGGTCTGAGTAGGTTTAAATTTTTCATATAGTAATAGTTTTTCTCTGAGATTTTTTTACCTTTTTCAGCTAAAACTGTTCCTATCGGTAATTTTACGTAAATATCTGAAACTGAGGCTAGGGCTCGATTTTCAAGATCTTCAACTTTTTTCCAGTCTATTTTTATATTAGGGCTGGTGGTACTAAGAATAATTTTTTTAGTTAAATCAAGTTCTAGGCCTTTTAAGTTTGGAAAGAGTATCTCTATATTTTTGGTAATCTTGGATTTAGGGAGACCATTTACTATGCCTATATTTAAAAGTTTTTTCTGTACGATGAAAAGTCTATAAAGAAATTCTTTCTTATCTGTTATTTTTTGTAGGTCAAGGAAAAAATTGGTACCAAGATTTTTAATTACTTTTTTTTCATTTTTAAATTCAAGGCGGAAATGTTCTATCTCTTTTAAAAAGTAATTTTTTTCAAAGCTACTTAGATTACTAATCGCAAGAACTATTTTTTCATAATCTGAATTGATAAATTCACCAGCAGAGGCATTACCATCAAGGAACGCTTGAATTTCTTTAAACTTATGATCATTTAATTGTATTAAAGTTGTCTGCATATGAAGACCAATCCTGTTTATAATCGGCATCTCATAAGATTTTTGTCCACTTAATGTTGCTTGTATGACTTTTACATAAGTCTTCAACTCTTCTAGACTTCTTTGGGTTGCTGTATCATCTACAGTTAAAACCTCTTGATTGTTAAGGTTATAGATGGATTTAGTCTTAGTTTCTTCTTTAAGCTGGTTTGTGGCTACTTCATCAAGAACTCTTGCACCTTTTTCTAAAACTACACTTACGGGGCTTACTTCTTTTATTGAAAGTAATGGCTTATACCAAGATCTTACACCTACTAGTGAGGTGAAAATTAATGAACCAAGCAGTATAATCAATACTTTGAAAAAAAGGCTAGGGAGGTTTTGTTTTAATGGCATTAATTACAGACTCAATTCTAAATTATATTGATACTAGCTCAAAAAAGCTAATTACAATTGTTGGACCTACCTGTACTGGGAAAACTGATATAGCTATAGAGCTTGCAGGAAAATTTAAGACAGAGATTATTAATGCTGATAGTCGCCTAATTTTTAAGGAAATGGATATAGGTACGGCTAAGCCTTCTTCAGATGAATTGAGTAAAGTAAGGCATCATTTGCTAAATCTTAAATCGATGACAGAAGCTTATTCGGCTGGTGATTATCAAAAAGATTTTGATAATGTAGTCAAAAACATATGGAATCTAGATTTAGAAAGGAAAATTATAGTAGTGGGTGGTACTGGTCTATATATTAAAGCTGCTTTAGAAAATTTAAAAATGCCTGCAGTGAATACTAATCAAGCTTTAAGAGATGAGCTTAATCAAAAATCTTTAGACGAGCTGTTATTAATGCTTCAAGAAAAGGATTCAGGTGCTTTAGCCTTAATAGATATTCAGAATAAAGTACGGGTGATTAGAGCTTTAGAGTTAGTTATTAAGACTGGAAAGCCTTTAAGTGAGCTGAGAACTAAAAGCCAAGAACCTCGCTATGATTCTCTCTACGTAGGTTTAGATTTTAAGAGGCGAGAAGATCTTTATGATCTAATCAATGCAAGGGTTTTACGTATGATAACGTGTGGTTTGGTTGATGAAGTTAAGGCTTTAATTAATAAATACGGCAGAGTAAAGGCTATAGATAGCACTATCGGTTATAGAGAGGTCGCTGATTATCTTTCAGGGATTCTAAGTCTAGATGAAGCTATAAACCAAATACAGTTAAGAACTAGAAGGTATGCAAAGAGGCAGATGACTTGGTTTAGAGCTAATCCAGAGATTCGGTGGTTTTATCGTTGATTAGTCTTTTGAAAATTTGAATATAGTAGTCGTTTTCGATGAGAACATAGCGATTATAAATTAAGCTTTTACCGTCTGGACTCCAGTGTAAGCCATTAATTGGCGCTTCTTTTTCGCTGTATCTCTCGCTAACGCTAGTAGTACTACCATCTTGCGCTTTAACTAAATATATCTGATTATTAGACACCACTGAAAGAAATTTATCATCAGGGCTGAGATTGAATTGTGACTGAACAGAGTATTTGAAATTTGTTATTTGTTTAAGAGACTGATTTGTGATTGTATTTTTAGTATTTTTAGCACTGCTTACTGAGTAGATTTGAACGATACCATTATCATCTTTCATAAGGAAATAAATAAGGTTTCCGTCTGCTGAACTGCGCAACCTGAAACGTGGTCCTTGAAGCCCAGGGTGTTTTCTTTCTGTAGTAAAAGTAATTCTTCTTTGCATTAAACCTGCTGGCACATTAGGTCTCGTATCCAAGGTCCCCTCCAGTGGCTTAGCTGTAAGTGATTGAGTTATATCACTTGGAATATCTGCTATAAAAACTTCTGTAACTAAAGTTCCATCTAGTGAACGGACATTTCCTTGAAAGGCTATGGCTCGTGTCTGCTGTGAACCATTCTGGACAGTGCTATCGTCTTTCGTGTAACCGTTTTTACCTAGCCAGCACTCATCGAAAGCTCGCTCTATTTCATCACTGCCGAATTTAGGATTTTCTGTAACTTTAGCTGCGACTACCGCGAAGTAAGTTCCTCTGAAATTCTCTGCAGGGCACTGCTGCCGAACTCCAATTTCTGCGTTTTCGTCGTCCTCATGATCCTCATGTACCTTGAGTACACTGCGGTCATTCGTCCTCCTCAGCCTTGAACTTGCACGTTCGGCAACAGTGCCTTTAAGGTTTATTGACCGAACTCTAATTTCTGCGTTTTCGCCTGTCTCATGATCCTCATGAATATTCTCTACCATCCTCATCACGCCGATAGTCCTCAAGTCTTTTCTTTCACTTGAAGAAGTTTTTTCTAAACATTCCATAAGATAATCGTTATAAGTAAAGCTAATCCACTTGCCATCAGCACTCCAAGTGTGGGCATGGGTTCCACCTCTTAAAGCTCCTTTGGTAAGTGGTTCTTGAATATTCCTTCCTTCCGCATGATAACACTGCTGCCGAACTCCAATTTCTGCGTTTTCGCCTGCCTCATGATTCCCTGCAGTAATGGCTCCAAACCTTCTAGTCAAGCTGTAGGGCTTTTCCTTATCACAATTTAAAAGACCGTGAATGAAAATAATCTGGTCATTAACAGGGTTCCAAGCTGCTGCCCCTACCCCAGGTCCATGCATACTTTGATTTTTAGTTTTATACAGCTCTACAATTTCTTTAGTTGCAATATTTAACTTACAGATGCTCTCAGTACGGCTTATATGAGTGTCATCATTGCGGGTGTCGAAGACTAGCCATTTGCCATCTGGGGAGAAAACTTGTGTGGCGTTTAGGGTGTGACCGTGCTTTCCGTTTGTTAATGGTATTTCGTACATTGTTTTTTATGAAGTGCTGTTAATTTAAAATCAAAATAGTAGCTATTAAAATTAGCAGAGTGCCTAAAAATTTAAATTTATTTACAGGCTCTTTAAAAATCAAAGCACCGATAAATAAATTAGAGACTAGGGAAACTGCTCGCTTACCAGCTTCCACTAAACCTATGTAAGAAATTTGATAAGCCATAAACTGTAACACCATGGCAAATGAAGCGTTTATTATACCTAATAATAGAAACCAGTAGGTGCCTTGCAACTCTACTGCGAAAAATTTAGTATCGCCCCAAGGACAGGTCTTCGAAAAAAAACGAGCTATGCTAAATATAGTTCCGCAGAGTAGTGCGTGATAAAGAGCGTGAGAGATCGGGTTCGTAGCTTGCATAGCAAGCTTATCAAAGGGTATAGCGAAAGCCCAGAGAAGAGAAGTAATAATAACTAGGACGCAGCCCTTTTCGTGAGTGAGATCTTGGTAGAGGGTTTTAAATAATCCTAGAATAGAGTTTACTTTTTTACCCTGATAATTAATTATAAAAGAGGCTAAAACTAAAAGGATTAATCCTGAAAATTGAATCTGAGAAAGGTTTTCCTTTAATATCAAGCTGCCGAATATTACCGTGAAAAAAGGCAGGAAAGAAAGGAAAGGAATGACACTGCTGAGTGGCGAAATAGAGATGGCTTTAGTTAGCAGGAAAGTTCCTAGTGAGGCGAAGCCAGCAGTCATCAAGCCTGGGAAAATATATCCATGACTATAAATTAGTTGCTGAGAGAGATAGCCGTAGCTGAGATAAATTACTGCTTGACCAAATTCCAGGAAAATGACTAAAGGTAAGGGTTTTATTCTTTTCAGTAATATTTTACGTACGAAATCGTAGGCGACCCAGAGGCAGCCGATAATGCTGATTAGATAGAAGGTGTTAATTGGGATCAAGTTAGGGCTTTAGTGAAATTTTTACAGTCTCTTATTGCTTGATATTAGCTTATTTTTTATGCTTTAAGTTTTCTTCTGTTCTATATCAAGCTATATAAAGAATAGAGTAATGTGGGCGGTCAACAATGAACATTAAAATTAATATTCCAACTTAATTCTGCACGCAGTGCGTACGGAATTGAATAAAATTCACTCCAAACTCAAATAATAACGAGTCCCTTTTAAATTACCAGTCTTAACTAAAACCCCCATTTCGACTAATTCTTGCAAGTCTCTAGTAGCCGTAGCCCTAGAGGTTTTAGTAATAGAGATATAATTTTCTGCACTTAAGCCGCCTTTAAAACCTTGAATTCCTTCTTTGAAGATTCTGTGGATAACCTTTTCCTGCCTTAGGTTTAGCTTGTTTTCGTAAAGTCTGTAAAACTCCCCTTTTTTTAAAGAGAATTCTATAGATTTTTGGCTTAATTCTAAAGCTTCTAATGTTGTTTTAGAGAAGTATTCTAACCAATCCGTGACCTCAAGATCTCGATTAGAGGCATCTAATATAGCATAGTATTGCTTTCGATGCTTTTCTATCACTTGTGATAATGATATTAAACTAGCCTCACCTAATCCTTGAGATAAAGCTTTCTCTGCAAGAGCTCTAGCTATTCGTCCATTACCATCATCAAATGGATGTATGCAAACGAAATAGAGATGAGCTAGTCCAGCTCTAGTTAAGGTTTTCAAAGGACGCTTGTTATTCGGTTTTGAATTATTAAACCACTGAATAAAGTTTTTCATTTCATTCTCTAAAGTTTCTGAGGGGGGTGCTTCAAAATGTATTTTAGGTCTGTATACTGAACCTGAAATAACTTGCATCGGCTCTGTATCCTTTCTAAATGATCTAGTTTTAATTTTAGAATTTATACCATCAAGAATTAAAGAATTCCACTTACCAAGGCTTTTTTTAGAGATGGGGTGTGAAAAATTATCATATAGATCTAGCATCATTTCAGCGAGTCCAGCTTCTGCATTGGGGATTTTTTTTATATCTGTAACTGAAATACCAAAATTTCTTTTAATAGACGACTGTATACTCTCTCTATTTAAAAACTCCCCTTCAATTAAAGATGTTCTGTAGGCTTCTTCGCAGATTATATCTATCTTTAAATCTATTTTCTCTTCATTCTGAATATGTTTTAAGGTGCCTAGGAAAATACCAGACTTATGTAGAAATTCATCTTCGTACTTCTCTAGCAGACTTGCGTCATACTTAAAATCAGGCCAATCTTTTTTCTGCCAGTTCCATTTCATGAGTTATAAATTACTACCTTATAGCTCATATTATGCCTCTTTTTGAGGAATAATATTTAAGTTTATAACTCAGCCTCTTTCAAAACAAAAAGTCCCTTGAGTAAAATTAAGGGACTTTTTGTTTTAATTGAAATTTTTAGAAACAGTTCTATAAAAACTACACAGCCACTGGCAGCTTATTACCCACCAATACAGCTAAATCACATAATCTGTTAGAGTAACCGTATTCATTATCGTACCAAGAAAGGATTTTAACTTGTTTCTCCGCTACTACCATAGTCATATCGCCATCAATGATAGATGAATGAGCATCACCTTTAAAATCGATAGATACTAGAGGCTCATCTGTGTAATCAAGAATACCTTTAAGGTTAGTCTGAGCAGCTTTTTTAAGTACAGCATTTATTTCTTCTTTAGTAACTGATTTTTCTAAAGTGAAGACCACGTCTACTACAGATACGTTAGGAGTAGGAACTCTCATCGCATAGCCATTTAATTTACCAGCTAAATGAGGAAGAACTAAACCAATAGCTTTCGCTGCACCAGTAGTAGTAGGGATCATAGATACAGCTGCTGCTCTAGATCTTCTTGGATCTGAGTGAGCGTTATCTAATAATTTCTGATCTGAAGTATAAGCGTGAATAGTAGTCATCATGCCGCTTAGAACTTTAAAATTATCATCTATAACTTTAGTAAAAGGTGCTAAGCAGTTAGTAGTGCAGCTGGCATTAGAGATGATGTGATGCTTAGATGGATCATATTTATCTTCATTAACGCCAAGAACAATAGTAATATCTTCATTTTTCGCTGGAGCAGAGATAAGAACTTTTTTAGCACCACCAGCTAAATGTGTTTTAGCTTTTTCTGCGTCAGTGAATACACCAGAACATTCTAGGACTATATCTACGCCGTGCTTAGCCCAGTTAAGAGCAGCTAAGTCTTTCTCTTTTAAAAATTTAGTGGTTTTACCATTTACGGTAATAGAGTTTTCGTCAGCAGTTACTTCGCCGTTAAATCTACCAAGAGTACTGTCGAATTTAATTAAATGTGCAGAAGCTTCTGGGGGGGAGAAAGGATCATTAATAACGAGCACGTCTATTTGATCAACAAAATTTTCATTCAGGACGCGGAAAACATTTCTCCCAATACGTCCAAAACCATTAATACCAACTTTAACTTTAGTCATGCATAAGATTATATCAATAAATTTTAGTGCTATTATTCTTTTTTGATATGAGTAGTCCCAACTTTTCAGACTTTTTCGGCTCAAATAATTCTAATCGCTTTGATCCAGATGATTTCCTTGCTAAGCATAAAATCAAAATTTTTATTATTATTGGGCTTTTTTTTGTAGTACCTAATCTGGTTATTTTAGTCGGCGCCGGTCAGAGAGCTGTGATTTTTAATCGAGTTATAGGTATGGAACAGAGGGTACTAGAAGAAGGGATTCAGTTCGTAATACCGATACTGCAGCAGACGACTATCTACAACGTAAGAGAGATTAGCTATATATTTAGTAATTCAGCAGAGCGTTCTAAAAATGGAGCCAAGATACTTGGTAACTCTATAGATACTTTAACTTCTGATGGACAGAATATTTCAGTAGACGTTACTGTAAGGGCAAGACCAGATTTTAAACAGCTGTGGTGGGTGCATCAGCAGATAGGTAATGATAGTTATAATTCATATGTAAATAAAGTAATTAACCCAATCGTCAGAAGTATGGTCAGAGAGGTTATCGCAGGCTATACTGTTTCTGCTATTTATAGTGAGGATAGAAGAGTTATCGCTGATAAAATTTCTAAAGCATTAGAAAAGCATTTAGCAAAGTATAAAATTGTACTTACGGAATTCCTTTTAGATGAGGTTACTTTTTCTCAGGCTTACCAGAGTGCAATTGAAGAAAAGCAGCGTGCAAGAATCGAATTGGATACTAAGGATAATATTATTATTGAAAAGCAGAATGATAGAGATGCTGTTATCACGAGAGCTGAAGGTGAGGCTGAAGCTATTAAATTAAAAGTAGATGCATTAAATCGTTTCGGTAATTCCTATGTTAAATACAGGAAAGCGCAGGTTCTTGGTAAGAGAACTAAACTTATAATAAACGATGATCTGTAATTCTTGTGAGAAGATGTTTCTAGCTAAGTGCGAGGTTTATAAATGAAAGAATTGAATATATTTGGAGTGAAGATTAAAAAAGAAATGCTTTTAGTGATTTCTTTTGCTATTTTAGCCCTGCTTTCACAGTCGATGCGAATTATTGACGTGGGCAGAACTGGTGTCATCTTTAATATTAAAGGTGGTGTTCAGGATAAGCCTTTAAGAGAAGGTTTACACTTTTTATTACCATTTATTCAGAGTTTAATAGTCTTTGATACACGTATAAATACTTATACTTTTACCAAAGATGCTATGGATCCAGGTCGCCTAGGGAATCCTATAGTGGCTAAGACTGGTGATGGTCAAATAGTGGGTATAGAGATGTCTTTATTAACTCAGATGATTCAGGAAAGGGCTCCAGAAGTTTATCAGAAACTCAGAACTGATTATGCACCAGTGCTTAAAGCTAAAACTGGTAAAGTGATGCAGGAAGTTATCGCAAGGCATGTAGCCGATGCTTTATATACTGAAGATACTAGGAAAATAGTTTCTAGTGAGGCTAAAGAATATTTATCTAGATCCTTTGCTGAATCAGGTTTTAAGCTGAATGATCTTTTTATCAGAAGAATAGAATTTTCACCAGAATATATAGAGGCGATAGAAAGTAAGCAGATCGCTTTACAGAAGGCTCAGTTAGCTCATATACGCAAGGAAATAGCTTTAAAAGAAAAGCTTATATCTATTATCCAAGGTGAAGGTAACGCTAAACAAGTAGAAGTTAAAGGACGTGCTATTCAGGCAAACCCTATGGTGGCTGATTTAGAGTATTTAGATGCTATAGAAGATAATCCAGATGTGCCAGTAATTGTTGGTTTAAAAGGAAATACTTTCGTTAATTTAGATAAATTACTTGAAAATACCTTACAGCCACAGGCAAAGAAAAAACAGTAGATGTTAATTAGTTTCATGTAGCTTTCGCTGCGTGGATTTTACAGGAAATTATTTATGGTATTTAGAGGTTTAAAAACATGGCTGCCGTCTGATGTTAGAAAGCAGCTCGCTATAAAAAATAAGCTAGTATCTCTTTATGAAAAATGGTCGTATGAACCAATAGTAGTGCAGAGTTTGGTCGATTTAGATGTTATAAATAGGGCGAATAAGAAATTTACTGATAAAACTTTTACGTTTTTAGATAAAGATGGTGAAACTCTTGCTCTGAGAACAGAGATGACTCAGCCTATCGCTAAGGCGATAGCAGGCAGGGCTCAAGAACTTCAGTTTCCAGTGAAGCTTTACTATAACGCTTCGGTCTATCGTTACAAAGGCACTCCAACTGATGAATCTAGAGAGATACAGCAAGTCGGCATAGAATATGTCGGTGCTAAAGCTGAAGAGAATTTTTCTGATTATGAAGTACTGCAATTGATGATAGATTCTATTGAGGAATTAGGCGTAAGTGATTATCAGATCTGTATAACCGACGCTAAAATCTGGCATAGCTTATTTACTAAATTTAATAAACCTGTCCCAGTAATAAGTTCAGAAGCTCCTTCTAGTCATGATTTAATTACTAAGGCTTATAACCTTTTACTTAAAGGTGAATTTGTCGCATTTGAAAAACTAGCTACTGAGGAAAGCTTCCTTAACTGTCTTTATAGCCGAGAGCAAATCAGCTTATCTATTTCGAATGAAGAGAAGCTAAAACGAGTTGAAAAGGATTTAGAGTTGGATTTAAGTCACTTAAAGGGTTTAGCTCAACTGTCTTCTAAAATAGTTTTCGCCCCGTATCAGTGTCCAGATCTAAAGCTCTATACAGGACTGCATTTCAAGCTGTTAATTAAAGGGCAGGGTAATGATATCGCTATGGGTGGTAGATACGATAATCTATATTCAAGCTTCGGTATCGATCTGCCTGCGATAGGCTTCGCTTTTTATGTGCAAAGGCTGATTTCCGCATTATCTAATTTAGATCTTTTAGATAATTTTTCTACTGATAAACTTCCGAAGAAGCTTTCTCCAACTGCTAAAGAATGGCAGGATGTTTATAAAGCGGCTCAGCTTGAATTTGAGAAAGGAGCGAATGTTTTAATATGCAACAAGTGAAAATAGCCTTATCTAAAGGCGCTCTCCTAGACGGTGCTGTAGAGTTTTTTAGTAAAGCTGGTATTGAAATTGAAAATGGTGAAGATGCGAAACGTAAATTAATTCGCCGCAGTACTATTCATAATGAAGCTTTTAAAGATTATGACATTCAATTTCTTATGGTAAGAGGGCATGATGTGCCAGTTTATGTAGAACATGGTGCTGCTGACTTCGGCATAGTAGGACTAGACGTTATTTTAGATTCTAGAGCGAAGGTGCATCAGCTTCAGGACTTAAAATATGGGGCTTGTGATCTCTGCGTCTGCTCTGTACAGGGGAAGTATAAAAGTGTTTCTGAACTGCCTAGCTATACGCGTGTCGCGACGACCTTTCCCAATTTAGCGAAAGATTTTTTTTACCAGCGCGCGCTAGAAGTTGAGATTATTAATCTCTATGGTTCAGTGGAACTCGCTCCACTTACTGATCTTACCGATGTGATTATAGATCTAGTCGCTACAGGAAAGACTTTAAGAGAAAATGGCTTAGAGCCGATTCATAAGATTATGCACTGTACTGCTCATCTAATTGCAAACCCGACGGCGTTTGAGTTTCATAAAGGGTTTTTTGCTGGGCTTGTGGGGGAGTGAGTATGGGATTATGTTTAAAGAAAGGCTAAAAGTGGAAGGTTCCGAACTGGTGACATTCTGTCACCAGTTGAAAATGCAAGTGAGTGATGGAAAATTGCGAAATACTGATGCAGCAGATCCAGAACTGTCTTTAGATCGTGCTCGTGAGACTTGGTAAAAACATGGACGCAGCGAAAAGAGGTAAGTCCAATATTTAAAAGCTTTATTGATTTAGAAGACAATCATAGAATGATTTTTTCTGCTAAGTTTGGGGCTGGTAAAACCTATTTTCTGAAAAGTTTTTTAAGAAAGACTCAGATCCTTATGAAGCAGTATTCCTATATCCAGTAAATTATCAAGTCTGTGCTAATGAAGATATTTTTGAGTTAGTAAAATTTGATTTACTGAGAAGTCTTTTAAAGATACTCCCTAAAGGAAAAGTTATCCTTGCTGATTATAAGCGTATTGTGGATAAATTTAAAGCTTTAAGAAATAATGAGCAAGGTGTTTTGAAAAAACTACTGAAACTCACAAGCAAATTAACGAGAGGAGTAACGGTTAATATATGATTAAATTTTGGTTTAGAGGCATCACTAGACCTTGAAATATCTCAAATAATAAATAATTTTATCGAGCTAAGTGAAAAAGATCCTAAAGAACAGAATACGGAACCTACTCCAGAAGAGCATGTCCGAAGTTTCTTGAAAGAGATTGAAGCCGCGCAAAAGCTTCATGAAGATACTGCAACTCGTTTTATTAAGAATGCAACAGAGCGAATAAAAGAAAAGAATAAAGAGGAAAAATTAGTTTTAGTTATAGATGATTTCGACAGGATGGATCTAGGGCATATCTTTAGATTATTAAATATTTTTAGTGCACACTTACAGGATTCTGAGGATGACGAAAATGCAGAGATTGGAGTTTCCGCTCATGATGAGGACCTGATGAGTGAAAGAGATATTAATTCTGAGGAAGAAAAAAACTTGCAGATAGATATGGATTTGACAGAGTGATTTTTGTTTGCGACATTGATAATATCCAAAGCATTTTTCATCATAAATATGGCTTGGAGACAGATTTTAATGGGTATATTGATAAGTTTTGCTCGAAGGCTATTTTTGAATTTAGTAACCAAAATACTATTAAAAATAAGTTGAATCGTGTTTTAGAATGTTTCCATAAAGTGAATAAAGGTATTGATATCTATATTTTACATAGTGGTCAAAACATTGATCTTAACTATACACTCTTCAATCTTCTGAAAGGATTTTTATCTACATTTTTAGAGCGTGCTATTGCAGATAAAATTATTAATTTTCGAGATATTGAGAGACTTTATGGTTCAAAATTATTGTTTGAATTCTTAATTATTGTTTTTGGTAATACAGCAGCAATTATTAAATATCTTGATAAACCATCTAATGACAATGAATTTGATCCAGTTCACCAAATATTTATAGATCAGAAAAAATTGTTTAAAAGTATTTTATTACTAGCATCTTGTCAAGGAAATATACGTAGGGCTTTTGATAAGAATCCCTTAAGTTATAATAACGGTGAATTATTGAATCAAGAGATACAGCAAAGTTTTCACTATAGAAATTTTGATACTGCGAACGCAGTAAGAGATCTTCCTTCGAAGTTGACACTTAAATGTACTTCTATATTTAATGGTTCGTATTTAAGGCCAATAGTTACTCCAATGAATAGCAATCAATTAATACCGATAGGAGGTTTCGCCACAAGTCTAGAAGTCTTATCAGAAGCGAATTTGCTTAATTGATTTGTGGTTGTAAAACCAAAGGTAATTTAAAAACACAGTTAAAGTAATCTGTAGGAAAGATTTGAAAATTGATGTATCAAAAACATTTTGAGGAAAAATGACTCCTTGTTGCTCTATTTTGTTTAATTTACTGACAGACTGGGATAGCCTCGTAAATAAGTTTAACGTCATAACTTTTCTTCTAAGTGTCTTCTTTCTATATTTAGGTATAGAATGTATTTTAAGGGCTTTGGATATATTGGAGGAGCTTCCACTTAAGGATAAATAAAATGATAATGATCAATAGTACTATCTATAATATTTTTCTTGCAACTTTGGTGATATCTCCAATCCTTTTCGCATTGTATTGTTTTTATAAAAAGATATATCTAATTAACAACGACGAAAACACGAACCCCTAGACGTGTAGCATTCAGACTAATTTAGTACAATTAATAGCGAATGAATACTACTCTTCCTTTTAAAGCCAGCTATGATTTCACTGAAACAGAAGAAAAATGGTTAGCCGTTTGGTTAGATAAAAAAATCTTCCAAGTAAATAAAGACCTAAATAATGGTCGTGAAGTTTTTAGTATAGCCCTGCCACCGCCTAATGTTACTGGGGAGCTACATATGGGGCATGCCTTGGGCGGAACTATACAGGATGTATTAATTCGTTATCATCGCATGCGTGGCTATGATGTTCACTGGCAGATAGGTTCAGATCATGCTGGTATCGGAACGCAGTTAGTCGTAGAAAAAAAACTTAAGAGTGAAGAGAAGCTTAGAAAGGAAGATTTAGGCAGAGAAGCTTTTCTTGAAAGAATTCAGTCTTGGAAGGAACAGTCTGGTAATCAGATTCTTGAGCAGATGAAGAGGCTCGGCTTTAGTCCAGATTATGATCGCACTCGTTATACTATGGATGCTCAGTATCAAGAAGCGGTGCTGGCTGCTTTTAAAAAGTATCATGCAGAAGGCTATATATATAAAGGGAAACGCTTAACGAATTGGTGTCCTAAATGTTTAACTTCTCTTTCTGACTTGGAGATAGAAGAATCTGCTAAAACTAAAAAGCTCTATGAAATTAAATATAAATTAGAAAAGCCTTATGGTGAGCATGAGGATGACGAAAACGCAGAAATTGGAGTTTGCGAGCAGTACTTAATAGTAGCGACGACTAGACCAGAGACTATGTTCGGCGATACGGCTGTAGCTATTAATCCAAATGACGAAAGATATTCAAGTCTAATTAATGAAATAAAATCTAAACCTAATTCTGTAAAGGTTTTAATACCATTTATTAATAAAGCTATTCCAGTTATATTAGATGAACAGGTTAAATTAGATTTCGGAACTGGAGCTTTGAAAGTCACTCCAGCTCATGATTTTAATGATAATCTTATCGGGAAAAGGCATGGGCTTACTGAGCTAAATATATTTAATGATAAAGCTGAGCTTTTAAATATTCCTGAAGTGCCTACTGAGTTTCAAGGGCTTGATAGATATAAGGCAAGAACTGCTGTAGAGGAGGCTTTAGCTTTAAGCGAGGCTTTAGTGAAGATTACAGAATATACAGGGACTGAAAGTCTGCATGATAGATGTAATACTGAAATAGAACCAGCCTTAAGTGATCAGTGGTATTTAAGTATGAAGCAGCTTGCTGAAATGGCTTTAAACAGAGTTACTAAAGATCCAGATAGAAAATTACCTGATTCGAAGAGAACTGATTTTATTCCCGAGAGATACGAAGAGCCTTTTAAAGCGTGGCTTGAGAATATTCAGGACTGGTGTATTAGCCGTCAGATATGGTGGGGGCATCAGATTCCTATCGAAGGTGAAACTGATGTATTGGATACTTGGTTTAGCAGTGCATTATGGCCGTTTATTAGTATGGCTGATGATGAAGCTGTGCTGAAGAAGTACTACCCGACTACTGTTCTAGCTACCGCAAGAGAAATTATTAATCTCTGGGTAACTAGAATGATATTCTCTAGTGAATTCTTTAGGCAGGAAAAGGCTTTCAGTAAAGTGCTAATTCACCCAGTAGTTCAGACGCCAGATGGTAAAAGGATGAGTAAATCTAAAGGTAATGCTATAGATCCATTACTTCTAGTTAGAAATTATGGTGCTGATGCTTCTAGAATGTGGTACGCACAGGTAGGGGTTTTTTCTAGTCAGGATGTGCGTTTCCCAGGTAAATCCTTTCCAAGTAAAGAAGACCCTAAAGTGAAAGATTGGGAATGTGAGGTGATGGAGAAATATAAACGCTTTGCTAATAAGCTTTATAACTCTGCGAAATTTACTTGTATGAATTTAGTTGAAGATCCTAGCTATAAAAGTACTGGGAAATTTAAGGTTAAGCCTATTACTGAGCTAAATTTAAATGCAATGACTTTCGCTGATAGATGGATAATTTATGAACTAGAAAACGTTTTAAGCACTGTCTCTACTTATTTTACTAAATATGATATAGGTGCTGCTCAGGAGGAGATCTTTGAGTTTACTTGGACTCGTTTCTGTGACTGGTATATAGAGTTTTCTAAAATACAGGATAATTTAGAAACTAAAAATCAGGTGCTATTTTATGTTTTAGCCTCTGCTGTTAGAGCTTTACAGCCATTTATGCCATTCGTGACAGAGGAAATCTGGCAGAGCTTAATGCATATCGTAGATTTTTCAGAAATAGAGAATGACTATTTCACTGAAGAGTATAAAGCCAAGCCCTATGTGACTTTTGCTAAATTCCCAGAAGATCAAAAAGGGCAGATAACCTTTCTTGGAGCTGCATTTGCTGAACCAAAGGGCATAGGAGTTGCTCAGGAAAAAGCAAATGTTACGTGGTCGATGAAATTAGCGACTGAAATCATCTCTAAAATTAGAAATACTAGGCAGAGTTTAAATATCTCTTGGAGTGATGAAATTAAGCTATTTATTTCTAATCCTAGTGAAGCAGATATTTCTACCTTAATTGAAATTCGCCCTTATATAAAAAGAATAGCTAAATGCTCAGATATATTCATAGATAAACCCACTCCCGAAAAGCCTTTAAGTAGTTTTATTATTAAATCAGAAAATGTAGGAATTGGAGATTGCGAGCAGCTTAAAGATGGGACTGCTCACAATCGTGCAAGTTCAAGGCTGAGGAGGACGAATGACCGCAATGTACTCGGAGTACATGAGGATCATGAGGGCGACGAAAACGCAGAAATTGGAGATTGCGAGCAGCTTAAAGATGGGACTGCTCACAATCGTGCAAGTTCAAGGCTGAGGAGGACGAATGACCGCAATGTACTCGGAGTACATGAGGATCATGAGG
>DUDT01000012.1 GCA_005110385.1 Candidatus Melainabacteria bacterium | reverse complement strand
AGAAGAGAAGAATTAGTTAAACAGACTAAGAAAATAATAGAAGAGGGTAAAGTAGCGATACGTAATGTCAGAAGAGATGTTCTAAATGACGCTAAAAAGGATAAGGATATGACAGAAGATCTTCTTAGAAACTTTACTAATGATGTGCAGAAGAGTACTGATAAGTACATCGAGAAAGTTGATGCACTAGCTACAAGTAAAGAAAAGGAACTGCTCACGATTTAAATAATTAGAAATTTAGCCCTTTTAAGGGAGATTTTAGGGTTAAAGTAGAATTAGGTTTTACCATAATGAATAAAGATTTAGATATATACGTATTAATCAAGCAAGTTCCAGATACCAGATCGAAAGCTGGTGTTAATCCCGACGGAACTATAGATAGGGCTAAAGCTGGTAAAATGCTAAATCCCTTTGATGCTTTCGCTTTGCAAGCTGGTCTTAATGCTAAAAAAATGGGCGGACCTAATTCTAGATTATTCGCCGTGACCATGGGTCCACCACCAGCGATAGACATACTTTACCAAACCCTGGAACACGGTGCTGATGCGACTTGTATTTTGTCAGATAGAAGATTAGCTGCCTCCGATACTTTAGCAACAGCTTATGCTTTATGCAGAACTTTAGAGTATTTATTTAAAAAGAACGGCAGAAAAGCAGATTTAATATTCTGTGGTTTACAGACGACTGATGGTGACACAGCTCAAGTCGGTCCAGAAATATCTGAAAGACTAGATTTTACACAGGTCACTTACTGTGAGGATTTCTCTATATCTGACAATCTTCTTCATGCTAAAAAAATTATAGAAGGTGGTACACAGCTAGTTTCAGCTGAATTGCCAGCTTTAGTAACTATCGCTAATAGCTATACTAAGCTTAAATTTAAATCTCTAAGAGGTGCTCAGTTCGTCCAAGATGTTAAAAGAGCTAGTAAAGAAGAGCAGGCTAAATATGTGGAGATTATAGATTTAGATAAATGTGAAGCTGATGAAATGAGATGTGGGCTAAACGGTTCCCCGACTATAGTTTCTAAAACATGGAAGATCGGTGTAGTTGGTGGTAACTGTAAAATGCATCAAGGAAAAGCTGCTTCCGAATTAGTAAGTGAAGTATTTAAAGATGCAGTTATGCTTAAGGAGTTTGTGAAAATATAATGGCTGGAGAAGTTTTAGTCGTAGCAGAGCAGGTTAATTCTCAGGTAGCAAATGTTACCCTAGAACTACTCGGAGAAGGTAAAAAATTAGCAAGAAAATTAGGCTCACCCTTATCTTGTTTCGTTATCGGTCATAATATGGAGGCGGCTGTAGATGCAGTCATCAGAGCTGGAGCAGAGAAAGTCTATCTAGCAGATCATCCAGAGCTTGCTGAATATAAGACCTTACATTATAGAAGGGTTATATTAGATGAACTTAGCTCATGGGCGACTCCACCACACACTTTACTGATGGGATCGACTACGACCGGAAGAGACTTAGCACCGCGTGTTGCAGCTTTTTTCGAGACTGGATTAACGGCAGATACCATAGAATTAGACATTGGCCCTTACGAACACACATCTGGTATAGATCAGACGAAAATTGGTTATTTCCCTGAGTGTCTTTATGCTTCTAGACCGAGTTTCGGTGAATCTTTAAAAGCTAGAATTTTAGGACCATGGAAAGACCCGCAGATGGCGACTATTAGACCTGGTGTATTTGCTAAACCAGAGATGCTAACAGAGAAGCCAGAAGGCGTTGAAATTAAAAAAGTGGCGATTAATTTTCAGCCAAGCGATTATCGAATTACGATTAAAGAAACTCTTAGAGAGCTAGAAGGGAAGATCGATATTACCGCTGCTGATGTTATAGTCGCAGGTGGATATGGCCTAGGATCTGCTGATGGAGTGAATCTTCTTAAAGATCTCGCTGCTTGTTTCGAAAATTCAGTAGTGGGAGCTTCTCGTAAAATAGTAGATCTAGGCTGGATGACATATCCGTATCAAGTAGGACAGACTGGTAAAACCGTTAGACCAAAAATCTATATAGCCTGTGGTATCTCAGGAGCGCTCCAGCACCGTGTTGGCATGCAAAAATCAGAATTAATTATCGCAATTAACAGAGACCCTGATGCACCTATATTCTCTTTTGCAGATCAAGGTATAGTCGGTGATGTCTATCATGTAATCCCAGAGATGATTAAGCAGCTTCAAGAAAAAAATACTAGTAAACTAGCAGAATTAAAGGTTAAATAAATGAGTAATACTAAGCCAAGAATAGAGTACGACCTAGTCCTTGTCGGAGCCAGCCCTTCTAATCTGACTCTTGCACATACGATACTTGGACTTGCTGAAAAGAATCCAGAGTTTAAATTTTCCATAGCGATTTTAGAAAAAGCTCATGACTTTGGCGGCCACATAGTTTCAGGTGCAGTAGTACATCCTTCTATCTTCACTAAAGCCTTCCCTGATCATATTAAAGATGGAATGCCTATAGAAGCTATCTGTAAAAAAAGTTACGTCTCTTTAATGGCTTATCATGAGAAATGGGACATTCCTTCGATACTGACTCGTGCAGCAGCAGCGGATTTCGTAAAAGAGGGGTATTATATTCTCACACTCTCTAATGTAGTAGCTTGGATGGCTGAAAATCTGAAAGCTAAAGCAGCTCAAGTCTCTAACGTAAAGTTAGATCTTTTCCCTGGCTTCCCTGCAATGGAAATTATTTATGAAGGTGATAAAGTAGCTGGTCTAAGAGTGGATCGTACTGGTAATGACGAGGATGATATCGTTTACTCTAAACTTACTTGTTTCGGGGATAAAGGCTTTTTATCTAAAGATTTAATCAAAAAATATGATCTAGAAACTAACCCTCAGATCTGGTCTGTAGGTGTTAAAGAGACTTGGCAGCTAGCAGAAGATTCTGAAAATATAGAAGGGAAAGTATGGCACACGCTTGGCTACCCGACTCTAGATGGCACTCTAGGTGGCGGTTTCATCTATGGTCTTAAAAATAGACGTGTAACCATAGGCTTAGTCATATCTTTAGACAGCTCAAACCCTAATATTCACCCGCAAAAACAGCTACAAGAATATAAAAAACATCCTTGGTTGCAGAAAATGCTTAAGGGGGCTGAATTAATGCATTATGGTGCAGCAGTCTTGCCTGAAGGTGGTTATGCGAGTTTGCCTAAAAAATTCCAAGTAGATGGTGCTTTAATTTTAGGTGATGCACTAGGCTTACTTGACGTAAAAGCCTTAGCTGGAGTGGATAAGGCGATAGAGTCTGGTTATATAGCTGCTAAAGTCGCTTACGAAGCACTAAAAGCTAATGATTTTTCTGAAGCTAAACTAAGTAAGTACCAGAGCAGCTTAATGGCTTCTCCTTACATGGATAAATTTAAAGAAAATAGATATTTCAGAAAAGCCTTTATCGAGAACCCTGAACTGCTCAGGGATTACCTTCCAGAAGTTCTAAGTTCTATAGATCAGACTAAAGCCCCTGTTTTAGGTGGCCTTAAAGTCGGTGTACAGAATCCTTTTAAAGCGACTAAAGCTTTTTTAAGATCAGCGAGCTTACTAAATAATGCTAAAGAAATTAAAGAAGAGGTAGTTTATAAACCAGGCTACCAACACATAGACCCTAATTTCAACAAAGTCTTGATGGACAGATGCCATGGTGGTGATGATTTCGCGAAGACGACTGTCTATAGCCGTGAAGATGCGGTTTTCTATGCTAACACCCGCTACGACGAGCATCCTAGCCACATAGATGAATTTAACAGTGATACTTGCCTTACTTGTATTAAAACCTATGAAGCTAAAAGTTTAGATGTGCCTTGTGTATCAGACTGTACAGCAGAAGTTCACAGATTAGATATTTCTAGCGGTAATATAAAAGTGCATGCCATGTCTCTTGAAAACTGCGTGCAGTGCAGGACTTGTGAGCTTATCTGTCCAGAGCAGAATTTAAGAGTTAATCCAGCTTATGCTGGGGCGGGACCTGACTTCAAAGGATTATAGGAGACCGCTGCACAACTCCATTTTCTGCGTTTTCGTCGTCCTCATGATCCTCATGTACTCCCAGTACACTGCGGTCACTCGTCCTCCTCAGCCTTGAAACTGCGCGCTGTGCAGCGGTCTCTTCGTGGTATCGGCACAGGGCTGCTTAACTCAACAGCATAAACAATCCGATGATTAAAAGTGTGACAGCAAAAATCTTTTGCAAAATTGTTGTTTTGATTCTACTTGAAGCAAATGATCCAAGTAGGGAACCTAAAGTAACTAAACTTGAGAAATAAAATATAAAACTGATATTTAAAGGAATTTCTTTTTGGTAAGCCAGAAACCCAGAAAAGGCTTGCATTGCAATAATCAAAAGAGAACTGCCTATCGCTTTATTTATAGGCATTTTCAGAAAATAATGTAAGGCTGGTACTATCAAGAAACCTCCACCGACTCCAACTATCCCAGTAATAGTTCCAACAAAAATACCTGAAAAGAAAACTCCTACAAAATTAAAGACCAAATTATTGGAATAACTATCAACTACATTATTCATACTGTTTTGTTTTTTAAAAAGCATGAGAATGGCTATCAATAAAACCAATATTGCAAAGATTTTAATTTGCAATTCATCACTTAAAAAAGGAACTAAAAATCTTGCAGAAAGATAGGAGGCGAGCATGCCAGAAAAGCCAAAAAAGACAGACTTCAATAAAACTAGGTTTGATTTGGAAGCATGGTATAAAGCTCCAACTAAAGCCGCAACTCCTACTGCAAAAAGACTTGTTGCAAATGCTTCTTTAGTGTCTTGGCCTACTATATAGATCAAGTATGGTACGGTTAAAACTGAGCCACCACCACCTATTAAGCCAAGTACTAAACCTATTATTACTGGAATTAGGAGTTGTGGAACTGCTAGCATACCTTATTCCAAGGCATCTTTTCTAGCAAGATTGCCATTCCACAGAAACCACTTACACCAGCAAATAAGAGACCGAAACCTATAAAAGTTGGGATCAAATAAAATCCGTAATTTATAAAATGCCCGAGAAACATTCCAGAACTAATCAACAAACCAGCTGCTATCATTACTTGTCTTTGAATTGGAATAGCATTTCTCCTCTTTATTGTTGGCAATCCTTGCTCAAACCAAGCGCTTACGCCTCCTTCAAGATCAGATATCTTATCATAGCCATGTTTATGCAAAATATCACAGGCTTCAGATGATCTTTTACCTGAACGGCAGAATAAAAGTAACTGTTTATCTTTTGGAAGTTGAGCAAGGTTTTGCTCAAGATTATCAACGGGTATACAAGTCGCTCCAGGAATGGTTCCCGAATGATGTTCATCCATTGATCTAACGTCTATGAGCATACATTCTTCTTGCTTATTATCTAATTTTTCTTTGAATTCTTTATGTCCTAAAGTTTTACGTTCAAACTGCATGATTTGTCTCCTTTCCACATTTTAAATTTGCAGGTACGGCTTCCTGAATTTTTTTTGGATTTACCAACTTCAAAGTATTCATCGTATTAATGAACTCATCTTTAGTAGTGCCTATTTTAATTCTAGGGTTGAATTGTTTCTCTTCTTTGATTGTCGACAAATTCATACCTTTATAATCATGACCAGGGTAAACAAATGTATCATCAGGAAGAGTAAAAAGTTTTTTTGTGATACTTTCATAAAGTGCTTCAGCTGAACCGTTTTGAAAATCTGTTCTACCGTTACCCCTTATAAAGAGTGCGTCTCCAGTGAAAACCATATTATCAACCAAGTACGAAGTGCAAGTATCTGTATGTCCTGGCGTATGAATTGCTTTAATATTATAATCACCAAACTTCAACTCATCACCGTCAGCCAATACAACATCCGCACATTCAACTTGACTGTTTTTAGGAACTACTCTCTTCGCTCCTGTTCTCAAACTCAAATCCCCAGCTCCAGTAATATGATCTGCATGTATATGAGTTTCGATTGTGTAGATTAATTTAAGCCCTAATTCTTGAATCAATTGCAAATCACGCTCAACATTTTCCTTTACACTGTCAATGATTATTGCTTCTTTGGATTTATTGTCAGCCAACAAATAAGTATAAGTAGAAGTTTCTGTATCAAAAAGCTGCCTAAATATCATAATTAACTCCTTTATCACCCTTAAATATATTCTACCATCCAGTAGGTAGGTTATGACATGAAAAAATAGAATATAATTAAAGATATGCTTACTCGGGAAAAAATCATTGTGCTAACGAGAGATTTGGTTCAGGAAAGAGGTGCTAATGATTTTAGTTATCAAGATTTAGCAGATCAGCTTAAAATCAAAAAAGCCAGTATTCATTATCATTTCCCTCATAAAAATGATCTTTTATTGGCTGTGACCAAGCATTATAGTAATGAGCTTAAAGATTTTTTGAATAATCTTAATCAAAATGATTCAGTTAAAACCAGAAAAAAACTTACGAAGTATCTTGATATGTATTTAGAACTATCCAAATCAGGTGACAAGCTTTGTCTTTGCGGCATATTAGCTAGTGAGATCCAGGGCTTCCCTGCAAACCTTGTTAGAGAGATTAATATATTTTTTCAAATTCATGAAACTTGGCTTAGAAAACTGTTTCAAGAAGCTCAAGAAAATGGTGAGCTTGAATTTAGCGGCTCAGCATCAGGCTTAGCTGCTATCTTTTTTTCTACTATTCAAGGCGCCTTAATTATTTCTAGAACTAAGAAAGATCCGAAATATCTAAAATCAGTTATTAAGGAGCTGCTTAATTGGGTTTAAAGGTTTATCCTAGCTTTCGGGCTTCTCATTATACAGGCAACTCCAAATACTGTCATAAGGATAAGTACCAGAAAGAATTTAAGCGAAAAATGTTTGCTGATACATGCCTCATCAGTAAACATTAAAAGCACAATAGTCGCACATGGCGTACAAAGCCCAATACCAATAAGCTTTAAAAGTTCCATGCGATGTTTTACAGCTTCTACAATAAAAGACATAAATTTGAGTATCGGAAATCTTTGCACTTGAATTAAAAATCGAGGAGAAATACTGTAGTCATAGGTAAGTATTTAGAAGAGTCCTGTTTCACTATATAATATTTCTATGCACCCTCAAGCCCGCTGGCAACAAAGATTTTCTAATTTCAAAAAATCATTTGCTCTTTTGCAGGAGATCAGTTCAATTGATTCACCCTCTGAGGCAGAGGAACTAGGTTTAATAAAGTCTTTTGAGATGTGCTTTGAGCTTGCATGGAAGACTCTTAAAGACTACCTAAACTATCAAGGTCAAATCATTAATAGCCCTAGAGATGTCATTAAACAAGCCTCTCAAGATTTACTAATAAATAATGTTGATCTATGGTTAGAAGCGCTGCTGAGCCGCAATGAAACCACTCATATATATGATGAAGGCGTCGCAGACAGAGTTATCACTGCGATTAAAGAAGAGTATTTAGAGCTTCTAAAGCAGTTTCGCTCAAACTTTCTAAAATTTGAGGAAATTATTTAATGCTGAAATTTGGCTTAGATGAAAAATATATTCAAGAAATCAAGTCTATCTTAAAAAATTACCCCGAGATAAAACTAGCTAAAATATATGGATCAAGAGCTCTTGGCACTTCCAAAGCCAATTCTGATATAGATCTTGTAATCTATGGAGAAAATATAGACCGCAAAATCTGCCTGCATTTAAAAGATAAATTAGAAGAAGAAAGCTCTATTCCATATTTTTTTGATATCACGCACTATGAGAGCATTTCAAATAGTGACTTGAAAGAGCATATTGACACTTGGGCTAGGGCTATCTAGGCAACAGTGCCATTATGCTAGAAATATAGCCATCACAAAGTCAATCGTTAAAACATGGCTCTATAAGTTTAAAAGTTTTTTTTGTTATATCCATCTCAGTAAGGATGCCTAAAGGTAGAACGAACTGTGGATCAGTGTGTCCAAAATCCATATTAGTTACTATAGGTAAATCTTCAACTCCAAATTCTATGGTAATAACATCTTTAATTGCCTTATCTAAATAGGCAATATCAATGTCACTGCTGGTACTAGCAATAGAATTAGCCTGCGAGCCATAAATTAAAACCGCATGAAGCCTCGGCTCAGACTCTAATTTATCTTTTATTGCTTGAGTAAAGTCTTTTAGCATCTATTCAATAATACCATGTAATTTTCAAGTAAGCTGTAATTTTACATGGTATTATTCAAACATGCTTAGTACAAAACGTACACAAAAAGAAGTCGACAAAAAAACAGAAAATCGAACTGTACATCGATCTTTAAAATTACCCCCAAAAGCACATTTTTTCTTATTCGGTCCAAGGCAAGTGGGCAAAAGCACTCTCATCAGAGACAGTTTTTCTGAAAAAAAAACTATCTTTTATAACCTTTTAAAAGATAAAGAATACACTCGCTTATTAGCTAATCTAGATTTATTTCGTGAGGAAGTTTTAGCTTTAAAGAAATCAATCACACACATAGTTATAGATGAGATACAGAGACTACCTGCTCTATTAAACGAGATTCATTACTTAATTGAAGAAGATAAAATCCTACAATTTTTCATTCTCAGCGGCTCTAGTGCAAGGAAGCTCAAACGCGGGCAGGCAAACCTTTTAGGAGGGAGAGCTTGGACACGTCACCTATATCCTTTTACGCATCGGGAATTAAAAAAAGACTTTAATTTAAATAGAGCCTTGCGCTTTGGTACTCTGCCACCAGTATATTTAAGCGAAGATGATTCAGCAAAAGAGATCCTAGAGTCGTATGTAGAAACCTATCTAACTGAAGAAATTAAAGCCGAGGCATTAGTAAGAAACATCGGCTCTTTCACACGTTTTTTAAAATTAGCTGCTAGTGAAAGTTCTAATGTAATTAATTACTCAAACATCGCTAGAGAAACGGCTACGAGCAGCCAAAGCATTAAAGAATATTTTCAAATACTCGAAGACACTTTAATAGGCTATATCTTGCTGCCTTACAATAAATCAGAGCGTAAACGATTAGGTAAACACCCTAAATTCTATTTATTCGACAATGGAATTAAAAACGCTCTAACTAAAGATTTAAATGATCCAGTCGAACCTAAGACTTCAGCTTATGGAATAGCTTTCGAGCATTTTATTATTAATGAAATTATTAGACTAAATAAATATCATAAAAAAAACATGGACTTCTCCTTTTATAGAAACTCAAATGGTGCAGAGGTAGATCTAATCATAGAAACAGAGAAAAAAAATATACTTGCAGTAGAAATTAAATCTAGCGAGAATCCTAATCAAGCTGAATTAAGAGGCTTATTTTCCTTTCAGGAATTAGAACCTAAAGCGAAATTAATCTGCCTATCAAGAGCGGAAAAAATGCGAATTGCAAATGATATTCACTATTATCCTTGGAAACTCTTCTTTGAAGAATTTTTCTAAAAATGTGACTCCTCGCCAAAATAAGCTCAACCATAATTTTCAAGACTATCTATAATAAACTTAGTGAGCTCTGTCTTTAAAAATCTCAAATACGACTTACCAGCAGGCATGGCAGTATTTTTTGTCAGCATCCCCCTCTGTCTCGGCATAGCACATGCTTCTGGAGTTCCTCTTCTCTCTGGCTTAATTTCAGGAATTATCGGCGGCTTAATCGTAGGTTCCTTAAGTAAATCTCCTTTAAGCGTGAGTGGTCCTGCTGCGGGGCTTGCGACTATTGCGGTGAATAGTATTCAAGAGCTGGGTTCCCATGAAGCTTTTCTGCTCGCTGTTAGCTTCGCTGGAGTGTTTCAGTTAATTTTAGGCTGGTTAAGAGCAGGGATTATCTCTAAATATATTCCTCATTGTGTAATACATGGCATGCTTGCTGCTATCGGACTATTACTTATTTTTAAACAGATACCACACTTAGTCGGCTATGACATAGAAGTAATGGGGGTAGAGGATAATACCTTAACTACGGTATTTCACTCTTTTTTACACATTAATTTCGGCATATCCATCATAGGGCTCCTCTCACTTTCCATAATCTTTTTATGGCCTAAATATGCGCCAGCTAAACTAAAAATACTACCCGGCTCAGTTATAGTAGTTTTGTTCAGTACTTTAGCTGCCTATCTTTATAATCACTGGGGATTAAACAGCTTTACTACAGATCATTTCGTAGATATACCGATTATAAACAGCTTATCTAGTCTTAGCGAAAACATAAGAATGCCAGATTGGGCTATGGTAAATAACTCTAAAATTTATCTAGTAGCCTTAACATTAGCTATAGTAGCCTCGATTGAAACCCTTTTATCCATAGAAGCTGTAGATAAAATAGATCCGCTTAAACGCCACACATCCTCTAGCAAAGAGCTTTTAGCTCAAGGCATAGGGAATATAGTATCTGGCTGTGTTGGAGGACTACCGATAACTTCAGTTATAGTGAGAAGTTCTGTAAATGTCTCGGCTGGTGGCCGCACTAAAACTTCTACTATCTTACATGGATTTTTAATTTTATTAGGCGTAATGTTTTTTGCAGGATTTCTGAATTACATTCCCCTAACAGGCTTAGCAGCTGTATTAATTCACACTGGCTATAAATTAGTAAGCCCCAGAAAATTCTTAAAACAGTATAAGCAAGGCTGGGATCAGTTTATCCCTAGCATCATTACCGTAATTAGTATTTTACTTTCAGATTTACTCATAGGAGTAGCTATCGGACTTACGGTTTCCGCCTTTTTCATCGTAGCGAAAAGCTATGCATCATCATCTTTTATAGTCGAAGATCATGGTCATAAGAAGATCATGATTTTAGGAGAGAGTATTCATTTTTTACATAAATATAAGATAGTCCGTTTTTTAAATAATTTTCCGAGTGAAAGCACACTAGAAATCAATGCGAGCAGAACCATTTTCATAGACAATGACATAGAGGATGCTATTAATGATTTTAAAGAAATGGCTAAGGAAAAAAATATTACTGTCATCTACGGTGGCTTAGTAAATAAAAAGCGAAGCTTTTTTTAAGGCTGAGGAGAGAGTCCCACAATATAAACATAAAAAGCTATTATTAAAGTGAATGTCCGAAAAACAAAGCATCTCAATAATCGGCTCCACTGGCTCAATCGGCACCCAGGCTTTAAATATAATTCGTAAGCGCCCAAATGAATTTACCGTCATCGCATTATCCGCTAAACAAAACCTCAGCATCCTTACAGAACAGATTAAAGAATTTAAGCCTAAATATGTTCATATAGAAGATCTCAGTGCTAGAACTGTTTTAAAAGAAATTTTTCAAGATATAGAATTCTTAGACTCCACAGAAGAAGTCGCAGAGATAGATAATGTAGATATTTTCCTCAGTGCTATAGTCGGTATCGCTGGCTTAAAGGCTAACTTAAAAGCTCTAACTAAAGCGAAAAAAGTCGCTATCGCAAATAAAGAAACTTTAGTAGTCGCAGACCACTTAGTCACAGCGATTCAAGCTAAGCACCATGCAACCCTGATTCCGATAGACAGTGAGCATGCTGCTATACATCAGTGTCTCTGTGCAGGAGCTAAAGATTTCAATCTTAGTAAAAATTCATTAGTAAAAGAAATACTGCTAACCTCTTCCGGTGGACCTTTCAGAAATAAGACTCGCGAGGAATTAGAAAAAGTAACTCTAAAAGAAGCCTTACAGCACCCAACTTGGAGCATGGGTAAAAAAATAACTATCGACTCTTCTACGCTTATGAATAAAGCACTAGAAGTGATCGAAGTACACGCTCTTTTTAAAATCCCCTATGAAAAAATAAAAGTAGTTATACATCCTCAATCTATAGTACATAGCGCTGTATCTTTTATTGATGGAAACATAATCGCCCAGCTCGGTTCTGCTAATATGGAGATTCCCATTCAATACGCCATCGACTATCCTTATCGTAAAGAATTAGCCGTAGAAGACACTTTTAACATATTCGGGCAGAGCTGGGATTTTATGGAGCCTAATTTCACCTGTTTCCCTTTACTTAAGCTCGGCTATGAAGTTGGAAAGCTCGGACATTCCTATCCTACTGTTTTTAACGCTGCAAATGAAGCAGCTGTCGAATTATTTCTAAATGAAGAAATAAAATGGTCAGATACAGAAAAACTGATTAGTAATGCGATTACTAATCATAAAATCATAATAGATCCATCACTAGAAGAAATTTTAGACCTAGATCGGGAAGTTAAAAAATCTACTAAACTTTTAGCAGGATTAAACTGCCCCATTAATTTCTCCTACTGAAAGCCTAAAATCTTCCCGTTAGGTCAAATACTAGGTCTATCGTCGGAGGGCTTATCCCCCTAATAGCCTATACTTAAAGGTCTCTTCTTTACCGATAGTTTAGTACATATGGGTGTCATTATCAATACCAATAATGCAAGCCTATTTGCCGCAAGGGTAGTAAAAAATGCTGCTAGCCAAGATGCTAAAAGTATAGAAAAATTAAGCAGCGGTCTTAGAATTAATCGCGCAGGTGATGATGCAGCTGGTCTTTCAATAAGTGAAAAATTAACTACCAAGCTAAGGGGTATTAGGCAGGCGGAAAGGAATATCAATGATGCTTTCGGTGTTTTAGATTATGCTTATTCTGGCATAGAGAAGGTTAAGGAGCAGTATCAAAGAATTCGGGAATTATGGGTGCAAGCAGAAAATGGTACTAACGGTATAAATGAATTGGATTCAATACAAAGAGAAATTAATGAAAGAAGTCGCATAGTTGAAAATATTCGCAACCCAGAAAATAACCCTTCGTATATGAGCAGAATTTTCAGAGGGGCTGGTAGTCAATTAGGAGATGGCTATTCACAGATCTTTCAAGTGGGTGCTGACTCGGATGAAGCAATTCTATTAGATTTAACCAATTTAGTGTCTGCTGACAACTCCGTATCACTTACTCAGGGGCCACCATTATTTGAAGGGGGGCATACTGAAAATACCAATATTGGTACAAAAAGCATACAAGTAGGGGCGAGTGTCCCAGCTTTAAATGGTAGTACTATCAAAACAGGCTCTCTAACAGATTTAGATACAGTACTAAAAAATCTAAGCCGTATGACTTCGGTTATTAACAAATATCAGGCTAAATTTCAAAGTGCTTTTGATAAATTACAAAGCGAGAAAATTAGTTACAGTGACTTTAAATCACAAGTCACAGATGCAGATTACGCTCAAGTAAGCTCTGATTTCACCAGAGATCAAATTAGAAAACAATCTGCAGTAGCTGTATTAAGCCAAGCTAACGCACAGCCCTCACTTGCCTTAAATTTATTACCATAATAGGTCTATTTGATCGAGGACTTGCCACTCGATGAATTTAAACAAAAGCGAAAACATTCTTTAGTATAAAATAAGTGGTGGGCTTGAAGAGAGTCGAACTCTTACACCGTGAGGTACATGATCCTAAGTCATGCGCGTCTGCCAGTTCCGCCACAAGCCCTTGAGTAAAGGTGGAGTCATACTAAACTCCTGACGAATTAATAATTTATCATGAAACGAGATTAAAAACTAGGAAAACTTCCTTAAGGATCTATCTTCTATGATTTTTAACCTTCAACAGCATGGAAACTGCATCTTAATACTACAACTTCTAAAACAATGCAGCTTTCAGCTCAGCAAGGCGTTCTCTAACTTGCACCCTAGATGTACCACCATAGATATTTCTAGCATCAACACAATTTTCTAACTTTAAAGTCAAAATTATATCTTCATTAAAAGCGACATGAAAAGCATTCCACTCTTCAATACTTAGATCATGCAAATATTTAGATTTATCCACTGCGTAAGCCACCGCCTTACCTACTACGCTATAAGCCTCTCTAAATGAAACTCCTTTCTTTACTAAATATTCAGCCGCATCAGTCGCATTCACAAAGCTCTTAGTGAGAGCTGTATACATTTTTTCTTTATTCACTTTTATATTACTTAAAAAATCTACAGTAATAGTAAGACAGTCTCTTACAGTGTCATTTGCCATAAAAAGCAATTCTTTATCTTCCTGCAAATCTTTATTATAAGTAAATGGCAGAGCTTTAAGCGTTAGCATTAAAGCATTCATAACCCCTATCACTCTTCCAGCCTTACCCCTAAGTAGTTCTGGAATATCTGGATTTTTCTTCTGCGGCATCATACTGCTACCTGTAGCGAAAGCATCTGATATTTCGATAAAAGAAAATTCTTGAGTGTTCCACAGTATCATCTCCTCAGCGAATTGGCTTAAATGCAGCATTATCACCGACAAAACAAATTCATACTCTAAAAGAAAATCTCTATCCGAAACTGCATCTAAACTATTTACTGACGTCTTAGCGAAACCCAATTCAGCAGTAGTGAAATGCCTATCTATATTAAAAGTAGAACCAGCTAAGGCACCTGAACCTAGCGGATTTACATCTATACGTTTAAGAACATCATCAAGTCTTTCTAGATTGCGAGCGAAGCGAGCCTCATGAGCTAACCAAAAATGTCCTAAAGAAATAGCTTGAGCCTGCTGCATATGAGTATAACCTGGCATTAAGGTATCTACATCTTGCTCTGCCCTTAAGACGAAAGCCTTTCTTAAAGCAAGAAGTAGCGAAGATAATTCAGACACCTGCTTTTTCAGCCATAATCTTAAATCTGTTATCACCTGATCATTACGACTTCTTGCCGTATGTAATTTACGAGCTGGCTCGCCAATAATCTCAGTTAATCTTCTTTCCACGGCCATATGAATATCTTCATCCGCGAAACGCGTTTCCATCCAAGAGCGTGGATCTAAAGCTATCTCAGCTTTAATCTGCTTCAAACCCGCCTCTATACTCTTTGCATCGGCATCTGGGATAATATTTTGCACAGCTAGCATCTTCACATGAGCTAGACTGCCTTGAATATCCTCTTCATAAAGCTTATAATCGAAGCCAATACTAGCGTTAAAAGCCTCAAGAATAGCTGCTGACCTCTGTTTAAAACGAGCTCCCCATAATTTCAAATCTTGATTATCTTCTTTTAAGTTCATGGTTAATACTAAAATACTATTTTACCTATAATTTCGATATCATTCGGGATTTAGATTTTAATAAAAAATCAAGTAGTAAGTTTTTGCATACGATACTGTAAAGCCTCTGCGACATGCTCCTCATTTATATTTTCACTTTCATCAAGATTAGCAATAGTCCTTGCAATAGAAATAATTTTTTGATGCGAACGTGAAGATAAATCAAACCTCATTACCGCAGCGTTTAATAGACCTTGGCTTGCTTTATCTAGGACTCTATTAACACCATAAACCTCGGAAAAAAATTTAGCCTGCTTAATTCTTGTTTTTATTATATTAATATCTGAAAATTCTTGAATATCATTCGCCCTTCTTGGACTTAGAACTGCACGTTGCACACCAGTCTCAGACAAAGCACGCATCTCAGCTTCACTTAAACGTGACATATTTACACATAAATCTATGCGATCTAGTATTGGCCCTGATATCTTAGAATGATATCTCTGAATCTGCACTGATGAGCAGGTGCAGATTCTTTTTATATCACCGAGATAGCCACAGGGACAGGGATTACTTGCAGCAACTAAAAGAAAATCAGCAGGAAAAATTATCTTCTGATTCCCTTTATTTAAAAAGACTTTAGAGTTATCCATTACTGTACGAAGCTGATCTATAGTAAACTTATCGAACTCAGCAAGCTCATCTAAAAAAAGTATGCCATTATGTGCAAGTGAAACCTCTCCTGGGCAGATAGGTACACCTCCACCGATTATAGACACTGCTGTAGAAGAGCTATGGGGTGATCTAAAAGGTACATGTGATTCATGTCCTGCCGCCAAAGATATTCGCGCTAAATCACTAAGCATACGAGTTTCTAATTTCTGCTTAAAACTTAAATGATCAAGGAGGCTCAGAATCGACTTAGCTAACATAGATTTACCACAGCCAGGAGGACCTATCATTAATAGATGATGCTTCCCTGCTAAAGCGATTTCAATAGCTCTTTTAGCAAGAGACTGCCCAATCACTTCACTAAAATTAACACTCAAAGACCTCTGCGAAAACGAATCCCCGAGACTCTCATCATCCTTGCACACCCACTGCTCTTTAGCTAGATTAGGATTATTTATCTTTCTTGCTCTTGAGACTAGGTTCTCAGCAGCAGCCTTTTTCATTACTAAATTTCTAAGCTCATACTCAGAATTTATTAATTCGGATTTAAAACTCTCTTCACTATTACTAACATTATCAGTTTGCAGAAAATCAAAAAGCTTTTTAAAATTCTGTAAATCCTCTAACAGATAGATCTTCGTCCCTTTAGTAAATTCCTTATCCTCACATAAAATAGAAAGCTCTCCTAGTGCTTCTACGGCAGTGAAAACCTGTTTAATCCCTTTCTTTACAGCAGAACTAACCAAGGCAAGTGTCCCACGCACTGCCTTAAACTTACCCGTAATAGAAAGTTCTGCGATAAAACATGACTCTACCATAAACTCAGCATTAGAATTAATATAACCAAGACTGTGCATTAAACCTGCTGCTATCGCCAAATCAAACTGCGGGCCATCTTTCTTTAAATCAGCTGGACTCAAATTTACTAAAAGCCGCTTCGGCGGAATCGGAAATTCACAGGCAGCCATAGCAGAGCTAACTCTTTCTTTCGCTTCGACTATAGCTTTACTAGCTAAACCTATAATTATAAAATTTGGAATCCCTTTAGATATCTGCACTTCGACACTAATTAAATTAGCATCTAGCCCAAAAAGCATAGCCGACTGTGTTTTAGAATACATCCCTTATATTTTCGTATAAAGCTATATTAAATTTTAAGGGGTCATTTTTCCCCAAAAGGGGCGTGTAGCGGAACTCCAATTTCTGCGTTTTCGTCGTCCTCATGATCCTCATGTACTTTATAGTACACTGCGGTCATTCGCCCTCCTCAGCCTTGAACTTGTTCGTTCGGCTACACGCCCAAAAGAAACCGCCGTACAACTCCATTTTCTGCGTTTTCAATGCTAAAGCAACAATTTCCTCTTACACCAAAACATCCCACCCCCTATCAGCCCCAAGGCTTAGACCTTAGAGCTTGAGCATGGGGACCCGCACGCAGTGCGGGGCGAAGGAAATAAGGTCTAAGCCTTGGGGCTTTTATCGCCATAGTAAAAAGGCAAATGCGCCTCAATCACCTGATTTGGAATATCAATTAAAGCATAATTTTTAGAGTCAACAAACATTAAAGACTGGTCACCTTTACCAATAAGCTGTTTATCTTTATTTAAAATCTTATGCTCAATAGTAACGAATTTACGATTATAGTCTTTAATTCTCAAATGAATACTTACACTCTCGAACTCTTTAATCTCTCTTAAATACTTATGATTAAAGGATCTCGTAAGTATTAAAAAATCAGTAGTTTCTAAATCAAAATCTGGCATAGTATGCAAGAAAAACAATTCTCTAGTTTTACCTACCCATAGGGTATACATAGCGAAATAAACATTACCTACAGAATTAGTATCTTGATAAGTAGGTGTCATTTCATGCACAAAAAAACCATCTGAAATATAACATGAGCTAGTCGATATCAGCTTTGCATCAGCAGGTAAATTCAAGACATCAAGAGCGTTTATACTTTCAGTAGAAATATTTGATAAACCTAGAAGACTTGATTTACCATCTAGGCTAGAAAGAGCCTGAGGCTCAGGGATGATAGAGCTTAAAACTTGAGGGGCTATAGCACCTAGCACACTAGAAGAATCTTCTGTATCGGCTTTTCTCTCAGATTGACCGAATGAATCACTAGTCATCACCCCATAAACTAAAGGCACTAAAGATGCGAAGGCCATAACTATAGTATGCTGACTAAAATAGCCTATGCCGAAAATAGATATGCTACAAAGCCCAGTAGAAAAGAGTTTTAGAACAGAATAGCTCTTTTCTTCTCTAGTATTTAACATGCAACGAATAAAAGTAACTTCATACATTATGAAGAAAGAAGCATAAAAAGCGAGGTAGTACTCTAATTCAAACCTAAAAAACTTAACTAAACTATCATCAAATATTTCTACAAATTTACCAACTTCCGCAAAATGCATAGTTATGGTGGCCGTAACTATACAGAGAAAAAACCATGGAATCGGTGAGGAGACGAGCTTAGGCGGGAAAAATGTAAGCAGAATACTCTTAGAATTCTTAACCTGTGGTTCAGTAAACCACTGAAAAGCTATATAACCACTGTCAAAAGTCGTCAAAGAAGCCACACAGATAAAAACCACGTAAGCATTCAGCACTCCATGAAAAGCACTCATAGAATGTGTCACATCCGTAATAACGCTCTTGAAAGAATCCAGGAAAGAAAACTCAAAGCCATAAAGCGGTGATTGTGCATAAGCAGATATAGCTAAAGCTCCATCAAAAATTAAAATACACCAAAAAATCAAGCCACCAGTAATATAAGATTTCGCTATAGACCCACCTTCTTTACGAATCTGAATCGCTCTCTGCCAATGCTGCAAATCGAGCCAAGGTCCAAAAAGAAATCCTAGAGTGATAGGGACAGCTAAAGCCACATAATCTATATCATGATTAAAATGAAAAGCTGCTTTAAGACTAAATAAATCCTCAATCGAGCCAAGCATAAAGCCAGAGTTTAGAATATAAATCATCGCCCCAAGCATAACCAAACCTAAAAAAGCATGGCTATATTTTATACGATCAATCTTAAACTCTTCTCCCAAAAAGATAGTCGAACCTATAAACATTACGGCGACTAAAAATGAAAGGATACCTAATGGTAAAGTCACGTACTTTAGACAGGCAAATAAAGTTAAAGTAATGGCGACAAACTGATAAAAGAAAAAGGGGAATTTAAAATTCTGGGCTTTTTTCAGAAAAGCTCTCTCGTAATCTTCAGCAGTCTTATACTTTTTAGCTATAAATTCATTAACTATTCCAAACAGAGCAAGTCCCAAGGCGTTCACCGTAACATAGGCGACTAAAGCAGTAAAACCGTACTGCACAGCCATCTGCACTGAAAAGAATAAACCTATTCCCCAAGTCCAGGCAAGGGCGATCGAATTACCCCATAAAACATTATTAAAAAACCTTGCAAGCATAAATTTCAAGTAACTAAGATCTATGATAGCCTATCAGCTTTTTCTTTTGCTTTCCAATTAAATAACGGTCTAAGATGGAAATCAGCAGATTCCTGTCTCTGAGATGACTTAGATGCTATTTCTTTTATTTTTTTCAAAGCCATATTAGGTGCAGGAAGAGATAAGCTACGTTCTAGCTGTTGATTCACTAAAATAGCCCTATCTAATATATCCTGCGGCAAGCCAGCTAACCTAGCCACCTCTATACCATAACTTTTAGTAGCTGAACCCGCTTTCACTTTATGTAAAAAAGCTATCTGCGGATTTTCTATAGAAGGTTCTGAAACTGACATCTGTGCATTCATAATTCTGCCACTATGCTGTTTCTCTAATTGAGCTAATTCATGATAATGTGTCGCAAAGATAGTCCGAGGACAGACCTGCTCAACTATAAACTCAACAATCGCCCACGCGATAGAAATACCATCATAAGTACTAGTACCTCTACCGACTTCATCCAATACAAGAAAGCTTTTAGGACTCATACCGTTGACTATATTAGCGACTTCATTCATTTCGACCATAAATGTAGACTGCCCAGAAGCCAAATCATCGCTAGCACCGATTCGAGTAAATATTCTATCGACAAGCCCAATTCTAGCTTTAGCAGCAGGGACAAAAGAACCTATCTGTGCAAGCAAAATAATCAAAGCATTTTGTCGCATATAAGTACTTTTACCAGCCATATTCGGGCCGGTAAGTAAAATAAATCTAGCCCCCGATTCGCTAGATGAACTGAGACGGATATCATTATCGACAAACTGTCCAAGCCCGAGCTTCTGCTCTAGAACAGGATGCCTGCCTGCTTCTATAAATAAAACATCTGAATCATCAATATAAGGGCGAACATAATTCCTTTCCCTAGCGATAATCGAGAATGAAATAAGTACACTTAAATCTGCAATAGCATTAGCAATAGCCTTAAACAAAGATACATTAATCGCAGACTTCGTACGTAATTCTACATAGAGACGGTTCTCCAAAGAGATCCTAGCAAATTCAGCATTAAAGACTTTAGTCTCATAAGCTTTAAGCTCTTCGCTCATACACCTAACAGCATTAACTAGAGTCTGCTTGACAGTTAATTCTGCTGGTATTAATTTTTGATTCGCTTTCGATATTTCAATATAGTAACCATGTACCTTATTAAAAGTGACTTTCAGCGTTTTAATACCAGTACTTTCTCTTAAAGATTCTTCATAAGCATTCAGCCACTTAGTTCCGTCTTCCATTAAAGATATAAGCTCATCTAATTCAGGGTTAACACCTTTTCTAAATATCCCAGCTTCATTAATAAAAACACTTGGATTATCTAGTAATTGAAATTCTATTTCAGAAATGAAATCCTTTACTTCAAGAGGTACTGTTTTAAAAATCTCAAAATATGGTGACTGAAATAACTCACTTACATTATTTGTGACATTTTTTTCAGAAGAACAGCTCTGGTGATTTTTAGAAAAAACTTGTGAAAGCCTCATAAATACAAGCAAAGAATCCTTAAGACTAAGAAGCTCACGAGGATTAATAGTCCCTAAAGCAAGCCTCTGAGACAGTCTGCTTAGATCAGACATCTCAGCTAAGATCTCATAAAGATCTGCTTCCAAGTCGGGGTTATTATATAGAGCCTGAACAGCTTCCTGTCTAAGCTGAATAGTTTTAAGATCATAGAGAGGTTGCTCTAGCCAAAGGCTCAGGCGCCTTTCCCCAAGACTACAATTCGTTCTATTTATCGCAGATAGCAAAGAGCCCTCTAGCTTGCCTGAGTATAAAGAGCGTGTCAATTCGAGATTTCGACGAGTGCTAACGTCTAAAGAAACATATTCTCCAGCCTGATAAGTTTTCAAATTATCGAAAAGTTTTCCAGAGTTCTTTAAAAACAAAGCCTTCTGAGTCTCAGCGAAATATTCGATAAGTGCCCCTGCCGCACACAAAGCATTAGAATAATTTTCTTTTAAATCATGAGATAGTTGCTGTAATCTAAATTCACGTTTAATATTCGAGAAAGCTAAATCGGCATTAAAATTCTTAATATCATAGTGCGAATAAGGATATTTAAAGCTAAATATAGCCTCTAGTGGTCTTTCTATATGCAGATCTGATTTTTCGCCTCTGCGACTAGGAACTAAAAGCTCAGAAGGCTTAATTCTAAATAACTCGGATTCGACTTGATGCTCTTTAAGCTCTGTTATATAGAACTCTCCAGTCGAAAGATCCACATAAGCCAAACCAAATTCCACAGAATTAGGCTTAGCAAATATACTTGCAATATAATTATTTTCATTAGATTTTAATAAATCCAATTCAGATAAAGTTCCCGCTGTATAAGTAGCACAAACTTCTCTCGGCACTAAACCTTTACAAGTTTTAGGATCAGCCATCTGCTCTGCGATGGAAACCTTATAACCCCTCTCTAAAAGCTTAGCGATATAAGGCTTTACAGCTTTTGCTGGAACACCCGCCATCGGAATCTTCCCTTCTGGGTGACTATTCTCTGGCCTAGCCGTGAGAGTAATATCTAATTCACGTGAAATAATTCTGGCATCATCGAAAAATGCCTCGTAAAAATCTCCCATTCTAAAAAGCAACAGAGCATCTTCCTGTAAACCCAACCTTGCATTTAAATACTGTTGCATTACAGGCGTATATAAAGAAAATTCTTCGACCGCTGGATAAAAAGATAAAAAGGTCATAAAAATAAAAAATCCTTCTCGAAGGAAGGAAATTTGTTATTTTTTTAATTATATCAAAATTTCTTGGTCTATGCAAGAGGAATAAAACAGCTTTATCGAAAAAAGATTAAAAAACGCTAATATTTAAATGTTTAAAGCAGAGAAGCCTTCGTCTTAATCGGAAAACTACCGTTCTCTTGTAGAATATAGTTATGGCCGATAATGACAGTAAAGAGCTTACTAAGCTTTTAGAGAATTTTAAAGAAATTATCGAATCTAAGGGTCCAATAAAGGACTGGACTGATTCCTATTTATTAAAAGCTAGAGACAGATACAGAAAGGCAGCTGTAAAAAACCGAGGTAGATGGAGCTTTGATTTCTATGAGTGCCTTCAAGAATTAAATAAAGAGTCTATTAAGCGTAATCTTTTTTTAGGTACTGAACATTAATTAAGAATCACGCTTCACTTAAGCGAAATTTTATGGATTTGCTAAAGTAGAATGAGAATTAAACGAAGACTCAAAGCTATCAGCTAATTCCAAATTCTTACCAAGGTTTTTAAGCCTTTCCTCATATTTATCTATAAGGGAGTCGAGCTCTCTTTTCGTCTTATACAAAACACCCAGTTCTTTTGCATATTTTTTAAATTCATCTACTATATTTTCCATCTCGTCTCCTACTTATTTTTATCTGAGCGCTATAAACTTATTAATCGGTTACTATCTAACATTCTATATAGTTAAAGTAAAAAAATAATCATTTGATTAAAAAATACGTCAAAAACACTAGAGTAAAACTTGAATTTCAATCCAACACATTAGCCTTAACAATAGAAGACTTTAACTACCTAAGATAATCTAACTAGACTCAACTAAGGATTGGTTAAGGAAAAATAAAATATAAAAAGATTTTTTTCTGTACTAATGCACAACGTGGAGTAATACAGAAAATGCAACTGCTCAGCTATCTCTATAAGCTAAATACAGATTTCTGCTCTTCTGGAGCCTCTGGATCAGACTTTTTAGCGTATTTTTCTATCTCTTCGACAAGTGCAAGCCTATTATATCCACAGTTCTTAGTATCAGAACAGGCGACTTTATCTCCCTTCTTTAAAGACTTAAACATCATCTGCTTAGAACACTGCGGACACTTAAGATCTATAGGAGGATACCAGAAGACCATATCACAGCTATTTACAGACCATTTATTACAGCCATAAAACATTTTACCGAAGCGTGACTTCTTCTCCACTATTTCACCGCCACAGCCTTCTCTAGGGCAGTGTACGCCAGTCTTTTTAACCAGAGGAGATGTATACCCACAATCCTTAGTAACGCAAGCTATATAATCGCCATACCTACCATACCTAATAACTAGAGACTGATCTTTCATGCAGGTAGGACAGTTTTCAACTGTATAAGGTCTATCCTCTGGGGCTGGCTTACCGTCCTTAGTTAAATTAACGATGGTATTACAATCTGGGTAATTAGAACAGCCCAAGAAAGGACCGAAGCGACTGCTCTTCAGATGCATCTTCGCTCCGCAAGTAGGGCATTCATGCTCTGTCTCTATAACTACACTTTCTATCTCTTTAGAAGCCTTCTTAACAGCAGACTCAAAGCCAAGTGGAATATGTTCTTCAACAGTCTTAGTCTCAACAGGAGCAGAAGCTTTACTCGTAGCAGCTTTAGAAGCTGCTTTCTTAGATGATTTAGGCAGGGCTATTTCATCTTCAGGTCCCTTATAAAAATCTTTTAAAACCTTCTGCCACTTAATCTCATCATGGGCGATCATGTCAAGATCAGCTTCCATCTGTGAAGTAAAATCAGTGTTAATAAACTGCCCGAAGTGATTTACTAAAAGCTCATTTACGCTCATACCTAATTTAGTCGGTGCAAGGGCTCCAGCTGTATTCACCTTCTCTACATAGTTCCTGTCTAAAACTGTGGAAATAGTCGGTGCATAGGTAGATGGCCTGCCTATTCCTAATTCCTCTAAAGTCTTAACCAAACTCGCTTCATTAAATCTAGGCGGCCCTTCCGTAAAATGCTGAGTTGGCTTATTAGTAAGCACTTTAACTGCTGAGCCCTCCTCCATATAGTCTGGGAACTTCACATTCTCTTCACTAAGTTCGTTATCTTCACTCTGCTCAGCATAGTTACCATAAACGATGGAATAACCTTTAAAAATAACCTTACTCTGGCTAACTCTAAACTGTAAAAGCTTATCAGCAGAAGCGATTTCCATAGATTTAATATCTAGCTTCATCTCAGACATCTGCGATGTCACGAACCTCTGCCAGATTAACCTATAGAGCCTATACTGCTCATCACTTAAATATTCGCGAATGCTCTCTGGGTCTTTATCTACATAAGTAGGTCTAATCGCCTCGTGCGCGTCCTGTTCATTCGCTTTTTTAGATTTATCATAGATATTAGGTGTTTCAGGGTAATAATCCTTACCATACTTATTAATAATATATTCTTTAGCTGCCTCTTGCGCTTCTGGAGCGATTCTTAAGCTATCAGTACGCATATAAGTAATTAAACCTACCTGCTCAGCTGAACCCTTACCTATCTTAACCCCTTCATAAAGGCTCTGAGCTATTTGCATAGTACGTTTCACGGTATAGCCCATCGCGTTACTCGCTGCACGCTGTAAAGTAGAGGTTTTAAAAGGCGGTTTAGATTTTTTAGTACTCGGCTTAGAACCGATATGAGTGACAGCGAGGCTAGCTGCATCTATACGGCCAAGTATTTTATCCATTTCTTCTTTAGAAGATATGACGAAATTTTTATTAGCATCATATTCTTTACTAGGGCTAATGACACGTTTATGATCTACATGAGTTAAGCGAATCTCGAAATTCTCTCCCTTAGAGTTATTCGGATTTTTATTCGGCTCTATAACATCAGAAATTAATGACCAGTATTCTTCTGGAATAAAATTTTTAATCTCTTCTTCACGCTCACAGATTAAGCGCACTGCTATAGACTGTACTCTACCAGCACTTCTGCCGCCTATCTTACGCCACAGTATAGGACTGATTTTATAACCGACTAATCTATCTAAAATTCTTCTAGCCTGCTGAGCATTTACTAAACTCATGTCTATATCACGTGGATTCGCGACAGCACTGCGCACCGCATCTGGAGTGATCTGATTAAAAGTAACTCTGGTGACGTTAGATTTTTTGCACTTTAGAATCTGCTCTAAATGCCAAGCGATAGCCTCTCCTTCACGATCCGGATCGCTCGCTAGATAAACCTTTTCAGCTAACTTCGCAAAATCATTTAATTCATCTACTACTTTCTCTTTCCCCACCATGATTTCATAGGTAGGCTCAAAGTCCTTCTTAATATCTATACCAAGTCCCTTAGCTGGTAAATCACGGATATGCCCGATACTAGACTTAACTAAATACTCATCACCAAGAATCTTAGTCAAAGTCTTAGACTTAGCGGGAGACTCAACTATAACTAAATATTTAAAATCTTCTGTCTTCTTTTCGCTTACGGGTTTCTTTTTAGTAGCCATTCTGTTCCATTGCTTCCTAAATTTAAATTTTAAATATGGAAGACTTTTATTTTAGAAAAATTAATCTTTAAATTCTTCCTTAAGAGATATATCACGTTTAAGTTTCTTTTTGCGAAACTTCAGGAAATATTTGTTTTTATTGCAAGATAAAATCTAAAAATCACAAAATATTATTGAACATTCAAAAATAAATATCAAAATCATCCCGCATCAAGTTTTGTATTAATATATTGGACTTCTATATTTAGAGAATCTAAGTGGAAGCTTAAATATGGAAGTCCTTTAATTTAAAATCTGATGGTTAACATTTCTCCTATTTTAAAAGCAATACCTTATGTACAGGGTAAAACTGATGAAGAGATTAGAGTGGCAGTTGCGGCAGCTGGGGTGCCTCATCCCGAGAAGGTTAAGATAGTAACAGAGTTTATAAATAATTTAATAAATTTAGAGATCGGGAAATTAGAAAAGGATGCTAGTAATCCCTCTGATGCAAAAGCTCAACACGAAGCTCAACAAAGTCTTATTAAATATCACACAAATTCTCCTGTAGCTTTAGTGAACGAAGTCGCAGATACTTTAACAAAAAATATTTTTATAGTACAAGAATTAATAGGAAGAGATTGTCAGGGCTATACAGATTTCAATAAACCATATGCAGAAGGATTAAATAATATAGAACAATCCACTGAGGTTCTGCTACATTCCGCAATAGACATAGTCAATAGTAAGCTTTCTGGCTATAGCATGAAAATCGACACCAATAATCTACAACAATCCGCTAAGGCTCTGGTACAAGAATTAAGAAACCCTCCAAAGCCAAAGAGTCAGACCACTATAAATGGAGAAGCCGATTCTTTAACTGAAACAGCCGCTAAAACAGTAGATAAGGCTGAAGCAAATACTAAGGCTCAAGCAGAATCACCAGTAAACCGTGAAAAAATATTAGCTGATATTACTAATTTTACTAAAGAAATCTCAAATCTAGGTGCCGTAAAAGCACTACTTAAAAAAGATAATGGATTAGAAACCCTTAGTGCATTAAACACAGATCTATCAAACTTAATCCCTAAGACAGATACAGAAGCATACAATAAAGCTCTCTTAAGTTTTGAGACAAATTATGAACAGAATAAAACTTTTATAAATAAAAACATCTCTGATTCTGAAAAATTCAAAACTGAATTTAATAAGCTAGATGATGAAGAAAAAATTCAAATTCAAAGTATGCTTAAAAATCTCGAATTAACTACTAAGCACACAATTACCGTAAAAGAAATAGCTGGATCAGCACAAGAAATCAAACAAGCTCTAAGCGGTGACTCATTTCAGCAAATTTCAAGCAAGCTCAACAACCTAAAAGAAAATTCCACAAACGAAAATCAAGGCAACAATTTAGATACAGTAAATAATTTATTAAAAGAATTCAACAAAAGCCTACAAGACATAGAAGCGAATAATCAATTCAGTAAAGGTGAACGCATAAATAAAAAAGATGAAGCCATCGAAGCGTTTACCGAAAAACTTAGTACTGAGTTCAAGCAGGATAAACTCTCAATTTCAGACATAGAATTAATTGAAGAGCGCTTAGATCCTAACAAGAAAGAGACCGCAGAACAAAGCCAAAAAGCAATTACGGAAAGAGTTTTAAAAAATCTAAATCTTTCTGAAGAACAATTGAAAGGCTTTGCTGGTATTGCGGTAGCTGCTGTAGTAGGCTTAATGGTCTTCTGTCCTAATGCAATTGGCAATCTAGTTAAAAGCGGTACTGGCTTAGCTGCAATGACAGCACAAACTTTACCAATGTTATTTCAAGCCCAAGCAATGATGCAAATGTCCAAGAACGGTAACGGTAATGGTGAAACGGCCAGCACCCCAGCAGCGTAAAACATACCAGAAGATTAATTAAAAACTTTATCAAAAAAATCAAGAATATGTATTTATATAAGCATGAGTCGAATTTCACCGGTTCAAGAGCGTTCAGCTCCCGCACCACAAAAAGTCACATCTAGAACCGCACCTAAAAAAGAAGACTCTGCTGAAGCAGCTTTAGAAGCTCATATAAAAAAAACTCTTGGCATCGAGAGTAAAGTAGGCGTTCAAGAATTTAAAAATTTCCTAGAGACAGTCCAGAACTGGGTATGCACTTCTAATGATTATTCTCTAGAGCAAAAAAAGAATGCCCTCGGCGGGGATGGAAAAGAATTACTAAGTATTATTGCAAAACACAATCCCGCTTTTGCAGCTCAATTACTAAATGGAGAAGATAGTCAGTGGATTAATCAGAATATTCAAATCCTATCATCCACGCTAGAAGAGCTATCTACACAACATAGAAACATTAATAGAATTTCAGTTACAGATAAAGTTTTACAGATCGGTCTAACAGAAGATGGCTCAAAACTACTAGGTGAAAGCTTAGCAAAAACTACTGAATCAGTAAAATTTAGTGATAAAAGTCATTATAGTGGGGCTGAACAAAAAGCCATTTTATTCACCGCATTAGAGAATGCTATAAAAACTGCTTCTCAAGAAATCAATGCTATAAAGACTTCTCCTCAAGCAACCAACGCTAAGGAGACAAAAAAGAATGCTGAGAAAATAGCCACAGCACTCTCTAACAGTTTAAATGAATCCCTTGCTGAACACGCTTTTAAACTTGATAAGAATTTCATTGCCGAAGCGGCAAAAGAGATATCTGCTAATGCAGGTCTAATAGGCTCTATTAATAATGGTCTAGCTAATCCTAAATTAATTAATTTAGCTACTGGAGGAGCTGACCCTCTGAGCATAGAAGAAAGAGCTGCAAAGTATTCAGAGGCTTGGTCCAAAACCTTAGAAAATAAAGGTATATCAGCAGAAGAAATAAAGAATATAAAAACAGTAACTGATGATTTCATCGCAAATTTAGGAGCTTTAATTAAAACTGACTCAAGTTACGACATTCGTACTAAGGAAGGTGAAGAGCAAGCAGAAGCTTTAATTAGAACCTTTAGAGAGAGAAATCAGGCTCCAGAAAATGCTTCAGAGAGTGCAAAAGCGAAAGCTGCATTATTAAACGACGCTACTAGTAATTATTTCGACTTAGTTGTGAATAAAGCAGCAGAAACGAACAATATACAAAAGGATTCTAGTAGTATTTTTGGTAGTAAAATTTTCGGTGATCAAAAATTCGAAGGATTAATCGGTCAAGGAATCGCAGCTATAGTACTATTCACAGCCTTTAAAACTCTCACTAGTGGCAACAGCCATATGGCAAACGGCTTAGGCATGCAAGCACCTAGCGGTGGTTTTATGAAAAAAGCTCTAGGCTTAGTTTTCATGGCTACTGTCATGAACAACACTGGTTTACTTACTGGCAGCAAGGATGGTCAAAACTCTACTAACAATATTGTAAACTTTGCAAGAACAGAAGAACCTGCTAACGCTATTTTAAATTTTGCAAGACAAGCAGCTCCAACCCTTCTGGGAATATAATAAAAGAAAAGATTTAGCTCATCTGGCAACAAATGCCATTAACTAAATCTCTTCAAACACTGATGCTATCGAAGAAACCGCTGCATAACGATAAAGCCACCCTCCGCCTAGAAGCCAAAGCCATTCTTGAAAACCTTTTAAAATTAGGCGAACTAGAGAAGCGTAAAGAAATAGCTGTTAATAAAATCATTAACGCAGATTTTTTCAAAGCAGCAAAAAAAATTCTTTCATATAAAGCCTTAAAAGATGAAATAGATTTAAATGCACTAACAGAACTCTTCCCTGATAAAAATTTTCTAATACCTGAAGTTACTGGAAATCACCCGCCAGAAGATTTTATTAAACAGTGCCAAGACCTAGATCTGATTATAGTCCCTGGGCTATCTTTTGATAAAAGAGGCTATAGACTCGGACGTGGCGGTGGCTATTACGATAAGCTTCTCTCTAGAATCAGTCCCCAAGCTCGGTTAAAAGAAAAGACCGAATTAATATTAGGAATAATCCCTAAAGAACTTTACCTAGAAACATTACCTAATGAGCCGCATGACATAAAAGTAGATTTAGTTCTAGCGATATGACGCGCAGAAATTGGAGTTCCGCTACAATGCCGTCATGGACGTGTAGCCGAACGAACAAGTTCAAGGCTGAGGAGGACGAATGACCGCAGTGTACTCAAGGTACATGAGGATCATGAGGACGACGAAAACGCAGAAATTGGAGTTCCGCTACAATGCCGTCATGGACGTGTAGCCGAACGAACAAGTTCAAGGCTGAGGAGGACGAATGACCGCAGTGTACTCAAGGTACATGAGGATCATGAGGACGACGAAAACGCAGAAATTGGAGTTCCGCTACACGTCCACAGTCAATGACATGGCACTACGCATCACCAAAACAAGCTCATCAGAGAGTTTAACCCCGCTCCAAATAGAAAAAGACTGTGCAGCCTGCAAGACTAGCATCTCTGCTCCATTTATAGATTTTAAAGCTCTCTCTTTAGCTTTCTGTATAAGTAAAGTGTCAGAATAAATCAAATCATAAACGACAGCCGTCGATTTTAAAACCTCTATCTGCCTTTCAGTTACTGGCATTTCATTAGCTAAACGCCCCTGCCCTACTGGTGTAGCATTTATTAAAATATCGATTTCTGAAGTATCCGATTCACGATTAAAAAGATTTACATTTAGCTCACTAGCATCTACTCGTGGTAAATTATTAACTACTTTATCTACGTTTCTTACCCTGACATCGATTTTAGCCACACCCATATCTTCAAGTGCGATTATCACAGCCCGTGCAGCTCCGCCACTGCCAAGTATGGTAGCATTCTTACCTTTTAGATCTACGCCTTTCAGACTTTCTTGAAAGCCATAATAATCAGTGTTATAACCTTCTATTAAACCACCGCGATTAACCTTAATCGTATTAACAGCACCGATACGCTTAGCTAGCTTATCTACTTTATTAATATAATTCAGAACCCTTTCTTTATAAGGGATAGTAACATTTAAACCGTGGAGATTAGCTAAAAGCGGACGAATCTCATCTTCAAAGTTCTCTTCAAGAACTTCATATTTGTCATATTCAGCATCTAAAGCTGCAAATTTTATGGCCGCAGCATGAATCTGCGGTGAAAGCGAGTGTTTAAGCGTGCTTCCTAAAATGCCTAAAGCTAATTTTTCATCTCGCATAAGTTAAAGTTCAGGTACTCCTGAAGAGATCTTACCTCTAGATCCTGATTTTTTAACGCACTAAGTGCTTTAACTAAAACTTGAACCGCTGAAACAGTAGTAATAGCAGGGATATTATTAGATAAAGCTATTTTAGAAATTATCTGACTATCCTCAAAAGCGACCTTACCAGACGGTGCATTAAAAATCATAGTGATTTCACCATTTTTAAGTAAGTCGACGATAGTAGGTCTAGCTTCATTAACTTTATAAACACGCTGCAAGGGGATACCTATCTGCTCTAAATAATTAGCCGTACCACTAGTAGCCACTATTTCATAGCCCATACTTAAAAGGTCTCTTGCGATCTCCTCTAAATGATGCTTATCCCTATCATTAAAACTGATAAAAACCTTACCAGAAGTAGGAAGTGTAAGTAAAGCTCCCATTTGTGCTTTTAAGAAGGCCATATTAAAACTATTACTAACCCCCATAACCTCACCCGTACTCTTCATTTCAGGTCCTAAGAAAATAGAGGTTCCATCAAATTTATTAAAGGAGAATACAGCTTCCTTCACAGATACTTGATCTTTAGGAATACGTTTCACTAAATCATGCACGCCAAGCTCAGAGATAGTCTTACCTACCATCAGCATACTAGCGAGCTTAGCCCAAGGAATACCAGTAGCTTTACTGATAAATGGCACTGTACGACTGGCTCTTGGGTTTAATTCAAGGATATAAAGCTCTTCTTCTTTAACCGCAAACTGTATATTTAAAAGCCCTATAACATTTATCGCTAGTGCAAGTTTTTCGGTAGCATCTTTAATCTGCTCTAAAATATTCTCAGAAAGCGTTTGACTCGGATAAACTGAAGCAGAATCACCACTGTGCACACCAGCGTATTCTACGTGTTCCATAATTCCAGCGATAACGACTTCTTTACCATCAGAGATAGCATCTACATCTACTTCTAAAGCCTCATCTAAAAATTTATCTATGAGAATAGGGAACTGACTATCTTCAAGAATAGTCTGCTTCACCCAAGCATCAAACTCCTCTTCTGAATAAGCTATCTCCATGCCTCTTCCACCTAGAACATAACTAGGTCTTAGAACTACTGGATAACCTAACTGAGTCGCAAAATCCTTCGCTGATTCAACTGTATAAGCGATAGCATTTCTAGTCTGCCTTAAACCTAGCTGACTTACCAGTTCTCCAAATCTATCTCTATCTTCAGCTAAATGAATCTGCTCTGGCTGAGTTCCTATAATCCTTACACCACGTTTTTTAAGCTCCGCTGAAATATTTAACGGTGTCTGCCCACCGAACTGGACTATAGCCCCTAGCATTTTATTACCTAGAGCTTCTTCCCTATTCCAGATAGATAGAACATCTTCTACGGTTATTGGCTCAAAATATAATTTATCACTAGTGTCAAAATCAGTAGAAACCGTCTCTGGATTATTATTTACCATTATCGTTCTATATCCAACAGAGCGCAATTGATGTGAAGCATGCACACAACAATAATCAAACTCTATCCCCTGCCCGATACGATTAGGACCACCACCGATAATCATCACCTGCTCCCCAGACATTTGAGTTATTTCATCTTCCTCGTCGTAACTAGAATAATGATAAGGAGTATATGACTCAAACTCACCAGCGCAAGTATCTATAGTTTTAAATACAGCTTTGACACCCTTATTAAGCCTATGATTAGCAAAATCCTGCTCGTCTATACCGGTAATCACCGAGACCTGCTTATCCGAGAATCCCCACTCCTTGATCTCCTTAAGATACTCAGCAGTAAATTCACTTAAATTATTTTTCGTTTCTAATTCTTTAGTCTTTAAAACTATCTGCTCTAAATGCTTTAAAAACCATCTATCTATTTTAGTCAGAGAGTAGATCTCATCTATACCAGATCCTAAATAAAGAGCATCAAAAAGCTGATAAACTCGCTTAGAATTAGGAACTACTATCTGCTTACGCACCTCACTCAGCAAGCTGGCTTTCTTCGCTTCACTGAGATCTTTTTTTAACAAACGAGGGTTAATAAAACCAGATGAATCTTTAGCCTCTATACTTCTCAGTGCCTTCTGGAATGACTCTTTAAAGGTTCTAGCCACACCCATAGTTTCCCCGACAGATTTCATCTGTGTTCCTAATTCATCTTTCACACCCGGAAATTTCTCGAAAGCGAATTTAGGAATTTTCGTTATCACATAATCTAAAGTCGGCTCAAAGCTCGCCATAGTGGTTTTCGTGATGTCGTTAGGAATCTCATCTAGTGTATAACCAACAGCTAGCTTAGCTGCTATCTTCGCTATAGGAAACCCTGTAGCTTTAGAAGCGAGTGCACTAGAGCGAGACACACGTGGATTCATCTCTATAACTATAAATTCTCCATTCTCTGGGTTCATGGCGAACTGAACATTACTGCCGCCAGTCTCTACGCCCACACCACGAATAACTTTAATCGAAGCGTCTCTTAAAGATTGAAACTCTTTATCAGTAAGGGTTTGGGTCGGAGCCACAGTAATACTGTCTCCAGTATGAACACCCATAGGATCGAAATTCTCTATAGCGCAGATAATAACGACATTATCTTTCAGATCTCGCATTACCTCGAACTCTATCTCTTTCCAGCCAAGTAAAGACTTCTCTACTAATATCTGCCTGACTGGGCTTGCCGTAAGACCCTTAGCTACCATCTCGTCTAACTCACCTAAGTTATAAGCGATTCCACCACCATAGCCTCCTAGAGTAAAAGCTGGTCTTAAAATTAAAGGGAAACCGATGATTTTAGCTACATCATGAGCTTCTTTGATCGTAGTCACTGTCTCTGAGGCAGCGGACTTAAGCCCGAGACTAGTCATCAGATTTTTAAATAAAGCTCTATCTTCAGCTAATTTAATCGCTTCTAGCTTAGCTCCTATCAGCTCCACATTATATTTTTCTAAAACTCCCTTTTCAGCTAGTTCCACAGCTGCATTTAGACTAGTCTGCCCTCCCATGGTCGGCAGAATCGCACAAGGTCTCTCTCTTTCAATGATTTTCTCTAAACACTCAAAGGTAATCGGCTCTATATAAGTCTTATGAGCAAACTCTGGATCTGTCATTATCGTAGCTGGATTACTATTGACGAGAACTATCTCAAAACCTTCCTCTTTAAGTGCTTTACAGGCTTGAGTTCCAGAATAATCAAATTCACAGGCTTGACCGATGATGATAGGACCAGCACCGATAATCAGAATCTTTTTAATATCTGTTCTTTTAGGCATTAAAGCTTGATTTTATCAAAAATATAGTCAGCACAAAATGCAGTTTTACTAAACAAAGCTCAAAATTAACGTTTACAGAAAAATAAACAATCAACTTGTAAAATATCTTTACTTTGTATAAAATAGTATTTACTATTACATATTAAACATAATCTTAAAGGTAAGCCACTTGTGCGATTTCCAGTAAAATCCCCACTAAGACTATCTAATTTATTGATAACTGGAGCTTGCTTTGCAGGTTGACCGTAAGTCTACACTTCCAAATAATTCACAAATAGCTCAGTCATCACAGACAGAAAGCACGGCTGCACCTAGCTTGAATTCCGATCCTAGTAAAACTTCGAAGAATACAGCCACAGTTCAGGCTACTCCTCCTACTCCTCTAGATTTAGGTAAATTGCACGAATCTGAGAATTTTAAATCTCATGATTTTGAACAGCTCAAAAGATTAGCGCAAATCAGAGAAATTTTAGGTAAGGGCGGGAAAGACGCTAAGGAAGATATAAAAGCAGACGCCTTAACTTTAGATTTACTGAATACGATTAAAGCGAATTTTACTCCAGATGAAAAGAATATTTCTGCTAAAAATCAACATTTAGAAACTCTTCAAACGAATATAGAATCCAAGAAATATGCTGACGCGATTAAAGGTGTCGGACAGATGATGGAGCTTTTTGAGTTAGAGTCAAGGGGAGCATTTACGCCTGTAAAAAATACTAAGGGTGGGACCGTTGATACCGTATTCGACACAATAACCAGCCATGTATTAGGAAATGTTGTTGGTCCGGGTATAGTTTCACTGTTTAAAAAACTCGGTCATGGGCCTATAGAAAAGACTTCTTTACCTGAAAATGGTAAATTAGCTGCAAATTTAGCTGTTGGTGGCGTGGGCTTCTATGCTGCTGAAGAATCTATCGGTAAAGTCCTTGATCCACAATGGAAAATCCTATTTCCAAAAATTCGGAAATTCTTAGATAATAAAATTCCAGGCGCTTTAATTAAAATGAATCAAGCTGGTGATAAGCTTATCAAACAAATTATCCATGGAATACTTGGTGTATTTGGTAAAAAACTTGAAACCAGCGAGAGTAAAGACTTTGTTAATCAAGATCTTAAAGCTCGAGTCATAGATTATATTAAGAATAAAGCAGAAATTGATCATAAAGATGAAATGCACTTCGCGAAATTAGTCCGTGAAATGCTAAATGATGATTACCAGAAACTCTATGGCAAAAAAATGCCAGTCCCTGTAGCCAAAGCTCTTGATGTCGCCTTTGCCTGTGTAGACGAATCATCAAAAACCAGACTGAGCTTACTTGCAAATGAGGCAGCTCTTGTTGTAAAACCACTACTAGATAAATTCGGCCCTCCTGGTGCTGCTATTTATCATTTCTTCTTTGACGTTGTGCCAAATGCTTATATATTTGTCACTAGACCTATTGCGATGTTTGCGATTAATCTCAAAGAAAAAGAATTACTAGATCATGCTAATACTCTTGGGATAAGGCTCCCCGAGAAAGGCTCAGCCAATAAGCATTAATCTCCCCAAATATTCATAACAATATTACACATCCAAATACCTTATATATTGGTGCGATACAGAGCAAGGACGCACAGCGTCCTCGTTTAATGCACAGAAACCATTGCACATGGTGCAATAATCTCATGCCTAAATAATGGATAGCCTCCAGAACACCACTCTCCATAGAGATAACATGGTGCTTGCAAATGCAAGCCTAGATAGAAACGCCTCCCCTCTAGAGCAGGAAACAGTTGTAAGCCCTTTTGCCATCACAGAAGCTAAAAATGGCTCAATAATAGAAAATCCTGATTTAAAAGCCGAACAGGAAAAACAAGCTCAAATCAAAAAGCTACACGAACCTAAAAATATTGTAACCATAGGCTTAGATGCATTATCCAGTTCAGCATTAACTTATGGACCCTGCTCCTGGGTAATCGATTTAATAAAAAAAACAGGAGATAAGCTGCTAGTAAGAGACTCACAGTCAGATCAAGGCAAAGAAACTAGACAGATATTTTCTGGCTTAATCGGAGTCTTAGCTGCAGAAAGAACCATCGGCAAACTTGATCCTTACATGGATAGAATAGTTCATAAGTTTAGCGATTATATTAGTCAGAAAAATCCTAAATTATTTCATAGCCTTAATGAGCGAGCAGAAAAGTTTATAAACTCTAGTACTAAAAAAGTTTTCAGCAGTTTATTTAAAATCAATCCCGACTCCAAAGCAAATCTCAGCGAGAATCTCAAAGAAGAAATTAGAACTTATAAAGAACTAAAAGAAGCTAAATTTTTAGAATATGAATCATCAGCAGAAAAGCTAAATAATGATGCTCAGCTTGAAAAACAGAAATTCAGTTTAGTAAGAAAACTTTTAACTGAAAGATTCCAAAATATTTACGGCAAAACCGTTCCTTCTTTGGTTCAACAAAGCATAGACGGACTTCTACTTCTAACTAAAAATAATCATTACATCAGACAAAGCTGCTTACTTATAGACGAAGCCGCCTTAGCGATTAAACCAGTATTTGACAGAATGGGAGTGCTTGGGGCTGGTCTATTTACCACTCTATATAACATAGTTCCGAATGCTTACCTCGGCTTAAGAGCTGCTGGTATGTACCTGATTCGTGACTTAGAAAAAGAAGTCATGAATTTACCGACAGATAATATAGATAATTTAGGTTTACAAACATCCGCCAAGGCGTGATATTATCTTAATCAATGCCATAAAGGATTCTAAAATTATGCGAATAGCAGCAAGAACTCATGCGGCAAATGGGGGAGCAACTAGGAGAGTTCAATCAGTCCCCACGGAACCGGTGGCTCCAGTTAGACAGAATTCATTAAATATAAGCGCACCAGACTCCAAGGGAATGATCCTTGGTGCTTCTTTCATGGATACACTTGCAAGTAATATTGAGCAAGGCACTCAGCGATTAAGTATCTTAAATGATTTACAGCAGTCAATAAATCTAGCAGCTAAATTGCCTCTTATGGATAAAGTTAATTTAGCTGTTTTTTGTCAATACCGGAACTTTATTCAATCGATCAGTGAAGGACTTGATCGACAAGAGGATCTTAATAGAATTTTAATTGAACAATTTATCAATAAAGTTCCTGAAGAGATTATTAGAGATACTTTGGATATTAAAATCCAAGACTTTGAGAAATTGCGGCAAGATACAGAATCTCAGAGTCTAAGTAATGATGAGATTTTAAAAAAACTTTTTTTAAATTGGATTAGTGCGGGAATGTTTAGGTTGATTTGCACTAATTTTTTTGAAGATTTAGCAAAAAGTAAAAATGAGGAAGAATTCATCAATCTAAGAAAAAATTTTCAGCATAGTATCACCCAGCCTTTTTATAGAGAATTATCAAATCTAAATAGAAAATTAGACAGAATCTTCAGGGATTTAGATCAGACTAGGATTACTAGAGATAAAGCTAATAAATTTGCAAAAGCTGCTAGGCAGAATCGTTCCAATAATAGAGAAAAAGGCTTTTCTCTTGCAGATAGTACTAATTCAGATAAAGCATCCCCTCTACTATTAATGTCTGAAATTAGAAGAGATTATGAAGCACTATTGTCTAAAATAAATCCTGAAAAGATAGATCGTCATAATATTGATTTATTAAATCAGTATTTTTTATTAGAATATTCAGGTATAGCTTCTAAGCTAAAAGAATACCAAGATTTATTAAAACCTTCTGAGCCTAGCTCAGATAAAGTTAAGTCGAGTCATCCAGATAAATTATTCAAAAAAAATTATAAGATAGAACAAAGCAGTCTCAAAGATATTGTCAGCGACTTTAAAAGAAAAATTAAATTATTGAGATCATTAATTAAAGATATTTTAGCAACTTTAAAACCATCAATTTTAGAAACTAATCCAAAACAGACTTCTGACTCAGGATCTGATCTAGCAGCTAATATTTTTTTAGTACAGCTATTAAATCCCATAAATAAATATTTTGGAAAAATTAAGCCTTTAGGAGCTTCTGATGAAAGATCTCTCGATGATTTCAGAAATATTTTCTCTGATCAAGCTAATGCTCGGATTAAAGAATATTTAGATTCAAAGTTTCCTGGCACAAAATCAAAAGGTTTTTCACCAGAATTAGATATTACTAAGCCTTATGAATATTTAATTGGATATATAAATCTTTTAGAGGATGTATTTAGTAATAGCTATGTAGATAATGACTATCGACAAGAGTTACTTCATAATGAAGATGCAGCCGGGTCTCTGATTAAACCGCAAGATCTTGATTTAATGAAAGTCGGTGCTAATGATTTTTTTCTGCGGCAAACCAATTACACACTAGAGACCCTAGGGAATTATGCTGAAAAGCGTTTCCTACTAGGTTTACAGGATTTGGCTCATCATGATAAAGGCGAGTTCATCGTAATAGCACCTAATGAAGTAGGTTTTATTAATAACCGTCTAGGGGCAGATGCATTAGTGATTAAAAGAAAACCTGGTCAAGCTATAAAGATACTCGCTTTAGATTGCAAAGCAGGTAAAAATGCTGCTCAGCAGGAGAAACCTTATCCTTGCATTTACGCTTATGCTCTTCCTGAGAATGATTTGAAACCCATAACAGGAGGCAGAAGCCTCAGACAGAAGCTCTCTCTTGCAAATCAAATGAAGTTAGATATAGACATTTTTTTCTCTAAAAGTATTAAAGAAAATCCAGGGCATCAAGAAGAGCTTGCTCGGCGTTTAAAGGAATTAACTCCTAGCTTAGATCTTGGGGATGAAAAAATATTCTCTAATCCAAGTAGGAATTTTTACCGAATGCAAGACACTCACGAAGCGAGAGAATTAGAAAAAATGATCTATAAAGCTTTTACACATAACCAACAAACGGCAACTCTCTAAAACACTGAGAATAATCTAAACCATAGCCCAAAATAAAATAATCATCGATAGTAAAACAACAGTAGTCTGGTTTTATATACTCTAATTCTTCTGCTCTTCTACAGGGCTTATCAAATAAAGCTGCGATTTTTACTGATTTTGCAGAAAGATGCTCGTTAAAAAAATCCAACAAGAACTTAGCAGTTCTGCCTGAGTCTATAATATCCTCTACCACAAGGACATTGCGCCCTTTCAATTCAGGCAAAGATAAATCTACAGCCTTTACCTTACCAGAGCTTTCAGTTTCATCGTTATTATAGCTAGATAACTTTATAAACTCTATCTGCACAGGTAATCCCATCGCTCTCACCAAATCAGCAGTAAATATAAAAGCTCCTTTCAGAACCCCGACTACGACTAAATCATCGACATCTTTATAATCTCTTGAAATCTGCTGAGCTAATTCTTGAATTCTCTGCTGAATCTGTTCAGCAGAGTAAAGAACTTTAATCGCACTACGGTCTTTAACATTAAGCATAAGGTGGATAAACCATTATAGCTAATTAAACTTAAAGGGCGTGTAGCGGAACTCCATTTTATGCGTTATTCTCTAAATAAATTTTTTTTTGTTTTATAGTAAAAAACCTATCTTTAGAAAAATTAATACGATGAAAACCACCTTTCTGAATAGCTTCCAGAAAATCATTCTGAAAATCGATATTAGTCGTAAAGAAACGCTCTAAAAGCCTGCGCTGTATTAGTCTTTCTAAACTCTTAAAAGATTCTAAAGCCCAGGGCAAGCTCCCAAGCTTTTGCATAGTAGCTTCTAGCTGAGCATTAATATAAGCCTCTTGCTCCTCAATAAGTAGGGCAAGGCGGTTAATATTGTTTTTAAACTTAGGATTAATTTTTTCTGCTTCAGGAAAGATATTTAAACGAATTCTGTTTCTCGAATAAAGATCTGAAGCATTAGAAGGATCTTCCCATATAGTTAAATTAAAATCTTTAGCATATTCTTGTAGTTCTTTTTTCTCACATCTCAGTAATGGACGATGTAAAGTAAGCCCAGATGATTCTAATAAATTCTCTAATGGTATACCCTTTAAGCCAGCAACGCCTGTTCCTCGAAAAAGCCTGAACAGAATGGTCTCAACATTATCATCTAAATGATGCCCCATAAATAAGTCCCGCACACCTAGCTCCGCCGCTTTCTGAATAAAAAACTGAAAACGTAGATCCCGAGCATTTTCTTCATTTTTTTTGAGATCCGTAAAATCAAATTTCACTGAAATATAATTAAAAGCTCGTTCTTTGCAGTAATTACCAAGAGATTTACTTATTTGAGTAGATGCTTCATGCCAAGCATGATCACAATGTAAAACAAATATTTTTTCAGGCTTATATATTTCACTTAACGCCTGAAGTAAAACCATAGAATCTAGACCACCAGAGCAAGCTATGGCAATAGATCGCCCTTCTAAGTTATTGTCGAAGACATAAGCCTTTACTTTATTCGTTAAACTCTGCACTAGAAAAAGGTTCTTTAACTATCTTTTTTACCACTAAGGCTTCAGGCTTAACTAAGACATTTACTCTTTTCGATATAAAGAGTATTCCATCTAGCTGAGGATCGACTAAGCCTTTATAGAAAAGAGCTGTAGCACTGACTAATTCATTGTATTTATTATCATTAGCCTTAAATAGTCTCTCTAACTTCTTTGCAGTTAAATCTTGATAATCTTCATCGATAGCCTCTGGCTCATCTACATACTGAACTAATTCTTTATCTATAGAAGCAGAAACACTATAATCATCACCACCAGCGAAATACAGAGCCGCAGAATAATCTTGCCCGGCATCTACCTGCTCTGGAGCTGAAAAATAAATATAATTTTCATCCAACATCTTCTTCGCTCTACCAAAGGTGACAGTAGTAAGCTCGAAATTAATTCTATCTGATTCTATTTTCCAGTCCTTTCCGTATCTTTTAAGATACATACTGCCTTGAGAAAGAGCATTTATTTTCCCTCTTTCATTAAAGTCGGGATTAACATCCTTGGTCTCACCTATATAGTAGTCCACGGTAGTTACAGTAGAATACATATCTTGATTTCTAAAAGCTCGCTTACGATTAACCAGCTGAATATTCGGATAATTAGTCCAAAGCCTTTCTGTAAGCTTTTTATAATCATCTTTAATAATTCCATCTGCACTAATAAAGCTTTTACTATAAAAAGACATCAGTTTTTCTATATCATGAGCATTCCAAGCAGAATAAAAATCATCAAGAAAATGTTTTACTGGATGATCAGAATCTGAGACCTCTTTTGCCGCAATAGTAGAAGAATTAGCAAGAAACACAGTCGGGAAGAAGGCTCCTGAAAGACTCACGAAAAGCATTAATATGCTGATATTCTTACTAATGACTGTTAAATTTCTTTTTCCCACAATACGATTATGATAATAGACTTAGCTACAGTATATCGCAATAAGCAAATTGAAAGTATTCACTACGGCATCGCCGTTTTAGTTAAGGGTGAAAAGATAATACAGTCTTGGGGCAATGGGGAATTTAAATGTTTTACGCGTTCTATCATTAAACCTATTCAAGCTAAAGTCTCATTATCATTTATCAGTGGAAATATTCCAGATAGATATATAGCCATAGCCTGCGCTTCTCATAACAGCACCCCAGAGCAGTTAAAGACGTTACTAGATTTAAGCCAAGAATATGAAATCTCAGAAGACTCACTAAAGCTCGGGCTATTAAAAGGTTCCAATTTAAACAGTGGCTACCTTAAATCAAAATTTGCACACAATTGTGCTGGTAAGCACACTTTAATGCGAATTAGTGAAAACTCTTTAATAAAAAAAATAAATCAAACAGAGTCTTTCAAGACTGATATACAGGACTTTTCACCAGAGAATAGCTACATTAATGAATCACACCCGCTACAGAAAAATATTTTAAATGAAATTAAAAGATTAAGCGATATCAAGAATGATCAAGAAATCATTACAGGCATTGATGGTTGTGGCTTACCGACCTTCCATCTCTCGCTAAAAGAAATGGCTAAGATATTTTCCAAAACAGCAGAAGAGCCAGCATATCAAAAAATTTATAAAGCCATGAACGAATATCCACTGTTAATAGGTGGACCAAATCAAATCGACTCACTAGTTATGCAAGCTAGACCAAACAATTTCATGGCAAAAGGTGGAGCCGAAGGATTAATGGTAGTCTTAAATTTAATAAACCATGAATGCCTCATTATTAAAATTATTGATGGATCTTCTAGAGCTAAAAATATTATCACTAAAGGCTTTCTAGAACATCTCGGCTGGCTTAAGCCAAATGAAATATCGCTAGATGAAAACATTTTTAATAGTCAAGAATTGGTTATTGGTAATATTTCATTTAATGCTAGATGAAAGCTGCTTATTCTGTAAAATTATCACTGGAAAAATACCAGCAAAAAAAGTTTTCGAGAATGAAGACATACTAGCTTTTACTGATATAAACCCTTGCGCTGAACATCACTACCTTATAATTCCTAAAGATCATATTCAGAATCTAAACGAGATGCAAGATAATCACAAAAATATTCTTGGTGAGATTCTATTAACCGCCTCTCGCTTAGCCTCTAAATTAGGCTTTGCCGAAAAAGGCTACAGAATAGTAGCGAACACTAACGAAGACGGAGGGCAAACTGTTCACCATTTTCATCTTCATCTCATCGCTGGGCGAAAACTTGAATGGCCTCCAGGATGAATTTCATATTCAGCCTAGCCTGAGCTTAAATTGTTGATTATTTCATGATATATTCAAATACATGCTTATTAACGACGATGTTACGACAGTAGGTATTGATTTGGGTGGAACTAAACTTGCAGCCGCTCCGATGAAAGGATCTATATTCGTTGAATCAGGAATCATTAAAGAAGCCACTCCTAGTGGCACGTCTGAAGATATTATTGACACTATGTGTAAGATGGTTGAAAAAATCCAAGAGACACACAGTATCGCAGCAGTAGGAGTATCTACCGCTGGAATGGTAAACGAAAAAGGAGAGATGATTGGCTCATGTGGAAATATCCCTTCTTGGAAAGGTACTAAAGTAAAAAAAGAATTAGAAGCTAAGCTATCTCTTCCAGTGATAGTTGAAAATGATGCAAACTGTTCAGCTTATGGTGAATATGCTATTGGTTCAGGAAAAGATTTTAAATCCATGATCATGGTCACACTCGGCACTGGAATTGGTGGTGGCATTATCATTAATGATCAGATCTGGCGTGGAGCACATTTTGGTGGTGGTGAAATAGGTCATTTAAAATTACACAGTAACAGGACTCGCAGGTGTACTTGCGGCAGTTGGGACTGCTGGGAGGCTTACGCCTCTGGGACTGGGTTAAATAACACGGCTCGCACTTATTTAGCAGACCCTAATATAAATAACTACAGCCTAATGGATAAATATAATCATGGCGATGCTGACGCTATCGAGGTTATAAGTGTTTGGCATGATCATGTAGCACAGGGTATAGCAAGTTTAATTAATAGCTTTGATCCAGAGGCAGTCGTTATCGGCGGTGGCTTAGCACAGTTTATTAATTACCCTAATTTAAATAAAAAACTGAAAGCCAGAGTAGTAGATGCTTTAAAACCTTATATAAATGTTATAGAAGGTAAACTCGCTAATAATTCTGGCATGGTAGGTGCAGCCTGCCTAGCTAATGTAGAATTAGCTAATTTAAATATGCAAGTAGCCTAAGGAAAGTGCAGGAATTTAAAACCTAAATATCCCGAGAAATTTTTCAAGCTGCAACAAGTCCAGCCTCAATGTCCGGGATTTTATCGGCAATGCCTGATCTCAAGATGGTCTTTTCCTTATTATTGATACTTGAAATCACCCATTGTTTAATAGGCGCAAATAAAGTTCCCACAAATGGCAAGAAAGTAGCATTAGTTAAACCTTTACTCCACCCTTCAAACCGTTCCTTCCACGATTCTAAAGACTTAAGATCTGCAAGAGAACCACCAAAATCTATCTTAACTTTCATTAAACCATTTAAGACAGTAGAAACTAAAAGCTTTTGAGCCATAATCGCAGAAGATTTTAATTTAACCCCAGTCTCTATATTCTCTAAATCTTCAGCTTTCACGGTTTCATGCTTCCTTAATTTATCAAATACCGACAAAGTTCTTATAGCAAGCATGGAATTAGCCGGCAAGTCTAGAATCACGGACATAAATCTATGCAAGGTTCTTGCAAGGAAATTACCTTGATCTCGTACACCTTCACCACGATTATCACCCAAGAAAGATAAGCCTTTAAATGCTTGAGCTAGGGCATGAACACGCCTACTAGGATCTCCAATATCTCTAAATTTACCCTGCTCAAGAGTATCAATAAACTTAGTCACCGAAGCTCGAATTTTCTCTTTATTTGAATCATCTAGCCCTAAATAAGATGACATGGATAAAATCTTCTCTGGCAGGCTGTATACACCATTATCATCCTTATTTGTTAGCCCATCTAGAAAATTATTCCACTGATTCTTAAACAGCATGGCATTGATAAGTAATCCACCTACACCGTTCACTGCCATTAAAATGTTTCCCTTAGAAGTATCCACCACTCGATTCAAATCTCCTATACTTTTCACTAAAGGAAAGAACCCTAATCCTCTATCTGCAATATCATTTAAAAAATTACTATTTTTAAAATCTGGATTAGGATTAGCTTGTGGATCAGCTTTTTCCATCATATTTAAACCAAGTGAGGCTAATTTCAATAAACCAAAAGCTCTCATCAATTTACTAGAAATAAAAACTAATGGCTTCGTAACTGTGACAACGGCTTTTGCCAAAGGACCCTTCGCCGCTGTCTCGTATTGACTACGCCCTGTTCCCAAAAGAAAAGCTGGGAGTGCCTCTTGTAAAATATCAAACTGCTTAGCATCTAATTTTGGCTGAGCCCCTTTGTTTAAAAAATTACTTGGAGCATTAAGAATCTGCTGAAATTGCCTTTGTGCAGTAGGTAGCGAGGATGTTTCTTGTTTTAAAACTCCTTGCTGATTAGCAAATAAAAGCTTAACTCCTCCCCATAATACACCTAAATTTACAAGAGACTTCGCTAAAGATTTTTTCCTTCCATGCCCAACTTGATAAGCAGCGATCCCTGATTCAATCTTTGAAAAATTTAATTGCCCTTTATGTTCACCGTCTTTATAATAGGCCTCTGGTATCGTTAAATAAGTCCCTGGCTTAATGGCTTCAGCAAGCTTCTTTGGATCTGGGGCATCAGCATTAGCTAAACCAAGAGGCGGCAGAGCCTCTTTAAGAGAGCTTAAATTAAGTGGATTGATTCCCATTGACAAGCGAATTATCGTAAAGTTACAATAATTACATCATGTATTACACTTTAATTCTACAAGACGTAATACGTATTAATCAAGTTAAGGAATATCTTTATTTCAAAAAGCATCGAGAATTCTCTTAGTAATCACTCTTATCACAAGCTTATAATTGGTGCTTCACTAAAAGATCTAACGAGCATTGAAGATTATTCTTATTGTTTCACTTATGCTGGAGCAGATGTAATAGATATTTCCGCATTTCCTCACTCCATAATTGCCGCAAATCGAGGTATTACGCGTGCTCTAGAAGAATTCAAAACATCAATAAACAATCAAGCGATTCACAAACCCGCTCCTGAGCCATTATTAATGATAAGTGTAAATATTGACAAAGATCCCCATTTCAGAAGAATCATGGTGGATGAAGATAAATGTACTAAATGTCAGCTCTGTATACCAAGCTGCCCATCGGCAGCTTTTAGTGATTTAAATATCTTCAGCTATGAAGCTGATTTATGTTTCGGCTGCTCTAATTGCCTTGAATACTGCCCCTACGATGCCTTGGATTTTGAAAACTGGTCAGCGTCGAACCCACTTGAGTTAAATCGCTTATTTCTTCTAGGAGCCTCTGCCTTTGAAATTCACTTGGGGTCTAATCTTGAGGCATTAGAAAATTTCTACTTAAAACTTGATTTAAATTCCGTAAAACTCGAATCATTCTCTATCGGTTCTGAGAAAATGACCGATAACGAGCTTGCAGAATCAGCGATATTTATCGCAAGAATGACACGTGAGCAGCCCAATTTTAAAGATCGCTTGATTATCATTCAATGTGACGGAATTCCCCAGTCTGGTGCAAGACTTCCCAACAATACCGATAAAGATTTAAAAAGCATACATAATGCAGACTTAGTTTTAAAAGCACTAAAGGAAAATAATCTACTTTTGCCTAATATATTTGTGCAGATAGCTGGTGGTATTGACGATAAAAGCCTAGCTAAAGCACGAGCTTTAGGCATAGATATTCATGGCGTTGCCATTGGTTCTTGGCTCAGAAAGAAAATCTTAGAACTAGATATAGAGGAAGCTAAATATTTATGTAAAAAGATTATTAATCAGTCTAAATTAAATGCTGAGAATTACGATATTCTTTCTGTACAAAAATAGGTTTAACTACTAAAATAAGAATATTAATAAAAGAGATTTGACTTAATGGTAAATATCGTTAAAGACGACGTACAAAAAATAGTAGATTTATTACCTAAAGAAGTTAAGCAGATTTTACTAAATCATGATCTGACAAAGTTAATAGAAATAGTTCTCGACTTAGGTCGTATTCCAGAAGCTAGATTTTCTAAGCAAAAAACCATAATGCTTGGCGAAAGAATTGTCACTCAAAGCTTTATTGACGATATAGTCGCAAGAGTCGGTGAATTTAATGACTCTAATAGAGCTGGTCTTGAAGGGACTTTACATAGAATCAGCTGTATTAGAAATAAAATCAATAAAATCGTTGGCTTAACTATGCGCGTTGGCAGATCGGTATTCGGCACTGTTGATATTATAAAAGACTGCCTTCAGGAGTCTAAATCCCTTTTACTACTAGGGCCTCCTGGCGTTGGTAAAACCACTATTCTTAGAGAAATAGCATATAAAATCTCCACCGAACAAGAACAAAGAGTGGTAGTTATAGATACTTCTAATGAAATAGGTGGTGACGGCGACATACCACACCCAGCTATCGGCAGAGCGCGTAGAATGCAGCTTCCTAAACACCTTCAGCAGCATGACATCATGATAGAAGCAGTGGAAAATCATATGCCTGAGGTTATTATCATTGATGAGATAGGTACTCAGGAAGAGGCTTATGCCGCAAGAACCATCGCAGAGCGAGGTGTACGATTAATAGGTACAGCGCATGGAATTAACCTTGAGAACATAATACAAAACCCTACTTTAAGTGATCTAATCGGTGGAATAGAGTCTGTGACTTTAGGTGACGATGAAGCACGCAAACGTGGAACCAGAAAAACTATCTTAGAAAGAGCATCTAAGCCCACTTTTGACATTTGTGTTGAAATTATAGATCGCTATACTGTAAATGTTCACAAGAATACCGCTATGAGCGTAGATTCTATATTAAGAGGATGGACAGTTCAACCTGAGCTTCGTACTAGGAATAAAGATACTGACGAGATTACTATATTAGAGAAACCCTACAGGGAAGAACCTTCTAGCCAAATCAGTAATTTTCCTTTTAGTAAAGATGGTAATAGCCTAGCTATTTATCCTTATGCCATATCTAAGTCACTATTAAAGCGCTCTTTGAGTGGGCACGATATTGAGCTTACTATCGCAAATACCATCGATGAAGCAGATATGATATTCGCTCTGAAAAGCTATGCTCAGCCCGATGCTCAGATATATGAAATTTCTCGCAAGAAAAAAATCCCCATTAAAATCGTCGAAGAAAATTCTCTACTAAGCATCAGAAGCACTCTTGAGGATATAGTAAACGATATCCCTTACGCTGATGACGAACCTTGGACTAAACTAAACAACTATTAAGCTCCGTCACACTGCGCAGTGCATCCTTTATAGATACGCCTTTTAAATAGTTACCTATTAAGTGTATTTTAGGATTATCTGACCTGAGCTGTTTTTGTAAATCTTCGATTAGTTTTCCGTGCCCTAAATTAAGCTGGGGAATAGCTTTACCTATAACTTTAATATCTAACAACTTAAAATCCTCTTTCCCTAGAGGCTCTTTGGCCCAGTCTTTATAAATTAAACTAAGCTCTGCAGTTAACTCACCCCAAAGATGGGACGGCTCGCAATCTTTAATTTCTGCGCTTACAATGCTTGTATTTAAAGCCCCACCAATAAAGCTAATATGCAGATATTCGTCATCTAAATTCCTCTCTGGAAAAAGCTCAGAAGCCCATATAGAACCTAAAACCTTTATAGAATCATCAGCTGATAAAAAACCGAACCCTTTTAATTCTTTTTTTAGCTTAGCTTTAGGTAAAACATAAGCACAGAGTGCAATTGGCGCATATTCTATACTCGCCAAGCTAGCAGAAACTTTAGAATCTAAATCTGCTAAAAGCTTAGCTGCGACATATGCTGGAGAGGCGATAATCACCGACTTTGCTTTAAAATCACCTTGATTAGTCTTTAAAAGATAATACTGCTGTTCATGCGCTGAAAACTCTGTGCTTTCGCCATTTTCATGATGCACGTTTAAAATAGATTCCACTTCAGTATTAAACTTTAAAGACTCAGATAATTCATCTGCCATTCTCTGAGTTAATGACTGCAAGCCGTTCTTAAACGACAGTGTAGATTTGTTTTTACTAAATTCTTTTTTTAAAGATGACTCCAGCTCAACTTCATCTGAAATCACGCCTTTGAAAAGATTTTTAGGAACTCGTGAAATAAAACCCTGAAAGATATCGACAATGAAGCCAAAAAAGATCGAACCAGATTTTTTTTCAAGTTTCACTAAATTACTCAGAGCAATATTTGCTGATAGCTGAGAAATATCTCCCGCCCAAACTCCCTTGAGAAAAGTTTTCACTAAAACATCAGTAAGCTCAATCCCGAATTTCCTTTCACAAAACTGCCTGACAGACTCTTCAGTATTTAAATCTGCAGGTTTGCGAGTAGTTCCTGCTGTTCTGCAAGTAAGAGCTTTATGGAAAAATGGTTCTAGAAAAATTCTCAAAAAGCCGAGTGTGGATAAAACACCTGAATTTAAAAGCTGCAAAGGATTAGAACTCAATTCAATTAATTTATGATGATGATAGATATAACGCTTCGCAGATGAAAGCAGGGATGACAATAATTCATCTTCCATTCCTAAATCTTCAATCAAACCTAAAAGCTCATCGGAGTTACTTAAAATCGTATTAGGTCCTAATTCATAGACGGAAGTCTTGTATTGAAAGCTACTCCACGTACCGCCAACCACTGCAGTTTTTTCTAGAATAAGTATTTTAAAACCTTTTTTCTTTAATTCATAAGCAGCGTAAAGACCAGATATTCCCCCTCCAACGATAATAAAGTCATAAAGCATAACCAAAACATATCATGAGACTATTACCTATCTCCAATTTCTGCGTTTTCCTCATCTTCAAGCGCTAAAATTTCTAAAAAAAATCTAAAATCAAAGGTTATAAGTAAAGCTAGATCTAATCTTTACCGATTCAAGCATGATACAATCATACGAAGAAATTAGTTGAATATTTTAGGAGGTAAAATATGAGCGCAACTGCAACAAAGAAAAAACTTAGACCACTCGGTAATAAGTTAGTTATAAAAAAACTTGAAGCTAAAGATAAAACAGAAGGTGGAATCTATCTTCCAAGCGGTTCTCAAGAAAAACCACTTGAAGGAATGGTTCTAGCTATCGGTCCGGGGGCACTTAATGAAAAAGGTGATAGACAGAAGATCGATCTTAAAGAGGGTGATATAGTTATTTACTCTAAATATGCTGGTACTGAGATCAAAGTAGATAATGAGGATCTTCTAATTCTTTCAGAGAACGAAATATTAGCAGTCGTAGAAGCATAGTACTTAAAAAAGGAGATATATTATTATGGCAAAACAAATAAAAACACAAGATGATGCTAGAAAAGCTCTTTATAAAGGCGCTAAAACTGTAGCAGACATTCTTTCAGTAACATTAGGTCCAGCTGGACGTAACGTAGTATTAGAAAAAAAATTTGGTGCACCTCAATGCATTAGAGATGGTGTTACTATCGCTAAAGAAATCACTGACCTAGAGTGCCCATTTGAAAGCCTTGGTGCAAAATTAATTCAAGAAGCTTCTTCTAGAACTAATGATATCGCTGGTGATGGTACTACTACGGCATCCGTACTCAGCGGAGCTATTCTTGATGCTGGTATGCGTCACTTAGCTGCTAGAGCTAATCCCGTTATTTTAGTTCAGGGCATGAAAGAAGCTAGTGAATTTGTAATTCAGCATCTTATCGATAAAGCTCGTAAAGTAGAGTCTTCTAAAGATATCGAACAAGTAGCTTCTATTTCTGCGGCTAATGATTCTCAAGTAGGCAAGATGATTGCTGAAGCGATGGAAAAAGTTAGTAAAGAAGGTGTTATTACTTTAGAGGAATCTAAATCTATTAATACTGAGCTTGAAGTAGTAGAAGGTATGCAATTCGACAAAGGCTACATTTCTCCATATTTCAGAACTGATTCTGAAAGAGAAGAAGCTGTTCTGGAAGATGCTTTCGTACTAGTAGTAGATAAAAAAATTAATATCCCTCACGATTTAGTTCCAGTTTTAGAAGCTGTAGCGAGATCTGGTAGACCACTATTAATTATCGCTGAAGACGTAGAAGGTGAGGCACTTGCAGCATTAGTTATTAATAACTTAAGACAAGTTCTTAAGGCTTGTGCAGTTAAAGCTCCTGGCTTTGGTGACAGAAGAAAAGCTATGTTAGAAGATATCGCGATTCTTACTGGTGCTAAAGTGGTTTCTGATGATTTAGATATTAAATTAGCAGATGTTAAAATTGAGCATTTAGGTAAAGCTAGAAGAGCAGTAGTTAACGCAAACAACACTACGATTGTGGCTTACGATACTACTAAATCTGATGTAGCGGCTAGAGTAGCTCAAATCGAAAGACAGATCTCTAATTCTGATTCTGAGTACGATAAAGAAAAGCTTAACGAAAGAAAAGCTAAATTATCAGGCGGCGTAGCGATAATCAAGGTAGGCGCTCCAACTGAGCCAGAGCTTAAAGATAAAAAACTACGTTTAGAAGATGCACTTAGTGCAACTAGAGCAGCTGTAGAGCAAGGTATTATCCCTGGCGGCGGTACTGCACTCGTAAAAGCTTCTAAGAAATTAGAATCTAGACTTTCTTCTTACGAAGGTGAGAAAAGACTAGGAGCTGAGATCATCGTTTCCGCTCTTCGTAAATCTACTCAACAGATAGCTAACAACGCTGGATTCTCTGGCGAAGTAGTTATCGAGAGAGTTTATAACGAAGCTGATGATAACGTAGGATTTAACGCAGCTGTAGGTGAATATGTAAACATGTTTGATGCGGGTATCGTAGATCCAGTTAAAGTTACGACGACGGCTCTCCGTAATGCAGTTTCAGTAGCGGGTCAAATCCTTCTAACTGATGCAGCAGTAGTCGAGGTGAAAGCTGATGAACCAGCTGGTGCCGGCATGCCTGGCGCTGGTATGCATGGTGGTTTCTAAGGTTTCTTAAACCATTCCACTAAATAATAAATAAAAACCCCCCTCTTTAAAAAGAGGGGGGTTTTTATTTATTATTTAATTAAGCTCATTTACCAGACAAATCTCTAAGGAAACGACGTCCTTTAACTTTAAGCTTACGAATCTCTTTTTGACGAGCCTTCAACTGTAAAGCCCTAACTTTTCTACGTTTTTCCTGCTCTCTTTTATCTCGCTCAGTAATTCCTTCTACCGAATTAAACATCTCAGCAGCACGAGCCATCATGCTCTGCATAAGACGATCTTGAATTCTCTGAGTACCTGGATCTACCTTAGGAGGCATCTCTGGATCTATACCATATACTCTATTTTTAGGTGCTTCACTGTCACCTGTCGGTATTAAAGCAGTCGCAACTACTGCGATTGCAGAATTTAAAATGATTCCCAACATCTAATATCTCACTTCCCGATTCAACTTTGAACAATTATTACTTGATTATAACAGAGTCTTTAAAAAGTACATATGTAACTTAAAATAAAAAAATTAAAGCCAGATTTTAAGCTCTTCTTCGGTAAATTCACCGATAGGTCTAACTTCTGGACATAGTTTAATATTTTTTTCTTGCTCAACTAATCTCTGTATTTGAGAAACCAGATTACAGAAATCAATTGATGAGCCAGCTCCAATATTTTCAAAAAAATTAGCATGTACATTAGAAACTCTTAGATCACCAATCTGCATAAGCTTTCCACCAGATTCTTGAATTAGTTTACCAGCTGAAAATTTATCTGGATTTTTAAAAGTACAGCCACAAGTCCAAGCTTTTAAAGGCTGGGAGGTAGTTCTAGCAGCATTATAATGAGCCACTGTTTCACGAATTTTATCCTTATCAGAATATTCTAATTTCAAGACAGCAGATACAATACACTGCTTATCTGGATTAATAGAAGATGATCTATATTTAAAATTTAAATCTTGAAAATTAAGTTCCTTAATTACCAAGGTATCTAAATCTAAAACCTTCGCAGAGACGAAGACTTGAGCGAATTCACGCCCATGAGCTCCAGCATTCATAATAATTCCGCCACCAATAGATCCAGGAATTCCTACCATAAACTCTACACCAGTAAGCGATTTATGTATCATCTTGCCACAAAAACGTGGCATCTTAAGTCCAGCTCCGACCTCAAATAGTCCATCACCGAGCTCATTAATAAAATCTAGTTTTAAAGTAGAAATTAAAAAAGCATCTATATTTCTAGAGCTTAAAAGTGAATTAGAACCGCCACCGAGAAAATAAGTTTTAAGATTCTTTTCTTTAGCTAAGCTTACGGCTGAAATTAATTCTTCTATAGTCTCTGGCTCAACAAAATAACGAACCTTTGCCCTCACACGCAAAGTGCTTAAATTAGTAATATCATAATCTTGAAGTATCTCCATCTGAGACAAAGTTTCCATACTAAATCCTATTATCAAGAATAACAGCATTTAGAATTTTATCTAATTTTTTTGCTATATTAGTTATCTTCCCCTTTTTTTTCGTGAATATATATAAATAGCTCTATGAAAAAGCATCTCTCTATCCTTTATTTATCTTTATGCTTCTTCAGTCTCAGTTTATTGTCTTTAAATTATTCAAAAGCATTAGCTAACTCAACAGTAGCTCAGCAGCATACCAAGAACCATACCAAGAACCAAATTCTACCAGCAGAATTAGCTCCTTTATTAAATACTAAAGCAAAGCTGATGGCTAATTACACTCCCATATTAGCTTTAAGAGGATTAGGGCACAGTAAAATTTATCGAAAAAAGGGTACGGCTCATTTAGAAAGATATTATTACGAAAAAGACGCTAAAGTCCCTTACCAAAAGCTGCTCTTAAATATCTACGTAAGTTCCACTAAATGGAATGATCGTATTATTGACGCGAAAGGGACAGTAAACTCCTATCCCATCGTTTACAAAAACATTATGGAACTAAGTTTGCCACGTAAAGCTCAAATGAGTATTTACTGTAATGTCGGGGCATTTAATCTCATGTCTCTTCATGTCGAAAGTGATGGAAATGCTATGACTAATAATGTACTTGGTTATTTTGGTGGTAAGTCAGTGCAATATTTCACTAAGCATCGTATTAGTGAAGGAACTTTAGCTGGTAGTACCTATAATATGAATGTCGAAGGAGTAGTTAATCCTAAAACCCATCTCCTTGAATTAGTGAGTAGAGGGAACTTAGACGAAGTTAATATAGAAGGTACTGGAAAAGAATTTGCCGATGGTCATTTTGAATTTATTGAGTATTTTAATGATATTAAAGTAAAAACCTTTTTGCGTATTAAAGAGCTTCAGTGAGGATCATAATGGCAACGAAAACGCAGAAATTGAGGACTGCAAGCAGTATCAGCATGTTAAAATCTTAATGTGTCAGAAAACATTACAAATAAAAGTGCGATAGAACTTAATATAAGTTTTATGTCTGGTGAACTCACCGCCGAAGAGATCACTAAAGCCTTTCTAGAAAGAGCGACTAGACTAAATAAAGATCTTAATGCTTTTATCTCTCTCTGCCCTGAGCTTGCTCTACAAAAAGCCAAGCTTCTTGATCAAAGACTAGCTAGAGGAGATGATCACAAGAACTTTGGGAAATTAGCTGGCGTTCCTATCGGTGTTAAAGATCTCATTAACATGATCGGTACTGAAACGACAGCAGCCTCTAATATCCTAAAAGGTCATAAATCTGTCTATAACGCGACTATTGTGAATAAAGTTATTAATGCTGGGGCTATTCCTCTAGGGAAGCTAAATTTAGATGAGTTTGCGATGGGCAGCAGTAATGAAACTAGTGCCTTTGGTCCATGTAAAAATCCTTGGGACTTAAGTCGTGTACCTGGAGGTAGCTCGGGAGGCTCTTCCGCCGCCGTTTCTGCAGAATTAGTACCATTGGCTTTTGGGACTGATACTGGTGGCTCTATTCGCCAACCCGCCGCTTACTGCGGCATCACTGGCATGAAACCCACATACGGAAAGGTTTCCAGATATGGCATTATCGCCTTTGCGAGCAGCCTTGACCAAGCAGGTCCTATGACAAAAGATGTAAAAGATAACGCATTATTACTAGAAGTGATGTCTGGTTACGATGCGAAGGATAGTACCTCTATTAACACTCCTACTGAAAACTACCTTGATTATATAAAAAATAATTTCGAAAAAACTGGCAGCTTAAAAGGTTTAAAAATAGGCATTAGCGATGATTTATCAGCAGACAAGCTTGATCACGAGATGCGTTCAGCCCTAGATAATGCTATAAAAACCTACTTAGATTTAGGTGCTGAAATAGTAAAAGTGAAGCTGCCACATATTAAAGCTAGCCTAGCTTGTTATTATATAATCGCCCCAGCGGAAGCTAGTTCTAATTTGTCTCGCTATGATGGCGTGCGTTTCGGTCACAGAGCTGAGACTCAAGATTTAGAGTCCCTCTATAAAGAGTCTAGAACTCAATTCGGAAAAGAGGTTCAACGCCGTATCATGCTTGGTACTTACGTATTAAGCTCCGGATATTACGATGCCTATTACAAAAAAGCACAAGAAGTTAGAAGACTTATATTTAACGATTTTTCTAAAGCCTTTGAAGAATGTGATGTAATCCTTTCGCTAACCACCCCAAGTACTGCATTTAAATTTGGTGCTAAATCAGATCCACTTGAAATGTACCTTTCAGATGTATTAACTGTTCCAGTAAATCTAGCAGGATTACCAAGCATGTCTCTAAATGGTGGCTACGATAAAGAAGGCATGCCGATTGGTATACAGCTAGTAGGCAAGGCACTTGGCGAAAAGGTTCTATATAATACAGCTTATGCACTAGAGCAAAGCTTAATTAAAGAACTTAAAAAACCTAGCCTCGCGAGCTTCGCTTAATCATCGATGAGCGATCTTTTTATTAATTTGAGGCAAGAATTGTTGACTCAATCCTCTTTAAATAATGGTATTAGCGAGCAGTGCATTAATGATCATGCACTAAACTTTCTAAATAAAGCTCTAAATCAAGGTCAGCTAGTAAGTTCTTACATTTTCAGTGGCGAGAACTGCTCTTCAGAAAAATATCTTATCGCTAAAGAATTAAATAAAATTCTTAACTGTGAAAGAAATTCAGCTTTAATCGATAACATTACTAAGCAGTCTTATATAAATGAGAATAAAAGTAATAAACTAAGCACCGCTTGCAACTCCTGCCAAAACTGCAAATGGATTATCGAAGATAAACATCCTAAAACTCCTTTACTGATTAACTTAGAGAAAGGAAAAAATATAAAAATCGAGTATATAAAAAAGCTCCAAGATACGCTTTCACAGAGTTCTAGTTTCTTTAGAATAATTATTATAGACCCCGCTGACTATGAGTATCTTAACAAGAACTCAGCAAACGCACTACTAAAGAGCATCGAAGAGCCACATCCTCGAACTTTATACCTATTATTCGCCTCTAGTAGTAAGAATGTTTTAGGTACCTTGAAAAGCAGATCGCAGTGTTTGCAGATTTTCCCTGAGGTGGGTTTAAACTTGCACGTTTGCAAGCAATCTCTTGATGCGGGCTTGCATGAAATCAGCTCAGATTCAGCAAGTGAAATTAAAGATACTAATGAAAAAAACCTTCACTCTATTTTTAAAAAATACTATGACGATAATTCCTTAAATACTAAAACTAAAAATTTACTTTTCTCTGAAGAGGTAAAAAAATTTAAAAGAGAAGATGTTCTTGAATTTTGTGAAGAGCTAGAAGAGAAATTCTGTAAAGAGCTTGAAGAGAGGGTTTTATTAAATACGGGCAAGCAGGCTGGTCAGGAAACTGCTCATCTTAAAAACCTGAAAGATGGTATAAGCCTTATTGAAAAATTAGAAACCGCTCAGCAAGAACTTAATGGTTATATAAATACTCAGGCTGTTATTCAGAAGATAGGACTGTTTTAGAGTTCATAACAGCAAGCACCGCTTTTGTGCAGCGGGATGTTTTAATTAATTCAAATGGGCATTCTTTGCACGAGCCGCCGCAGCCATGGCTTCATTAACACTCGCTAAATTACTGTTGAATTGTTCATTCGCTTTACCAGAAAAAGTTCGGACAAGTTGAGTTGCAAGATTAGCAAGGCGACTATTTGCACTATTAATACCTTCACGAGTCTGTGGATCACTTACCGTTTGAGCTAATTCTGTCATAATCTGCTGAGCAGCCTGCTTAGAGATTGTTTCACTACTCTCTCTAGCTTTCTCCAAAACAGCCCCAGCTTTTTCAACTTGAAGACCTAAAAGCTTTCCAAAGAAGCCTCCTACTCCATTTAATGTTTCAAGATGTTTTTCAGCTTGTTTTCCATCAATACCAATAGTTTTCATTAATGAATCTACTTGAGGACCAGCGTGATACTTAGCCTCAAGTAAAGCTGGAACTCCAGTCACAGCCTGAACCATGGCTTTTAAAGCAAACGGTCCACCATCTTGTTTCACACCAGAAATTATATTTTCTGGATTTTTAGTCAAAAATGCCTTCAATTCATTTAAAAGCTCTCTTGCTCCAATGATATGATGTTCAGTAACTTTTTCTTGAAGAATATTCGGATTTTCCTCTGATTTCATAACCTTTTCAAGCAATAAACCAGCAAATCTCAAAGAAGGATCAGACTCTGCTTTTATAGATTCAAGCTTCATACCATTTAAAAAGTCCATTCCACTATTAACACGCGTAGAAAAATCATTAATCGAGCCATCTTTAATTCCCTCTATAACGAATTCATTCTGAGCCAATGAAACAACAGCAAGAGCTTTATCAGCTGAAGTCTGCCCCCCCATTAAAGTCCACAAGGCAAAAGGAGTCGTAGGAATAAAAGCTAAAGCTGCAATTTTCGCAACTGGATTCCCTCGTACAGCTTCTACAAAGGGATTACGTGCAGTCACCGCACTATGATACTGCGGCTTAAGTACAGATTCAGATGATGCCCAAGGCATCGATGCAGTTGCCATGAATGCACCCATCTTTTGTGAAGCATTAGTATCCGCCGAAGCAGCCGTCCTAAGCCCTAAATGCAACTCATTAATGGCTTGGGATTCACCCAGCACTTGATTTAAATCTTGGGGAGAAGGCGGCATCTCCTTATTACTTGCTTCACGTTCCATAGCAAGCATCTGGCCTTGTGAACGATCAGGCAGGGCATCAACCAAAGCTTGTTTTTCGGCACCTTGCTTAATACTCGTAAACAAAGCATCTGCCAGAGGAACACCCGTCGACCCAATAGATGCAGAAGGATTATTAAAACCTAAAGTAGAACTAACTGAGCTTGGCTGATCTGTCATAAAGTAACAAAACCTAATTTCTAATTATTATACAAAAAAAATAACAAAATTGTGAAAAAAATAAAATAAAACAAGACTTGAGGAATTCAAGCCATTGAAATTTACCAACTAAGAATATATCATCATAAAGACTAGTGGAAAATAAAGAAAAACTTATATTCTACGCTCGTTATTCTGGATTTTAATATGATCTAAAACTTTTCCTGAATCACCTAAAAAGTTAACTGTCATAGACTCTGGTTTTATTTTCAAAATGAGCGCACCCGGCTTACCAAGTGCTTTAGCAGTAAAACTAGAATGCTTTAATTTACTATTAGTCCACGCTGAACCAGCAGTACCAGCAAGCATATAAATAGTCCCCTCATGCCTATCATAACGAGAGGTATTCGCTTCGGAGATCTTCGCTGCGAAATGTGAGCGAATTCGCCCGTCTTTAACAGGAAATGTTCTCTGGTAAGTGTGTATATGACCACTTATCATTAAATCCACATCAAACTTATCATTAAGTTCAAGCATCTTCGTCTTAAAGGTATATTCAGAGATCTCTGCGATTTTAGAATTTTTCTTGGTCTGATCAAAAAACTGAGATTTCAAAGGATAATGACTTATCACGATTTTCCATTTACCATCAGTGACCGCCTTTAAATCCTTATCTAGCCAATCAAACATCTGCTTATAGTTACAATCAAGTGCAATAGTATCTAAAACCACAAAATGAGCAGGCCCGTACTCTACTGAATAATAAGCTTCTGTACCGGAGGGCTTTCCACCACCTTCACCCTTAGTCGGTAAATTAAAAAGATCGAAATACACTCCCTGAGGGCGAGGACATGAAACTGCATAAATTTTACCAGTAGCCTCTATGCCTTGATCATGATTGCCGTAACAAGTATAAAGAGGCACTTGATAAAAGATATCCTCATAAATAGTAAAGAATGCCTTATCGAAATATTCTTCAGAACCAAAAGGATAAACATTATCTCCTAAAGTGAAAATAAGATTAGGGAGAGTTTTTTCATAGCCTAAAAGTGAATCTCTAACTTTAACCTGAGTTTTCTTAAAATATTTCTGAAAATCCTGAGCTATAGCCGTACCCGGATCGCCTAAGATCCACACCTTAATCTCCTTCACTGGGTCTACTGGTGATGGTGCTATAAAGCTGAAAAACTCTTTATGAGCTGGGATCATCACACCACGCGAATCTGATTCACTAATTTGATAAAAGTATCGACGATTAGGCTCAAGAGCCGTTAGTTTAATTTCATGAGAAGTGCGAATAATTTTATCTACAGCTTTTTGATTTATATCTGTAAGTCCCTTACCATAACGAACTTCTGCCCGGCACGCAGTCTTCGTTTTAAAATGAATAAACACCGAACCATCTGTCATCACATTCTGTAAATAAGGAGCTCTTGCTAAGCGATGTGAAGGTATCGCTAAGACTGGATTTAAAGAAAATATTAAAACAATAAATGCTAAGAATAGATTTAAATAATGGCAGATTGATTTAGGTAAAAGCTTCATTAGGGTTATAGACCTTAAATAAATTCTAACAGAGATCAATGCAGTACTCTAAAGGCACTAATTTCCCCGAGGCATTTCATCATCAAAGCTCGAAAATAAATAATAATCCTAAAATTAAAACTTAAATAGCTTAGTAAGCTGAAACACATTAATGATAGCAACTTTAAAATTAAATAAACTGGAATCGCCATAATTTTCACACTTAAAAACTGTTTTAAAATTTTGGGAAGCTTCCTTATCAGAAACACTGGCATGCCGATCATCCCTGCTTGCCCATTTTCAAAAAGATCTGCCCGATTGAAAGCTAACCAAGTGAGGCTTTTCCCAGATTTAAAATACCAATCACAGATATACTTTCCACTCATCCTTTGTTTGGTTACGGGATGGATAACTTGAGTATCACCCCAATAATAAATAGGAACCCTTTCCTTTAAAGCCGTTCTGAAAAATTCAGTATCTTCGTGCAAGCCAAAACCCAGAACAGAGCTACCTACGCCTAATTCAGTATTAAAAATCCCAATTTTTTCAAACACCGATCGAGAAATCAACATCACAGCACCAATTGGATTAGCTACTTTTAAATTTTCAAAAACAAAAGGATATGTTCGGCTCTCTGAACCATAATCATGTGAAGGAAAGACTGAAGGACTTAAAGAGAAAGGTGGTTTAGAGCTGAGCCATTCTGGTTTTTCTAATTCCCACTCTGGGATAATTCTAACCGAAGCTATAAAAGGCAAGGAGGCAGTCTTAGTGGGGAAGGATTCTAAATTAAGATCTAGAGAATCAGTCACTAAAAGATATTGGATGTTCATTAATAAATTTAATAGAAATGAATCTGCAAGACGAATATCATCATCTAAAAAAACAAGATATTCACCAGTAAACCTCTCAATCGCAGCATTACGAGCATGAGACAGACCTTGTTTTTTTTCAAAAATATAAATAGCTGAGTATTTCACCCTAACATTTAAATTATTTGAAGGCAAAGAAGCGAAATGCAATTCAAAGTTTTCAATAAAGGATTTATAACATTCTTCTGCAGCATCGTTAGAATTATTATTAATCAACAAAAATTCAATTTCTAACAATTGGTTGAGCATTCCACTCTCAGCATCAATCTCTTGATGAATAGTCCAAGAATTTAAATGAGACCCAATTTCATTACACTGTTTAAAAAAATCTTCTGTTACTAATTTTAAGTAGCTCAGGCGATTATAAGTACATATAGCGAAACTGATTTTCATTAATTTTAGGAATTACCGCAGAAGAGAATCATGAAGACAACGAAAACGCAGGAATTGAAGTTTGCGAGCAGTCCCATGTATAAAGTTACTATACAAGCTAAAATAGTCCTAGTGCAAATTCTAGTCACTGGCTGTGCTGGTTATATCGGCTCAATAATATGCCAAACCTTAATTCAAGAAAACCATTCGGTAATTGGCCTAGATAATTTATCTACAGGCTTTCGTGAAAATATTCCTCAGGCAGTTAAATTCTACGAGGGAGATATCACAGATACTGCATTATTAAAAGAAATTAAAGACTCTCACCCTGAGCTTAATTCAGTGATACATCTAGCTGGATTTATCGAAGTAGCTGAATCAGTAAAAAATCCCGAAAAATATTTCGATAATAATTTTCATAAAGCTAAATTATTTCTAGACTCCTTAGAAAAATTAAATTTTAAAAATATTATATTCTCCAGCACAGCAGCAGTTTATGGCATTCCACAAGAATATGACTCCAATGGCACTGCTTACATAAACGAGGAAACCACCCTTGCACCAATTAACCCCTATGGATCTTCTAAGCTTGAATTCGAAAAAGCTATCCAAGCTTCGACATTAAATTACATAATATTTCGTTTCTTTAATGTAGCTGGCGCTGACGGGGTTTTAGGTGAATGTCATCAGCCCGAGACACATCTAATTCCATTATTACTAGACTTCGCACTGGAGAAGCGAGAAGATTTCAGTATCTATGGTAATGACTATCTAACTCCAGATGGTACTGCTATTAGGGATTATATTCATGTTAAGGATTTAGCCCAAGCTCACTTACTAGCACTAGAAGCACTTCACGTTAATTTAGAGAATGAAAATATTACTAAACATACAGCTTCACTACTAAATAGAATGAATAGGGAAAATAATAGTGTACCCAAGTTTGAAAACATAAATCAGATCTATAACCTCGGCTACGGCCAAGGTTTTTCTGTAAAAGAGATAGTAAACATTACTGAAAAACTAATAAATCAAAAAATAAACTATGGTTTAAAGCCGCGCCGTATTGGTGATCCTGCCTATCTTGTTGCGAGTCCAGAAAAAGCCTTAAGACTTCTAGGCTTTCAGCCTAAATTCAACTCAATAGAGACTATAATTAAAGATGCTTTAGAGCATAGAAGAACTTGGTATAGAAGAGATCAATGAAAATCCGCAGACCCATCTTCATAATTTCTTCTCCACGCAGTGGTTCATCACTGCTTTTTAAATTACTCAGTGAAAGCCCCGAGTTATGGTCTAGTTACCGTGAGTCTCATTATCTTTGGCAAAAATTCTTAAAAGATAAACGTGATCCCATATTCTCTATGTACTTAGATGAAAAAGATTTTAAAAGTGAAGATCAAGAAGAATTAGAAAATTTATATCACCTAAACACCTTTAATAATGAGAGCTTTGGAGAATTAACTCGTGTTCTATTTTTTAGAGAAAAGCTAAAGCCACTATTTAAAAGCTACCTGCATCTAAATAAATTCTTCAAAGAAAATATATTAAAGCTCAATGACTATCGAATTATTGATAAGACACCGCCTAATGTATTTCGCATAAAATACCTTAATAAATTATTTCCAGACGCTAAATATATTTTTCTAAGCAGAGATGGCAGAGCTAATATCAGTTCCTTGATTGATGCTTGGCTCTCTGATGGTAAATTATTTGATTTTAAATTTAGAGAATTTCACGAATATAATTCACGGCTAAATATTAATGGTTATTCTGGTAAAGTCTGGAAATTTTTAAATCCACCTAACTGGGAAGAATATTTATCAGGCAAAAGTATAGAAGAGGTCTGTGCCTTTCAGTGGCTTTCAGCTAATGAGTATGCCTTAAATGCCTTTAGTGAAATGGCTTCAGAAAAATACCTGCACGTTCGCTACGAAGATATTTTAGCTAATCGAATAGATAAAATTAAGGCGATATGTGATTTCTGTGAAATTGATTTCTCATCAGATATTCAGAGAATGATAGATATAGACCCTCAAGTCTCAGTAGTTTCTGCTCCTAGGCTGGATAAATGGTTAAAAAATAAAGATAAGATAGATAGAATCTCTCAGCAGATAGACAGCTTGCAGGGAAGGCTTGGATACCCTAGCTCACAGCCAGTAAGTCATTAATCTAAGAGACCGACGCTGCACAACTCCATTTCCTGCGTTTTCGTCGCCCTCTTTATTCTTTCTTTTTATTTTTATATTCATCACTTCTTAAAAACTGTTCTTGTATATCTGTTAAAGACATGCCCTTATCAAATTTTCGCTGCCAATATTTTTTACCCTCTGGATCAGAATCTCTACCTAAAATATCTTGATAAAAGCCTTCTATCGGATCTTCATTTCTTAATTTAATCTCTTCTAAAGTTGCTTTAGCTTCTTTAAGGGTTTTGGTATCCGAAGCTCCCGATGTCGTAGTACTCGAGACAGCTTTCCTCTCCGCTGCTTCCCGAGCCTCATCTGCTTCCGCTTCCTCTCTCATGGCTTTAAGCTGCTCTGAAATCGTACTAGTTCTTGAATTAGTAGTGCTTATAATAGACGCATAATCCAAGTCATTTGTTATTTTAATATCTGAAAAAATTGAAATATCATCTTCACCAAGTGCATCTAAACGGTTTGTCGCACTTCTCGAGCTTGAACGAGATGAAGACGAAGCCCTACTTGATACAGAAGAAGATGAACCATCTGCCTCTTCCTCCTCGGCGGCTTCCGCCTCCGCCTTCAATGCAGCAATTTTAGTATCCCAAGAATCCGTCTTAGTATTTGCGGCAGTTATATACTTGGCATAATCCATGTCAATTCTCCTTATAAATAAAACAAACGGACACAATGTCTAAAGCAATTAGAAGGATCCTAACAAACAAAAGTTAAAATAAAGTTATCTAAAATTAATCCAAATAAAAAGTAGTAACCACTTTATTTAAACTATGAGCATATTTTAAAGAATCTTTAAGAGTATTACTATCACGATAAAGAAAACAGATTAATTGTTGACACTCATAAATTATCTCTTGATTACAAAGGCGGCTAGCATCAGCTAAAAGCATATGTGTCCACTCTGGATGCTCAGTAATATTTTTAACACCAATTAACTGATCTTGGACTTCTTTAATCTGCTGCTGTAAAGTCTGCGGCAGAACGACTTTCAGCCTATCAGCATTACCTCTAAGAGCACCTTTAATCGTCGCGTAGTTAGTACCACAATAGCCACCACTAGTAATAATAGTATTTCCAGCTACAGTTAAACCAAAGGCGATCATCTCAATAATTTTAATTTGGCTCATAGATAGATCACGGCTGCCTATCATCGCCACTTTCTTTCCAGCTGCATCCTGGATATTTTTAAACTCTTCACTTAAATCTTGAACAGATGGGCTATCTAAAAAGCTACCACTATCAGACGTCACTAATGAATCCACCTGATTCATTGGTGAATGTGAAGCTATAGTTTCAGAAAGAATCAAATTACCCGTCATGATTTACAATTATTATACGTGAATTTAGATACCCACAGTACAGATAAAAAGATTAGCATTTTGACTGGTTTAAATCCAGCACAAAAATTAGCAGTCGAACAACGCGGAGCACCCCTCTTAGTGCTAGCTGGAGCGGGGAGCGGTAAAACCAAGGTACTCACGCATCGCATAGCTCACATGATACTTTCAGGGATACACCCCGCAAATATCCTAGCTGTTACCTTCACAAATAAAGCAGCTAAAGAGATGAAAGAAAGACTGACAAAGATTATCGGAGAAGAAGATGTTAAATATTCTTGGATAGGTACTTTTCACTCTATCTGTGCAAGATTACTAAGGACTGAAATAGAAAAAATCCGTATAGCTGCCCCAGATGGCTCTATCAGGACTTGGAATAAGAATTTCGTTATATTCGATGAAACAGACACCATCAATATAGTTAAAGAAGCGATTAAATCACTAGACTTAGACCCTAAAATATATGTTCCGAAGACTATACGCTACCGCATTAGCGAAGCCAAAAATGAAAAAAGAACAGCTAAAGATTTTAGCGGACAAGCCTTAGATTTCAGAGAAGAACGCGTGGCCCAAATTTACGCTAAATATGAAGACTTAATGGCAAAAAACAACGCACTTGACTTCGATGATCTATTACTGTTTACCGTACATTTACTTTCTCAAGATGAGGAAAGCCGTAAATATTTTCATAGTCGCTTTAAACATATATTAGTAGATGAATATCAAGATACTAATCACACTCAATATGAGATGATACGCTTACTCACTGAGGGCTGCTTAAAAAATGAAAGAAAAGACCCTCAACACTATGACCCAGAAAGACTCTGGACATCAGGAAACAAATCGCTCACCGTCGTAGGCGATGTTGATCAAAGTATATATTCTTGGCGTGGAGCAGATTTCAAGATTATTATTGGCTTTCAAAATGACTACCCAAATGCTGATTTAATTAAACTAGAAGAGAATTATCGTTCTACTGGAAATATCTTAGCCGTCGCAAACAGAATCATAGAGAACAACTCAGAGCGTATAGAAAAGAACCTGCAAGCAACTAAAATAGATGGTGAAAAAATAAGTGTATTCGAAGCTCAAGATGAATTGGAAGAAGCACAGTATATCAGTGCTGAAATCCAAAGACGAGTTGCCGCAGGAACTAATCGCATAAAAGATTTTGCGATACTTTATAGAACTAACGTACAGTCAAGGGTTCTCGAAGAAGCACTGCTTAGAAGAAATATTCCGTACGTCATAGTAGGTGGCTTTAGGTTTTACGACAGAAAAGAAATCAAAGACATGATCTCCTATATGAAAGTTCTTTACAATCCAGCTGACAGCCAGAGTTTAAAGCGTATTATCAATGAGCCACGCAGATCCATAGGTGCTACGACTATAACTAAAATAGAAGAGCACGCTGATCAATTCGGCTACACACTATACAGAGCCTTATTAGAGATAGATGAAATTTCTAGCCTTTCAGATAGTGTAAAGAAAAAAATAAAAGATTTCACAAATCTAATAGAAGAACTTCGTTTAGCAGAAAAGTCTCTAGATCTTGGTGATTTAGTCGACGATATTTTCCATAAAACCGGCTACTCAGATATGCTGAATACCTCTAATGATGCGGAGTCTGAATCTAGAATGGAAAACATACAAGAATTAATCGGAGTAGCGACAGATTATGGACTAAATGCAGAGGATAACTCACTATCAGCCTTTCTTGCAGAGATTTCACTATTGAGCGAAATTGATAATTCTAAACAGAATACTAGTGCTGTCACCATGATGACCTTGCATGCAGCTAAGGGACTAGAATTTCCCGTAGTGTTTCTCACAGGCATGGAAGAAGGTATTTTTCCACACCAACGCAGCTTAGATGCCAAAGACAAAACCCAGCTTGAAGAAGAAAGAAGATTAATGTATGTCGGCGTAACTAGAGCTGAAGATAAACTCTTTATGACTCATGCACGCCGTCGAAGGATTTTCGGGCAGACTGACTTCTGCATGCCTAGTAGATTCTTGGGTGAAGCACCAAGAGAGCTTCTTATCGGATACTATGGTGAATCACAGACTAATGATTCTGGATCAAGCCGTACTGCTAATTTAGGTAATAAAAATCTCAATAAAGGCTTTGAGAAAGAAAGCTTTACTGATGATAATTTCAGCAGCTCAGTCTCTAAATATTATGACGAGGGCAGAGGCATGGCAGCAAGGCAAGAAGCACGTAAGGTCGCTGCTAATTTTAAAATAGAGTTTGAAGTTGGCGATACAGTTAAGCACGCTAAGTTTGGCGAAGGAAAAGTCACTCAGGTATTGGGTTCAGCAGAAAAAGTTCTTTATAATATTGAATTTACAGAGGGGCAGAAGAAGTTGCTTGATCCGAATTTTGCCAAGCTCATCAAGATCAAGTAATTGTGGTCATGTGACTAACACATTCGGTTCATTCCGCCCCACTCTTGCAGAGCGGGTCCCCAAGCTTCATTCACTCGAATGTATTAGTCACATGAGATTTACCTGATTTCGCTTCGCTGGGGTTTGGAAGGGAGCTTGAGGCAAAACAAAGTTTTGTCTCAAGCCTGCTTTTGTTGTTTGTTTTTTAAATTTATATTTTATAATTGCTTGGATATATTCAAGCCTGACAAAGAATTTAAGCTACTTACGACAGAAATTCGAGATTGGCAGCAGTCCTATGAAATTTCGCAACTAGATAAAAACGGAATCAGATTCCAGTTTTATCTAAATATAGGTAAAATACAGTTATGGCAATAAGTCACTATTTCCAGCGTGAAATAGAAAAATTAGTCAAGAAATCTGCTCGCAGTTTCAGTGCCTTAGTGATTACTGGTGCTAGACAGGTCGGGAAGTCTACTATGTTAAAACATTTATTTCCTAAACATAGTTATGTTTCACTAGATGAAATGGATACGAGGTTACGTGCGATTGAAGATCCGCGTGGATTTTTAATGAACTATAAACTGCCACTTATCATTAATGAAATTCAGGAAGCCCCATCTATACTAAGTTATATAAAAAATCATAGACGATAGCCGAAATAAGACTGGCTTATTTATCATCACTGGCTCTCAGCAATTTTCTTTAATGGAAGGCGTACAGGAATCACTAGCTGGACGCTGTGCGGTATTAGATTTAAGTAGTTTTTCCATTTTCGAGCTAGAGTCAAATCTTCAAAAAAAAGAAAAAATTACAACTCAGAAAAAAACAGAAAAGCCTTGGGCTACTTATGTAGAAAGAGGCTCATATCCAGAGTTATGCTTAAAGCCTAAACTAGACAGGAAACTTTGGTACTCATCCTATTTAAGAACTTTTATAGACAGAGATATAAAATCTAATTTAAATAGGAGTTACTTAAAGCATTTTGAACAGTTTATTTTCCTATTACTAGCAAGATGCTCTCAAGAATTAAATTACACAGATATCGCTAAAGAGCTAAGTGTAGATTTGAAAAGCATAAAAGCATGGATAGCTCTTCTAGAAAGATCACAGATTATATTTCTTTTAAATCCTTATCCGAAAAAAATCGAGAATAAACAAATCTCAAAAAAACCTAAATTATATTTTCACGACAGTGGTCTCATTGCTCACAGTCTTGGCTATCATACTCAAGAGCAAATACAGACTGGGCCACTCGCTGGAGCTTTATTTAAAAATCTCGTAATCAGTGAAATGCAAAAAAGGAAATTATCAAAAATAAGCAACGAAAAATTTTACTTTTTTCGTGAAAAAATGGTCTTGAGGTGGATTTAATCATAGAAAAAACAGAAAAATTAAATCTAATCGAAATTAAATCTAGTCAAACCCCCACACTAAGCTCAGCAAAAAACTTACTAAAATTTAAAGAATTAGTCCCTAATGTTAAAGAGGCTTATTTAATCTCAGCATATTCAGAAGAATTTAGCAGCCAAGACATAAAATTCAGATTTTTCAAAAATTTATTAAAAAAATAAGTCATTTGAGCTTAGCATTAGCCAGCAAATTTATTTACATTAACATCAACGTATGTTTATGGGATAAGTGTATTAATTCATATAAAAACTTTCAAAATAAGACTTTATATGTATGTGTGAAGTATGAAACGAATTAATTCTCTTCCAAGCAAAGAAGGGCGATTAATATGGGCATTGATATAGAAATATTCCAAGAACACGCAAGAAAAAATCTTTTTATGATTCAGCAAGATAACTATTACAGAAATCTTCATCAATTTTTCGACTGGCTAAGTAATACCAGATGGGGATTCAAAAAATCACCCTTCACTAAAGTTCTAAAAACTAGAGTTTCATTAAACCTACAAAGAAAGTCAAACTAACTATAAATTGAATGATAAAGAATCCCCAAACCACTTGATTCTCTGTAAAACCACTGAGCTCAAAATGATGATGCAGAGGTGACATCCTGAATAATCTTTTCCCTTCACCATAAAGCTTTTTGGTGATTTTAAAATAGCTAACCTGTAAAACAACAGAAACAGCTTCTAATACTGGTATTAAAGTGAAAACTAATAGAAACCACTCTAGGTCTTTCAAGTAAGCCATTACCCCGATTATAGTTCCAAGAGCTAGACTACCACTGTCTCCCATAAAGACTTTAGCTGGCTTAAGATTAAAAACTAAAAAACCTATCAAAACAGCTACTAAAGCGAGTGACAGGGGGAAAAAAGTCCAATCCCCTCTCATTAACATAAATGCCTGAAAAGCTACTACTCCAGCTATCATTTGTAAGCTAGCAAGACCATCTAATCCATCAGTTAAGTTAAAAGCATTAGAGGCCCCAGCGATAATAATAAAAGCCCAGATCACCGCAAGTAGAGTAAAAGCCTTTCCTGAAAAGAATAGTACCGCAGTCGAAATCACGAACTGTAAAAGCAGCTTCTGCTTAGAACTTAAACCTTTATAGTTAGATTGAAAAATTTTCAAAGCATCATCGGCTAAGCCTAAAATAAAAGCAGCCACAAAAGACAATGTAGCAATGAGAATCTGCTTCTTTTCGCCCGCTAAGAACTCTTCAGCAGTAACACATTTACCTAAAGGTATATTGGGGCAAATATTATACGTAAAATAGTAATAAATAGCAGCTATTAAAAAAGGAATTACAAAAATCCAAGATCCCATAGTGGGCGTTCCCAGTTTTTGAGCAATATGACTTTGAGGACCTAATTCCCTAAAGGCTTGTATCGATTTTAAATGTTTTAGGGTTTTAATTACTGGATAACCCAGTCCTAATGCCACCAAAAAAGGTAAAAGCAGATAAATTATAAGTTCTTGTTGTAATTGAGACATAAGATGCTTCTGAATTTAATTAGATTAAATATCGTATAAACTGAGATCGAAGTATTTTAAAGTACCTGAGCTGCAAAAATCTGGGGTATTTTAGCTAAAACCGCTTGAACTATACCAAGAACAAGGAAGGCCACAATAATAGAAAAATCAAAACCTCCAAGCGGTGGAATTAATCCTCTAAAAACTCTTGCATATGGCTCTACAGCACTGTCTAAGAATTGATAAATCTTAGTTGATTGAAACCTAGGGAACCAAGAACCTATAACCCAACCTAAAAGCATATAGCTATAAATTTCTATCATTTGAATTAATAAGGTCACTAATTTTGGCAGCATTATATTAATATAATATTAGATTAGAATTTTGTGCTTGCAGAAGAAGTAAAACCTCAATTAATTGAAGAGCTAACGCATGCTCTTCATAAAAAGAAAAGACCTCAGCCCGAGGTCGATTTTATATTAAAAGCTTTTGAATTTGCTTACCAGAAGCATCTCAACCAAGTAAGGCGGAGTGGTGATCCATATATTACCCACCCAGTTGCAGTTGCCAAGACCCTAATTGAACTTAATTGCGATAAAGAAGCTATCTGCGGTTGCCTGCTTCATGATGTCATAGAGGATACTAGAGCTAGCGTAGATGATTTAAAAGAACTCTTTGGAACGACTGTCGCTGAAATTGTAGACGGAGTAACTAAATTAAATAAATTAAATTTCAAATCTACCGAAGATGCACAGGCTAATAATTTCAGAAAAATGCTTTTAGCTATAGCAAAAGATGTTCGAGTAGTTTTAGTGAAATTAGCTGACAGGCTGCACAATATGCAGACTTTACATTTTCTAAGGCCAGATAAACAGCAGCGTATAGCAAGTGAAACGTTAGATGTTTTTGCCCCACTCGCTAATCGCTTCGGTCTTAGAAATATACAGATGGAGCTTGAAGATTTATGCCTTAAATTTTTACATCCCAAAGCCTACTCGCTGATTAAAGATCTGGTTAAAAGTAAAAAACCAGACAGAGAAGCCCAAGTCCAAAAATTAAAAGTAGTAATTAAACAGATACTAGATGATAACGGGATTGAAGCTGATATTCAGGGCAGGGCCAAACATTTCTACAGTATCTATATTAAATTATGTCAAAAAGGCACAGATCTTAATTCCAATGATGAAATAGTAGAAATACCCATATACGATCTTCTCGGAATCAGGATTCTTGTGAATAATGTAAAAGACTGTTATGCCGCATTAGGTGTTATTCATGAAACATTTAGACCTATGCCTGGTAGATTTAAAGACTATGTTGCGCTGCCGAAAAGTAATCTTTACCAATCACTGCATACGACCGTAATTATCCCTTGGGATCAAAAACCACTGGAAGTACAGATTCGCAGCTATCAAATGCACGATGTCGCTGAAAACGGGATCGCTGCACACTGGAATTATAAAGACGAGGAAGGTGTTAGTCAAGCTAACCCTAAAGAAGCAGAAGAATTAAAATGGCTTAAACAATTAGTTTCATGGCACACCGATGTCAGTGAAGCTAAAGAATATTTTTCTGGAGTTAAGAACGATGTTCTAGGACAGGAAGTCTACATACTTACACCTAAAGGTGATGTCATAGTTCTACCTGTAGACTCCACTCCGATAGACTTCGCTTATAAAATCCACACTCGCATCGGTGATACCTGTACTGGTGCAATAGTAAATGAGAAAATGGTTTCCATAAACTATAAATTACAGAATGGTGACATGGTCGAAATCATCACCAACAAAAACAGTCATCCTAATCTTTCTTGGCTTAATTTTATAAAAACCCACCAAGCAAAATATCGCATTAAATCTTGGTATAAAAAACAGAATAAAGATAGACATAATACCCTTGGCGAACAATTATTCACTGAACATTTCGGAAAAGCTGAAGCTGAAAAGATTTTAAAATCAGAAGAACTTTTAAAAATAGCTCATAAATTAAATTATAAGAATATAGAAGATCTACTGTCAGCCATCGGCTCTGGTGATCAAAGCATTACACAAATAGAAACTAAACTTCAAAGCAAAAAACTTGAAACAATAGATCACCAAATCGAAAAATTCAAAACAAGAAAAGCTCCAGCTCAAGGTGAAGGTGCTGACATACCTGAATTAGACGGACTTTTATATACTATCGCTAAATGCTGCATGCCAATTCCTGGCGAAACTGTCATCGGGACTATCTCTAAAGGTAAAGGAATCACAATTCACCGTGCTGACTGCTATAACGTCAAACAAGCTGAACAAGAAAGAGTCATGCATATTAACTGGACTAATCGTGAAGTTAGGACTTACCCAGCTAGATTGAATATCGAAGTAGTCGACAGAATCGGCGTAGTGAAAGATATACTCACACTTATCGCCGATGAAGGTATTAACATTAAAGACTTTAAAGTCACAGAAAGACCTACCACCACCACTGCTTTATTAAAAGTCACGATAGATGTTAATGGTCAAGAACATCTTAGAAAATTAAGCCAAAAAATTTATAATATCAGTGATGTTCTTCAAGTAGAAAGATCTTAAGGGCATGCAGTTTCCTAATGCTAATATGGAATGGATATGAATTTAAGAAACGATGGTAGAAAATCAGGGGAGCTAAGACCTGTAAACTTTCAAAGACATTTTATAAAGAACTCCGCAGGCTCAGTCCTAGTAAGCTGTGGCGACACCAAGGTTATAGTTACTGCGAATTTTGAAAATAAAGTTCCACCGTTTTTAAACAAAGAAACTGACGGATGGCTCACTGCTGAATACAGCATGCTACCCGGTTCTTGTAACACTAGAGTTAAAAGAGATAAAGCTAATAACTCTGGTAGAACTCAAGAGATCTCTCGCCTTATCGGTAGAGCCTTACGTGCGATGGTAGATATGAAAAGCTTCCCTGGATACACCATCAATGTAGATGCAGATGTAATCCAAGCGGACGGCGGCACGAGAACAGCCAGCATAACTGGCGCTTATATCGCAGTCTATGATTGCCTTATGAAAATGAAAAGAGAAACTAATTTGTTTCCAAATAAGCTTCCTATTCTTAATCAAGTAGCAGCAGTATCAGTTGGGCTTCGCAATAATCAAATCCTATTGGATTTAAATTATGAGGAGGATAGTACAGCTCAAGCAGATGCAAACTTTGTGTTTACAAGTGCCTTTGAGGTTGTCGAGATCCAAGGTACAGCAGAACAAAATCCATTTAAGACTGAACAATTTTTACAAATGATGAACTTTGCTCAAGAAGGAATAAGAACACTATGTGAACTACAGAATCTCTCGCTTGAACTGCACTTAACAGCTACAAAGTAACTGTCCTTCGCTAAAACTAGCCTCCTAAAATACGCCCTCCTTTCGTTTAACACACAAAGATAATTAATCAAAAAAAAATTAAGATTGGATTAAAGCTTAGCTAAGATAAAAAAGATCTAATGAAAGAAAGATTCCTTATCATCACAAATGGCAAAATCCAGTCTCCCACTGTTTTACGATCTTCTTTTAGCAAATTTACAAATTTCGATCTTGATAACAAAAGCTTTACTATTATCTGCGCAGATGGCGGCATTAATAATGCAGGACAATTATCATTGAAAGCTGATTATTTAATTGGTGACTTTGATTCTATTGATGAAAAGCTACTTAAAGAAATAAAAAAAGACCACAGTGTACTCAACCCAGACATTCAAGATTGCGAGCAGTCCCCTGAGATAATCTACGACCCTGATCAAAGCAAGACCGATACTAGGCTTGCTGTAGAATTAGCGCTAAGACTAGCTGCTAAAGAAATATATATTATTACAGCTACTGGTGGACGCATGGATCACTGTCTCTCTAATGTACTAGAATTGAAGTTCATTAACGATAAAGCCTCAGTGAGGCTTATAGACGAGTATTCTGAGATTAGATACAGTACTAAATCGCTTGAGCTTAATGGGGAAATTGGTGAAACTCTGTCTATCATTCCCTTAAGTGATATTAAAGAACTTAGCTATGAAGGCTTAAAATATCCATTAGATAAAGCAGATATCACGGCAGGTACTTCACTAATTTGTAATAAATTTTCAGAAAATCAAGCTAGAATTATCTTTAAGAGCGGAGAGATATTAATTATCAGAGCTCATGACGCGGGCGAAAACGTAGAAATTGGAGTTCCGCAACAGTGCAATGATTGATCAGATAGACTACTGGATTATAGCTTCTTACATCGCCCTAGTGATGTTTATCGGAATTTTTAATTCAAGAGATGAAAAAAAAAGCTTAGAAAATTTTTTTCTAGCAAGTAGAAAGCTAACGATACCAGTTCTAGTAGCTAGTTTAACGACTACTTGGTATGGAAATATACTAGGGTCTAGTGAAATGGCTTTTAAAAATGGCTTCGGCTATTTTCTTACTCAAGGAATATTTTGGTATGCGGCAGCTTTTATTTTCCTAATCTTTCTAGCTCCTAAATTAAGTAGACTCAGCCTCTATACTCTCCCAGAGTTAATCGCAAAGAGATTCGATGACAGGGCTGGCGTGGTAGCGGGATTTATAAATCTCATTATGCTAAATATAGCTCCCTATTTACTTTCCCTAGGTTTAATTATCAGTTACATTTTCCACATAGATAAAACCACTGCGATACTTATAGGCGCAGCTATCCCCCTTATCTATACCATCAGAGGCAGCTTCCAGACTGTAATTCTAACGGACGTGGTGCAGTTTGTTTTAATGTTTCTTGGTCCAGCAGTTTTACTGAAGTTCGTCTTCGATCAGCATGGCGGCATAGATTTTCTCCAAGCGAAATTAGACCCGAGTTTATTTAAACTCAGTGGCTATATGAGTTTTAACGAGATTATAAGCTGGGGCATAATCGCTCTCTGGACTTTAGTCGACCCGAATTTTTACCAAAGATCTTTTGCCGCTAAGACTCAGAAAAGCTTACAGTGGAGTATTTTTCTTTCCATTATCTGCTGGATTATATTTGACATAATGATTACGGGACTAGGATTATACGCTAGAGCCTTAGATCCAAATACAGACCCAAGCTTCTCCATACTAACACTTGCCCAGAATCATCTAGGTAAAGGCTTTTTAGGCTTATTTATAGTAGCCTTTACATCTATAATTATGTCCACTATAGATTCACTGAGCTTCACTAGTGGCATGACTTTTTCTTTAGATATAGTCGGGCGTATTAAAAACTCTTTTAAATCTCGTGCCATACAGCTTAGAAAAGATGCGCCTAAATTAAGCCTTACGGTAAAAGGCTCTACTCTTGATAGACCAAGAGAGGAAACTATTTTCTACACTCGCCTCGGAGTCTTTTTATTTACTGCTATCGGTACAGTGATTGCGATCTATTCAGAGTCTATTATTGGGCTGATTTATACCATGGGTTCGCTTGGTGTGGCGAGCTTACTCATTCCTTGCCTAGTAGCACTGTTTATAAAAAGATCTGTTTATCATTCGCGCGACATAGCTTTCTATGCGATGCTTAGCTCCTTTACAGCTTCCATTGCTTGGATTAGCTTTAATAAAATTTTTCTCGATATAGATACTTATTTGTTTGATATACAGCCGATTTTTATTGGCTTAGGCGTTTCGGTGCTTTGTTTTGTGATTGATGGGGTTAGGGTTATTAAAGAGAAGTTTTAAAGCAACGGACTATCCCAGAGATTTTGCAAAAAAGATTTATTCGGATCAAGCAGCTTGTAACGCTTTGCGCGAAGATAGAAAATAAAAAACAAGCTAAATACAGTCAGCGAGAGTGTACCGTAAACTAAACAAAATAAAAATCCAAAATTATTTAAATCTTCAATCATACTTACTCCTTTTTACCATACGCTTCGAGAATATAAATCCCTCCTAGAATAAATTGTATCCCGACTATGATAAGAGGTATAGCAAGAAAAAAACCTACTAGATTAAACCTTTCCGTAAGATAAGTTTTATCTGTAATAATCGAAAAGATCATAGTCAAGGGTGTTCCAATTAACGCTAACCCAGTATATTTAAACAAATTAGCTCTATATTTCAAAGACTCTTCTGTATAGTTCATGATTACTAGCTTCGCAAGAATATAGAAAAATTACAGGGGGTCATTTTTCCCCAGAAATTGAAGTTCAGCAACAGCGCCTTAATCCAACTTCAAAACAGCCATAAACGCATCCTGCGGCAGTTCCACTGAACCCACATTCTTCATACGTTTTTTACCTTTCTTCTGTTTATCTAAAAGTTTTTTCTTACGAGAAATATCACCACCGTAACATTTAGCCAGTACATCCTTACGGCGGGCTTTCACTGTCTGCCTTGCGATGATCTTACCGCCTATCGCAGCTTGAATCGGAATCTCGAAAAGGTGCTGAGGGATTACTTCTTTAAGCTTGCTTGCGAGTTTAGAACCCACGTCATAGGCTTTATCGCGGTGAACTATAGCAGATAGTGCATCTACTTTTTCACCATTAAGTAAAATATCCAACTTAGATAAATGACTTTCACGATAATCAGTAAGCTCATAATCCATAGTCGCATAGCCTTTAGACAGTGACTTCATCTGATCAAAGAAATCTGTAACTATCTCAGCAAGAGGTATATGATACTCTAAATTCACACGACTAGTTTCACTCATCGCATTATGATGCTTCATATCGATAAAAACACCACGTTTATCTTGGCATAATTCCATAATGGCTCCGACATATTCTTTCGGCAGCATAATTTTCACCTTCATAAAAGGCTCTTCAATTCTATCTCTCTGAGTAGGCTCTGGAAGATTACTCGGGTTATCTACTACCACCATTTTACCCGTGGTTAAATAAACTTTATAAGAAACGCTAGGCGCAGTGATAATCAGGTTTAGATCATATTCACGCTCTAATCTTTCCTGAATAACCTCCATGTGCAGCATTCCAAGGAAACCACATCTAAAACCAGAACCTAGTGCATTAGAAGTCTCTGGCTCGAAAACTATAGAAGTGTCATTTAGCTTAAGCCTAGATAAAGCTTCTTTTAAATCCGTATATTCCACCGAATCGACAGGATACATACCACAAAACACCACTGGCATAGCCGCTTTATAACCAGGTATGGGCTGATCTGCGGGGCAATCTACTTGGGTAATCGTGTCGCCAACTATATTCTGAATCTCTTTTATCGAGCAAGCTATATAACCTACATCCCCAGCTCTTAGTTCCTCGACTTCTTTTTTGTTAGGCGTTCTATAACCGACTTCTATAACTTGATATTCTTTACCAGCCTGCATAAATCTAACATTTTCAAGCCTTTTAACTTTACCTTCAAGAATACGACAGTAAGCCACTATGCCAAGATAAGCATCATAATAACTATCAAAGACTAAGGCTTTTAAAGGCTTGTCCAGTTCAGACTTAGCTGGTGGAATACGCTCTATAATAGCGTCTAAAAGTTTATCTATGTTATAACCAGTCTTCGCACTGATTTCGATAGCATCAGAGCAGTCAAGACCGACTATATCTTCTACTTCTTTTTTTACTCTCTCCACCTCAGCACTAGGTAAATCCACTTTATTAATTACGGGAATAATTTCTAAATTATTTTCTAAAGCTAAATAGACATTAGCTAAAGTCTGTGCCTCCACACCTTGCGTCGCATCTACTACGAGTAAAGCTCCTTCACAAGCAGCAAGCGACCTAGAAACTTCATAAGTAAAATCCACATGCCCTGGAGTATCGATTAAATTTAGAACATAACCCTTATACTCCATGCGAGCCATATTAAGCTTAATCGTAATACCACGTTCTCTTTCGATATCCATGCTATCTAAAAGCTGCTCTTTCATTTCGCGCTTAGTAATAGTCCCAGTAGCTTCTAGCAGCCTATCAGCTAAAGTTGACTTACCATGATCGATATGGGCAATTATTGAAAAAACTCGGGTTTTACTGTCTGACACTAGGATATGATTATAACAGTTATGTTCATACTGCATGGTTATCTTAATCACGGGAATTACGGTGACGAACTTTTAGCCGAGATTGTTGAGAGAAGACTAAAAAAACACTACCCTGAAACTCCCTTCGTGAAGCTTTCTAGTAAGAATTCATTTGCGGAGCATTTTAAACTTCTCAATAGTGGCGAATATTTAATTTGCCTTGGCGGCCTATTTCAAGATAAAACCAGCTTACTCACACCTTTATATTATTTCCTAACTACCTTTTTAGCTCATTTAAAAGGCATGAAAATTCTATACCTCGCTCAAGGCATAGGCCCGTTAGAACATCCCATTGCTCAATGGTTATGCAAGAAAGCTTTTACATTAGCTGATTTCGTGAGTGTCAGAGATAAATCCAGTGCAGAGTTTTTAAAAGAAGCCGGCATTCGCCACTTCTACGGTGCAGATTTAGCATGGACTCTATATTCTAATAGAAACCTTGTCCAGACACCAGAAGATTACGAAATCAGTCCAGAGATAAAAACTAAAATTGATTACTATCTTGGAAGTATCGAATCTCCAGTACCTATACTCTGCCTTAAACAAGAAAAAGCCGAATATAGCGATGAATATATCGAAAGATTTTTAACTAGAGTTATAGAAGAGACTCTTCCAGACCCTAATTCACCTATAATCATTTTAGAAATGCAAGATTCTGATGCTCACTTGCATCGTAGAGCCATGGAATTAATTCGTAAATATCGCATGGCGAATAATGTAATTACTGAGCTTAAGGATGTATACCTTAAAGCTAGTGAGTTTTCACCAAATGAACTACTCTATTGTTTAAATAAATATGGTTCCTCGATTACAGCGATGAGACTTCATGCACTAATCTTAGGTCATATCGCAGGGCTTAAATGCACAGCTATAGCAGTAGAACCTAAAATAAATGATTTTGTGCAGCAGATAGATATTTACAATCTAGAAACCTTAAAAGATCGTGCTGAAAAGCATTATGATAAGGTACTATTCTTAAGCTTTACCTAAAGGTCTTTTTCTTAACCCTATAAACGAATAAAAGAACTTCCGCTACTGCTTTATACAGCTCTGGTGGTATCTCTTGATTAAGCCTTACTAACCTAAATAAAGCTCTAGATAAAGGAATATTCGTAATAATCGGAATATTATAGGCTTCTGCGATTTCAATAATCTGCTGGGCAATTATCTCTGAACCCTTCGCTAAAATTATCGGAGCCTTGCTCATCTGATCATCATATTTAACTGCTAGAGCTACATGTTCTGGATTTTTAACTACGAAATCTGCTTCAGGTACTTTCTGCAAGCCACTACCACCGCCACCTTGAGATATTTCTCGCTGCTTCTGCCTACGCTTAGATTTAATTAAAGGATCACCTTCTGTACTCTTATATTCGTCCTTCATCTCTTTAAAGCTCATTTTCTGATCTTTCATAAACTTCCATTTTTGAAATAAAAAATCAACAATAGATACAGCAAAAAGCAAAATAGTACTTTTCCAAAAGAAATCCCAGAGTACATTTGCGACAGATACAAAACCAGCAAGCTTATTAGAAGCATCTATATTACCGAGTATCGCTGGCAAATGTTCTTGAACAGTAAGGAATGCAATATAACCAACAGCTATAACTTTTACCAGACCCTTACCAAGCTCAAATAAAGACTTTACGCTAAGCATGTTTTTTAATCCTTTAATTGGATCTAGCTTATCAAGCTTAAACTGCATAGGCTCAGTAGTAAAAAGAAGTCCTCCGAGCTGTAATACTTCAATAATTACAGCCACAATTACAAGAGCAATCATAATAGGAACAAGAATTAATAAAATAGTTTTCCACGTATGAAATAAAATAAACTGATTACTAACTTTCTCAAAATTCCCTATACTCCCCCAAAAAACTTTACAAAGATCCATCAGAAGTTTAAAGATATAGGTCCCAAAGTTAAAAAGAAAAACGAAACCCACTATTTGAACTGCAAGAGAAGTCAAATCTTTGCTTTTAAAAACACTACCTTTCTTACGAGCTTCATTTAGCTTATGTTGGGTAGCCTCGAATTGTTTATCATCACTATCTTCGTCGCCTGCCATAAAACAAAAAACCTAGATTACTTATACCTTTATATAAGCAATGTAGCAAGAAAACCCCAGAGTGCCAAGTTAACACTTATAAAACACAAAGCTATCAAAAAAAAGTTAAGAATAGGACAAGAGTTTTTGCTTAGAGGAAAATCGCTTAATCTATTTTCAGATAGTTGCCAAAGCCTTAATCTCTGGATCACCAGTTCTAACTTCTTTACAAACTTTATCCTCAATAGCAACAAGCCTAACTGCTTCAGCTACCTTGCTAACAACATCTGGGTTAAAAGCGTCTGGAATAATATACTCTGGGTTAAGCTCCTCATCACTGACACAACTCGCAATGGCTTTTGCCGCAGCGATTTTCATATTCTCAGTAACGGTATAAGCATTAGCATCTAAAAGCCCTCTAAACATACCGGGGAAGCCCAAGACATTATTTATTTGGTTAGGGTAATCTGAACGACCAGTCGCCACTATCTTACAGTATTTTCTAGCAAGAGCTGGATCAACCTCTGGAGTAGGGTTTGACATAGCAAACACTACCGAATCTTTAGCCATCTTCTTCAATTCATCTTCACCAATCAAATTAGGACCAGAAAGACCAATAAATATATCTGCGCCTTCAAGTACCTGACTTAGACTACCTTTCTCATGATTCGGATTAGTAATCTCAGCGTAAGCTTCTTTAGAAGCGTTCATATTTCCACTTCTACCTTTATAAATCGCTCCAGCCCTGTCACAGCCGATAACATTCTTGATGCCTAAATCTAAAATCATCTTAGTACAAGCAACCCCAGCAGCTCCAGTACCACTAAATACCACTTTTAATTCTTCAGGCTTCTTCTCTAAAAGTTTAATTGCATTTAATAAAGCTGCTGTAGTAACTATCGCTGTTCCATGTTGGTCATCATGAAAAACTGGAATATCAACCAGATTCTGTAATTTTTCTTCTATCTCAAAGCATCTTGGAGCAGAAATATCCTCTAAATTAATACCACCAAAACCAGGGGAGATCATTCTTATACATTCAACTATTTCATCAACGCTCTTGCCTTCAGCATTAATAGCAATAGGATAAGCATCAATATCAGCTAACTGCTTAAACAGCATAGCCTTACCTTCCATAACCGGCATAGAAGCACTAGGTCCTATATCTCCAAGCCCTAAAACTGCCGTACCATCAGTAACTACTGCTACTGAATTTTTCTTAATCGTTAAAAATTTATCTAAATTAGGCTTATCATGAATAGCCATACAAACCTTAGCAACACCTGGCGTATAAACAATAGCAAGATCGTCTTTATCATTAACCTCTTTGACTAAAGAGATGCGAATCTTACCTCCTGCATGTGCTTCAAAAATTTTCTTGTCTTGGTCTGATAAAGTCATATAACCATTTTAACAAAGAAACGCTAGGTTCTAAGAAGTTTTTTATTAGCAGCGTTAATTAAAATCTCATATTCAGCTACTAACTCTGCAAGAATAGCATCCCAAGAACGCTGTTGAGCAATAGCAAAAGCCCTGTCTCCAAGCTTTTTTCGCCAAGCCCCATCTTTAATCAATGCTTCTAGATTGTAAATAAAACTAAGCGGATTTACAACATCTAAATAATCAACTTTAGAATCTGCTAAAAAGCCTGAGACAGCCTGCTCGACTAAATCTCTCACCCCAGGTGAATCAAAGCCAATTACTGGCAGCCCTGAAGCCATAGCTTCAAGGACAACCTGCCCAAAAGTCTCAGTAATACTAGGGAAAGCAAAAATATCTGCACTTGCATAGAGTGCCGCTAGCTCCTCACCCGTCTTCAAACCAGTAAAAACATAATTAGAAGTACCAACCAGAGCAACCTCTAAGTCAATACGGGAAGGTCCTTCACCAATAATTAAAAGTTGAATATCATTAGGGTACTTTATTAACAAGTGTTTAAAGGATTCAACCAATTTTTCCAAAGATTTCTCTTCAGCTAACCTTCCAGCATAAAGAATCGTTACCTTATCAGAGCTTAAACCATAAGCTAAAAGCTTCTCTTTATCAGCTTTACTTGGATTAAATAATTTATGATCTACTCCACGACCAAAAACCCCCACATTTTCAATACCTATACTTTCCAATTGAGCTTTAGAACTAGGACTAGGAGCTAAAACTCTATTAGCTTTAGAGTAAATCATCTTAGTTACCACATTGATAATATTTTCCACATAAGGTATTTGATAGCGTGGTGCATAAGCAGCAATATCAGTATGAAATGTCGCAAGGGATGGAAGCTTCATCTTCTCTATATAATATTGACCAACAGCACCCAAGGTTACAGGCGTAACCAAATGAATAATATCTGGTTGAAACTTATAGAGAGCTTCCTCTACAACTTTATTCGAACATGGGATTAGTGACTGCAAGGCAGCTATAGGCAACTGCATAAATTCATTATCTAAAAATTTCGCGAAAAGCTCATCCTCGGGCTTTACCAAATTAAGTTCTTTATACAGACCAAAAGGTATCCCAGGCACTCTAACAACTTGAGTGCTAGAATAACATTCTTCACCATCTCCAATGGTAATCAATAGAACTTCGTGACGATTTTTCTCTAAATACTTAATAATTTTCTCAACGGTACGAACAACACCATTGACCTGTGGGAGAAAAGTTTCTGTTAATATTGCGACTCTCAAATTTACCTCTTTAAAGAATTTTTAACCTGTAGATATCTAGAGAATGCCTTAAAGAAGGTATCTGCTGCTTTAAACAATACAATTAAAACATCTATTGCCTTTAGAAACAAGGACTTACCACTTACGACCATAAAACGATCTATAAATTTAAGCCCCAAAGCACTAATAAGCGGCAATAGGAGACTTGAAATACTTGCATGCGGCTTCATTAAAATAGAGTCACGAAAATCAGCAAGCTTAAGCTCGATCTCTCTCAAAGCCTCTTTAATTGAGCTAGTCAAGAAAGTAAGTACCAAAAAAAATAACGTTAAGGCAATGAACAGCGTTATTAATAAGATTTTGGCAGCTATTAGCATTTAGTTTAAGTGTTACTCATTCTTAAGAGTAACATAGTCCACTGGAACCTCTGTCGGAGTCGATCTTCCAAATACAAGAACACTAACTTTCACGGTCATCTTCTCTTCATTAATTTCAGCCACTTCTCCCTCTAAACCTTCAAAAGGTCCCGCCAAAATAGTAACAAAATCACCAAATTTAAAATCGATCTCTTTTTTCGTCGCAAGCCTAGAATCACCAAGAACAGTATTCTTACGAAGTATTCTTCTGACTTCTGAATCACTGATAGTGGGCGGATCTTTACGATCACCACCAACAAAGCCCAATACTCCTGGAGCTTCTCTAACTGTTTTCCAAGTATCATCGTCAAGTACCATGTCAACGAGAACATAACCAGGGTATTCTTTTTCCTGCTTCTCAACTCTCTTGCCTTGCTTAACTTTTACGATAGGTCTTTCTGGAACAGCTACTGAGAAAATTCTATCCCAGACTTCCATCGTCTCTATACGTTTCTCTATATAGCCTTTAACTTTTTTTTCATGCCCGCTCGCTGTTTGCACAACATACCAGCCTCTTTTCCCAGTTCGTTTTCTAGTCGTCATTATTTAGCTACAACTCCTTTAAATAAATCAAAAAATCTCTCAAATGCTATGTCTAAAGCGTAGATAGTTACGGCAATAATAGTAACAATAATAAGCACATTCACAAACTCCCTAGTAACATCCTCTCTAGTAGGCCAGTCTATTTTCTTAAATTCATAGACAACACCCTCTAGATACTGAGGTAAAGGCTCTTTAACAGCAAGCCCAATTTCAGGTGAGTCATCTTCTGTAAGCCAAGCCAAGAACTTATTCTTTTCAGGTTTAGCCTTTTTATTATCTAGACTCTCTAGCTTTTCCATAAAAAAATTAACTCCCCGTTAGGAAGCCTTAACTATGCTAGCAAAATATACCCAGGAAAGTAAAGAAAGCTTATTTTTTAATTATAAAGAGATTAATTATGCTGTAACTAGAAATGAAAATGGCGCGCCCTGAACGCGACCTTCAAGGTCGCTAGAAAAAATCAACCCTCGGGTTCAAGTCCGTAATTATGCTGTGACTAGAAATGAAAGTGGCGCGCCCTGAACGCGACCTTCAAGGTCGCTAGAAAAAATCAACCCTCGGGTTCAAGTCCGTAATTATGCTGTGACTAGAAATGAAAGTGGCGCGCCCTGAAGGACTTGAACCCTCGACATTTGGTTTTGGAGACCAACGTTCTACCAACTGAACTAAAGGCGCAGAAAATAAGCCCTGCTTAGAAAACAGGAAATTACTTAAGTAAATATAGCATAGAGATATTAAGTAAATATTTAGGATAAAAGATGAATTTAATTTCAAAAATCTTTAGGACTCGTTACTGCTAGAATTTCGTGATTATCTTAGATATGCTGGTGAGTTCTCTAAACTTAAGTACTATAAATGCAAGTGGAAGAATTTCAGGTGAAAATCCAGGCTCACCACAAGTAAGCCCTGAAGCTGAGAGATTAAACGATCTTTATTACCGTAGTGCTCGCCATATAACTGAATCACTTCATTCAGTAGAATCCCTAGGCTTAAGAGCAGATAATCAAGCAAGCGAAGATGACAAATTAAAAGAAAAATGCGGAGTCTTCGGTGTATATAAATTTAATCAAAACATCTCAGAAGATAGCGTAGGAGATGTTTTTAAAAAAACATTAACGGGCTTACTCGGCTTGCAGCATCGCGGCCAAGAAGCTACTGGTATAGCAACTTTTACGAACAGTGAACTAAACATTAGTAAAGGCTCAGGAACGGTATCTGACTTCTTTAAAAAGAATCCTTTTTTTGAAGCAATAAAGAAGACAGCTATTCAATTCATGGAGAGCTTGGGGCTAAGTTCTCTTACAAGCACCTTTAATGACACATTTAAAGAATATTCTAAAGATTTCTTAGCACATAATTATGCTCAAAAAGCCGTAGGGCATGTACTATACGCTACAAGTAAAGCTGGAGCGAGAGTTCATGCACAGCCCATTAAAGAAGGGGAACCGCCTTTCGTTTTAGTTCACAATGGCAATCTACCAGATGTAGATAATCTTAGAACTTTCCTTTTAAGCAAAAGCCATCCTGAAAATATTTTAAATGAATCTAATGACTCCGAATTAATGGCGAAAACCATAGCTCAATTCCAAAAAGATATTCTGGAAGAAAGAGCCCAAAGCACTGTTAATACCGCTCAAAGCAAAGATACAGCTCTAGAAGAGGCTGTGAAAAAAGCTGCTCCAATGTTCAAAGGTGCTTATTCATTATTAATCATGAACAAGGATGAAATGATCGCCCTGAGAGATCCCAAAGGTATTAGACCCTTTTCAATGGGTAGCTTAGCTGATAATCAGGGTGTGGTATTCAGTTCAGAGGATAGTGCCTTTTCTAAAATAAATGCTAGTGCAATCAGAGACATCAAACCTGGTGAAATGGTCGTCATTAATCAGAATACGGATATTAATCAACTTAAAAATCCGCAAGAAATAGTTTTTAATAAAAATGAAGTGAGACCTCATATAGATGCCTTCGAATTCGTTTATTTCGCTCGCCCGGATAGTGTTATAGAAGGGAAATCAGTTTATGAAACAAGAAGCAATATGGGAATAGAAACTGCTAGAGAGTTCTTAAATGAAATTAAATCAGAAAATCAGACCAATAATAATGGCTTATCTTTGAATCTAAAAAATGCAGTCGTAGTTCCAGTGTATGAAAGTGGGAAACACGCAGCACACAGTCTAGCGAACGAACTCAAGTTACCAGTAGTAGCTGGTCTAATGAAAAATATTGCTCGTAGAACCTTTATTGATGGTGGTACTGGAATAGATGATAAATTCAGTGTTATAACAGAGGCTATTAAAGGAAAAGATTTACTAGTAGTCGATGACTCCATCGTCAGAGGCAACACTAGTAAAGTTATTATAAGTAAGCTTCGTGAAGCTGGGGCTAAATCAGTGACTTTAATCAGCACCGCTCCACCAGTGCTATATCCAGATTTTTATGGCATAGACACCCCAGACCAAGATAAGTTAGTTGCGGCAAAAGCCTTAAAAGATAATCCTAATCCTAGCCCTAAAGAATTAAATCAAGCAATCGCCCAAGAATTAGGAGCAGATAAAGTCTTTTATTTATCACTAAACGGCTTAGTTAAAGCTATAGGTATCGAAAAAGATAAGCTCAATTTAGCAGCCTTCAATGGTGAGTATCCAGTGGAGCTAGGCAGGAAAACTCAAAGCGTTAAGCAATATGCAAGAATAGCTTAGGAAGCGTACTTAACAAATTAAGAAGAAAAAAAGATGTCCAAGCTTGTAATTATTCTAGGAGACCAGTTAACTACTAAACTATCTGCGCTCGAAGAATTTAAAAAAGATGAAGATGAAATTCTTATGATGGAAGTATTGGACGAAAGTTCTTACGTAAAGCATCATAAAAAAAAGTTAGTATTCATTCTTTCAGCTATGAGGCATTTTGCGAAATCCTTAACAAGAGAGGGTTTTAAAGTAAATTATATTAAACTTGATAGTTTAGAAAGTCTAAAATCTTTCACCGAAACGCTAGTAGGGTTTATTAAAACCAGACACTCTCAAAATCAAGCTTTTCATAAAATCATCTCTACCGAAGCTTCTGAGTACAGGGTTTTAGAAATGCAAAAATCTTGGACAGAGCTTCTAGAAAAATTTAATATAGCTTTTGAGCTTAGGGAAGATAATCGTTTTCTCTGTACAAAAGAGGAGTTTAGCGATTGGGCGAAAGGTAAAAAAAATCTTCTTATGGAAAATTTTTATCGTGAGATGCGAAAGAAAAACAATATCCTAATGGCTGATAATAAAAAACCTCTAGGCGGTAAATGGAACTATGATCATGATAATCGGGAAAGTTTAAGTAATAAAAAGACTCTTAATAAAATACCTGAACGATGCATTCCAGAACCAAATGAGATCACAAGAGAAGTTATAGAGCTAGTTAAAGAGAAATTCAGTAATTATTTTGGTGATATAAAACCTTTTTATTTTGCCGTTACGGAAAAGGGTGCACGAAAGGCTTTAGAGATTTTCTTGCAAGAATATTTACCTAATTTTGGTAAGTACCAAGATGCGATGCTTGAGAATGAAGCTTTTCTTTATCACAGCGTTATTTCACAATATATTAATATCGGCTTATTAGATCCGTTAGAGATATGTAAACTAGCTGAATCTCAATATTTAAAAGGCTCTGCTCCTATAAATGCAGTAGAAGGTTTTATTAGACAGATATTAGGCTGGAGAGAATTTGTTAGAGGAATTTACTGGTTATATATGCCAGATTACGTTAATAGTAACGCTTTAGAAGCCCACAGACAGCTACCTGAATTTTACTGGGATCCCAATAAAACTGAAATGAACTGCTTAAAACAGGTCATTAAACAAACTAAGGAAAATGCATACTCACACCACATACAAAGACTTATGATCACTGGAAATTTTGCTTTAATCGCAGGAATCAATCCCCAGGAAGTTCATGAATGGTATCTCAGCGTCTATGCCGATGCTTATGAATGGGTTGAATTACCTAACACTCTAGGCATGGCTCTCTATGCGGATGCTGGCAAATTAGCAACTAAGCCCTATGCTGCAAGCGGTTCTTACATCAATAAAATGTCTAATTTCTGCAAAAACTGCAAGTATAATGTTAAAGAAAAAATCTCTAGCGATGCTTGTCCTTTTAATTATTTATACTGGGATTTTATCCACCGCAATGCTAGCACATTAAAGAACAATCCTAGATTAGCTTTCGCCTATAAGAACTTAGAAAATTTTGATGCAGATAAGCTCACGGCGATTAAAGAAAGTTCAGAGAAGTTTATGGAATTAATTTATGTTTAATTCGCAGCTCTGGCAATGTAGCTTCATCAAGATATTTTAAAGAATCTATATTTGCTAATTGGCTTAAACTTTCTCCTCGCATTACAATGCACAGCCCCATTTCAAATATTTAAGTTCATTTTGCTTTCAGGAAAAGGACTTACTTCTTCAGCTTTGATTTAAATACGTTAATATTTTTCTTTGATAAAATTGAACCATGTTGAAATCTGCTTTTGAATGCCTAGGGCTTGGATTTTCTTAAAGATAAAGAGAAAGAAGTTTTAATTATTATTGCTATAGCGACATTTTTAGCCCTAATTCTAGAGTTAGGAATACTCTATCTTCAAAATCAACAAATTCAAGCATCTAATAAGCAAGTACATTTCAATCGAAAAACAGAATTGATAAAATTTTTATATGATACTAAAAGTACAATAGATTGTCCTCGTGACAAAAACTGCACAAATGAACCAAAGTATAATTTCAGAATAAGAACAGTTGCTTTTCAAGAATATATAAACTCTTACATAAAAGAAGATCCAAACCTCGCCGGTGCTTTTTTGAATGATATTCAATCTCCGTTTGTAAATATTCCTGTTCAAATTAATATTGATTGGAATAATTTCAATGCAGATATTCCAGAGTCAATGAAAATCAATTTCTTTGAGAGAATTATATATAGAATTAAAAATATAATATCTTTCTAATGTTAACCTTGAAGGGGCAAATTTTTCTAAATCACACCTTTTTGATGTAAATTTTTCTGGCTCAAATATGAAAAAAGTTAATATGAACAATACCTATATAATTAATTCAAACTTGGCTAATGTTAACTTTGAAGGAGCGAGCATGGAAAATATAGGATTTGCAAAAACGTTTTATTCGATTAATACTAAATGGCCAAAATCGTTAACTACTGATGAAATCAACATACTTAGAGAATTAAGATATCTTATTTGTATTGATTGTCCAGAACCACTCAGCATAGATGAAGTCAAGTATAAAAAACACTGATTGTTAATGCTCTAAACTAATGATCATTGCTCCTTGATTATCCCCATCACCTCAAAACCACATAAGCTTCAAGAATCCCCTCATGAAAGCTCTCTGGCAGCCGAGCCCAATCAAATACATCTATTAAAATAGGAATATTAGATTCTTTAATAGCATCAATAAAATCCGAGAAAGCTCCTATCGGTATAGGTTTCAAATCAGCAGACCGTAAAACTATATCTAAATCACTGCTTTCATGAGCATTTCCAGTAACCCGCGAACCATAAGCCCAGATAGAAATATCGGGTAAATATTCATCTGCTATCTCCAGTAATCTTAATTTATCTTTTTCTCTTAGAAATAGCTCAGGCTGCTTCATTTAAAGCCTCTATAGTTTCGGCTAATTTATTAGCATCGATTATAAACTCAGGAATTAAACTTAAAGTTTCATTCGCAAAATTAACCCCATAATCATGTGCCGTTTCATTACGACTATCACGATACTTAAACCATCTTTCAGTTTCTTCTAGGCTCAGTAAACCATGCTTACTAGCACTGCGAAAAACGTCCTTAAAGTTCATCGTATCTAACTCTCTAGGTAAGGCAAAATATGGTTTTAAAGATCTTCGCAATAATTTCACTGACTGTTCGATTATAAGCTCAAACTCCTTTACACAAGCTGCCCTGTAAATATCATAGAGTTCATCCTCTGTAGAAAATTTAGCTAAAGAACTAAAAGCCTTCTCCAAGGTATTCATACATCTTATGAAGTACTCTAAATTAATTTTACTCATAATTGCACTGTTGCCAAACTCCAATTTCTGCGTTTTCTTGGCAGCAGTCCCCTTCCAAACTATTTCTTAACAGCAAGCTTATCAGCCTTAGAAACCACAGCATGCGTCTTCATCTGCATACCGAAAAGCTCTATAAACCCAACTGCTGACTGGTGATTAAACATATCACCTTTATCATAAGTCGCTAAGCCTTTATCATAGAGCGAGAATGGTGATTTTCTTGAAGCTACAGCGATAGAACCTTTATATAATTTAAGTTCTATCTCACCAGTTACATGCTCTTGTGATTGATTTATAAAGGCATCCATGCAGTCTCTAAGTGGCTCGAACCAGAAACCTTGATAAATCATTTCTGAATACTTCTCGTCAAGCAGGTTTTTAAAGCTTTTCATATTTTTAGTCATCACTAAATACTCTAATTCTTTATGTGCTTTACCTAAAAGCACTGCTGCTGGAGCTTCATAGATCTCCCTAGACTTAATACCGACTACTCTATCTTCGATTTTATCGATACGCCCAATAGCATTATCACCAGCGATTCTATTTAACTCTTCGACAAGCTCAATCGGCGCAAAAGATTTACCATTAACCGCTACGGGAATACCCTTCTCAAAAGAGATACGCACATACTCTGCTTTATCTGGAGCAGATTCTGGAGATTTCGTCATGCCATAAACATCTTCTGGAGGCTCTACTGTAGCATCTTCTAAAATGCCACACTCAGCAGACCTGCCCCATAGATTTAAATCTATCGAATAAGGACTCTTCTTAGAAGTCGGAACTGGAATACCGTGCTTATCTGCATACTCGATACTTTCTTCTCTAGTCATCCCCCACTCTCTAGCTGGAGCGATGATTTTAAGCTTAGGGTCTAAAGCCATAATAGATAGATCAAATCTTACTTGATCATTACCCTTTCCAGTACAGCCATGCGCGATAGCATCAGCTTTATATTCATGAGCTATCTCTACTAAAATCTTCGAGATAAGCGGTCTAGCTAAGGCGGTAGCTAAAGGATAATTTTCTTGATAATTAGCATTAGCTTTTAAAGCTCTGAAACAAAACTCTTCTATAAATTCTTGCTTAGCATCTATAACTCTACTTTCACTAGCTCCGATGGTAAGGGCTTTTGCTTGTATCTCTTCAAGCTCCTGTCCTTGCCCTAAGTCTATCGCTACGCAGACGACCTCATTACATTTATGTTCTAGAAGCCACTTCACGGCTACAGAAGTATCTAACCCCCCACTATATGCAAGAACTACTTTATCGGCTATTTTTTTTGACATATTTATATAATCTTAAGTAAATATTTTAACTGATTAGAAGATAGGAAATAACGCAAATATTCTTTCAAGTAGTTAAATTTAAACTAAGATTATCTATCGTGAAAACTAAAACACTAAATTTAATAGATCTTTATAGATACAGAAAAGATTTCATCTGGGGTAAGGACTATTACGCTAGCATAGAAAATAATCAAGTAGTCTCATCTATCCTTTACAGTAAGTATCTAGAAGCTAAAAAAGCACTGGAACTCCATGAATTCGACACTAACCATGAGGAACTTTTAAAAGACTTCGTCTCCCATTTCAGCCTTAAAGAAGATATCTATTATTTTATTAGCAAGCTCACAGAGAGTGATCAAGTAAATGAAATCACCTTCCTGCAAGCACAAGGCTTTCGTAGACTCACTCGTGAATATCTTTTTGAATATCAAGATTTCAAAACTACTAGCCTAGATACAGTAAATATTCTCTGTGAAATAGCGACAAATAAAGATATAAAGAATATGATACAAATCTGCAAATACGCACAACCAATAGAATTTAGAGATTATTTATTTCATTATCCTGATTTCTTCAAGAATCGATTGGACAACACCTACGTTTTCCACTCTGCAAGTAATCCTGAAAACATCTTAGGTTATGCCTACAAAATAGATCCCGAGAAAAATATTTTTGAATTTATAGTACCACCCACTCAAGCACTATCTTTCATAAATTTTCTAGTAACTTTCGTCGACAAATATGTACATTTTGAAAAGAACGAAAATTTCAGCTTTATAGTAAATGAAAATATTAAAGATTCCTTAGACGAGATTCAAGAAAAATTCAAATTAAAACAAGTTAAACAAGTACTAATACAAGAAGCAAAAAATAGAGACAAAGTAAAACTCTTAAAACAGTGGGGTAATAAAATTCAGCTCCCCGTGCCCAATGGGCAAGTCAGTAACAAGTCTAAAGTTATAGATGGCACTAAAACTTTCAAGTAAATTCATCGGCAACTCTGCATTTAAAGAAGTTCCTATCCACAGTTCCTCGATATCTTTAAAGCAGCCTGCTAAATGCAGTTGATAAAACATTCTTTCCATCTTGTATAGAGGTTCGTTACATTCTTCCAAGAAAAGTATTTTCCCTTTCAAGTCTGGCATATAAGCTGTTCCCAGAAGACTACAAAAGACCGAAAGATTGGCACCAATAAGATAATTAGAGCCATTGCCAATCAGAGATTCTTTTACATGCGGTGCATACTGCCCAAGCTCACTAAATTTTATTAACTGTTCAAGAAAAGCTTTCCTAAACTCTAACTGAGACGGTCTCCCTGCAAGAATCATTCCCCCATGTTCAGAAACAGTAGTCTCTTTTATTAAACTTATAAATAATTCAAAGATTTTTTTATTTACAGAACTAGCTTCTAAAATCTTCTCTGCATCATCAAACCAAGACGCCATCTCAAAGAGCATTGGCGAATGATAAAAGGGAATAGGCTCTAAATTTAAATCATTAGCTTTACGATTAAAAGCAAGTGCAAGAGTCGTCAAATCACTGTAAGCAAGCATAGGCTTAGCATTTGCTTTTAAAATTTTCTCATAATCCAAGTGCTCTAAAAGCTCTATACATCCAGCCCCACCTCGCACTGAGAGTATCAGAGATGTTTCTTTATTTAAATAAGCATCAGTAAATTCCTGAACTCGCTCACTTACAGATCTTTTCTCTAAACTAAATATTTCATCACTATAAAGAGGTTCTAAGCCAAGTGAACGTAAATACCCTAAAGACTTGTCTAGCTGTGCTAACTGCTCTTCTGTTATTGGAGATGAAATACAAATTAGAGAAATTTTCATTAGCAGTCCGTCCTAGCCGATTATAGCAACGAATAAAAAAATTAAAAATATTAAGCCTTGATAAACAGTAATACTTATCAATTACTTAAGACTAAAAACTATTTATTAGTGAAGAGAGAGCGTTATGACATTAATAAAAACTAATGGAATCACATCATTGACGCCATCTGATTTTAAAATTATCAGCACTAACATAAATAGAGACCCTATCATAAAAACTGAAAATACCTCAGAGCAAGAGCCGAACCCTGACACGATTACTAGATCAGTTGAGCTTCCTCCTGACCTGAGCTGGACGAGAAGATTAAATGGAACAGGTGCTGAAAGTAGTTGGTTAATCGCTTCTGGAGACAATTCCAACAGAAGTGGAATTAAAACGATAGAGATTTCTCCTGAACTTAATGGCTATGAGAAAGATATTCAAGGGATTATTAATGCTTCAGCTGGCATGATAGAGAATGGTTCGGATGAATTAGATAAAACGTTAAAGAATTCTAATGTCATTTTTGATGTTAGTGGTAATATCCCAGCAAGATTGAGGGAGCTTGCTAATACAGACGGCTTTAAAAACCAAAAAAGTAAATTGCTAGAGCTCGCAACTAAAACAGAAAAAGGTGACATTAACGCTATGACCCTCTCTGGTGAGTATAAAGATCCAGTAACAGGAGAGACTAAGATCATACATCGAATGCTATTAGACGCAAATAAAATGTCTCCACTCGCTAGTGCTTTAGCGATAATAGATCATGAATTTGGTCATATAGATAGGCTTGAAAATCAGAATAACTCTCCCGATAGAACTACAGAGGAGAGAGAAACTTTCCAGAAAAGCATAAAAAGACTTGAGGGCTATGAAATATTCCTTCGAGAAAAAGGCGTCAACAAAACCGCTGATGACTTGAAGAATACAATTATCCCAAGAGAGAAAAAGTATCTAGAGTTGTACTCAAATTAAATCTCTTGAGAACTATTCTCAAAAGGCTTTTACCACGCCTTAATCTTGATAAAATACTAAAGATTAAGATATGAAGATTTCCGCCAATGAAGAATACGGTCTAAGAATCATACTGAGAGTAGCTTTACTTGAAGCAGTCTCTCCATTAAAATTAGTTAGCTTAAGTCAAATCGCAGAAGCTGAAGGAATTACGCCTGAGTATGCTGCCTCCATCATCACTCTATTGCGCAATGGTGAACTTATAGAAAGTGTTAGAGGGAAAAATGGTGGTTACAAATTAGCAAGAGATCCTAAAGATATTACTCTTTACAATGTCGTAAGTGCCTTGAGTGAAAAGATTTTCCCATCTAGTTTCTGTGATTCTCATGCTGGTGTTTTAGAAAGATGCATGCACAGCTCAAGCTGTTCAATAAGACCAGTCTGGCATTACATTACGAGCTTATTAGATCAATTATTCAGTCGAATTACTTTAGCAGAACTGATGCAGGCAGAAAGCAATGTCAAAGATTTAGTAAACAACAGCATGGTAGATGTTATGGAGATGATTAGGTAAGTTAAATTATGGAAACCAAAAGCAGCTCTATTCTTGAAAACCTTAACTCCCAAGAGTATAAATATGGTTTCACGACTGAACTTGAGACGGATTCTTTCCCTAAAGGCTTATCTGAAGAAGTAATAAACAGGATTTCCCGTATTAAAAACGAACCTGAGTTCATGCTTGAGTTCAGACTTAAAGCCTATAAAGCTTTCTTGAAAATGACTGAGCCAGAATGGGCTTTATTAAACTACCCCAAAATAGACTTGCAGGATGTCATTTACTACTCAGCGCCTAAGAAAAAAATAGGAAAAAATAGTCTTGAAGAAGTAGACCCAGAAATACTTAAAACCTATGAAAAACTTGGTATCCCTATTGGTGAGCAAAAAAGACTAGAAGGCATAGCCGTAGATGCAATATTTGACAGCGTTTCTGTAGCTAATACACATAAAAAAGCCTTAGCTGAAATAGGTATAATATTCTGTTCTATTTCTGAAGCCATACAAGAACATCCAGAATTAATAAAAAAATATATAGGCTCAGTAGTGCCTCATACTGATAATTACTTCACAGCACTGAACAGTGCTGTCTTTAGCGATGGCACTTTCATCTACATACCACCTAACACTAAATGTCCTTTAGAGCTTTCCACGAATTTTAGGATTAACACCAAAGGCTCTGGTCAATTTGAAAGGACACTTATAATCTGCGACGATAACAGCTATGTATCTTACCTAGAAGGCTGCACCGCACCAGCTTTCGATGAAAACCAATTACACGCAGCAGTCGTAGAACTAGTTACTTTAGATAATTCGGAAATTAAATATTCTACAGTTCAGAACTGGTATGCTGGAGACGAAAATGGTAAAGGTGGAATCTATAACTTCGTTACCAAGCGTGGTAAATGCGCTGGGAAAAACTCTAAAATCTCTTGGACACAGGTAGAGACTGGTTCCGCCATTACATGGAAATATCCTAGCTGCATCTTACTTGGAGATAATAGCATCGGAGAATTTTATTCAGTCGCTTTAACAAACAATATGCAACAAGCTGATACTGGAACTAAAATGATACATATCGGTAAAAATACTAAATCTACCATTATCAGCAAAGGTATATCAGCAGGTAAATCTTCCAACACCTACAGAGGCTTAGTGAAGATGGGAGAAAGAGCTAAAGGAGCTAGAAATTATACTCAGTGCGACTCTATGTTAATTGGCTCACACTGTAGAGCAAGTACAGTCCCTTACATCGAAGTAGAAGGGGATTCAAACCGTGTTGAACACGAAGCTTCCACTTCTAAAATATCTGAAGAGCAGCTTTTCTATTTACAACAACGTGGCATAAGTTTAGAATCTGCGATAGCCCTTATTATTAGTGGATTTTGCAAAGATGTGTTTAAAGAATTACCTGGTGAATTTGCAGCAGAAGCGAATCAGTTAATGTCTTTAAAACTGGAAAACAGCGTCGGCTAGAGTAAAATCAAGAAAATAAATTTTCAAGTAAAACAAAAACAGGAAAAATAACAATAGAGCAATGACAGAAACAATACTAGAAGTAAAAAACCTCGAAGCCAATCTAGAAGACGGTGATAAAATCCTAAAAGGTCTTAATCTTACCATTAAAGCAGGTGAAGTGCATGCCATCATGGGACCTAACGGCTCTGGAAAAAGTACTTTATCTAAAATACTCTCTGGGCATCCAGCTTACAAGGTTTCCAGTGGTTCCATGAATTTCCTCGGACGAGATTTAAACGAATTAGAAGCTAATGAGAGAGCTAATCTAGGACTGTTTTTAGCATTCCAATACCCCCTAGAAATAGCTGGTGTAAATAATCTTGAATTTCTAAGAATGGCGTATAATTCTAAACAAAAATATCATGGGCTAGAAGAAGCAGACCCCCTTGACTTTGATGATCTCGTCGAAAGCAAACTAGAAATACTCAGCATGAAAAATGATTTCCTAAACCGTAACCTAAATGAAGGTTTCTCTGGTGGAGAAAAGAAAAAAAATGAAATCCTTCAGATGTTAATTTTAGAACCAAAACTAGTAGTTTTAGACGAAATAGACTCTGGCTTAGACATAGATGCTCTCAAAGCGGTAGCAAACGGCATCAATGCCTACAAAAACACTGGCAATGGCGTATTAATGATAACTCACTACCAAAGGCTTTTAGACTATGTAGTACCCGATCAAGTACATGTACTTAGCGAAGGTAGAATAGTTCTATCAGGGAAAGCCGATCTTGCTTTAGAGTTAGAGAAAAAGGGATATGACATTTTAAATGCCAAACTTAGCTGAAAGAAATAAAAATGAAATAGAGTTTATTGAGCAGATCTTCAGAGCAAGTTCTAGCATGCTCTCTGAGATTCCTAATATCAGAAGCCGCCAAGAAACTGCAATTAAAAGAGTAACTGAACTTGGTTTTCCACAGAAAAGTTCAGAGGACTGGAAATATTATGATTCTCAGCCAATATTAGAAAATTTCTTCACCTTAGATATTTGTGAAATTAATAAGCTTGATAAAGAAATTATCCGCAAACACAGGTTCCCAGAATGCTCTGAAAATCTACTGGTTACAGTAAACGGTCATTTCTCTAAGGAGCTGTCTAGCACTAGTCTTACTAACAAAAATATCTCTATTATAGATTTTAACGACCCTGATCAATTAAAAAAACATCCCACCGAAGAAGAGATTATCAATCAACACTTCGCACACAAGATCAATCAGGAAGACAGTTTCTTCAAAGCATGTAATACTGCATTGATGAGTAACGGTTTCCTACTAAGCGTACCAGACGATACTGAAATCGAAGAAACTATACAAATCTTACATTTTTCTAATGAAAGCTGCTTCAATCAAACTCGTTCATTAATTCATCTAGGTAAAAATGCCAAACTCAAAATCATAGTCAGCTACATAGGTCTAGCCAATAGTCATTTCGTAAATAATGCCGTAGTAGAGCTAATTCTCTCAGAGGGAGCTCATTTCAAACTAGACAAAATCCAAGATGATACACAGCAAGGGATTTTACTCTATGATCTTTACGCAAGATTAATGAAAAATAGTAACTTTGAATATAATTCTCTAGATCTGAAAGCTAATCATTCACGAGACAATATAAAAGTAGACTTATTAGAACCTGGTGCTAATGCAGGTCTAGCTGGATTTTATATATTAAATAAAGACCGTAAAGCGCATAATGTTATCAAAGTAAATCATTTGGTTCCCAATTGCACTAGCAATCAACTCTATAAAGGTATAATTTCAGACTCTGCAAGAGCAGAATTTAACGGTGAAATCAATGTTAGCGAGGGTGCTAATGGTACCAATGCTACACAGCTAAACAAAAATCTTCTACTCTCAAATACTGCTCACATAGACTCTAGACCACAATTAAAAATCTTGGCTGATGACGTAAAATGCTCACATGGGTCTACTGTAGGAGAGCTTGATGAAGATGAAATTTTCTATCTGCTTAGTCGTGGCATAAAAAAGGATGATGCTCTTGCGATGCTTACCCTGAGTTTCTGTGAAGAGATCATACAGAAAGTAACCATAGATAGCGCAAAGCAGCACATACGTAACCTAACTTTAGAAAATTTAGACACTACAATACATACAGCGAATACTGTACATAAATTGAAATAAGGGAAACCATGTTAAACAGCAGTACTGAATTTAAAATCCCAGCGAAACTAGATTTAATTAAAATTAGACAAGATTTTCCTATACTAGATTCGAGCATTAATGGCAAAAATTTAATCTACTTAGACAACGCCGCTACTACTCATAAACCTACCTGTACTATAAATCGCATAAGAGACTTTATGTTGAACGAAAATGGTACGGTGAGAAGAGGGCTTTATAGCTTGTCAATTAATTCTACTAAAGCCTTTGATGAAGCTAGAGAGAGAGTAGCAAAATTCATTAATGCGAAATCATCATCTGAAATAGTGTTCACACGAGGTAGCACTGAAAGCATAAACCTCGTAGCCTACAGCTTTTCATCTGCCTTTATCAAAGCAGGAGATAGTATCTTAATTTCAGGGCTCGAACATCATGCAAATATAGTCCCTTGGCAGCTTCAAGCAGAAAAAATCGGAGCTAAAATTTTAGTTATTCCAGTTCTTGAGAATGGTGAATTAGACCAAGAGGCTTTTACGAAATTAATTAAAACTCCAAGACTGAAAATACTAGCTTTAACACATATCTCTAATTCTATTGGAACTATAAACCCAATAAAAGAAATGATTCAAGCTGCCCATGCAGAAGGAGTAAAAGTATTAATAGACGGAGCCCAATCTGCTGGTCATTTTAAAGTGGATATGCAGGACTTAGATGCAGATTTTTTCGTATTCTCTGGTCATAAAATTTTTGGTCCCACTGGCGTAGGAGTACTGTATGGGAAATATGATCTACTCGAAATTATGCCTCCTTATCAAGGTGGTGGTGAAATGATAGAGAAAGTCACTTTTGAGAAAACCACCTTTACCACTCCTCCACACCGTTTCGAGGCTGGCACACCTGCTATCGCAGAAGTAATAGGGTTAGCAAGTTCTATAAACTATTTAGAAAATATTGGCTTAGATCTAATCTCTGACTATGAAAATGAATTATTAAATTATGCTACCGCTCGCATTAGAGAATTTAAAAACATAAATATTATTGGTAATGCCAAAAATAAGGCATCTTTAATATCTTTCACCTCAGATATCGCAGAAGCCTTTGATATAGGTACTTTAATTAACGAATACGGTGTCGCGATACGAGTCGGGCATCACTGCGCTCAGCCAGTTATGCAAAGATTTGGACTAAGTTCTACAGCAAGAGCTTCTTTTGCATTTTATAATACTAAAGAAGATATAGACTCTTTCTTCACAGCCCTAGAAAAAGTTTTAGCTATATTATAAAAAGGAAAACCAACTATGATAAGTGAAAAAGAAATAGAAACAATGATAAAACAAGAACTCAAAGTCGAGACCCTCATAGTCAATGACTTAAGCGCGGGCAGTCATAATCACTGGGAAATAGAAATTAAGACACCCGAGTTTAATAATATTCCCAAAATCAAACAGCATAGAAAAATCTATGAAATTTTAAAAGAACCTTTAGCTAGTGAAGCGATACACGCACTCATGATTAAATCTAGCGGTACTGAAAATTAAACACATTATTTCAAAAAATAAAAACAAAGGAGCAAAATATGCAAATCGGCAACACAACACAAGGTGAACTTCCATCGGAATTAAAAGAGAAAATCGACACTATTCTAGCTAAAGATAAAATAGTCCTATTTATGAAAGGGGATAGATTCCAGCCACAGTGTGGGTTCTCCGATGCAGTAGTCAAAGTATTAAATTTTCATGATAGCGAATATGCTACTTATGACATACTCTCTAACCCAGATCTAAGAGCTGGAATGAAAATTTACTCTGAGTGGGCGACTTTCCCGCAGCTTTATGTAAATAAAGAATTTATCGGCGGCTGTGACATCATTATGGAAATGCACCAAAATGGCGAAATGGCTGCGATTCTCTAAGGCTTGAAAAGCTATAATCAAAACCATGTTAAGTTCAAAAGAACTATCCAATTTGGATGTCATAAAAAAAATCAATTCTAGGCTTGATCCTGAAAATCTTAGCCACATAGAAAAGAGTGTGAGTGAAATAGTTAACAAGGTTAAGAATAAAGGCAATTCAGCAATAAAAGAATTCTCAGAAAAATTCGACAAATATATCCTTAAAGATGAAGAGCTGAAAGGTATCTCCGTAAAAGGAACTTATAAATTACTCGACGCAGAATTAAAACAGTCTTTAGAAGTAGCTAAAGAAAGAATAGAAAGATTTCATATTGAAGAATATAGAAGTTCTAATTTTGCTCAAGGTTGGGGATTTACAGGTAACCTAGGAGAAAGACTCGGAGTGAGATATACTAGCCTAGACTCTGTCGCAGTATACATTCCAGGTGGAAAAGCCCCCTTATTCTCCACCGTACTTATGACAGTTATACCAGCAAAAGTAGCTGGTGTTAAACGCATAGTACTCTTCAGCCCGCCACCTATACACCCAAGTATTCAAGGCTTAGCCGATCTCCTTGATATAGATGAAATTTATCCTATAGGTGGTGCTCAAGCGATAGCTGCAGCAGCTTATGGCACGGAGACTATAAAGCCCGTAGATAAAGTAGTCGGGCCTGGTAATATTTTTGTTAGCTTAGCCAAGAAAAATGTGTTCGGAACTATAGGCATAGATGGAATTTTCGGTCCTAGTGAGCTTACTATAGTCGCAGATAACAGTGCAAATCCAAAAGAAATAGCAGCTGACTTTTTAAGCCAGTTAGAGCATGGCTCAGGCCTAGAGTCTGCGCTATTAATATGCACTGATCAGAAATTATTAGCAGATTCAATTCAAGAAATAGAAGCACAGATAGATTCTTTAAAAGCTCATAAAACAGATGAGCAAATAGCTGTCATTAGGTCTTCCTACAAAAACTATAGTGCTTGTATCTTCAGCGACAATCCAGATGAGATATCAGCACTCATCAATTTCTATGCCCCCGAGCATTTAGAATTACAAGTGGTAGATTCTTTAGCTAGCATTCTTATACCTAGCGTTAAACACGCTGGAGCGATTTTCATCGGAGCTAATGCCTGTGAAAGTCTTGGTGATTACTTAGCTGGTCCTAGCCACTGCCTGCCTACTGGCAGAGGGGCAAGGTACGCATCTGGACTTCATTCCGCTGATTTTATGAAAAAAAGTTCTTTAATCGATTTCAGAGGAGTCTCCAAGGACTGTAATGGCTTCAAAGAATTAGCCAAACATACAGCAAGACTCGCTAGAGCAGAGAATCTAGAAGCTCATGCTCAGGCAATCATAAACAGGGTTTCACAATTATGAACAACTCTCATCTACAAGATTCCACAAAAGTAAATCCCGCAAATTCCAAGCAAGAAAACTTTCATCGCTTAATGTTAAAAAAAATCAGGCGTGAAATTAGAACAGGGCAGAGCATCTTACATATCAGTGATAAACAGAACCAGATCTCTGAAATGCTTGCTGTCAATAATATATTCAATAAAGTATCTAGTTTAAATCCAGATGAATTAAGATCTCAGAATATATCTAGAACCCACAAATCTTTCTCCTACATAATTTTAGACTTAGATATGCCTTGCAGCGACAATCTCAGAGAAATTCTCAACGAATTAGCTCCGATGATTATTAGACCAGGTTTACTAATACTTATCGGTACTAATTTATGTTCATTTCAAAATAAATTAAATTTACTACTTAATAAATTCCCACCTACTTTCAGCAGACCATCAAGAGCAATAGCCCCAAATCAGCTCAGAGATTCAGTCATAGAAGAAGGGTTCTTTTTAAAGAATCGTTATTATCAATATGATGATTTGCTATTAATGTTTCTAGACATACCGCAGAGATATTAGGGCAACGGTGCCATTAAGCCACCCTGCCGAATATCATTTTCATCTAAATATTTATGAAATTCATGTAAAAATTTCTGCTTCATCCCATGGTCAGCCCACTCTGGAGCGATCAGCTCCCCGACCTTACCTTCACCCATAACTCGCTGAATAACTACCTTCTCTGGTATTCTTGCGATAAAATCAGCCAAGATCTTTATATACTCATCTCTTTCTATCACAGAAAGATCACCATTTAAGTAATCTATTTCCATAGCTGTTCCCTTGAAAATACAGAGTTGGTGAATTTTCAGGTCGTCTATATCCTGCTCAGCAAGGCTCTCTGCTGTCTTCAACATCATTTCTGGAGTCTCTTCTGGGAGTCCTAAAATCACATGAGTACAGACTCTGAGTAGAGGATTTTTTCTAGCCTTAATTCTTTTCACGGCATCAGTAAAATCTTCATAAGTATGAGCTCTATTAATAAGATCTAAAGTCTTGTTATGCGAGCTCTGCACTCCGATATCCACCCACAGCTCCAGCCCTCTTGCTGTATATTCTTCAAAAAGATCTATCACCTTATCTGGAACACAATCAGGGCGAGAGCCTATAGCTAATACTTTTACCCGCTCATCACTTACAGCTTGATTATAAATAGTCCTTAAATAATCCACATCAGCATAGGTATTAGTAAAGGATTGTAAATAAGCGATAAACTGATTTATTCCAAAGCGTTTCCCCTGTTTCTCTATACCGTCAGCGAGCTGGGCAGATATAGTATGAGCGGGATTCCTCGCTCCAGAAGATGAACCATCGTCGGTACAGAAAGTGCAGCCACCAACAGCTTTCGTGCCATCACGATTAGGACAGGTGAAACCACCTTCAAGAGTTACACGATGGAGCTTCTCTCCAAAGCGATTTTGGAGATATTGTTTTAGGGTGTAATATCTTGATAACATACAAATATTAACTTTGAGCGTGTAGCGAAACTCCACTTTGAATGGCAGCATTCTTTCTCTTGGTCTCAAGCATAATCAAAATACTGGAAATATCACTAGGACTAATTCCCCCCACTCTACTAGCTTGACCTATAGTCAGTGGTCTTACCTTCGATAACTTATCTCTAGCTTCCAGAGAGAGAATCGAACAATTTTTAAAATCAAAATCTACGGGGATTTTAATATTTTCACGCTTCTGCATATCTCTAATCTGCACCATCTGCCTATCTATGTAACCTTGATACTTAACGTAAGTCTCTAACTCAAAGGGATAAAGAATCTTGTCTAAAAGAATTCCTTTCTTCTCCAAGGCATAGCGATCTTCTTCATGAAGATCAGCACAGAAATTAACTTTCGCTAAATCTTCATATGTAAACTCTGGTCTCTTTAGCATTTCATGAACAGTAATTTTATTCGAACCTTTAATTTCCATACCAGTAGGAATATTATCCTGAGCGAATTTCGCCTGGTCAATAAATCTAAATTCTTCTTCTATACGCTCCTGCTTCTCTAAATATATAGACCATCTATAATCATCGACTAAACCCAACTCATAGCCTTTCAGCGTAAGCCTTTGATCAGCATTATCCTGCCTAAGCACTAATCTATACTCAGACCTAGAAGTCATCATTCTATAAGGATCTGAGATCTCCTTAGTAACTAAATCATCGACTAAAGTCCCTATATAACTAGTCTCTCTACCTAAAACAAAATCCTGATATTCATCACAGTATTTTCTAAATCTCTCATTTACAGGCAAAGAATCTTTCTCTAATTGAGTTTTTAAATTATAAGCCTGAATCGCAGCGTTTATTCCCGCCATAAGCCCCTGAGTAGCAGCTTCCTCATAGCCACTAGTGCCTAGAACCTGCCCTGCGACAAACAGCCCATTTAATTCTTTAGAAGCGAAACTATGATTAAACTGTATACCAGGGAAGTAGTCATACTCTACTGCATAAGCTGGCCTGGTTATCCATGCTTTCTCTAGCCCCGGAAGAGTCCTGATAATCTGCCACTGCACTTCTATTGGTAAACTAGTACTACAGCCTTGAAGGTAAATCTCATCAGTATCTAAGCCTTCTGGTTCTAAAAAGAAATGATGCGAAGGATTATGCGGGAACTTAACTACCTTATCTTCTATAGACGGGCAGTATCGAGGGCCGCTCGCAGAGATAGCTCCAGAATACATCGGTGATTTCTCTAGATTAGCTAATATCACTTCATGCGTATTTGCATTAGTACGAGTAATATGACAGGGATACTGTCTGCGAATAGGTCTATGCGGCAAAAAGGAGAAAAAAGATAGCTCTCCATCACCCGGAGCGACTTCTAAGCCAGAAAAATCTATAGTTTTTTTATCTATTCTAGCTGGCGTACCAGTCTTTAGCCTTCCAGTTTCCAGCCCTAGACTGCGAATCTGTGGAGACAATCCTAGAGAAGGCTTCTCACCAGCCCTTCCAGCACTTTCAAATTGATGACCAGTAAAAATCCTACCTTCTAAAAAAGTTCCAGCGGTTAAAACGATAGATAAAGCATATATTTTCTCACCCAAATTAGTTTCTACACCGATAATACGGTTAGATTTATTTTCATCAAAAATTAAAGCCTTTGCAGCAGACTGATAGATACGCAAATTAGGCATAGACTCTAAATACTGCCTCACCCAACGTGAATATTGTTTTTTATCAGATTGAGCTCGCAGAGATCTAGTCGCTGGACCTTTACTTGAATTTAGCGTCTTCATCTGAAGGTAAGTCGCATCAGCAGCTAAACCCATAACACCACCAAGGGCGTCTAATTCTTTAACCAGCTGTGATTTACCTGGACCACCTACGGCTGGGTTACAAGGCATAGTCGCTATCTGATCTACATTGTTAGTTAACAGCAATGTACTTAAACCCAATCTAGCAGAAGCATGTGCTGCTTCTGAGCCTGCATGTCCGCCACCTATAATGATTACGTCGAAATTTACTTGCATCAATTTACGTAGTTAAATTTTACCATTTCAATAAATAAGTTATTACACTTTACTCTGGATGAATTTTCACAGGAAGTTTATACTTAAATATTTAATGTTTCTGATAAAATTTTCAAAAGCATGAGAGAAAAACCTAAAACTAGAGAAGATGTCATAAAGTTGGCCAAAGCTAATGACGTAAAATTTATACGTCTTCAATTCTGTGATATACACGGTACCGTAAAAAATATTTCTGTTCCTATCGGACAGATAGAAAAAGTCTTAGATAATAAGATGATGCTAGATGGCTCATCTATCAGAGGTTTTAGAACTATCGAGACTTCTGATATGTACTTTAATCCAGACATCAGCACTTTCCAAATCCTCCCTTGGAGACCACAAGAGGATGCAGTAGCTAGAATTATCTGTGATATTTACAATCCAGACGGTACACCATTTATGGGCTGTCCTCGTAATAATCTGAAGAGAGTTTTAAAACAAGCTGCTGATCTAGGTTATTCATTCAACCTTGGACCTGAATGTGAGTTCTTTTTATTTGATACTGATGAAGAAGGCTTAGCTACTACTAAGTACATCGACAAAGCTGGTTACTTCGAAGTAGAACCACTAGATCAAGGTTCTGATGTAAGAAGATCTATTATTGAATGTTTAGAAGAGATGGGCTTTGAAGTGGAAGCAAGTCATCATGAAGTGGCACCTTCTCAGCATGAGATCGACTTTAAATACGCTGAAGCCTTAGAAACAGCGGATAACGTTCTTACTTTCAAATGGGCGACTAAAGCTATAGCGAATAGTTACGGTCTTTTCGCTACATTTATGCCTAAGCCTATCGCTGGCGTAAACGGTAGTGGTATGCACTGCAATATGTCTCTATTTAAAGATGGGAAAAATGCTTTCTATGATGAGTCTAAAGCAGATGGCATCTCTGAAACTATGAGATACTTTATCGGCGGTCTTTTAAAGCATGTTAAAGAATTTACAGCCGTAACTAACCCCTTAGTAAACAGTTACAAGAGAATAGTTCCGGGTTATGAAGCACCGGTATACATAGCTTGGTCTAAATTAAACAGAAGTGCGTTAATCAGAATCCCTGCTACTCGTGGCATAGGTACTAGAGTGGAGCTAAGATGCCCAGATCCTAGCACTAATCCTTATCTAGCTTTCGCTGTACTTTTAGAAGCTGGTTTAGATGGCGTTAGAAACAAGATAGAGCCTCCAGCTGAAGTTAACGATAATATTTACAAACTAGAGATGGAAACACTCACAGATCGTAATATTAATGCACTTCCTGGTGATTTAAATGAAGCCATTAAGTGTATGGCTAATTCAGCCATGGTGAAATCTGCACTGGGGGATCATATATTCGAGCATTTCTTAGAGACTAAACATAAAGAATACCAAGAGTATAGAGCTTTTGTTTCTGAGTGGGAAATAAATAGATATTTATCTGTTTACTAAACTGCACTATCAGTAACAGCCACCCTCTGCCTTAATTAAAATAAAAAGCCCTTTTGGAATTTCTGAGAGGGCTTTTTATTTAGAATAGAATTATCAGTTCAACGGATTATTTTAGAATCATTGATTCAAGATACTATTAATAAATAAATGGAAGCGTTAAATAAATTAGACACTCAAATCAACTCAGCGGTTGAACCTTTAGCTAAAAGCCTGTCTAGTATAATTTTCTTCGAATTAGAATTCACACCTGAAATAAAAATTCCCTTTCTGGTTTTATGGCTAATTACAGGCTCATTATTTTTTACTGTATATTTTCGCTTTTTAAATATCCGAGGTTTAAAACATACGATTGAGACTCTACAAGGAAAATATGCAACTAAGGATGCGGAAGGTCTTATTAGTCCATTCCAAGCAATGTGTACAGCTATATCTGGCACTGTCGGTCTTGGTAACATAGCTGGGGTTGGTATAGCAGTTAGCGTAGGTGGTGCTGGAGCTGTTTTCTGGATGACCGTAGCAGGTTTTCTCGGTATGTCCTCTAAATTTATAGAGTGCAGCCTTGGAATGATTTATAGAAAACACTCACATGCAAAAGATTACCTTGGTGGACCAATGTATTATCTAAGTCTTGGCTTCGCTGAAATTAAAGGCTTTAAAACTATAGGGAAAATCCTTGCAGTACTATATTCCATACTATGCATTGGTGGAGTCTTAGGTGGCGGAAACATGCTGCAAGTTAACCAAAGCTATCAGCTATTACTAAATCTTTCAGGCGATAGCATGAATTTTTTTACGAACAAGGCTTGGTTATTTGGATTAATAATCGCTTTTTTAGTAGGTATAGTAATTATTGGTGGCTTAGAGAGTATCGCAAAGGTAACAGAAAAACTAGTGCCTTTCATGAGTTTAATATTTATAGGCTCTGCCATCTTTATTCTTGGTGCTAACTATAGTGATATTCCTGCAACATTTTCCGAAATTTTCAATCAAGCATTTACTGCAACAGGAGTTCAAGGAGGAGTCATTGGCTGTATTATTACGGGATTTCGCAGGTCAGCCTTCTCTAGTGAAGTGGGGTCTGGTTTTACCGCTATTGCACATGCTTCAACCAAAACCAATGAAAAAATTTCGGAGGGCTTCGTCTCTATGTTAGAACCATTTATAGATACAGTGATTGTTTGCAATGCTACTGCTTTAGTAATTCTGATTACAAAGAGTCATTTAATAAAAAATCTAGAGGGTGTTCATCTTTGCTCTGAAGCCTTTCGGTCAGTATCACCGATATTGCCATATCTGCTTTTTCTCGCTGTAATATTATTCGCTTACTCGACTTTAATTAGCTATTCTTACTATGGTCTAAGGGCTTGGTGTTATTTATTTGGCGACACTGATTATGCAGAATTGTTTTTTAAAATAATTTTTTTAGCCTGCATCATTATAGGCTCAGTAATGCATTTAGGCACGATTTTAGATTTATCAGATGCCATGTTCCTAGGCATGTGCCTCGTAAATTTCACAGGGCTTTATATTATGGCTCCTAAGGTTAATAAATTACTTAAGGATTTCGAAAAAAAATATAGACTTAAAAACTAAAGCCTCTAAAATTCACGATGTAAAGATTAATAAAACCAAGTCCCCTTAATCTTCACATCAGAATCATAAAGATTCCCAAGCTTAGAAATCTCTTTCTTACCAGTAATTAAAAGCCTAACCTTATCATCCATACAGATACGAGCCGCTTCTACTTTACTTTTCATGCCACCTAGCCCGACTTTCGTGCTACTTTCACCAGCTAAAGAATAAATATAATCATCTATATCTGTGACTCTCTCTATAAGCTTCGCAGAGCTGTCTAAGTGAGGGTCTTTATCATAGAAACCGCCAGCATCGGTTATAAATATTAACTTCTGTGCTTGCAGCAATACAGCTACTCTAGCTGAAAGGCTGTCATTATCACCATAAGCGAGTTCTTCAGAAGTTACAGTGTCGTTAGCGTTAACTACTGGTATAACTCCTAATTTAAAAATATTTTCAAAAGTCCCTTTAATACAGTCATTACGTTCTTTATCGTCTAGACCTTTATGTGTAATCAGCACTTGCCCCACGCTATAGCCGTAGTATTTAAAAATATTATCGTAGGCATTCATCAGACTTACCTGTCCTACTGAAGTTAAAGCCTGTTTATAAGCGACATTACCAGAGTGTGCATGATCTAAACCTAATTTACAGATACCTAAGCTCATAGCTCCAGAACTTACTATTACTAAAGTATGCCCCTCAGCTTTAAGCTCAGCGACTGCCTTTGCGAGCAGATTAATAGTCTTATAATCTACACCAGATTTAATATCTGTAATAGATGAAGTCCCGATCTTAATTACAATAATTTCTTGGCTTGCCATATTAATTTACCAACTTAGAGTCTATTTAAACTTAATAGTCTTAAACAGATTTATATTTGAACGATAATAGCAAGACTGCGATAATAAGTTTAAATGATTACACAAACTATTAATCATCTTATAGATCATACGAAACTTGATATTAATGCAAGCCCAGATTCCTTACTGGTACTAGCCAAAGAGGCAGTCGCCTACAGGTTTAATTCCATCTGCATAAGACCAGCCTTTATCAAGGATCTAGCACCTATCTATAGATGTTCTGCTGTAATATCCTTTCCTGAAAATAAAATTTCCTATGATCCAGAGAAAGATAAATTAGACGAATTGATTGAAAAGTTTTTTCTAAAAACAGAAAGAACAGCTCTTTTAGAAGAGTGTGAAATCGCTCTTAGAGACGGTGCTTTAGAGCTTGACCCAGTAATGAATCCTAAATATCTTTTAAATGAAGTTCCTATAATGTTAAATCCTATTTACGAAGATTTAACATCTATTATCGATAAAATCTTTGATTTAGAATCTTTATTCACTAATAAATATGAAAATCTAGAAGACTTACATATCTGCTTAAAACCCATTTTCTCCTGTGAATTACTAAATGATGAACAGCTTAAATATTCCGTAGAGATTCTAGCCCGTGTAGCTCACTATTATAAGCAGAAAAAAGAAAAACTAAATTCTTCACTGAAGGTAAATATTTCATATAAAAACTCCACTGGCTTTATCGAAGTTAAAGGATTAGAAGCTCAAGCTAACCCTGAACTTATCCGTAAAATAAAAAATCTTTTAGACCTTTACGATAAAGAACCTTTCGTGCAGATCAAAGCGGCTGGCGGTATTCGCAGCTATGAAGACGCTATTAAAATCATTAACATTACACACGAAAGACTCAGTCACTTAGGCACCAGCAAGGGAATTCAGCTCTGTGAGACGATTTAAGAAAATAGAAATTAAAAAGACGAAAGGTCTTAATAATAAATGAATTTTAATATTGAATTTATTACTATAGAAATCATTCTTAATTTCTTTCTTATTATGTCAAGAGTAGGCGGCATGATGCTGGTCATGCCGATTCTATCAAAGGGGCAGATCCCAGCTCAATACAAGATTGGCTTATCGATTATGCTTGGTACAGTTCTCTATTCTCAAGCGATGAGTACTTCTAATAGTATTTTACCTTTAGATCACTGGCATTTATTAATAGCCCTATCCTTCGAATTACTTATCGGCTTTTTCATAGGTTTCTTTTTCAGCGTCGTCTTTGATGCAATAGCGACTATGGGCCAGCTTGCAAGTACACAGATGGGGCAGAGCGCCTCTTCTTTATTCGACCCGACAGTACAAGCACAAGTAAGTCCAATGGCAAACATCCTAGTATTTACAGCGAATTTCGTCTTTCTAAAAGCCAATGGCTTTTATATAGTGCTTTTCATGCTCTCTAAAAGTTATGAGATTTTACCGATTAATAAATTTGAATTAGATATCGGGTTACTTATGTCTCAGTTTCTACCAATATTCGGGAAAATATTTCTCTATGCTTTAGAATTAACTCTGCCATTTGTAGGCATATTATTAGTGCTAGACCTCTTTACTACTCTAGTTTCTAAAATACTCCCACAAGCAAGTATGTTCTTCATGATACAGCCGTTAAAATTAATTTTCGGCTCCATATTATTAAGCATGATGCTCGGTAATTACTGGGTTAGCTTAGATGATTTCTTTACAGAAAAGTTAATGGACTTTTTTGATGAGTTCTTTATGGGGATTCGGGTTTAAGGATTTTAATATTAATTCTATACCACACCGAAAAGTGATCTACCTTCTGCATTAAAATACTGATACTGACCATCTGCACCTGCAAACATCGCTACAGTCTGCTTAGGATTTAAAATATTAAGATTATCAGCCTTCGATACAGTAGCCGGATCTGCTTCTGCATTATATCCACCAAAACCTAAGAATCCTTGAAGCATACTTAGCTTACTAGGATCATTCCCTAAATCCTGTTGCTGACTCGTAAGAAATATAGATGCCTGATTAGAGAGTTCGAGAATTTGACTGCTGATAGATTCTAACTCAGCCTTAATTTCAGCTCTATTTACCAGTATCTCAGTTTCACCTTGAGAGTTAGACTGTGAAAATCTTACTCGCATCTCAGATGGATTACCCTGTTTCTCAAAAAGCGCAAGCATATCAAGTATCTGATTTTCTCTTGCCTCCAAAACTTCTCTAAAAGCAGCTGGAGTCACAGCATCTAATTTCGCTCTAGACTTAACTAAACTCGTATCTGATACACTCTCTGGATGAAAAATATAATTTTGCCCCTCACCATCCTGTAAAAAAACTAAGCCATCTTTATTATCACGAATCGTTATAATCCCTCTATCCACAGACAGTGTATATTCATTAGTTTTAAGCTCATAAGGCTTAACCTGCTCACCCTCATCAATTAAAGGCTGTTGATAAGGACTTAAAGATTTTTTATGGAAAAAAACTTCTTCCATCAAGCTATCTCCAGATATAGATGGTGCTGAAAACGATGGTCGCTCGATTCTTGAATTATCATCTCCTCCCATCACACTAAATTTTAATTCTCTTGCTTCTTCACCATTTTCGATAATTTTAACGACTTTAGAATTATCCTGAATAGAGACCTCTAGTCTAATATTAGATTTAGGTAATTTAATCTCGTCTTCTAGCTCAGTTACTCTTCCAGTCTCATCTCTAATTATTTCTCTATCGAAAATTCGGTTCTTAATTTTAACTAACTGCTCTGAACCATCAGGAGAAGGTCTTAATTCTAAAGTCGATTCCGTGGGAGCAGCCTTAACCTCAAAACCATGAGCCGTCTTAATATCAGAAACGTTTACCATTGTTACATGATTACGATCAGGTGAAGATCTTATAACCTCTATAGGCTTATAACCCATCACCTTAACTGCGCTTCCCTGAGCCATTCGACGCTCTTCTTGAGCTGCGGCAACAGCCTCTAATTCATCTGCATTCCGCGATGCTTCCTCTAAAGGATCAGCTTTACCCGGGGTCATCCCAAGCTCCCGTGCCCGTGCCACGAAGCTCTTTAAACTCCAATCATTACCCCCCCCCGGCGAACTATCCATTAAAGCCATAATCACAATATAATAATAAAAATCTATCAAAAAGTAAAGACTAATCATTTTTTTCGATCATCTTTTCACTTAAATACCTCAGCCTCTCCCCCATAAAACCCAGCATAGGCTAACTGTATACAGGGAATACACTAGCTTGAATGCCAGACGAGGATAAAGACTCCAAAACCGAACGGGCCTCCTCCCAGAAGCTGAAACAGAGCAGGGAGCAGGGGCAAGTAGCAAGATCTCAAGATCTGTCTGGAACTATAGGTGTTTTCGTATGTTTAGTAATGCTCTGCTTAACTGGTCTTGCTATTTCAGCTAAAATCGCTTATCTATTTAGACATTTTTTTTCAAGAGTAAGATTCGAAGAAGTAAACAGTAACGGCTACTTCGGACTAATCACCTCTGCTATCGGTGAATATGTAATGCTCTGCGCCCCACTTTTAATTAGTATTTGGCTTGCGGTATTTATCAGTACCGTAGCTCAAGTAGGCTTACACGTTTCATTTAAGCCACTGGAATTCGACATAAATAAAATAAACCCCATTAATGGTATGAAAAGGTTAGTATCTCTTCGCTCTGTTATCACTACTGCTATAGGGCTAACTAAGATGACTATTATCGCAGCGATGACTTGGTCAATGTTCATTAATAATCATTTAATTACAGTTATTATGAAACCGATTAGCCTTATAGGTACGTTAAATGCAGTCGGAGCCATAGCATGGGATCTCTGCATGAAAATCGCAGCTGTAATGCTTATATTAAGTATCGTCGATTATGTCTACCAAAAGTGGCAATTTGGTGAAGATCAAAAAATGTCCAAAGAAGAAGTAAAACAAGAATATAAGAACCAAGAAGGTGATCCTCATATTAAAGGACGAATGAAACAAGCACAAAGAGCTGTAGGTCAAAAAAAGGGTCTTAAAGCTAATGTCCAAGAAGCTGATGTTGTGGTAACCAACCCTATTCACTTAGCCGTAGCTTTAAAATATAATCGTAACGGTTCTTCTGCACCCATAGTAGTAGCTAAAGGTAGCAGATTACTTGCTGCAAGGATTAAGGAATTTGCCAAAGAAGCAGATGTGATGATAGTTGAGAATATTCCACTTGCTCGTGCTTTGTATAAAAACTGCCCAATCGATCATGAAATTACCCCAGATCTCTATGTCGCAGTAGCTGAAGTCTTAGCCTTCGTTTATAAACAGAAAAATAAACAGCTTCTATAAAAGACTAATGCACAGCTCCATAACGAAAATCCGCTGTTCATGCAAATCTTTACCAAATGCTAAACTTTACGAGTAATGTAAAGATAATTAAGTAAAAAACTATAGTATAATGAAAAATTAATGGAATTAGCCTTAGCTACGAAGTCTGAGTTAGTTTTAAACTCAGTAAATAAGAAAGATTTTTACCTCAAACACATTTTCCATGAGAGGCATATGAATTCCTGCCCTATCGGCTGCGAAGGCTGTGCGGTATCAGCTAGTACTACTAAAAAAGGTGGCATTAACTTTTCAAGTTTAGAACATCTCTATAAAGAAGCTAAAAGCTTTGGTGTATCTTTATCCATAACTAAAGTAGAAGGCTATGATCCAGCTTTCGTTCAATATAGCGATAACCCAGAGATTCCTTTTGCAAGCAGCGTTATGGCTGCAATAGATAATGGTCATAAGATTATCACACCTATCTGCACCACTGGATCATGGAAAAGCGAACGCACTAAATGGCAGATGGAAGAGCTCGGTAAATTAGAGAGTAAATATCGCCGTTATACTTATCCATCAGGTAAATCTGGTGAAGCAATAGTTCTTTCAGTGCCTCGTGAGATTAATCCTTTCGCTGGCGGGAAAAAATATGATTTTGAAATGCATGTAGATAAAATACTTGGCGACAGTATCAGACTATCAAATCAAGGCAGAGTCGATGTTTTAGTCTATTTCAATAGTAAAGTGAGTGGTGATGCCGATATCGCGAGTGCCATTGTTTCTAGATTAGACGAACAACTCTCAGTAAATGATAAAACTAAAGTAGCACTTATAGCGACAGATTTTAATACAGAGACTTTACCAGAATCTTGCTATAGATACGAAAACAGTGTACTCATCTCAGATAAAGGCTTCACTCCGATAGATCCAGTGACTATGAGCTGGGGTATTTAATGCAGTATAGAAGCTCTGGGATTATTCTTAAAACCCAAAAGCTCGGTGAAGCAGATAGAATATTAAAAATTTTAACTCCTGAAAACGGTTTAATTTCAGCTATCGCTAAAGGTGCTAGGCGCATGAACAGCTCATTTGCCGCGAAAACCCAGACTTTAAATCACTGCGATTTCCTACTCGCCAAAGGGAAAAACCTAGATATAGTCTCAGAAGTCAGCATAGTAAATAATTTCCTCTTAGGCTGCTCTGATCTTCTAGCCTTAAACTTAGCTTTTTTCGCATCAGAAATCACTGAAAAAATCTCAAATGAATGCGATAGCACGAGAAATTTCTTTGAGCTTTTGGATATTTACTTAAGATACCTTAAAAGCATTACAGCAGGGCATTTAAATAAAAATAGAATCAGCGAAAACGCAGAAACTGGAGCTTACGAGCAGTCTGGTGAAATTAAAACGAATCAACAACTGCTTCTCAGCATAGAATTTCTCTGGTGCATAATCTGCGAGCTTGGTTACAAGCCAGACTTAAATACCTGCACGCTCACACGCAAACGCAGACAGCCTAAGCAGATACCACAATATTTCGACCTCAGCAGTGGTTCTATTTGCAGCACAGAGGGCTATGAGCTCTACAGGCAGGGCTACCACACAGACGATCATATAGTCTCTTTAAAGAAATTTACATTTAAACTTTTAGATGCCTTAGACAGATCACCACTAAGCAGCTTAGACACTGATTTTCAGGTATCTTTTCAAAACGAAAATAAAAAAATCACATTAAGAGAAATTTTGATAGAAGATTTTTTAGTGAATTATATGCAAGTGAGTTTGGAGGAAATTAAAGCTAGTCTTGAGGCAGGCGTACAGCACCATCAGCATCAGCTCGATAATAATATTTCCTCATCCGTCCCAGAAATAGCTTTTAGCCTCGACTCACAGAATAATGAATTGAAATCATGTTTACAGCTACTTTATAAGCATATAGAGTTTCAGATTCATAAAGAGTGTAAGAGTTGGAAGGCTTTAGAGGAAGTAATATAAAACCTTTCTGAAGAATCTTCACCTACAGCATAAATTCTTAAACTGACAACTCGAACAAATCTTCACATCCTCAGTCATATTAAAATCTCTATTCGCAAGCTTAATTTTAAAACTCTCTATCTCTAAATCTAAATTCGCTAAATCCTCTTTAGTAATATATATCTTAGCCTTCTTAAAATCATTTGTTTTACATGGCTGCACAAAATCTATTTCCCCAGACTGCATTCTATAAGTAGAAACACCCTGCTCAAAAGCAAGATCTGTTAAAAGCTGATAGAAAGCTATCTGCCGATGGTAATCAGCACCCGGTTTAAGTTTAGAATCAGCATAGGTGGGATTCCCAGTTTTATAATCAACGACGTTCACCGTGCGGGTTACAGAATCCAAAACTTCTATTTTATCGAGTTTACCAGTAAGATTAAGCCCCTTATATTCTAAACTTTTATGATTAAACTCTAATTCCACATTCTCTATAAACGAATCCTGATACTCATCGTAGTAAGCTGCTAAGGAATTTAAGCCTAAGGCTAAAGAATCTGCGTAATCCTTTTCATCTAAATATTCACGCTGCAAGCTCTGCTCAAAGCTCTTTAAGAGAAAGGCTTTATGATCCATATCTTTTTTCTTAATATGCAGAAAAGTCTCATAGAGAGCATTATGCACAGCCGTACCGAAGCTAGCACTTTTATCTTTAGCGGCTGGCACTCTTAATAAATTCTGAAAAAGGAATTTACGCGGGCATTTCAAGAAAGTATTTAAATGTGTTACAGAAAGTTTATACTCAGCAAGCACCGCATCTAGGACTTTAGTATCAGTATAATGATGAGCTTCATGGGAACTTAGGAAAGCTAAGTTCTTCTCTAGGAGTGAAGTTAATCCATAATTAGATTTATCAGTAGCATCTATAAGCTGTATTTTTTCCTTATCCCTAAAACTTAAAAGCTCTTCGACGAACAGTGAAGGACTAACATCCTTTGCGTTAGCATCTTTTTTAAAAAAATTAACAAAAACCTCTTTTTTGGCTCTTGTCATAGCCACAAAAAACAGCCTACGCTCTTCATCATTCTGAGACTCTTTAGTTTCCAGAACGGAATCCCCAATGGTGAATGGCGGCAGCCTGAGTTTACTACGATTAGTAACATTACCCCATATTTTATCTACACATTTATGTATAAAAACATATTCAAACTCAAGCCCTTTAGATTTATGCGCCGTCATAATCTGCACCGCAGAAAGGCTTAAATCATCTATGCTAGCAGCATTTAGCTTTAATCTATTTTCACGCAGTCTATCTATGTGCGCAAGGAAGCTCTCTAGCTGATAAATTGGGGTGACTGAGCTAGAAGTATCATAAGCTGCTTTGTTTTTATGATTTAGCTGTAATTCCTTAATTTCAGCGAAGAGCTGATTTAAATTCTGTAAATTACTTACTTGAATATTATTAAAATCCTTCACTATAAAATTTAGATAATTAAACTCATTAATAATATCTTCAAAGAGCTTATCTAAAAAATGATTAGAAGCTCGCTGATGAAAATCTAAAATCTTCTCTGCAAAAGGCTTAAACAGCTCATGCTCTAGCATCAACTCAATAAGGCTAAGTTCTGAATCACGATTTAATTTATTTAATTTCCATATTTCACGCAGTTTAACCGCCTTGTTAGTAAATTCACAAAGATTATTATTGCTTGAAACACCTAAATTTACAGAAGCTTCCCCCACCAGAGCAGAACCTAAAATAAAATCATAATGTAAAAGATTAAAAAGTAAATAACTATGAGCCTTAGGCTTAGATATTACTCTGAGAAGGTCTATTAATTGCGCGATTAAAATATCTTCTAAAATATTTTCATTAGAATATGTTTTCACTGGCACGCTCGCTCTTGCAAGCAGATCAGCGATAGCAGTAACGTCCTTATTATTCCTAACCAAAACTGCGATCTCTTCAGGCTGCACGCCTTCAGTGATAAGCTCTTGAATTTTTTTTACTATATAAAATAATTCTGAATTAAAATCCTGATGAGCGATGAGTTTTACTGGCCCTAAAGCTATATCAGTAGCAGCATGTAGCTTTTTCTCTAAATCTGGAAACAGCTCTATGATTTGATTCTGGTTATGGCTAACTAAAAAATGTGAAAGATCTAAAATATTCTGCTGACTGCGATAATTTTCAGTCAAGACCACCATCTTAAGAGTTTCTCGGTAAGTTCCGAAAAAAGAACTGATGTTCTCCAGTGATGCTCCCTGAAATTTATAGATAGATTGATCATCATCTCCTACAACGAAGATATTCGCTTGATCTTGATAAAAAGAACAGAGATGTTCAAGTATTTTATTCTGTGAGCCGTTCGTATCTTGATATTCATCGACTAGTAAATACTGAAACTTCTCTTGGTAAGTGGCTAAAAGATCTGGATGCTTACTAAAAGCATTTATAACCATGAGCAGCATATCCTCAAAATCATAAAGTCTCTTTTCTAAAAGAGTTTTAATATAGCCTCGATAAAGCTTTACTAGCTCATACTGTTTAGGAACATTATCTATAGCCTTAGTATAAAAATCTTTTAAGGTCGATTTAAAATCAGCGACCTTAGTCGCCTGATTAAAAAATTTCCTTACCTGAATAATAAATTTCTGTATTTTTTCTTTCGCTAAGCTTAAATCTAATGGTGAATTCGGTAGTAAATATGTTTCTAGATCAGCCTGTTTTAAAGTATTTGCGAGATTATCTATAAAAATCAAACAGTCCTCATCTTTCAGTGAGCGAGCATTCTGGCGAATAAAGCTCATTATATCGTCGTGAATTATTTTCGATAAAAGCTCGATAAAGGCGATAGAAGCCTCTAAATCATCTGGACTTACCGATTCTCTTTTAAGTAATTTAATCACATAGAGTGCTTCGCTTTTATGTAAATACGGATCAGCAAAAGGCTTTAAAGGACTAGAAACATCCAGCCCTGAAATTAGTTTCTCGATTATCTCTATCTGCTCAAGCTCCGCTACCGAGCTTAAGCTAGGAAAAATTTCTGAATTACCCTGTATAACTTCGTTACAGAAAGAATGGAAAGTATGAATTTTCACGTAATAAGCTGCTGTACCGATAATACTTATCAAGCGATTACGCATGGCGACTACACCACTTTCAGTAAAAGTTAGACAGAGAATATTTTCAGGATTCATCTGTAAATCTGGGTTACTAAGTATATTTGCGATACGTGAAGCTAAGACCTGAGTTTTTCCAGTCCCCGGACCAGCTAAAACCATTACTGGTCCTTCAGTCTCTTCTACAGCCTCTTTTTGAGCTGGGTTTAAACGATTAAAAATATTTTCTAAAGTTAACGTCATTTCTTAAATATTAAGTATGCCATCTTGATTAAAATTTATGCTATCCCACTCAGTAATAAATAAGACTAATTAAAACCCTAATACTAAACTCACCGGACAATGATCAGAACCCTCTACCTGATTTAAAATTTCAGCTTCTTTAACTTTCCCTACAAGACTTTTAGAAACAAAGAAGTAATCTATCCTCCAGCCCACATTACGCTTACGTGCCGCCGTTCGATAACTCCACCACGTATAATTATCAGGCTCAGGATGCAAATACCTAAAAGTATCGATATAACCCATAGCAAGAAGGCGATCTAAGTAATCACGCTCTTCACGAATAAACCCTGAAGTTTGTTCATTATCCTTAGGACGAGCTAAATCTATAGCGTTATGAGCAGTATTATAATCACCAGTTACCGCGATATTCGGATACTCATCTTCATAAGCCTTTAAATATTCTAGAAAAAAATCATAGAACTTTAATTTAAATCTATAACGCTCTTGGTTAGCGCCGCCGTTAGGGAAATAAATATTAAACAAAACGAGCGTTCTTTCTTTTACAAAATTATCACTACTCAAATTATTTGAGCTGTTATTATTTAAGTCGTGATGGCTACAAATCACACGCCCTTCTGAGTTAAAAGCCTCTATCAAACTCATTTCCATATTTAACTTCTTCGTAATTTTCTGAGCTAAGCCTAAATCGAAACCATCTGAAATTTGAGCTGGCTTAAAACCTTCTTTAAAAAAAGAAGCTACACCACTATAACCCTTACGTTCAGCACTATTAAAATGCACTAATGGATATTTTTCATTTCCCTTAAATTCATGCTCTAGCTGCTCCACCTGAGCTTTAGTCTCCTGAAGACAGACAACATCGTAATCTTCAGCGTTTAACCATTCAAAAAAACCTTTTTTAGCTACCGCCCTAATGCCATTTACATTCCAGCTACAGAGTTTAATTAATTTAGACATTTAAATCATTTTACATAGGATCTCCTCTTATAACTAAATAAAATACTGATTTTTTTAAATGATCAAAATATCACAGATAAACTAGAATAAATAGAATGCTCATCTTGGGAATAGAAAGCAGCTGCGACGAAAGTGCTGCTAGTATAGTTAAAAACGGTAGAGAAGTCTTATCTAACGTACTATACAGCCAAATCAATGAACATAAAGATTGGGGCGGCGTTATACCAGAGTATGCTTCTAGGCTACACTACGAAAAAATTCATACAGTTATAGACAGTGCTTTAAAAACAGCAAAGCTAAATTTCGAAGACATAGATGCGATAGCTGTCACAGTAGGACCAGGTCTTATGGGTTCACTGTTAATTGGTGTTAATGTAGCTCAGACTTTAGCTTGGATTTATGATAAGCCGTTAATTCCAGTAAATCATTTACATGGTCATATCTGCTCTAATTTCTTAGAAAGCAGTTTAGAACCACCTTTTCTCTGCATGTTAGTCAGTGGCGGTCATACACAGATTATCACAGTAAATGATTATAATGAAATGGAAATACTAGGTTCTAGCATAGATGATGCAGTAGGAGAGGCTTTCGATAAAACCGCAAGGTTATTAGACTTAGACTACCCCGGAGGACCAGAGCTCGATAAATTAGCTCAAACTGGTTCTGAGAACAAGCTTTATAAATTCCCGATCTCTAATGTCGAAGGTTTTAAATTTAGTTTCTCTGGTCTTAAAACAGCAGTCTTAAGACTTAAAGAAAAAATCGGCGAAGAAAAATTTACAGAAGATAAAGCTGATATCGCCTTCGCCTTCCAGAACTGTATCGCAGAGACACTTTACCAAAAAATAAATAAAGCTATTATTGAAACAAATTTAGATACAGTCGTAATCGCAGGGGGCGTTTCAGCTAATTCACACATTAGAAAAGTTTTTCAAGAAAGATTTTCTTCTGTAAAGCTAAATGAGACCACTGCACAAGATGTAGTTTCAAGGCTACAGCCCCCAAGTTGCCACATGCCCAATTTAAAATACTGCACCGATAATGCTGCCATGATAGCCAGTGCTGGATATTTTAAATTTATGAGCATAAATGAAAAAAATAGGGAGCAATTTCATAATTACTCCCTGAATACTTTTCCTAAACTTACTTAAATTAAATATCTCAATTTAAAAACTTTTTAAGAGCTAGACAATCTTTGCAGTATCTTTTTATTTATATCATCGCCATTTTGCTGCAAATAGTTTTTTATAGGTAAATTTTTCTCTCTAATTACTAGCAGCTCTGGTTTTTGTAATTTATTTACACAGGCTAAATCAAAATCAGCTACCATAGCCTTTTTGGTAATATCAACACCATAATAAACCCACTTATAAACAGATCTTATATAACGGACATTTTCTTCATTCATTAAATCAACGTATCTCTTATTAAAGACTTTACACTCTAGCTCTTTATTATTTTTATCGACTATTTTTAGATCCCCTATCTCAAGAGCATTAGAATAATAATATTTAACTTCTCCAAGTACAGTTTGATTAGTAATTGGAACGACCAAAACATTGTACAGAGGACTATCGTGCCAAGTTGGTATTGCTTTAACAACGCAATATTTATCCTCTTCTAATTCCTTTGCTAAATCTTCAGGATCATTTTTTTTCTGCTTTTGTGATTCAGTGAGTAATTTAGCTTTAGCATTATGCTGCTCTAATAAAGCTTTTCGTGCATTTGGATGCGTGTAAAAAATTGAATAGGCAAAATTATCTTGCTGCCTTATATTAGCTCTAATACTATAAAGCAGCCCTTCAAAATAGTCTTTAGGTCCTATAGCTTTAGCGAAAAGACCAGTTACGCTTAATAAGTATGCTACTAAAAAAATTGAAATTCTAAACATTTATTAAGTAATCTGATTGAGGATTATACCACGGGACTGTTAATGAACGTGCAAGTACAAGGCTGAGGAGGACGAATGACCGCAGTGTACTCGAAGTACATGAGGATCATGAAGACGACGAAAACGCAGGAATTGGAGTTTGCGAGCAGTACCTATATACGCTGAGTAAGCGAAGCTAAATCCGCAAGTATTTCCCCAGCATGCTGACTAGGATTCACACTTGGGTATAATTTCGCAAACTTTCCTTCTTTATCAATCAAGAAAGAGATTCTTTTAATAAAAAGTCCATCAGCACCATAGAGCTTAGCTACTGTTTTATTAGTATCAGCAAGTAAATCAAAAGGTAACTTATATTTAGTAATAAACTTTTTATGACTAGCTACGTCGTCAGCACTAATACCAAAGACTTTAACATCATATTTCGAAAACTGAGCAACATTATCCCTAATAGAACAAGCTTCTATAGTACATCCTGGAGTATCATCCTTAGGATAGAAATAAACAAGTACAAACTTACCCTTATAACTAGATAGAGTCTGTGCTTTACCGTTTTGGTCATTTAAAGTGAAATCTGGAGCTAAATCCCCTATTTTAAATTCAGTGCTCATTTTCTTTTTCTCCTTAACTACTTTTTTAACTGGTGGTCTAGCTTGAGTCGGTGCTAGTACCGCAGGTTTTTTATCATTTATAAAAATTTTCATTTCAGCATTACAAGCAGCACATATAGAAAACAGTAACGCAAATAAGGTCAAATTATTCATACATCAATCATAGCAAATCCCTCACAGCAAAACCCTCTTCATTCGTCTTAGAATAAGAAAACTCGTCTAGAATTACATATTTAAGCCCTGAGCCTTGATCAACTTCACAGCTTAAGCTTAAAAAATCAGCTCCAGTATTATTTAAGCCTAGATCACCATTCACGCTAACCGCTGCCTCTGGCAAAAGCTCTATATCTTGAGTAAACTCAAATCTAATTCTCAACGAATCTGCGAGCCTACATTTTCTTAATTTAAAAGAATTAATACCTAAATTCTTAATGACAGCGAACTCATCACCAATAACTCGCATCTTCTCAATACCAAGTGCAGAAGCTTCTATACTTCTACTTAAATAATAAGGCTTTTCAAAAGCTTTTAAATAGTATGTTGTAGTCAAGCCTTGCTGCTCTTTTTTTATCACGGAACTGACATCAAAGGATTTATTTGTAAAATTCTGCTTCATCACTACAGAAAAAGGATTTAAAGAAACAAATAGCTCTTGCTGAAAGACATCCAGAGGTAAATAGTAAAAATTTACTGAAGTCGTAAGCAAGCTTTTAAAGCCATCTTCCAAGGTATAAACCTGTGCTGTATTTAAACCTAATTTTAAAATACGCCCTATGACTTTCTGTTTTAGAGCCTCTCTACTCAGATTCGCATCAAGACTTAAACTATCTGCCTGCTCTAAGATAGAGTCCACTTCCTCATCTACGTCATTTAAATTTAGGATTAATTTAAAATCATTTGCCTTAGCACCACTGAGAAGAGCTGTTAAATTCTCTGCTTTTAATAAAACATCAGCCTTTAAGCTAAAGTCAGTGACGGCTTTAGGTCTAATTTTCAGAATATCCGCTAAAAGCAGCTTCGGGGTTTTTAGATAGCGACTTCTTAGCTGAAACTCTATTTTATAATCACCATAAGGAATATCCTCCGGGATTACAGAATTTAGTTCCCCAGCCTCTACAGAAAGTATCTCTAGGTCGATAGGTAATAAGCTAGTATCAGTGACAGCCATTAACCTAATTTTATAAGCAGTGTCTAAATTCTGAATTAAACCAGTGCCTTTCAGAGTCATAGTCTCACCTTTAGCCATAAAATCTTTAAGCAGTTGCAGATTTGGTTTAAAAGGGATTATCTTTGAGCAAGCTGGTGAAAATAACCCAACAAGCATCAGATCAAGAACAAGCAAGCAGGCAAACAAGCTTTGTCCAAGTTTATAACTCGATTTATTATAATTAGTTTTAAATATTTTCATAGTTAATATCTAGCTCCTCTAATATTTTTTCCAAATCACTCACTGTGTTTCGCGCAGCAGCCTCCCTGAATCGACTTCTCAAGGCAAGACTGTACCAGCCACCCGTTCTAGCATCTATATCAGCAGTAAGTTCCTGCAATTTAAACTTCTGAGTCATAGTCCTAGAGAAGGGATTAGATATAAGCTCAGATAAAAGATTTTTCCTCTGGAAATAAATCTGAGTTAGCTCAGTAAGAAGGTTTTCACGAATATTCGCTGAAACTCTTGCGCTATTTACTATGTCTATAATCTCTGGATCATATATTAAACGATCTAAATGCCAAGTAAAGCGAAAGCCTGTATTAAACTCATTATCAGCAGAAGCTTTGCGATTTTTATCTAAAGAACTATTTATACTACTATCAGCCGAATCATACTGGTCTGAACCACGAGTCTCTAAGCTACTTAGAGCATAATCAGAATTATCGAAAGATGTATCGATCTGTGGCAGAACATTCCTTAAACGAGCCTGCCGCTTATAAGCCCCAAACTGCATCCCAGAAGGAATCCCCGAAAACTGAAGAGCCTTAGTTTGAGTCTCTTGAATAGTGGGTTCTAAAGAAAAAATCAGCTTTAATTTCTCCTTCGAATCTAACGCATCAGGCTTTTCACTAGGACTTATAATATCTTGAGTCGTTTTTTCTTCACTCTTAATCTCATGATCCTTATTTAGAGCTGACGACAATGCAATCGGCTCAAGGAGAGCCACAGAGGACTGCTGTCCATCCCTAATTTCTAGGTCATGCCCTGAATCTCCAAGCCTGAGCTGATATAAATCGCCTCTAAAATTACCTATAAACAAAGAGATGCTTTTATCTTGCTTAGAAAAACTAGAAGCAGTAAAACCTTCTAAAAAATTTTCATCTAAATTAAATTCCGCCGAACTCACCTTATGCCACTCTGTGACTTCATTTCCTAAGCCTAACTTAGCGTAAAACAATCCAGTACTCGCAACCAAAAATAAATAATCATCTTTATAGAAAATATCCACCACCTGCATCTGCGAATCTTGATCAAAAACCAAACCCTTGTCAGTTAAACGACGCCAGCTTTTTTTAGCACCATCAAGCTTATAAACAGCATTATTTAAAGCAAGATAAATCAGCTCTTCCTTAAGCTGCTTGTGTTTTAAAATTTCGAGCCGCCCCTTTAATTCAGAATCAGAATTAAACACTAATCCCTGATTAACTTTCACCACAAGATTCTTTTTAGAATTAAAAGTATAAAAACCATTTACCGTGAGTAAATAAAAAAGGTTCTTAGATTTAAGTGAAGGTTTGCATTGTAGAATCCGCAGATTTGCCTTAGTTACAAGCTCCCAGCGTAGAGACGAAATATCAGAAGCATAAAGCCCGAGATCCGTACTTAGATAAATTTTATCTTTAGTAAAACTAATATCATTAACCCCAGTTTTGGTAAATATTCGCTGCTGATTCCTAATCAGCCCCACATTAGTTGCGAAATAGATATCAGTAGCATTTTGATAAATACGATTTACTTTAAAGCTCTCATTTTCATCTAGAAGATTAATATTTGGCAGTGAAGATTCATCTACAAAAATCCTACTGTTCAGAGAATAAATCAATTGCTCATCTGTAGCTAGAACCGCCGTTAGCGGACTCAAACTAGCATTAACCACTCTTCGCCTATTCAGCTCTAAAATAGACAAGCTTGGTGGCAGCTGTGCTGCCGCTTTATTAAAAGTGAAACATAAAAAAATTAAGAAGCCAAGTGACAGGAATCCAAAAAATAAAGTATTATTATTATGTTCAAATTTTTGGGGAGTCGCCAAGTGGTAAGGCAGTGGGTTTTGGTCCCGCCATTCGAGGGTTCGAATCCTTCCTCCCCAGCCATCTCTATTTCTCATCTTATTCATTTTTTCTATAAACCCCTTTGTGATTGGAACTCAGAATATTTAACTAGGGTTTTTATAATAAACTTTAGAATGGAAAATTTTAAGGGGTCATTTTTCCCCAAAAATTTTCAATAGAGAATTTTCCGTAACAGTCTTCCTTATTAATAAGAATAGATTTTGAAATTAATATAAAAAAAAGCTTGGCTTTAAAATAAGGCTTGAACTTATGATATATTAACTATTTGTATGAGCGCCTGTAGCTCAGCGGTAGAGCACTCGGCTTTTAACCGATTGGTCGATGGTTCAAATCTATCCAGGCGCACCATTTATAAAGATTCCAGAAGGTGAAAAAACTTGCGTCTTGCGCTTCACCTTCTTAGATTATACCTAGTATCTCTAGCTTTATTAGCCCTGTTAGAATTTGATTATGGGTAAGAGGCAGATAAAGCACCTTTTCTACTCAGAGGCCATATAGCTACTGTAAGAGCTTTAATGTTTTACACATCAATACCTATTCTGCGATTTAATTAAAAAGTAGAGACTATAATAAGCCAAGAATAGGAAATGAAGATATGACCAAGTCATTAACCAGCAACGCTTATGGAATTAAGGGCTTTGAAAATAAGCCAATATAATACAAATAGATTAGCGGGGCATTTAGCAAAGGCTGAGTAACCCCCTAATATAAATAGGAAATAAAGATATGACCAAGTCATTAACTAGCCACGCTTATGGAAATCTTTTGAAGAAAGTACCAGAGCAGTACCAAGAAATCGTATATAGCTGGGTGGCTGCCATGCAAAATGGCTCACAACCATACGGCAGAGCTATTAGCTTTGACTGCATACGCATCTATTTAAATGCGATGAATAAAATCTGGCATTTATTAGAAGCAGATTATTCTAATCTATACGAGGCTACAGTTCAAGCTATAGAAGCTCATAAACCCGAACAATTTTCTAGCCGTAAACACTGTAAAGAAGCGGCTATTAGCTTAGCAAAGTTTTTAATAAGACAGGGGGTATTCAATGCTTAGAGATAGCGATAATATTCTTGAGCGATTAAGAAGTATAAAAATCAAACGCCATAAAGATATACGCAGACCTACTTTTAGAGAGAAAGAATTAAATCTACTATTAGAAGCCAATCAGAGACTTAAAACTAATCAAGCATCAAAGAATTTAAATGAGATTCTTTTAAAATTCGCTTTTTATACTGGGCTTCGGGTCTCGGAAATTTGTAATTTAAATCTCGGTGATGTTTTTCTTGATGAAGGGAAAATTCTTATATTTAACGGTAAGGGCGGTAAAAATCGCTGGGTAGCCATTAATAAGGCTTTAAAAGAGGATTTAAAAAACTATATTGAAATGAGAGGTAGAAACGATGAATGAAGATAAATTATTTTTATTACCAGATGGCAGACCATTAAAGCGGGACCGCTTAGAGAAAAGGCTTAAGGTACTTACTCAAAAAGCTGGGCTTTCTGGTTCATGGCATAGCCTCCGAAGGGGCTGCCTTACCCATTATGCAAGCAAGGGCGCACCTATGCCTTACCTGCAAATGATCGCAGGGCATCAAAGTATATTAACCACACAAAGTTATGTGAACCCATGCCTCGAAGAGGTCTTAGAGAGTCAAAAGGAATGGTAATTAGGAATGATTTATAAACTAGACTCTTCTTAATCAAAAGGCAGCTAAAGCTGCCCTAGATTGCTGTTTGAAAATTGAGTAGCTTCATTATAGCAAATTTTATTTTAGAAACAATCTAAAACCTTTCAAGGAAAGGATTAGTGAAACACGTACATGTATGAGTTACAGGCAATAAAAGAAAATACTATGAATAATAAATTTAATAAAACCATTATTGATATTTCATCTCTAAATGAAAAAGAGATTGAAAGACTTGTCTATTCAAGAATCTCAGCCACGTATATCTTAAGAGAATTATTCAATTCAGGTTTATCTATGAAACGAATAGCTCTAGACGGCTATCAAGAAGATGATTTCTGGGGCTGGCAAGTTCCAATGCTAGACCCCGTAAGCTACAGGATTCGATTTTATCGCCACAAAAATCTTAAGCAACCTTTTGAAATCAAATATCATCAGAAAAAAGGTGTCCCTCTAGTTCCCTTTTATCCATTCTTAGAGTTTGCACGCTGGCAGGAAGTCATGAAAGATTCTTCAATTCCAATCATTTTCACTGAAGGTGAGAAGAAAGCTTCATGCTTAGCGAGTCTTGGTAAAGCTGTCATCTCCATACCAGGTGTATGGGGCTGGTGTTCTGAAGACTTCAAGAAAGATCTATCATGCTTCGTTTTAGAGAATAGAACAGTATTTTTATTATTTGATGATGATATCAAAACCAAGCCTAATGTGCGAAAAGCCTTAGATGAGTTTTCAATATTTTTATATAGAGCAGGTGCAAGACCCAAAGAGATGACAATTTAAAAGGAGTATTTATGTCGGAAAAATCAGGGATCGATGATCAAATGAATAAACTTAGTGAAGGAGATAGAAGAAAATATATCCAAGAGCTAGAAAAACAAGCTCTAAACCCGCTTGAGAATAAGCTTTTCAGTGAACATGAAATAAATCAAAAAATAGCTTCACTAACTTTGGAAAATGCTTTAAATCTAGAGAAAGAAGCATTAGCTCCATGCTTAAAAGCTCTTCTAGACAGAGAAGACTCTATAACACAAATTGCAAACGCTGCTATTGTTTTTCCAATTATCTCTATAGCTGGTTCCTTCTTAAGAGATAAAGTCATAGTCGAAGGTCCAAGCTCAGATCTATTTTTAAATACTTGGATACTTCCTATAGGACCTAGTGGCTGTGGTAAAAGTACTGGAGCTAAGCCTGTATTAGATTTAATTCGAGAGCTAGAGAATCCAGTTAAAGAAAAATATGCTAAAGACCTGAAACACTATAACCGAGAAATGAAAAAATTCCTAAAGGCTGAGGAAAAGGGCGAAGAGATGGAAGAACCCAAAGCACCAGTTAATGAAATGATTAGTTTCCCTTTAGTTACCAGCTTAGAGAGAATCATTGAGATGCTCAGTGATGGTATGAGCTATGGATTGATGGCGACAGATGAAGAAATCTCAATAATGTTAAAAAAAGTCAAGGAAGTACCTGCTCTAAAAGAGTTACTCATTAGCTTATACGGTGGAAATATTTCCAATAATTTAGTAAGTTACAAGAGCAGCAAAAACTTAAATTTACCGAATAAAGCTTTAATTTCCATTTTAGGTCCAATAACTACGAAGAGCTTATCTAATAATTTAAGTGATGAAGATCTAGGCTCAGGATTCTTTGCTAGACTGAATTTGATAGATTGCAGTAACTCTAAACCTCCTATAGCTTTCCCTAGGCGAAATAAAAAACTCTTAAACTTAGATCCGATAAAACATACGCTAATTGATTTGTGGAGCTTTGGCTTATATAGCACTAGTAATATCACTTTGAAACTAGATAATGAAGCAACGCAGCATTATGAGCAGGTGATTTTTGAAGATTATAAATATAAAAAAAATAAATTTTGTTATAACGATGTCTTGATAAGCTGCCTTGATCGTTATTGGCGAGAAGCTTTATTTAAAATCGCAGGGATTTTACATTGCCTAGAATCCAGCTTTAGAGATTCTCGATTAATTTCTATTGAGACCTTAACTCAAGCTGAAACCTTAGTCCAATACATTGAAGATACTACGATTAAATTTTTAAACAATCGTGAACTCTCTAGCGTGCTTAATATGGCTGTAAAAATCGTTAATAAACTTCGTGATAAAAAAGACTATGAAGTCAAAATTAATAGCTTAGCTAATAGCCTGAGAGGCTATGACCGCAATCGTGAGCAATTTAATTTAGCTTTAGATACACTCAGAGACCTAAAAGTAATTGATTTGAGGCAAGAGAAAAATAAATCAAATAATGGAGAACCTACGATTTTAGTTAGGTTAATGCAAAAATGAGGGGGGCTTTGTCAGTTGTCAGTTATTAAATTTTACGACTTACAACTTATAGGGGTGGGAATATGTCGCCATTCAGTAGGTAATTATGGGGTGAATACATAGGCTACAGGGAAATATGATAGGATCAGGAAGCGTTTAGCTCATAAACATAAGCTGAAATGGTTAAGCTCTGTCTTTGTTAATATGAACAAAATTATAACTATAGAGAATGAGAATGAGGTTACGGAATATCAGCTTGCTTCATTTTTAGAGAGGCTAGGAGCCAGATTAATTGATCTTATCATTATAGCCGTTTTATGTTTCTCGCTAGTCGTCATTCCATTAGTAATTGTCAAAATTGTCAGCGGTATAGAATTCAGCGAAAGTCAATGGAACATGCTAGGTCTTGTAATTGCTTGGTTTTACTATGGTCTGCTACAAAGTGGTAAAAACCAATCCACAATTGGACAGAGAATATTACGAATTAAAATATTGAGTTTAGATGGTTCACAGGTTTGTTTTGCTACAGCAAGTCTAAGATATTTCTTGAACTGGCTTAATATTTTAACCATCTTTATTGGTTATATATTATTTTTCTTTAGCAATAAAAAACAGTGCTTGCACGATCTTTTATCAGGATGTGTAGTTGTAAAAAAGGAGTAAAACTCTTAAACGCCTGTCACAAAGATTTGTAAGTGTACCAAATCAATATTTTCATTTACCTGAATCTTAATCTCAGACTGGCGGCACAGAGCTTAAGGTTAATTAACACTTCCACAACTCTAGACTGTTCTCTAGGGCATTTTACTATCTTCAGAGTCTCGCACTCCATAATGCCAGAGAATTCCAAGCCTTTTCTGCATCTTTATTACCAGCTTCGTAAGCTTTTTTTATCCAGTATTTAGCTTTTTTAGGATCTTTCCATAGTACTCCATCTCCTAAATAATACATATTCCCTAACTCATACATTGCCTTAGCGTTACCTAATTCAGCGGCCTTTTTATAGTACTTGAAAGCTTTATTATTCTCTTGAGTAACATAGTAGATGCTTCCTAAATACATCATTGCCTCATCATCACCTAACTCAGCTGATTGTTTAAACCACTTAATAGCTTCTCCATGATCTTGAATAACAGGTTTCCAACCGTAATAATGAAAAAGCCCCAAAATAAACATTGCATCAGGATCTCTTAACTCAGCGGATCTTTTGAGCCATTTAAAACATTCGCTATAATTCTCTTTTGCATATTCTCCCAAAAAATACATTCTTGCTAAATTTTTCATTCCCTTAGCATCACCTAATTCAGCAGCTTTTTTATAGTACTCAAAAGCTTCCTTATAATTTTTTTTTGAATAAGCTAAACGTCCTTTATTGTAGAACTTCTCAGCAGGATTAATAGGCTTAGAGCATGATGCACTCAAAAAAATACATAAGATTAATAAACAGCTTAAAATTCTCATGATGAATAATCAGATTATATCTAATACTCATCATAATAAATCACGAGAGAGGAAACACATAGAACACAGAGAAAATAATCAGCAGCAAATTTCACTAAAAACCTTTCCTGTAAAGGATCTTGCTTGCCAAAATTACACACAAGATCTATAAATTCGTACTAAGCAACTTATAAGCCTGAAATTGATAAAAGTGAATTTTATTTCTTATAACCAATATAAACAAAATACAATATAGTCAAAAAATTAATCACGTTCCATATAGGCTTATTCAGATGAACAGGGATCAAAGGATTGTACAATACAGCGATTGCGAGAAGAGTAAACCTATGAGCCTCACTTACTGAGATCTTCTGTAATAGCCATAAAGAATTAGCAGTTACTAAAAATCTTAGTAGAGTATAGTAGGCATAAGGGAAAGGTAAGAATAGAGCTAGTAATAAAAAGGGTAAGGAGAATAGGCTAAGCATTGATTCAATTTTACAGGGCTTACTACTTAAAAATGTTTTTCACTTAAGAGATTTAGGCTAGAATTGTTAGCTATGAAAATTGCTTTTAATATTTTACTTAGCTTGGTTTCATTATGTTATCAAATCTCTGCATTTTTGGTTTTTATTTTAGCAATAACCTTAAGTGGTGATTTTTGTGAAAATGTTTTAGGCATTACGAGCTTTTGGAAATATATTATATCTACCCCTGTTTTATTTATTGCGATGTTTATTCCATTTATAGAGTTTACTCCCTTAATTTATCCATTTGTTTATAAGTTAATCAATGGTGTAAGCTTATCAGCAGCTGAGCCAATATATTTTTATATTTGGGGGTTCTGGTTCGTTATCTCTTTGTTGCGTTTTTCAGTTCTTAGATTTATTGGACCAAGGTTTTAATAAGTTAGCTCTCATATCTTTTGAATTATCAAATAAAATCACGGACACAATCGAAGCTTTACAGCAAAACCTCAAAATCCCCCAAGTAGCGAGAGCCAATGCATAAGAAATATAAAAGCCCCCCTTGGGGCAAGTAACTTTAATTAGAAATTTTATTGTAGTAAATTAATGTATATGTCTCCAGAAGCTGCTATCTTGACATTCTTTTTTACTTTTAACCTAATAGGCTTTGCTTGTGCTGCTTACGTGACTTTTTCTAAAAACGCATAAATGCCCGAGCGATATAAAAACCTTTTTCAGATTTGTACTATATATGCTTATTCATCCTTACCTAGACTGTAATTTCATGTTTAAAACTTCGCATAATGTGGTACTATACATATTGTAGGTGAACGTCGGCCTCGTGCCGTGTGTAAGAGAGTCACTGACACTCGAACCTAGCCTACAGCTCTTTTATTTTTTCTAACGATATTGGGTTTTTCTGTGTGTAATAGACCCCACAGTCTTTTTTTGTTTTATCATCCAGATCCCAGATCAAACTATATTTATCTCTTAAATAATTGAAGTATGAATCATCATCTTGTTCATATAAGCGGCTTAATGCCCAGAGATAGTAATCAACAATCTGCAAACCTATATGATTACTAGGGCTAGAATGCTCTATCGTAATAATATTATCGTTTTTAATTCCCCAGTCATGGTAACAGTTATCCTTAGCTATTTCTATAGCCTTTTGAAGAGACTCGGTATTAAAGGTTTTCCCTCGTTGGGAAAATAAAATATGGTTATATGAATTTTTGTGTAACAGTGGCTTAAATAAGCGTGAAACCATAGAAGAATAGATAGTTGCTTCTGACACTTTTACTTTATTCAGTTCAAAAGAATGCTTAGATAATCTTATTAGCTCAGATTTACGGCGAACCATTACTCTAACCCTAGCTTTCATATCCTTAAGAATCTTAAACATTTCTCTTCTAACAGCAGCACAATCATCTTTAGCATGGAAACATAACTTAGTTTTCTTTAAAGAGGGTGTTCTCAATAGACACGGATCTTTAATCAGGTCTGCTCTTAGCTCTTCCATCTTCTTGATAATTTCCTCTATGGGTTCTAAGACTTCTAGTGAGCCAAGCATAAAAGTTTTTGAAACTCCCTCTACACCTAATAATGAGCGACCTTTCTTGTCAAACCGAGAGAGATCTCCAGATTCATCAACAAAAAAATATGTTCTCTTATTTTCCATAATTTAATCCTACCACTCCCTCATAGCAGCTACGACCTCATCAACGCTAGTCATACAGTAGCCTTGAGTAGTGCTTAAATCAGCATGACCGCAAGCTATCCTAAGATGGTTTAATGGTCTGCCTTTCGCAGCATTTATAGTTACGAAGGACCTTCTAAGGCTATGCGGGCTTATCCCTTTAAAGCCTAATTTATTAGCTAATCCTGATATTTTCTTATTCAGTCTATCTACTGTAAAGGGTTTTCCATCTTTATTTAAGAAAAAATATTCAGAATCAAAAGAAAGCCTAGCTTTAAGATATTCTAGTAGTAATTCATAGGTCTCAGTATTAATACCTATTTCACGTGGTTTATTACCTTTCCCTAGTCTTACATATACTCTTTTAGCTTCTAGGTTTATATCCTCTAGCTTGAGCTTACAAAACTCAAAGGCTCTAAGACCAGTATTAGCAAGGAAAACTACTATCACTTTATTACTTAACCTTCCATAGTAATTAGTTTTCATTTCATTACAGGCGGCTATCATAGTCTTTAATTGAGTTTCATTAAGTGAAGTTTTTTTAGCTGGTAAATATCTCTTAGGTTTTAGTGCTTTTAACTTATTACGAATCTCTGGGCTGAATTTATCTAACTCAATTAAATATTTAGTAAAACTCATAATCGCATCGTAGATATTTCTCTTAGTGCTGTAGTTCTGTGGCTGATAAGAGCCAAGCACATTACGAAGATTATCTACTGAAATTAAAGGCTTAGAAGGATACTTCCCTAAACCCTTTATATAAAGAGTGAAGTAATATTCATAAATCTCTATAGTTCGTTTACCTAGTGGTTTACCTGTAAGCTTACCTGAAGCACACCACTCTAACCAGATTTGAGCTAGGCTTTTCAGATCATCTATAACTATCTCTCTGTCGCTAGAAGTATGCTTACTAAATTTACCTCTTTTGATACCTTTGAAATTTTTATTTTTCCAGTTCAGATAGCTATGAGCTTCAATTTTATAGCAAGGCTTCCCTTTATTTAAACTAACTAATGCAGGTAAAAAACCTTCTTTACAGTAGCTTTGCACAGTTCGCTTAGGAATTCCTAAATCTTTAGAGACCTCAAGGGTGCTTAAATAGTTCATTTCTTACTCCTTTATTCAAGGCGCAAGACGCAAGAAATTTAGGTTATCTGAAAGCTTGAAAGCTAGGTTATAAGCCTATAATGGCTTTGGGGGACTTACCTTTTAACCGATTGGTCGATGGTTCAAATCTATCCAGGCGCACCATTTATGCAAACAAAAAAGCTAGACCCTTGCGGTTTAGCTTTTTTGTTTTTAATCGTTGCCTTGATGATTGAAACATTCATCTTGTCCGTAAAAGTCGAGTGCGGAAAAGCACTCGGCAAGTAAAAGCGAAGCTTTTACATCTAAAGAATCCCGATTGGTGGCGGACTAGAGACTTTAACTCGCACTGGTTGCTTCGATGGTTCAAATCTATCCAGGCGCACCATTTATGCAAACAAAAAAGCTAGACCCTTGCGGTTTAGCTTTTTTGTTTTTAATCGTTGCCTTGATGATTGAAACATTCATCTTGTCCGTAAAAGTCGAGTGCGGAAAAGCACTCGGCAAGTAAAAGCGAAGCTTTTACATCTAAAGAATCCCGATTGGTGGCGGACTAGAGACTTTAACTCGCACTGGTTGCTTCGATGGTTCAAATCTATCCAGGCGCACCATTTATGCAAACAAAAAAGCTAGACCCTTGCGGTTTAGCTTTTTTGTTTTTAATCGTTGCCTTGATGATTGAAACATTCATCTTGTCCGTAAAAGTCGAGTGCGGAAAAGCACCCCGCCGTAAAAGCGAAGCTTTTACATCTAAAGAATCCCGATTGGTGGCGGACTAGAGACTTTAACTCGCACTGGTTGCTTCGATGGTTCAAATCTATCCAGGCGCACCATTTATGCAAACGAAAAAGCTAGACCCTTGCGGTTTAGCTTTTTTGTTTTTAATTGTTGCCTTGATGATTGAAACATTAATCTTATCTGTAAAAGTCGAGTGCGGAAAAGCACCCGGCAAGTAAAGAGCCTTACCCAAGTTTTTGGTATAGGGCATAAGGTGTTTTTATGAAGTGGTAAAATTAATTTATGACTCTCTCTAAAGAGAAAATCTTAAAAACACTAAGTACTAAAAAGCCTTACCTAAAAGAAAAATATGGCTTTAGTGAGATTATGCTATTCGGTTCTTTCGCTAAGAATTCTGAAAATGAAAACAGCGATATAGATATAGCAGTGAAGCTTTCGTCTGAATTTAAAACTCTTAGTAATTATATAAATGCTAAAGATGAATTATCTGAGCTATTAGATAAGCGACCTATAGACCTAGTCTATTATCACCCAGAGTTTTTAAATCCTATTATCCTGATGGGGATTGAGATGGAGAAGATTATAATTGAATAAAAATCTTATATCTAGCCTTACTATACTAGAAGCTATAGAAAAAATACTTATCTATTCTAGTGAATATAAATCATATAGTGATTTTCTTTGGGCTAATGATCAGAAAGATTTTAATGCTACAGCTAATTTACTAATAGCCATAGGGGAAGAAGTTAAAAACTTAGACGACAATCTAAAAGACCGCCATCCTGAAATATCTTGGACTAATATAGTCGGTATGCGCAATATCTTTTCACATAATTACAGAGGCATAGATGCTGAGCTGGTTTGGAATATAATTAACTCCGATCTTATACAATTAAAAGATGTTTTTATTAAGATCATTAAAGAGCTAGAAGTCGAGAGAGCAGTGCTAGGCAGCATTTTAAGTAGTCAATTTTATAGACATATTCGGTATTTGATCAATTAAGTAATTCCACGCCTTTAAATTCACACTTTTTAGTTAGCACTCGCTTTAGCTCAGTAGGAGTGGGAAGTAAATCTTTTCTTTTATAGATTTCTACGACATCGTATAAATCACGAGGTAAGGATCTGAGATCTGTACCCTGCTCTGTCCCTGCCATACAGTCTTGGTAAGGTATTTAGTGCCGTTAAGGTCATTAGAGGAGCTTAGTAATTGAGCTAGCTTGGTTTTTAACTTTGATTCTTGATGCAGAGAATCTATCCTATACTCTATAACTAAATAATTGATTTACAATAAATTATTTACTACTAAACTATATTTTACACGCAGTTAATTATGGTTTACTCAATTAACTATATGTAAAATACCTTAAATTTGTTGCAATCGAAAGAAAAGGAATTAACCTGAAAAATCCCAACTAGGGCAAATCAACAAAAAACCTTTCATCTCAAATCTTTATAATCCAAATAATTTGATCAATAAATGTCATAATCATTTTATGACAAAGAAAAACGAAAAACTATATTTCAAAATATTTACTTTTATACTATTAGCAGTATTCCTGCTAAGTTCTCAAGTAAAGGTCTCTGCAATATCTAAAGCAGAAATCGACTCTAACGTTAAAATCGCCCTTAATAGATTAAGCCGAGAGGTAGGAAGATCCGATGATCTTTTAGCTAAAGCTAAAGGCGTTCTTGTTTTCCCTGATGTTTATAAAGCAGGGTTCGTCTTTGGTGGCGAATACGGGGAAGGCTCATTGCTTTTTGGTAAGCAGACTATGGAATATTATAGTCTTGCTTCTGGTTCATTTGGATGGCAGTTAGGGGCTCAGAAGAAATCTATAGTAATTTTATTTATGGATGATGAGGGCCTGAGTAAACTTCGCAATAGTGATAACTGGAAAATTGGTGCAGATGCTTCTGTAGCGATAGTTAGCGTTGGTGCAGATGGTTTTATTGATTCACAAATAACTAATCAACCAGTTATTGCTTTTGTTTTCGATCAGAAAGGTTTAATGTATAACCTGACTTTAGAAGGTACTAAATTTACCAAGCTAGACAAGAAAAGCTAGTCCTAGCATGGGTTATTAATATATTAAAATAAACCCAGGCTTATTTACACCCCATCTTGCTATAATCATTAGAACTCAAACAATTAGAGTAAAAACAAAGGATGATCAAAGATGTTGCAAAAAGTAAGTAAGTTAGAGTAATTTGCCAAAACTAAAAACGGGGAAAGAGGTCTATCCATCGTGGATAGACCTCTTTAATTATTTAAATTTATTATCTAGGTTCGAGCCAGAGTCCTTTGAACCATTAAGAGACTCTTTCTTAGTCGACCTTTTACAGCGCCTACACTATCAAGATCCAGACCAGTAAGTAGCTGCAGACTGCCAAAAACCTAATAGAGATTTGGTCGTAGCAATCTCAGTTCTTAAAGAAGCAGCAGATAATCTTCCAGCTTCTGTATCTATTGCTAAAGCTGCTGACATCTGAGTGTTTAGATCGTAGAGTATATCATTATTCAACTCAACAAAAAATTCTGCCTGAGCTGCTCTTACTGGCATTGTGTCAGTTACATTAACCTTAGGTGCAGACGTATCATCACCACTCCAGTAATCAGCTCTATTACTCCAAAAATCCTTGTCCTTTTTAACTAGATTAATTTCAATCCTAAGAGCGGCTGAAGATATTCTCCCAGCCTCTGAATCTATTGTTAAAGATTCAGACATTTGATTCTTTAAATCAGCTAGTGCATCATTATTCAACTCAACAATAAATTCTGCCTGTAGTGCCCTTTCCGGCAGTAGATCTTGACGTTTAAAACCATATTGCCTTTCTAATTCACTAATTACATGCTGAGTAGTTCGCATTTCTCCGAGCGCTGTAATTTGAGGTAATACTCCTCTTCTTTCTTCGAAATTGCCAGTAGCAATACCCTGACTATATTTAACCTCTGCTTCAACAAGGTTCTCTAGATTAATCTGATAAAGACTTTTAGCTTGCTCTTTATCAATATTACCGAAATCTATCTGAACTTTGTTAATCAAACCATTCATAAGCTCTGATGCCCCATTATCAAGTTTAAACTGCTGTGCAGTTGTTTTCATTTCAGTCCTTAAATTTGCCACAGACTGCCTTCCAGCGTCTGTATCTATTGCTAAAGCTGCTGACATTTGATTTTCAAGGTCTACTAAGACATCTGAACTCAGTTGCTGTAGAGAATCGGTTCGAGCGGCATATGTGACTGGAGAAAATGCGCCTTCATTTGCACCAACGAAATCATCGTAATTCATTTTTATGGGACCAATTTTTTTAAGTTCATTGCCCATTTTATCAAGCCTTGATGTGAGCGACATTGTACTATCATAATCACCGCGCCAGTAAACTCCCATCTCGCCAGTGGTAGTAGTGGCATCCTTTCCAAATACACCTTCCAATTTACCACTCTTATCAGTATCAAACTCTCTCCAAACACCTAGAAGTTCATCAAAATTTAATTTCCCATCACCACTCTTATCGTGCTCAAGTACATGTTTATTCCAATCCTCAGCTTTCCACCCAAATGAAGTGACCTCGGTAGTATTTAAACTACCATCTTTGTTTTTATCCCAAACTTTAGTAAAATCTGATTTATATTGTTTAGTAAACTCAGCATTCTGTCTTGCCGCAGTCAGAGCATCTGGATCTTGTGAAGAGATTTTCTTATAATCACCGCGCACGTAAACTCCCATCTCGCCAGTGGTAGCAGTGCCTTCCAATTTACCACTCTTATCCGTATCAAACTCCCTCCAAACACCTAGAAGTTCATCAAAATTTAATTTCCCATCACCACTCTTATCATGCTTAAGTACATGTTTATTCCAATCCTCAGCTTTCCACCCAAATTGAGTGACCTCGGTAGTATCTAAACTACCATCTTTGTTTTTATCCCAAACATTAGTAAAATCTGATTTATATTGTTTAGTAAACTCAGCATTCTGTCTTGCCGCAGTCAGAGCATCTGGATCTTGTATTAAAGTGGCTTCGCCCGCCGACGTATTTAAAACATCAAAATATTTATCCAGACCTTGCTGCAAAGCCTTTATCTTACCCTGATTGGTTCGACTAGTAGTACTCGCTGAATTGTTTGTACTTGCTTCTTGGAACTTGACTTCTTCTACATCATCATTAATCTTAATTCGAGAACCTGTATCGATATGGACATAATTACCTTTTTTATCAATCTCATAATCTTCCCTTTTCCCCGAGAGAATGACTTTATCATGACCAGCACCACCGTTTATAGTCAAAGTTCCATTAGGATTAGTTCTTGACCCCATCTCTACTGATACATTGACAACATCATCGCCTCGACCAGCCTTAATAGTATTACTTCCTAAAGTATCCGTATTAATTACATCATCGCCTCTGCCTGCATAAATAGTCGAGTTTTCACTATTGTTATTATTAATTACATCATCGCCTCTGCCTGCATAAATAGTCTCGTTTTCACTATTGTTGTTATTAATTACATCATCGCCTCTGCCTGCGTAAATAGTCGAGTTTTCACTATTGTTGTTATTAATTACATCATCGCCTCTGCCTGCATAAATAGTCGAGTTTTTACTATTATTGTTATTAATGATCGAGTCTCTCACTGCAGAAGCACGTTTCGAAGTATCTTTTCTTGAAGCCTGATCAGCAGTATTCTCGCCCTTACCAGTTCTAGCATTATCTTGCGTAAATGGTTTATTAATATTTACATTAGAAAGAGATTTAGACATTAGGATACCCCTTGGACAACTCTCAAGAGAATATATCAAGCAAAAGTTAAAAATAAGTTAAGCAACAGCCCAAATTCTAAATTGAGTACCACGCAGGGATTTCACACAAAATTTTATTAGGAGACTGTTGCCAATCCCAACGAGTAAATACCGATAGGCATTTACATTAAGAGTCTTTGCAGGAGTATGTTTTGATATTAAAATAGATAAAGGTATGTTTAGTAACGAGTCTTTTCAATTAGATTTTCATTCGGAGCTTTTAGAGAATTTAGTTCCAAAAGATCATGCATATAGGAAACTATTAAAACTAGTAGATTTTGAGTCATTAGCAAAGGGAATTAAATCGATTTATTCAAGCAATTCAGGGAAAAAAGCATATCCCGTAGAATCTGCTTTGAAAATGTTAGTTTTGCAGCAAGCTGAAAATCATTCAGACAGAGAGATGGAAAGATTTCTTAAAGAAAATGTTTGTGCAAAATATTTTTGTGGATTTCGCCTAACAGAACATAAGAAAACAAAATATAATTTCAGATACATTTACCTTCATTGATGCTACAGCAGTAGTGAGTAAATCTAATATCTGGGAAGCTCGAGATAAAGCTATAGAAGATAAACAGAAAACTCTTAATAATTCAAATATTGAAAAATATTCTGCAGACCCTTATGCAAAGATTGGCTGTAAAGACGGTTCTAAATTTTGGTACGGCTACAAAAGAACTCAGGCTGTAGATATGAAACACGGGATGATTACTGGAATAGATGTTTCCCCAGCCAATCTTACTGATGCACAGCTTGGGGTAAAAGTACTTTCGCCGCTTGGAATGATATTTGCAGATAAAGGCTACGATACCGCTGACTTCCTTCAAGCACTTTCAGATAAAGAGCTTCATTCTGGTGTTATTAAAAAAAATAATCGCAAAGATAAAAATAAAAACCTTGATTTATGGCTAACTAAAAGAAGATCGCCTTTCGAAGGACTTTTTCATTATGCAGATCAATCTGTCAGATATTTTAGAGGACTAACTAAAGTTACTTTCCACCAAACACTTGACGCTATATCCCAAAATCTTAAAACCCTTGTAAATATATATGACCATCTCAGCTTCTTAGGGATACGTGTATCCTAATTTGGAATATTTGCGCCTGAAACCCTCTCTTTTACTGACTTATCAATAAAACATTAAATCTAATGAGCTGCAAACTCAATACTTGAAGCCTTTTTCCTCATTTCCCATTAACTCCTTTCTGTGATTTTAATTAAGCAACAGTGCCGTAATGCGAAAAAAGCTCATGAATGTTTCAGCATGTTAAATCCAATCAATCACAGCAATACGCGATTAGGCGCCCATAAATATAAACTTGAGCCTTATGTAATGGCTGGAGATGTATATTCAGAAGCACCACATACTGGCCGCGGTGACTGGAGCTGGTACACTGGCTCAGCGGCTTGGATGTATAAAGCTGGTATCGAATGGATTCTTGGTCTTACAGTCGAAAATAATATTTTAAAACTTAATCCCTGTATTCCAGACTACTGGGATGGTTTTACTATTTACTACCAGCATGAATCTAGTAGTTATGAAATTACTGTTCACAATAAACAGACGTCATTAAAGCATGTACTGGAGACAGATACACAGAATATAGTTTCAAGCGAGAGAAGGACGATTGAGCTGGATGGGGAAATTATCATAGGGGATGGGGTAGTTAATGATGGTGTTAAGCATTTAGTTAAGCTAGAATTATCATCAAAAGATCTCGCTTAACTATCTTTAAAATCAAGCATTTTCACTAATAACTCTAAAGCTTTAGCTAAATTTCTCTGCTGTGCTTCTGGTAGCTTGCTGAGTGATTTAATAAGCTCTTCCTGTAAAGGTAATGGTGATTTCTTCGCCATTTTCTGACCTTCATCTGTGATACGAATAAGCACCTGTCTTCTATCAGTTTTAGATCTTTCCCTTATTACTAAATTTTTAGCTTCAAGCCTGTCTATAATGCCAACCATCGTACTAGAGCTTAAATGCACTTGTTCTGCTATCTCTGCTAAAGTGAGTACCCCGTGATGATAAACTGCAATTAAAGATACTACCTGCGGTGCTGTTAGACTGGTCTCAGAAGATAGTTTTTTAGAATTAAGATCTATCGCACGCGTGATCCTCCTAAGATCCATTAATATTTTAAGACCTAGGTCTTTTTCAGTTTTTGACAATTCAAGATATTCCTTCTGCAAAAATAATTTTAATAGAAATTACTATATATTGCTAGGATTAGACTCACCCAATATGGAAGAAATTAAAAAGATCAAATCTCTGGCACCAAAAGCACCTATTAATAATTTGCATTCAAATAATTTATACTATAATCATTAAAGCGCAAATTAAAAATTCATACTAAATAAATTTCATAAATAACAAAAGGAGTTAAAATGAAAAAATAAACCTCGCTATTATTGCATTTACAGCAATGAGCAGCATAAATACTGTCCAAGCGGCACAAACAAAGACAAATACTATTAATACTTGGTGTAACTAGAGTAGATAATTTAATCAATGTCGAATAATTGGAGTTCGGCAACAGTGCCAAGAAGTAAGCTTAATTGAATAGCTTACTTCTCTAAGGATAAGTTAAAATTATAATCATGCAAAGCTTAGCTGAATTTCATACTAAAACTAATAATCAGCTTTTTTCAATAGATCACTCCAATATTTGGCACCCCTTTACACAGGAAAAGCTTTACCCGACTAAATTTCTAGTCAAAAGTGCTAGGAATGAGATGCTTAACGTCATAGACGAAACGGGCAAAGAAACTCAATTAATCGATGGTGTATCTTCGTGGTGGGTAAATATACATGGTCACTGTAATAAATATATTAATGAAAAAATTAAAGAGCAGATCGATAAATTAGAACACGTTATGTTCGCAGGTTTTACACATGAACCAGCTATTGAGCTAGTAGACCGTGTTCGAAGAATTTTACCTCGCGTAGATATGACGAATCTTCACGATACTGCCCCTACATTAAACCGTGCTTTTTTTTCTGATAATGGTTCGACTTCAGTAGAAGTCGCTATTAAAATGGCGACTCAGTTCTGGCATAACCAAAATTGTGAAAATAAAAAGCGCATTATCGCATTTAAAGATAGTTATCACGGTGATACTGTAGGTGGCATGTCCACAAGTGGTACATTTATGAATTCGGCTTTTAAAAGCCTGATGTTTCCAGTAGATTTCGTTAGTTCTCCAGCTCCGAATTTTGGGCGCAGAGATAAAAACCTGAGCATCGCTGAGCATGAGCTTTTTATCGAAAAAGAAATAGAAAAAGCTGGTAAACAAAGTATAAAAGAGATAGAGAAATTACTAGAATTACACCCTAATAAATTTTCATCTATTATCATAGAGCCTTTAATACAGGGATCTGGTGGAATGAAATTTCACAGCGTAGAATTCTTAAGATCACTAAGAAAACTTAGCCGTGAAAATAATGTTTTATTAATAGCAGATGAGGTGTTTACTGGCTTTGGCAGGACTGGTGATGATTTTGCCTGTAAAGAAGCGATTATAGTACCAGATATAATCTGCTTATCGAAGGCACTCACGGGTGGTTATTTGCCTATGGGCTTAACCTTCTGTACCGATGAAATCTATGAAGCATTTTACTCAGACTCTCGCCTAAAAGCCTTTTTTCATGGTCATTCTTATACAGCGAACCCCCTTGCCTGCACCGCTGGTATAGCAAGTTTCGATTTATATACTAAAGAAAAGCGATTAGACGATGTAAAGTTCATTAATTCAAAAATGATCCAAGCTTTAAAAACGCCAGATCTGCTTCTACACCCACTAGTCAGAAATATTAGGATAATGGGAGCAGTGGCTGTAGTTGAGCTCGAGACTCAGAAAGAAAGTAATTATTTTGATGAGTTTGGACCGATGCTATATCAAAAATTTTTAAGTAAAGGAATACTACTAAGACCACTTGGAAATACTCTTTACTTTATGCCACCATATACAATTAGCGTCTCTGCTCTTGAATATTGCCTAAAAACTATTAAAGAAGTAATAAGCGAACTTGAATATACCGTTTAATGAATTCAGCACCTTCGTGGATCTGAGCCAAGCTCAACCATTAGCTTTTATCATCGCTTTATTTTTGTCTTATATACTTACCCCTATCATCAAAGAAAGGGCTGGCTTTACTACAAGAAAAGAATTAGAATCTGGGCGCTACTACTCAAACGTAGGAGATAAAATGAAAACGCTCTCCACGCCGAGATTAGGTGGATTATCTATATTAATTTCAACCGCAGTTACTGTAGTTATTTTTATAATAGTCTATGGCAGATTTACCCCTGCAGGTATTAAGCATTTAGAGCTAGAAGCGATAATCACTGGCAGTACCATGATTTTCTTAATCGGCTTACTTGATGATATAAAACCACTACCCTGCCTAACGAAACTTCTTGGACAAGTTTCAGCGGCTTCTATTACTTCACTACTAGGTTTGAAAATTAAATTCCTCGCAAACCCTCTCTATTATTTCGATCACAGCCTGAGCCCACACATAAAGCTTGGTGCCATTTCCAGTTTTTTAATCACAGTGGCTTTCCTCGTGCTTATCAGTAACGCCATAAATTTAATAGATGGCATAGATGGATTAGCAGCTGGAGTAAGTGTCATTTCAGCAGTAGCGATTTGGGCTATTAGCTTAAGTCCACTCCTTTATAGACCAGACGCAGCCCTACTTGCTGCCACCTTAGCTGGAGCGAGCTTAGGCTTTCTACGTTACAACTTTCATCCCGCTAGAATGTTTCTCGGCGATAACGGTTCATATCTTCTCGGCTTCGTCCTTGCTTCCCTTTCCTGTCTCGGTCTTGCAAAAAAAATCACAGTTGCGATTATAACGCCATTACTTATTTTAATCTTCGCATTGCCGCTACTAGACTGCTTCTATACTATAATAAGGCGATCTCTAAATAAAAAAGATATCTTAAAGCCAGACTCAGAACACCTACATCACCAGCTAGAGAATTTAGGACTTTCACATAAGCAAATAAATTACTTAATTTACTCTTTGAGTCTTTTTTGTGGAGGCTTAGGCTGCTTTGAAGTCGGTTATGAAGTAGGTATAAGTTACCTAGTTATAATTGGCTCTATAGCTGCTATTTGGCTTATTTTTAGTTTTATATTTAATTTTAAGAAGCAGCGGTTTTAAGAGGACAAGGAAAACGCAGAAAATGAAATTATTCTAACATCTTTATCTAATGGTTGTGCAGGGTCTCTTTAATTAATCGAATTTTTTATAAACAAAAGAGAAGTCTCCTACACTAAAGACGTTTCTGATCTCTGTTTTAAACTCACTGGGTCTTTATAAGGCATACGGAATATCGCATGTTCAAAGCCCTCCGTTAAAGCCACGGGAATTTTAACAAAGGCATTTTCACCGCCACCATGAAGATGCTCTGTTAGCTTAACTTGATTAGCATTTACATCTTCTGGAAGATAATCTGGATGCCCTTTATAATAAGCCTCGTCTAAATTAAAATCAAACTGCTGATTAGGAGTAATAACAGTAAGAGTATCCCCTTTATCTATACGGTTCTTAATTTCAAGTTCAGCTACCTGAGAGGCTTTATCATAAGATACTAATCTAGCAGCATAAAGATGAGTCTGTATGCATGTATCTTTTTCCAACTCTTGAGCTTTAGCGTTAGCGTTTCGAGCATAGAAACCTGGAATAAAACCACGATTAGCAGTAGTAGAAAGCTCATCGAGAATCTCTCTTCTATCCTGTTCTGTTAAGACGGCTCCAGTCTTTAGTTTATCTAAAGCACGCTTATAAGCTCTCGCTACGATACTAGCGTAATACTCAGTCTTATTTCGCCCTTCGACTTTAAAACTAATTATCCCAGCATCCATAAGGTCTTTCATGTAATCTACCGCACAGAGATCTTTTGAGTTCATAATATAGGTACCATACTCATCTTCATCTATATTCATAAATTCACCTTTACGCTGACCTTCTTCTAAATAAAAATCACCTTCAAGTGGCACATACTCTGTAATAACATCATCAAAATGGCCCTGTTTTTCATATCTTTCTTTATCGTCATTAGCATAGACTTTAAACCCCCATCTACAGCTATGTGAGCAAGTTCCTTGATTAGCATCTCTGTAACTTAAGTAATTAGAAAGTAAGCAGCGACCTGAATAGGCCATACAGATGGAACCATGAACGAAAGCTTCAAGCTCAATATCTGGCACGTGTTCATGTATTTCTTTAATTTCCTGGACATTAAGTTCACGTGCAAGAATAACCCTCTGCACTCCATAGTTTTTCCAGAATTTAACCTGAGCCCAGTTCGTATTATTAGCCTGAGTAGATAAATGAATAACTGCTTCAGGGAAATGCTCTTTAGTCTCAGCGATAAGACCAGGATCAGTCATAATGAAGGCATCTGGCTTACAGTCCATCATTTCCTTCATAGCTTCCATAAAACCTTTTATTTTATTGTTATGTGCATAAATATTACAGGTTAAATAAACTTTTTTACCTTGTTTATGTACATAATCAACAGTCTCCTGCACTAGGTCTATGTCAAAAAAATCATTTTCTCTAGCTCTTAGACTGTAACGTGGTACACCAACATAAACGGCATCAGCACCAAAAGCTAGTGCATAACGCACTTTCTCAAAGCTGCCACCAGGCATTAATAATTCTAGTTCTGCTGTCATACGTATTATTTTAGCTTAGATAGGCTTCTAAATGTTTAGAAAAATACAGTGGCACTGCTGCCAAACGTACAAGTTCAAGGCTGAGGATCATGAAGACGACGAAAACGCAGAAATTGGAGTTCGGCAATAGTGCCTTAAAGGGTTTTCAAGAAAAGTACTATCTTGGTCACATCTTCCTTCGGAATAGTTTTCCCGACTTGATATTCACCCATAATTTCTACAGTTCTAGATAGACTTCGAATAGTCCCATCATGCAAATAAGGAAAAGTTTTCTTAATATTTCTTAAAGTCGGAACTTTAAATACATGCCTATCAACTTCAGCCCTAGTTACATTAAATCTACCTAAATCTTCCTTCGCAAGGGGCATCTGTTTTAAACCATTAAGCCCTGCAGCCCTATCTGCAAAATAATCTTTATAGACGCCCATTTTCTGAAAAGAATTCGCTCCTACCGAGACTCCTAGGTGACAATTATTACAATTATATTTTTTAAATAATTCGAATCCTTGCTTCTCTTTATCAGAAAGTGCGTAATCATTACCCTTCAGATATAAATCGAACTTATTATCTGGGGTAACTAGTGATTTTTCAAATTCAGCAATGGCAGCTGCTACTTTCTCTCCAGTAATCTCTTGTGAGCCAAAGGCACTCTCAAACAGGACTATGTAATCAGCATCAGCACTTAATTTAGCCACAACTTCATCCCAATTAGAACCCATCTCCAGTGGATTATGCACTGGCCCGCTAGCTTGTGCGATTAAATCCTCTGCTCGTCCATCCCAAAATTGCTTAATATTGAAAACAGAATTAAATACAGTAGGAGAATTAATACGTCCATGACCACCAGCAACACCTGTTGAGAACTGCATTTGATCAGTGCCACCCTTAGCTAAATCATGGCAAGAGGCACAGGATATAGTGTTATCACGTGACAACCTAGTATCACTAAAAAGTTTCTCTCCAAGAAGCACTAAATTCTCGTCTAATTCCATATCTTCTTTACTTGGGATAGGAATAAAGTCACTATTACTAAGATCCTTAATCCAAGTCGTAACTATCTTCTTCTCAGTATCACTAAAGTGAGAATCCCAGTGCATAAGTTTATACTGGAGTGGTGGCATAGAGCCATTCTCTAAGACACTTTTTATCTTATTTAGGGAAGTAGAACTGATTTCCGAATCGAACTCTTTATTAAAAACTTCGATTTCCATATTAAAGTAAGCTAAACCTTTCTTTATATCTTGATCTATTAAATCTTTTATAAACGGAAGATTATAGTAAAAAGGGTACTCAGTGTGAGAAGTATGGCAATCCTTGCATTTTCTCATCAACATTTCAGTTGCGACTTCAGTGTGTTTAGAATCTTTTTGGCTAACTTTAATCCATTTTTTATCAAAATCAGCACTGACTGAGAGCCCAAGAAAGAGAATCAAAGCCAAAGAAAAGGGTATTGAAAATCTCATTTTTTTAAACATCTAATCTTCGATATTAACAGAAAGTGAGTTTTTTCAATATTTCAAAATAAATTTGCTAACATTACTACTGATTTTATATAAGGAAACTACCCTATGGCTATCAAACCCGAAGAAATTACCCAAATTATCAAACAACAAATCCAGAACTTCCCTGACACACAGATCTCACATAACGTAGGTTCTGTTCTCAGTGCTGGTGATGGTATTACTAGAATCTATGGACTGAGTACCGCTGTTAATGGTGAACTAGTAGAATTCGATGACGGTACTAACGGCATGGTTATTAACTTAGAAGAAGATAACGTAGGTGTCGTTCTTCTCGGTCAAGGTGAGGGTATTAAAGAAGGTACTCAAGTTAAATCCACAGGTAAATTAGCTTCTATAGGTGTTAGCCATGAAATTCTAGGCAGAGTAGTAGATCCATTAGGAAAAGTACTTGATGCTAAGCAACAGTATCACATAGATAAATTTATGCCACTAGAGAAAATAGCTCCGGGGATAGTTAAACGTAAATCAGTCCACGAGCCACTTCAGACGGGTATTACCTCTATAGACGCTATGATCCCTATCGGCAGAGGTCAAAGAGAACTTATCATTGGCGACAGGCAGACTGGTAAAACAGCTATCGCATTAGATACTATTTTAAATCAGAAAAATGTTCCAGACGCAGATAGACCTATCTGTGTTTATGTATCTATCGGCCAAAGACAGGGTTCCGTTGCAAGAACAGTTAAAAAATTAGAAGATGCTGGTGCTATGGCTTACACAGTCGTAGTTCACGCGGGTTCTACAGATAGTTCTGCCCTACAGTTTTTAGCACCATATGCTGGTGTAGCTATTGCAGAGTACTTTCTAGCACAAGGTAAGCATGTTCTTTGCATTTATGATGATCTTACTAGACACGCTTGGGCCTACAGAGCTATGTCTCTTCTTCTAAGAAGACCACCAGGTCGTGAAGCTTATCCAGGTGATGTATTCTATATCCATTCAAGATTACTTGAAAGAGCTTGTAAGCTTTCTGATGCTGAGGGAGCTGGTTCTATAACGGCTTTGCCGATTATCGAAACACAGGCTGGTGACGTATCTGCTTATATCCCGACTAACGTAATTTCCATTACTGATGGACAGATATTCCTAGATACTGGCCTATTTAACTCTGGTGTAAGACCAGCGATTAACGTAGGTCTATCTGTATCTAGAGTAGGTGGTGCAGCACAAACTAAAGCTATGAAAAAAGTAGCTGGTAAGCTTAGGCTTGAACTAGCTCAATTTAAAGAGCTTGAAGCTTTCGCACAGTTCGCTTCAGACTTAGATCCAGCGACACAGAGACAGATCACTCGTGGTAGAAAATCAGTAAAAGTTCTAATTCAAGATGAATTCTCTCCGCTTACAGTAGGCGAGGAAGTTTCTTTGATATTTGCTGCTGGACAAGGCATTCTGGACAGCATCGATGATACGAAAATCACAGAATTCAAGAAAGGCTGGTTCGAGTATTTCGCAGCTAATCATAAAGCACTTAAAGAAAAGCTTGATAGAGGAGATTCATGGGACGATGATATCGTTAAGGAACTTCTAGAAAGTCTTAATAAATTCAAAGAGAATCTCTTTCTCTAAGTGTTATAATATTTAGTCTTGTATAAAATTCAAGGTAATCAGTCATGTCCTCAATAAAACTATTAGATCAAAACGGTAAAGAAACTAAAAACACAGCGGATTTCGATTCTAGCCTGCTTAGTATAGAGCCTAATAAGCACTTAATATATTTAGCAGCAGTTAGACAGCAAGCAAATGAAAGAAGTGCTCATGCCAAATGTAAAACTAGAGCAGAAGTACGTGGTGGTGGAGCTAAGCCTTGGAAACAGAAAGGTACTGGTAGAGCAAGAGCTGGTAGCTCGAATTCACCTCTATGGAGAGGCGGCGGTGTCATGTTCGGACCTACTGGTAGAGAGAATTACATTAAGAATTTAAATAAAAAAGCTAGTAAGAAAGCTGTTCTATCTGCTCTTCTTCAAGTTATCAATAAAGGAAATTTAGTAGCATTAGAAACTTTAGAAATCCAAGAAGGTAAAACTAAAGAGATGCTTCAGATCCTAACTGCTTTAGGTCTTAATAATACTGGACTTTTAATCGTAGTAGAAACGAATGCAGTAAATTTAGATTTATTAAAAAGAGCTTCTGGGAACATTGCTAGAGTGAAATTTATTACTTCTGATCGTTTAAACGTAGTTGATATGCTTAAAGCAGAGAAAATTCTCATCACGAATAAAGCACTGAAGGAAGCTGAAGAGCGCTTCCAGATGTTTGTAGGGGTTGAGGCTAAGTAAGGAATTTAAATCATGGCATTAAAATCTAGTAAAGCAGTTTATATAATCAAAAGACCTATCATTACTGAGAAGTCTACTAATATGTCTGAAATGAGTAAATTTACTTTTGAAGTAGACGCTCATGCAAATAAATTTCAGATCAAAGAAGCTATCGAAGAGCTTTTCCCAGACGTTAAAGTTAAAAAAATAAATATCGCTAAGATGTTTGGTTCTTCAAGAAGAAGTGTTAAAGGCAGAACTAAGCCTAAAGATGGTAAGAAAGCTATCGTTACTATTGATGGCGGTCATATTAAATATTTCCCTGAAGTTTAATCCCTATCAAGAGATTACATCAAGAAGCTCTCACTGATGAGTTGTTTTAATTGCACATCCTTTTTAAATAAAAACTCTTCTGCAAGCTTAGATGAAGCTTGAGTGATAAACTTAGCAGGATTTTTGAAAGGATTAGCAATAGATTCCAAATCGTTTCTCTGCACCTCATTTCTAATATTAGATACTTGAGTAAATATCTTAGCTAAAGCATCTGACCCCATCTGCAAGTGAGTTTCACCAGTTAAATCTCCAACAGCTCCCATCCCAAAGAAAACTCCAGAAAGCCAGTTAAAGAAACGTCCCTTCTCTAAATTCTGTAAACTAGCACGATCTAAAACAAGACCAGTCATCCCAACAATATCACCAACAATCTTACCAGCACCATGCATTCCTGTAGCATTTAGTAATAAACCACTTAGTGAGCCACTAGCACCGATAAAGCCCATTACACCTTTTTGGTTATTTAATAAAACATCAGAAAAGATAGATCTCGTTTTTTCAATCGCAGAGCGTGATGTATCGCTCATTATTTTAGAAATATCTCCACCAATCTCAGCTGGTAATTCTTTCATTCTCTCAAAAACTACTTTAAATGAATCACCAAATGAATTAAAAGGCTTACCTTTTTCTGGTTTTAATAGAGAGTTACTAGATTTTACAGCAGCATTATCTAACTCCATTAAACCTGCATAGAGTCTACGAGCAGAATATATCCATTTAACTGGTAAAAAAGCAAAAGGAATATCAACAGCATTAGCTAAAGCCATTAGCCCCCTGTTCTGCTTAAGACCAGTCAGTGTCCCAAGACCGCAGTTTAATAATAAAAAACTCCTATAAGCAGCCTGCCCAACTAAGCTTCCAGTTTTATTACCTTTAAGCTTAGAAAACTCAACTCCCATGTTAATCGCCGCAGTGGCTCCATTTAGCCAGTTAGAAACTATTTTTCTTACCGGGTTATGGGCGTCAGATACGTTTAATATAAAATCAGCAGCAGTATTTAAAGATTTATCTCTTAAAAAGTTTTCAAGAACGTCAATCCCAGTCATGGGCTTAGCGACTTGGCTCATAAGCTCTCGTTCAGCTTCTAAAGAAAGTTTTGACTGTTTTTCACTCTGAGCTTGAATTTCTGGTCCGGAATTTCGTTCAGAAACCACTAAAATAGGCTGACCATTAAAATTAGGTTTATTTAGAGTAGCGGACTCTAAGGGCATCAATAAATTATTTAACCTCTACACCTGAGAGTCCGTGATGAGAAACAAAAATTTTCATCACATCCTTAGCGACTTCGCTAATCCCGCGGAATGCGTACAGACACTCTTTCATTCATATCATTATGTATTACGACAAGAGTTTTAAGCAATCATGTAAATCTTTAATTTTTGTTAAAGATTCAGGTCGCTGGACTTTCGCAAACCTGCAAATTCAAGCTTCAGCTATGGTTCTATGAATATCGGGCATAATACTTAAATATGGATCTCTCTGCTTTTAAAGAACATATTCAGAGTAATATTATTAGCCGCTGCGATAAAGCTCTAGAGCATCTTAAAGAGACGAGAAAATGGCATGGCTATGTGAGTAAAGTAGTCGGACTTTTATTAGAGGCTCAACTCCCCGGATCTACTATAGGAGAGTTGTGCAGCATAGTTACAGAAAATGGCGACAGCAAACTCTGTGAAGTAGTAGGTTTCAGAGGTACTACAGCATTAATGCTCTGCTTAGAGGATGGTAAAGGTATCAGCCAAGGATGCAGTGTCTATCCTAGCGGTCATACATTACAAGTCGGTCTTACAGAACAATTACTCGGCAGGGTTATAGATGCGATAGGTGTACCAATGGATCACAAGCCAGTACCAGTTTATGAAGAATATAGAGATATCGAACAACCAGCCCCAGATTCTTTTGGCAGACCTAGAATCCATGATGTCTTTTCTACTGGTGTAAGAGCAATAGACGGTCTTCTGACTTTAGGAGTAGGACAGCGTGTCGGACTTTTCGCTGGGTCTGGTGTAGGTAAAAGTACGACTATGGGGATGCTCGCTAGATACTGCTCTGCTGACATTAACGTGATCTGCCTAGTAGGGGAGCGTGGTCGTGAGGTACAGGATTTTCTGGAAGAAAGCTTAGGTGAAGAAGGGCTGAAAAGATCAGTCTGCGTAATCGCTACAGGTGATAGGCCAGCTATGATGCGTATGAAATGCTTATTTACAGCGACTACTATCGCTGAATATTTTAGAGATAAAGGCAAGAACGTACTACTCATGGTAGATAGTATGACTCGTACGGCGATGGCTGCAAGGGATGTGGGTCTAGCAGTAGGAGAGCCTCCTACGATGAAAGGTTACACGCCTAGCGTATTTTCTATGATACCAAGGGTATTGGAGAGGGCTGGTAAATCACAGCTTGGCTCTATCACAGCTGTTTATGCAGTATTAGTAGAAGGTGATGACGTAAATGAACCGATAGCCGATACCGTAAGGGGTGTACTCGATGGTCACATATGGCTTTCAAGAAGAATCGCAGAGCGAAATCATTTCCCAGCGATAGATGTACTCGGTAGTATAAGCAGGCTTTTTACAGAAATCACAGACGAGCAGCATCAAGCCTCAGCAGCTAATATGCGTAACCTAATGTCTACCTACAAAGAGAATGAAGATTTGATTAATATCGGTGCTTACGAAAAAGGTTCAAATGCTAATATAGATAAATCAATAAACCTCAAAGGAGAAATAGATAAATTTCTCAAGCAAGGTAAAAAGGAAGCAACGCCATTTCCTCAAACGGTACAGCATCTAAATTCGATAATGCGCTAAACCTAGCGAAACAGAATACTTTTATAAATAAAATAAACAGCATTCTTAAAAGGCTTTTAGATATATTTTTAAGCCTTTCAGCTATTATCATCTTCAGCCCATTACTTATATTAATTTTTCTATTAATTAAAAAAGATGGCAGTGGTTCAGCACTCTATATACACACTAGAGTAGGAAAAGATTTTAAAGAATTTCAGTGCTATAAATTTAGGACTATGGTCTTAAATGCAGACCCGAATAGACTCGCTGAAAGTGCCGATGATGATCGCATAACTGCCATCGGAAAAATACTACGTAAAACTAGCTTAGACGAACTGCCGCAGATACTTAATGTTTTAAAAGGTGAGATGAGTATAGTCGGTCCGAGACCCGCTCTGCCAGTACAAGTAAAACATTTTTCTGAAAAAGAAAAGTTAAAACTAGCAGTAAAACCGGGTATTACCGGCTGGACACAAGTTAATGGCAGAAACTCAATTCCTTATGAAAAGCGTATGGAGCTAGATACTTGGTATGCAGAGCATCATAATGTAGTTCTGGATATATGGATTATTCTTAAAACATTTAAGGTTCTGCTTTTTCCAGATAAAGGGATTTATGATCTTAATTCTAGTTCGCCTGTAGAGTGAGACTGTTCTGCAGTAATCTCTACTTTTTACCTTAAGTTCAACATTTTTTTTCAATACCGCTTAAAATATATTTCGATGCCTCTTCTTTTCTCATCTCCTGGACCTATATTATTTGACTTCGGTGTTACACAGATTCGCTGGTATGGTCTAATGACGGCTCTTGGCTGCCTGACTGCCATTTATGCTGGTGCTAGTGTCCTGAAGGAAAGAGCATTAAAGAAGAACCTTAGTGTCTCTTTCGATGATTTTTCTAATTTTGCTTTAGTCGCGGTCGTTACTGGGATTATCGGTGCTAGAGCCTGGTTTGTCCTATTAAATATAAGTTATTTTTGGGAGCATCCTCTAGAGTCTTATCAGATCTGGCTTGGTGGGCAGAGCATACAGGGTGGTCTTATTGGAGGGATATTAGGAACTTGGATTTATAGTTATTTTTTTCAGAGATCGAAAAAAAATAATCCAGAGGATAACGAAAATGCGGAAATTGAAGATGGCGAGCAGTCCGAGAATGTAGCTGTATCTCAAGCTAGCTACTACAGCTTGCAGCTAAGTGCCTTGGCGATTACAGCCCCACTCGGGCAAGCTATCGGCAGATGGGGGAACTTCTTTAACGAAGAGGCTTTCGGCTCGGTAACGAGTTTGCCTTGGGCATTATATATCAGCCACACTGGTAAATATCATCATCCCACTTTTTTATATGAAATGATCTGGAACCTAATCAGCTTCAGCATTCTAATAAATACTCACAAGAAACTAGAGAGTAAACAGTGTATAGGATTGTATTTTATACTTTATTCTCTAGGACGAATTTTTATAGAACAGCTTCGTACTGATAGTTTATACATAGGACCGATAAAAGCAGCTAGTCTTATATCTGCTATCGGGATAGCCTTAGGGCTTGCCCTTCTTTGGCAGAAACGCAAAGTTTACTAAATATTTCTTCAGGAGACCCACTCAATCCCTCTTGGTGAAAATCTTCAAGATTATTATCCATCCATTGTAGAAAATTTGCTTTAAAATCATTCCTTAAAATTATCCCTGAATCGGTACTATATTTTTCCCTTGATAGCCTCCTTTGCCTGAAAAGATCTAGAGAAGCTGGTTGTAAATCATTTAGAGTTATCTCTGATTGTGGCCTCTGAGACTGTACTGCTTTTGTTTCATCATATTCTTTTTCCTGTCTAAATTCTTCATCAGCTATATCCAGCACAAAAGTAGCTAATTGAACGATATCCCAAGATGGTTCCTGTTGAGTATGCAGCTTAAACATATTAAGATGATGGCTATAAAGACCCGCGAGATCATCATATATCATTACCCTGTCACAGTCTGGAATTGCAGTTTTAGTTAATAGCGCAAACAGTTGATCACTCCAAGCTGGATGCCCCTCACTAGGAGCTTTATGTAATTCATGTAAAGAAGCTTCCTCGTCTTGCCAACTAAGAAGCTCTAATTTCACCCGAAGAGCTGATAATTGATTAAAAATGTATAAATCAGCTTCTTGTTTAGGATTCATCATCCAATCATTTTCTGAATGTATTAATTCTGATCGCTTTGGAGATAAACTACATAAGTAACCCAATATTGCAAATTTATCCTCTAACGACATTTCACGACGCAGTAAAGAATTTGCTGCTTGCTCAAGTTTTTGGACATTTTCGGAGCTATTATTTCTAACTAAAGCTGTAGCAGCCTGAGTCATACGATCAAAAATATCTTGAGCTATCTGTTGAAGGCGCTGATCGTCGGAGGAATTAGGAGAGCTAACCGTATTTCTTGAAGCTTTGCTAGCTCTCCATTTTGAAAAGTCAATAACATTATGAATTTCATCAACCATGGGAAATAGTATTATAGTGGGTTATAAAGGGTTTCGAGTTTTATATGCGGCTGTCTCCAAAGCGAGAGTATTTAAATATGGATAATCAGTGTTTATGAATTGCTGTGCTGGCGACACAATTTGATAAGTATTTAAAAGCTTTTCTAATGCTTCTGCAAAACCCCTTTCTAAAGTTATGCCATTTGCCTCATCACCTAGACCACCAAGCTCTTCATAACGACTTTGACCATCACGATCTTTACCTTTAATTGAAGAATCACCTATTTTGAGAATCTGGCTAAAGGGTTGCTCATTATGATCTTTTTCACATTTAAAATGATCATCTGCCACTCTTAATGTTCTTATCAAAATCTCCTGTAAAGGGTTATTATTTTTTGCTTTATCAACCGGTCTTAAATTTAAATCCTCTTCGAATAATTCCGCTAAACTCTGATCAACATCTGAGATTTCACCATATCCAGGATAGTTAATATAAGTGGTTTCTAGAAGATTTGAAAATTCTCTGAGAAACTTTTCGTCAGGGTTTTGGCTATTAGAGGCAGCTGCTAGTTTATCGCGCGGACTCACTGTCGTTAGACCCAGCTGTTCAGCTCTTTCTCCAGTTTGCTTTAAAGCTAATTTTTCAATTAAAGAGTAAAAAAAATGATTTACGGCTTCTTTTTGTCGTGAATTTAAAGAAGCTGCTTCTTTTTCATTAAAGATTCTTCGAGCTGTATTAACTACTAATGCTTTCTCGTGAGAACTTAATCTGCTAATAGCTTTAGAATTTAAAAAATCATCTCCGACTCTTTCTAAACGCTCTCTTAAAGTTTCCAGAAGATTAATTGTGTTTACTTGATTTTTTATCTTGCGAAGCAAAATCCTTGCATTCGGTTCTTCGTTAAAATCAGGTCTTATAATATCTCCTCTAGTTGGATTAGCACCATATCGAACAATTCCGCCACCTCTTGAAATTTCAACCATAATACAACTAAAGATAACAAGAATATTAATAAAAGTCAATACGTATTTTTAAATTAAAGAAAAAAAATCTTTTTAATAAAAAACCTTCATTAAAGTCAGCCCCTCTGGGGCTTCAGCCTTAGCATTCACACGCCCATACTGAGAAACAAATAGAGCTCCACTTTCTTTTTTATTTTCATCAGTATAAATAAAATTCGGCTCTAATTTACTCACATCCTCACCCTTAGCCGCTAATTTCCCCACCTGAATAAGCTCCCCGACTATACGCCTCACCATATTTTTTAAAAAACGATTCGAACGAATATAATATTTAAAGCAGATGCCACTCTCCTGAACCATTTCAGATTTCATAACATTACAGAGAGGGTTCTTCGCATAAGTTTCAGCTCTATAATAAGCACTAAAATCATGCTCCCCGAGGAATTTCTGCGCATGAACCTGCATCGCATTAAAATCTAAAGATTCTTTTACCCACAGTAAGCTATCTAAACGCAGTACTGGTCTATGTTTGCGAATAAATATTTTATACATATACTCTCTAGCTATAGCTGAGAACCTTGCGTCGAAATCATCTGCCACTGGTTCAATTTTCGCTACCGCCATATCATGAGGTAAAATACCATTTAAACCGATTAAAAATTTATCAGGGTTCGATAAAACCAGCTCCGAGAAGGAATTATAAGATTGCTCAGATATTCCACTCCCGTCGTCCTGACTTAAGTGAAAATTTACTACTTGCCCGATAGCATGAACGCCAGCGTCTGTGCGACTAGAAAAATTAGTAGAGATATTTGAGCGAAAATAGGCACTTAAAGCTTTTTCTAATTCGCCCTGAACAGTCCTCTGGGACGGCTCGCTATCTTCAATTTCTGCGTTTTCGTCGTCCTCATGATCCTCATGTAAGCTTGATAAATCAAGCTTGTATTTCTGCTTGCTCGGATATGAGCCACTTACATGGCTCGCATCCTCGGCATCGCTAGAAATTACCCGTACACTGCGGTCATTCGTCCTCCTCAGCCTTGAACTTGTACGATAGCGAGCAGTCCCCCTCTGTGATTGCCCGCTATCTTCAATTTCTGCGTTTTCGTCGTCCTCATGATCCTTACGTACATTCTGAATCTGCGAGCCAGAAAAGCCTGCACCATTATATTCAAGAATTAACTTAAAATTAGACAATTACTCTGCGTTAGCGACTACTACGACTAAAGCTGGGCGAATAACTTTTCCTTGTAGCTGATAACCAGCTTTAATCACTTCAAGGATAGTACCCTCTGGGTGTTCCATTGAAGGTACACTCGTGACAGCTTCATGCAGAGCTGGATCAAAGAGCATATCCGTTTTAACCTCAGCTATCCCAATTGCCTGCAAAGACATCTGGAACTGCATCTTAAGCATATCAAAGCTCTTAAGAATCTCTTCAAAAGCAGTCTCCATCTTTATACTTTTCTTCGCGAAATCAAAATTATCAATAGCTGGGAGTATAGCCTCAATCGTCGACTGAGCGCCATATTTACGTAAATCATCCTTATCTTTTTGAAAACGCTTAAGCATATTTTGCTGATCTGCCCATAATCTTTTATAGCTTTCATCAAGTTCTTCGAACTCTTTTTTTAATTTTTCATATTTAGCGAGCAAACTACCATCAGCAGACGAATCAAAGCTCGCCGCAGCATCCTTATCGCTTGAAGGCGCGGACTGCTTCTGAGTCACTTCTTCAGATAACTCAAAAGAATCCATACTAGGATCTTGATTTAAACTGTCTTTCATATATTCTCTCGTCTCAGCATCTTTAAGCATTTCTTGATTTAACTTCCGCTTTAATTCATCAATATTATTCTTTTTAACACCTACAAATTCATCGGACATAAAAATTCACCTTTGAGCTTTTATCATTTTAGCAAGTTTGAGCTAATCAATCTTTTCAAGTTCTCTATAACCTTAGGAAAATAATTATATCTAATAGATTTTTCATTTGAAAAGCTTATAAAAGCTTTATTTAAAGTGAGAAAAGTGTTTATAGTTTCTACATCATTATTAAAAATTAAACTCATCTCTGGAAGATAATTTAAAAAACGCTCAGATGAGTTAATAAGCGGCAACATCTCTTCATCAGTCTTATCTATAGCAATTTTCAACAAATTATAAAAAACCAAAAACTTAAGGGAAATATCCCCATCAAAATCATTAAAAATTGATTTTAATACTTCCTCAGACAGTAGCTCCGCGATAAAGTCTAAAACTAAACCCAAATCAGTATCTTTAGCCTTTTTATCTATCTTATTATTAAGAACGGCAGTAAATCGTTTCTCTGCGGGAATTTCCAAAAAATCTAATAATTTTTCTTGAACAGAAGTATCTGAAAATAACTCAGACATATCAAAAATTTTAAAAGAATCTGGATAAATAAGCTCTAACTGAGCAGCTTTTAAATAATAATCATCCCAAAAATTAGCAAGGGCAGCTTCTTTTTCTAAATCGTACTTAGGGAAAGAAACTCCAAGTATATCATTTTTTAAATATAATCCCTGAGTGAAACACTCATGATTAGGACTAGACCAAAAATTAAAATTTTTGTGATTATTCATCCATGATTTTATAGTCTCAGCCCTATCTCGCCTTAAGCAGATCACCCGAATGGCAGTATTAGGAGAAAAGAGATACTCTTGCTCAGATCCAATTTTTACATTTTCGGTGTTAAGACTCTTTAGTAAAGGTTCTATATAATTTAATAAAGAAAAATTTACATCTCCCACATCAGGATAGTCTATAGTAGATGTTTTACTGAGCTTCACTAATAAAGAGTTTAAACTTACTAAATCAAAATCCCAAGGCAATAAAATGCTTTCATGCAGAGTATTAATTTTCTGTAAATTAAGAAAAGTCATTAAGCCCTGAGTACCACAGCGTCCCGTACCTATTCCCAGCACTATCATGGGACTGCTCCCAATCTTCAATTTCTGCGTTTTCGTCGTCCTCATGATCCTCATGTACCCGCAGTACACTGCGGTCATTCGTCCTCCTCAGCCTTGAACTTGTACGATTGGGAGCAGTCCCCCTCTGTGACTGCTCCCAATCTTCAATTTCTGCGTTTTCGTCGTTCCCTTAAAGACTGATTTCATGCAATTTATAAACAGGGCCTTCAGTACAAACTCTAGAATAATTTTTATCTCTCTCAAAACCCTCATTGTAATTACATACACAAGCAAGACAAGCACCAACTCCACAGCCCATACGTTCTTCTAGTGACATATAAGCCAGCTTGTCTGGGCTAATCTTAGACTGCAAAGCTTTTAGCATGGGCTTAGGTCCACAGCTATACATAACATCATAGGACGGCTCGCAATCTTCAATTTCTGCGTTTTCGTCGTCCTCATGATCCTCATGTACTTCGAGTACACTGCGGGCAAGAGCATCTGTCACAAAGCCTTTCATGCCATAACTGCCGTCTACGGTAGTTATAAACACTTCACCTAAACTCTTAAACTCATTTTCATAAAATACATCTTTAGCGGCATTAAAGCCTAATATCGAAATAATGCTATGCCCAGCAGCTTTCAGCTTACGTCCTAAATAGTACAGAGGTGGAACGCCTATGCCGCCACCGATTAATAATATCCTTTTACTTAAATTCTTTTCTAGAACTCCACCTTCTGTTTTTTTATCAGCTTCAAGCTCAGATGGTAATTCAAAATTATTCCCGAGTGGAGCTAAAATATCAATCTTTTCACCAGTCTGATATTCACTCAATAACGTAGTTCCTCGTCCTTCCTTGCGATAAAGTACTGTAAGATATCTTTCATCATCACTAATGTCGCATATACTCATAGGTCTTCTCAGAAGAGGATCTAATCCCTTAGAGCATTTCACGTGCAGAAATTTTCCAGGTTTAAATTCATCATGCGGAAAATTATCCTCAAGAACTAACTTGAAAATATTATCAGCGATAAGAGTATTTTCTACAACATTTGGAAATATTTTTTTCATCGAATCGCCCTCTCTAATACTGCCATACGCACGGCTACACCATTGGCCACCTGCTTAAAGATTAAAGATCTATCTGACTCTATCAACTCATCATCTATCTCAACACCTCGATTAAAAGGTGCTGGATGCATAATTTTAGTATGTGCTTGCATTAAAGCTAGTCTAGTAGAAGTTAAGCCGAACTGATCACGATAGTGACCTAAGCTAATATTATGCCTTTCGTTTTGAATTCTCAATAACATCACCACATCTGCGGTACTAAGAGCTTCTTCTATATTTAGAACCTTCATTTTAAAAGGAAAAGCATTAGCATCTGGAATAAAAACATCAGGCCCGCAGAGGCTTACATTCGCTCCGAATCGTTGTAAAGCATGCAGAGAAGACCTCGCCACTCTACTGTGTTTCACATCACCGATAATACTTACTTTTAAACCTTCAAAGCTACCAAACTCTTTTTTTATAGTCATTAAATCCAAAAGTGCTTGCGTCGGATGCTCACTAATGCCAGCTCCAGCATTAATTAAAGACGTCGTTTTAATTTTATCTGCGATCTCTGAGAGTAAATACTCTTCAGATGAACGGACTATCGCTATTCCTACACCCATAGACTCTAAAGTTCTAATCGTGTCATAGAAAGTCTCTCCCTTCTGAGAGCTAGAGCTTTTATAATCAAAATTAAGAACGTGTAAATTTAGCTTCTTTGCAGCTACCTCGAAGGAAAACCTAGTCCTAGTACTAGGTTCAAAAAATAAATTACAAACTATAGGCTTGTTTAAAGACTTTAAAGACTCTGGAAGTTCATCATCACTCTGTGATGCCCAATACTCGGCTCTATCAAGAATAGTTAGTATCTCTTCACGAGATAATTCTGCAAGAGAAATTAGGTGCTTGGCATGCATTCCAAGAAATAATCCTAACATGGCACTACTGCCGAACTCCAATTTCTGCGTTTTCGTCGTCCTCATGATCCTCATGTACCTTCAGTACACTGCGGTCATTTGTCCTCCTCAGCCTTGAACTTGCACGCTCGGCAACAGTGCCACCACGCGAGTGCTGCCGAACTCCAATTTCTGCGTTTTCGTTGTCCTGCGTTTTCGTCGTACCTTGATTAAGGCTCTAATCCTAATTCCTTAAAAAGCTCTCGCCAAGGAAGAATTAATACATTACCCTCTTTTCTTCTTCTTGGGCTTAGGCTACAACAAATAAGCCTAGCCTTAGGAACTTCCTCTGCAAAACTCTCTAAGCCACGCAAATCTTTAGGCTTAATATTAACATCCTTTGCCTTAATTTCTATCGCAAAAACGCCACGAGAAGGACTTTCGGCTATAAGATCAACTTCGAGACCAGAGCTTGTTCGATAATAAGAGAATTTAAAATCAGTTCTGAAAGTATCTGCAATACTTATAATTTCTCTTATAATAAAATGCTCAAAGCTTTTCCCAAAGGTGCTATTCCCTTCCGAACTAGCTAGAGACAAGCTGTTAGCTAAAGCTCTTTGCGCCCCCATATCAAAAAGATAAAATTTAGGACGCTTGGAAAGCCGCTTGCGAATTGATTTAGGGTAAGGCAAAAGAAAAAAGCCTATAAGCGTATCTTCTAAAATTTGAAAATACTCTTTGACTGTATTTGCACTTACGCCTATATCAGTAGAAATATTTGAATAGTTAATCTGATTGCCATTTTCCTCAGCGACAAAATCAAGAAAACTCATAAAACTCGCAAGATTACGCAATAAAGCTTCTTCCTGAATTTCTTCTCGCAGATAAGTACCGCAATAAGCTTTTAATTTTTCTTTACGAATCTCAGCATCTTTCTCTAGATAAATAGCAGGTAAAGTACCATAATCTAAAGCCTTGTTCAAATCAAAGCTTGCACCTAATTCTAAAAAATTTAATGGATACAATGAATAACTCAAAGCTCTACCAGCAAGTAAATTTGCTTGACCTCTTTTGAGCTTTCTTGCAGATGAACCACTTAAAACAATCTTGGATTAGATTTATCATTCTCAATCAAATAGTGAACTATAACAGAGTCCACTTAGACAATTTACCATGCAAATCCGCAACATAGTTGCGGATTTGCATGAATTTTCCGCATAACTGTTGCGGATTTACATAGGTTTCTTGCAGAAATTATGCGAAGGACTGCTCGCAAACGCAGAAATTGGAGTTTGCGAGTAGTCCCTTACAGGGCGGAGACGCCGTCAATCCAAGCCCCACCTAAAACTTTCTCGGGATGAATTGGATCATAAAATACCATCGCCTGACCTGGTGTAACAGATTCAACAGGTTCTTTAAACTGAACTTCCACGAAATCAGAGGCATCTATATAGACTTGAGCAAGAGTAGGCTCTGCATTATAACGAATCTTAGTTAAGGCAGAAAAAGAATTCTTAGCATCTAGCACTGGAGTACCGATCATATTAATTCTATTACCTATAGCTCTCTGGGACAGTAACTCCTCTTTAGTTCCTACATAAACCACATTTGCATTAGGATCTATTTTCGTTACATATAATGGCTCAGAGTAAGCGACACCAAGCCCTTTGCGCTGACCATAAGTATAATTAAAACTACCTTTATGAGAACCGAGTACCCGACCTGAATTTGCAAGGATAATAGGTCCTTCCTTTTCCCCAAGTATACGTGTTAAATAATCAGCATTGGTCATGCCATTACTAACGAAACAGATATCTTGAGAATCAGCTTTAGAAGCGACACACAGTTCACCTATATTAGCAAGATCGCGAACTTCATCTTTATTAAAATCAGCTAAAGGGAAAATCGTCTTAGAGAGCTGCTCTTGAGTCAAGCCCCAAAGCATATAACTCTGATCTTTTTTATTCCCTAAAGATCTATATAGATGCCACTCTTGGGTCTGATCTTCTAAAACCAAACGAGCGTAATGACCAGAAGCTAAATGAGTAGCACCTAAATTCTGAATAGAGTAATCGAGTAAAGCGCCCCACTTCATATCATTATTACAGCTAATACAAGGAATCGGCGTTTCCCCGCGAGCGTATGATTGATGGAAATCTTTTATAATCCCGTCAGCGAAGGCTTGCCTTAAATCTACAGCGTGATGCTCTACACCTAAATGATCACAGATCCTTACCGCATCGACTACGCCATTATCACAGCATTTACCAGAACCTGATATTAACCAAGCTGTTATTCCAAAGACCTCATAGCCTAACTCTTTTAAAAGATAAATCGCTACAGAGCTATCAACCCCACCACTCATAGCTACAGCTATTTTTGCAGTCTTGGGATCTGGAAGAAAATTATTAGAGCGAGCTTGCTCTAAATAGGATTTTAATTTATCCATAGATTATCGAACCAAGTCTTATGATATTACACATTAGATAAATAAATCTAGAATAATACATTTTTAACGAGTGCTGTCTAAAAAGACTAGAGCTTAAAGCTGAGTTCTATATGGAAGATTAGACCTCCAAATATATAGATTAATGTATGGATTTTGGACTAAATAGTTTAAGTAGCTAATACTAAAGTTTCTTTATTAGCTACCTAGCAAATACTATTCCATGGGTATTCAAGGGCTTAGCTACAACGTCCTCGGCATGCAAGTTTCGCAAGCTGGACTTAGAGTTAGTAACCATAATATAGCAAATAGTACGACTGCTAATTATTCTCGTAAACTATTATCGCAAAACACCGTAGTCGCTCAAGACGTGGGTCTTAAAAAAATCGCTACTGGTGTCAAAGTAGAAGATGTAATAAGGGCAAAAAACACTTTCCTGGACAATCAATATCGAGAGAATCTCCAGCAACAAGCTTTTTTTGAAAAACTTGAAGCAATTAATTCTCAGATGACATCCATTCTCGGTGAGCCTTCTGAACAGCTTTTAGTCAAAAACCTTCAAGATTTTTATAAAACTGCAAATGATCTAAATCAAAATCCTGAAAATGATACAAATAGGCAAGCCTTCATAAATAGTGCAAAAGGACTAACGAATGCGTTTAACAGTACGCATCAAAGTCTCGATGTTATCAAAGAAAGCTTAAATGCCAAAGGCAATGGTGAATTAAAAAAAACTATTGATCTATTAAATATTAAGTTCCAGAAGCTTAGCTTAGCTCAAAAACAAATCAATATTCTAAGAGCAAATGGTCTTGATGTAAGCGGCTTAGAAGATGAGCGTGATGCCCAACTTAACGATATCAATAAATACTCCGACCTAAACATCAAAGTCAATCAGGCTGGAGATTTTTACCAAGTTAGAGTGGGCGTGCACCCTAGTCCTAACGAGGAAGCTAAAATACAAGGCACTGTAATATTTTCCAATTTAGATAGCCCTATAATACCTGCGATCACAGCTGGAAATAGGCAGTTAGATTTAAGTGTTAACAATGGCAATGGATCAACAGTCAATTTCATGGTCAATCTCCCAGAGAATGCAAGTATAAGAGATACTATTAAAAGCATAAATGAACACTTTAGAGCTGCTGGTGGTCAGGGTTCTATAGCATCTGTAGATTCGCTAAATAGATTAGTACTAGAAAATAGACTAGTAGAAAATGCCCGAATTAACTCAAACAATAGCATAACGATTAACCCAACGACAGCCTCTATCTTTACAACCCTTGGGCTTCCAGCTGCACCAGTCACAGTAAATGGCTCTAGTGCTTTAGATATGTCACTAGTCGACACTGGTGGCGTTAATTACATTTTAGATATAGATTATGGCAATGACAAAATTACCGATGGTGTTTTAGCAAGTAAATTAATACTTAAACAGAATGGTGTCAAACAAGGAACTATAGAAGTGAACGGTGGAATCCTTGGTGCTCAATTTAAGGCAGTTAACGAATTCATCCCTAGAGCTAAGGAAAACCTATCTATCATCGCCATGGGTCTTAAAAATACTATCAATTCTTTACTCAAAGCTGGCACAACGCTAGACGGCAATCCAGGACAAGATCTCTTTACTGGCAGCAATGCTGGTAACATTAGTGTATCTAGAAATATTCTTAATAACACGACTTTACTTGCAGTAGGTGAACTTAAAAATTCAGGTGGCATCTCCCTTGGCGAAAATAGCATTATCAGTAAAATCACAGATTTATTTAATGACAAAGGGGCATTAATAAGCACTACAAATTCAGCAGAAAAATTTTATTTAAAAGCAAATGATACTAATTATCAAATTTCAAAGCTACCTGTAATTCCAGGTGCAGATTTCAATGTCAACATCAGTGGATTAATTTTAGATGGAGTAAACACTTTTAATGCTGGAAACAATAACCTAGCTGTTAACAGCTTAGTTCAAGTTCAATTTTTAGATGCAAATCAAAATCCTCTTGGAGCAGCCTTAAACATGTTAGGCACGGGCATTCCGAACAGTTCAGTAACTTGGAAAGGCTCTCCTCCAGCTGGAGCTAGCTTTATAAGTGTCAAACTCAATGACACAAGCTTTAGTGATAATAATGCAACTAACAATTACGGTCACTTTGAAGTAGAAATTACTAATAAAAACGATACAGACAATCTATCTACCACTCTTAATGGTGCTTTACTAACTAGCATAGATCGCATAGCAATTCAAGGTGCTGATGCCAAGCGATTAAAAGAAGTCTACACCGATATTTCAGAAGCGCTGAATACGCAAATACAAAGCATTCAAGGCGTTAATATGGAAGATGAAGCAGCAAACTTATTAATGTTTCAAAGAGCCTTTGGAGCAAATGCCCGAGCCTTTTCTGCTATAAATCAGTCAATCGAAGATATATTCACCTTTATAAGGTAGTCTAGATGAGGGTCTTACCATTAAAAATTAGACCAAAAAATCTAACAATGGAACTATAAATTTTGGACTAAATAGTTTATATGACGGGAATTGGACGAGTCGGATTCATGCAACGCATGACCAACATCAAAGAGCAAGTGCTAGCAAGCCAAAGTAACTATGTAGAAGATAGTTTAAGGTTAAACTCTGGCAATAAAATCCTTAAAATCTCTGACGATCCAGCTGCCGTAAAGAAAATAAATGAATATTCAGGAGATATTCTCGAAGCCAAAGAAAAATCAAGTATAAAAAGTTCAGTAGAGTCTCTTTTAGATATTAGTGAGACCGCTATTTCTAATATTAAGAAAATCCTAGATGATATTAAAACAGATACCTTGAGTGCAAGCAACGCAACATCTAATGATGCAGATAGAGAAGCTTATGCTGATGTCTTACTAGCATCAACTGAAAATTTATTCAGACTCGCTAATTCAAAAGTTAATGGTCAATTTATTTTCTCAGGGAAACAATCAGATAAAAAAACTTTAGATTTCAATCCAGACAACCTTTTCTTTCAAAATAAATATCTAGAGGGAGCTGCTGACCAAGGACCAAGAGAGATCTATGGAACTAATTCAAGTATTACACTTGATGACCTGTTCAACAGCACGCCAGCCCCAGCCATAATATCAAGTAAGAGTGCCGCAAATGCAAATATCACAAGCAATAGTGATATCCGATTAGTCATAGAAGATGGTAATGGCAATGTTTTCGATACTGGAAACATAAACCTCCCAGCTGGTACAGCCATGTTTCCTCCAGCTCTGCCGAACGTAGTGGGGCTAATTAATGCAGCAGCCAATGCTGTTGGCTTAGTTGGAAGCATCGCTCAGGAAAACCCTGTTGGCTTCCTTGAATTCAATACATCTTTAATTACTGGAAGCAAAAGTAATAAAAGTGCAGCAATCAGCATAGGGAACGGTACGACACTAGGCTCTGCCCTGAATGATTTTAAGATTACCGCTCATAAAACGAATGGTGAAAGCCAAAATATTCAAAATACTTTGGCTGAATTATACAAAGCTTATGTTGCAAATGATGTGGTTGGCATTAGAACTGCAATGGTAGACATAGATGCAAATGTCTCAAGAGCAATTAACAAACAAACGTTAGCTGGTGAACTAAAAAATAAATTTGAAGAATCAAGAATTCGAGATGAGAATCAGATAGACTCACTCAAGCTTAAAAAATCTTCATTAGAAGATATTCCGACTGCTGAAGCCATAGTCGATGCAAATAAATCAAAACTAGTTCTAGATAGTATTCTTCGCAATGCCTCTTCTTTATCCAACGCAAACATCTTTAATTTTTTAAATTTCTAACATTATGGTTAACAGAATTAGTACAAAACAAATATACAGTGTCTTTCGTCAAAATATTTTTGAAAACCAAGCCTCTTTAATTGAAGCTTCAAACAAAATCAACACTGGTATTAACTTTAAAAGTAATTACGATGACCCTCGTGCAAGTTCACTTGCTCTCGATTTTGAAGGACAAATACTGAATAATGACATGGTCTTAAAAAACCGTAGCAATGTTCAAACGGAAATAGAATTAGCAGAAAATTCTCTTGCACAAATGAAAGATAATATGGATAAAGTTAAGGAATTAATCTTAACTGCTGCTAACGCAAGCACAGACCCAAGTGCATTAGATATTCTTAAAACCGAAATAAGAAGTATTGGTCAAGCACTAATGCAGCTTGGCAATGCCAAATCTGGTGAAAATTATATTTTCGCTGGCAAACAAAGTAACTTAGTTCCATTTGAGTTATTAGATCCTGATCAAAGCTTCTCTCAAACTATCTACAAAGAAGGACTAGACAACGGCAAACAAAAAAATGCAGAGAATATTCAAACAACCTTTGATATAAAGAATGTACTACTTGGAACAGGCTCACCAGCATCAATTCAAGGGATTAAAGTTAACCCTAGCATCAGTGCTCCTGGTGGAAACTTAGATCTAACCGTTAACAATGGCGCTGGTGGACAAAATCTCTTCAGCGTTGCATTAACTACAGGTGACAACCTACCGACTATCATAAGTAAAATAAATACTGCCTTTAATGCCGCTGGCGGCACTGGCAACATAGTAGAAGAAAATCCTACTTGGCAACTTAAATTCAATACCAGCCTTATCACTGGTAACAGTCTTAATACTAAAGCCAAAATAGATATACTAAAAACTTCTAACAATAGTGTACTGAATGATATTGGTATAAGCATAAACTCGAATACCGGTGAAGACCTAGGCTCACTGCAGATTTTAGATCAAGTAGAGTTAGCCTTAGGACAAAGAGATAAAAATGCCCTGAGATTATTACTAGAAAAGGTCGATGATAATAATAGTAAGCTCCTAGAGTTAAGGTCCAAAGTAGGACTAACCTTAAATAAGTTACAGAATTTAAATTCAATCAATCAAAATTTTGATACTCTCTTGCAAACTGGTCTCTCTCGCGTCAAAGACATAGATTTTATTGACACCACATCTGAACTTAATAATGCTCAAGCCAGGCTATCAAGCTCTATCCAAACAGCATCTAATTTTTTCAGATCAAATTTAAGTAATTTCCTAGGAGGGTAATAAATGAGTTTTCAAGGTCTTTATATTAGTGTCTCAGGTATGCAAGCTGCACAGACTAGCTTAAATATTACTAACCAAAATATAGCCAATACTAATACTCCTAATTATTCTAGAAAATTAGTTAATCAAAATGATGCAAACACTATGTTCGTCACACAGAAAGACGTTCCTAGCGGTGTTTTCGTAGAAGATATATCTAGAGCTAAAAACTTTTTTCTAGATTTACAATACCGCAATCATGTATCTAACCTAGGCTATCACGATGAGCTGAGCAAACTTAGTTCAAACATCAACGATCTTTTAGGGACGCCCGGTAATATCACACTAAATAAAAAACTTCAAAATTTTTTTACTGCTGCTAATGACTTAACAGCGAATCCTGAATTAGAAACACTTAGAACCACTTTCGTAAATTCAGCAAAAGCTTTAACTGAAAGCTTTAATGAAATAGATAGCAGCATAGCTAAAATTAAAAATGATATAGATGCCATGCCAAATGGTGGTTTAAACAACAAAGTTAAAGAATTAAATGATACTTTAAGTTCTATCAGCTCAGTTCAAAAACAAATCAATCTTCTCAGAGCTGTTGGTCGAGATGCCACTAGCTTGCAAGATCAAAGAGATGCTTTATTAGATAAACTCAGTGAATCAATCGACTTCGATGTTAAGCTCGGACAGGATGGTGAATTTTATCAAATCAGAACCAAGCTATATCCCACAGAAGCTAGAGTTAGTGGCACTGCCAAATTTTCAAACCCCGATACATTACTTACCAATGGAGCTTCAATTCCACCAACTATTACAGAGGGGGTAAATAACGTTTTAAACCTCACCATAAACAACGGCAATGGTGCCGTAACAACATTTGCAGTCAATCTAGAAGCGAGCTCCACGGTAAGAGAAACTATAGATCGTATTAATCAAAGCTTTCGCAACAATGGCGGCCAAGGCAGTATAGCTTCTTTAAATAAAAATGATCAAATTAGCTTAGATCTTAGATTAGTAGATGGCTCTACTATTAATAGTACTAGCGCCATATTAATCAATGCAGGCAGTACAGCCACAAATGTACTAGGTCTTCCCGCAGCACCAAGCACATCTACAGGTGCAAGCCCTTTAGACGTAATACTTTTAGATACTAGTGGGCAGACTTACCAAATAGAACTAGAAACGGGTAACGATAAAAGCTCTCCACACCCTGCTAAATTAATGCTCAGTCAAAATGGTGTTCAAATGGGAACTGTTCTTCCGAGCGGTGGCAGAATAACAGGTTTAATCGATGCAACTAATTCAAGAGTGCCAGGAATGCGTCAAGAAATATCCGATTTCGCCATGGGAATTAAAGATTTAGTAAATGGTATTTTACAAATGGGAGATACGACTACTGGTGTAGCAGGGGTTCCACTATTTACTGGTAATTCAGCAAAAGATTTCACTGTTGCGAGCAATGTTCTTGCTGACACAACTCTAATAGCCATAGGTCAAAATAGCCCTAGTGGTATCGGAGTAGGCGATAACTCTATTATCGAAGAACTATCTCAATTTTTCTTTGCAGATAAAGCTGTATTAAGCGACACTAAACAAGCCGAAAAAATATTTATAAAAGCAGGTGACCCTCTTATCGCCGCAGCTACTAATGGTCCTCCAGTAAGATCTAAATTAGCTATAGTCCCAGGCGACCCATTAAATGTCACGCTCAAGGGTCTAATTAACGACAACGGCACTATGATGAATGCTGGGGCTAATAATCTTGGTGGTAACAGCCTAATGCAAATAGAATTTCTAGCAGCTGATGGTGTAACTGTCTTATCGACTGTAAACCCAAATACTGGCAATCCACCACCAAACGATTCGATAAACTGGTCTGGCAATGCCCCGGCTGGTGCAGCTTTCGTTCAATTTAGAATGAATGGTACTAGTTTCAATGATAATGATTTATCCGATAACTATGGTCACTTCGGCATAGAAATTTATCAAAACAATAATGGTCTTTCTACTAATTTCAATTCAAAAATGGCGAAGACCGTAGGAGACCTTGGTCAACAGGCAAGTATAGATCAAGAAAACCGCGACACTTCCTCATATTTAGAGTCAGCTATAGAGAATCAACGCCAAAGTATTAGTGGTGTGTCATTGGAAGAAGAAGCTGCTAATTTACTAGTTTACCAAAACGCTTTTGCGGCAAATGCAAGAGCATTTACTACCATGAACTCGCTTTTAGATGAAATCATGAGGTTGATTTAATATTCATAACCATCACTTAACCAAAACCCCTTAAGAAATCAGTATGTCGGGCAATTCACTAGGTGCTGGTGGTAATTTCGCTAGCCAATTTCAACAAAACGCCAATAATGCACAAAGTGCAGATAAGTCTTTCCTACAAAGAAATGTTAGACAAGAAAAGCAAGTAGTTGAAAAGCAAAATATTCAGGAAAGAGCTGAAACAACTCAGGCAGATTCATTTTCAGATAAAAAACTCGAAGAAAATTTCTTTAAAGAAAAAATAGCTGGGAATCTAGATCTTAGAAAACAAATCACAGAACAGCAAAAGAATAAAACACAACAAAGCTCTATACGTATAGATGCAAATCCTCAAGAACAGCAAAGAATCGCAAGCTTTATTCCTCGCGTACGCCAGCTAACTCAAAAACAAAATCTTGATGAAACGCAAAAAAATGAAGAGGAAGAAGAAAATCCCCACACATCGATATCAAGTGATTTAGCGACTGACCAGAATCTAAATAAAAATATTAGTCAATCAGATCAAGCTCTAGAAAAATATAGAGCCTTTCATAAATCAGGGCAGCCTGAATCTGGAAAAACCAGCAGAGTAAAAGCCTTAATCGCTCAAAAGAAAGAAGAAAGTCAGCAAAAAACTTTAAACAATTTATATGCTCAAGGTAAAAAATTACCGATACAAGGCTTAGGCTTAGGCAGAAATGTCACGCAGATCAGATATACCAAAGGATACATCGCTTCGCTACAGGGACAAGCCAAAGGAGAGGAAGCTTTTAGGGTAGCTAAAGGTTTAATCGGTCAAAATATAAATAAAGCTACAACCGAGAAAGATCTATTACTTTCCGAAGCTAATTTTAGTCCATTTAAAGCAAATGCAATAGCCTCACTAAGACAAAAATACATTAAAGAGCTGAAATTAAAGAAAAATGAAAAAGCGAAGCCTCCAGCAAAAAAAGAAAAAGAGAAAGGAATGAGCATCAGCGAAAATATTTATCAGTTCCTTGTGGAATTATTAAATATAGAGACCCCTTGGGAACTTGAGCCTGTTTAAGAAGAGTATTTAAATGCCTGAAGAAAAAGAATTAAGCCCAGCCCAGAAAAAAGCGTTAAAAGATCAGACTATGGCGAAGGCCGCAATTAAAATAGCGATCCTTAGTTTCAATGCTAAAAAAAATGAAAATCCACCAGAGCCTCTTGTAAATTATTGGAATCTGCTCAGCAAAGATGACTGGAATCATCATTTAGAATTATTTGAAAAATATCTAAAAAATTACAATCAAGTCAAAATTAAACAGCTATTATTCGATCTAGAACACTATTTAAAAGATTGTAAAAAAGTAATACCTCGCTTTAGTAAAAACCAGTCTGAGATTCTTTTGTTAGTAGCTATTGGAAAAATCCAAGTCAGTGATTTTATTCAACATATTGATAACATAGCTAGCAATCGTGAAAAACTCGACAGAGATATTCAAAGAAAAATTAAAACTTTAAACTGGCAAGATTTAAGTGATTTAGATAAGCTTGATGATCTGACTAAACAGCTTGATAAACCTAATCTTAAAAAAGCTGAGATACAGAAAATCGATGAGCAGATAGATCTCATCGAAGCAGCGATAAAACAGAGACGAGAAGAACGAAACCAATTAGCTTTAAAATTAGTAGAGTGGAAAGCTAGAGGGAATATAGATATTATTAATGCTAACGGCTCAAAACTTGAGGCCTGAAATTTAGTGGTAATATCAAATAATCTGATCAATGAGCTTATATATTTAAACTTTTAAATAGAGTTTTATTTATAATAGATGGGAGTTAAGACGGTATAAGAAATGGCATTCTCAGAGCAAGAAAAGAAAAAATTTAAAGCGATAATCAGAAGATTACGTAAAGAGAAAGGCATACGTATCTATAAACACGAACTCGATACAGATCTACTAAAACTAAAAAAAGCTCAACAAAGCATTCTTGAAATTAAAGAAGCTAATAAAGATCATCCAAATGTATTAGAAGAAGCTGATAAATCAGTTAAGAAGCTTCAAGGTATTATCGATGATATCAATGAATACATGACCGTGCTTCACCCTGATGGGCTTATTGATATTGGTGGGGATACTAATACTCCGCAAAGCACTATCGTAGTCAGCGGTTGAGACCGAGCACAACTTCATTTTCTGCGTTTTCGTCGTCCTCATGATCCTCATGTACTGACAGTACACTGCGGTCATTCGTTCTCCTCAGCCTTGAAACTGTACGTTGTGCATCGGTCTCAATCACAAAGTACCGAGCACAACTTCATTTTCTGCGTTTTCGTCGTTCCCTGCGTTGTCGTTAATAATTTAATAAACTAAGCAAAAAAAATGATTTTTTAACGTTAGCTTAACCATTTGGTGGATAAAAGCTAACATGGTGGAATATAACAATACGAATAAAGTGGGATCGAGGAGTGGTGGCCAAAATTCCGCACCGACAAGTGATGTCAGTAAATTAATAGCTGGACTCAGAAATGATTACCGTAATGCAGTAGCAGAGGGTGATGTCGCTAATATTGAACTGCTTGAATCTACGATTCAAGAGCTTGAGTCACAAAGAGAAATGCCGCAGGTGAGCCATGCGAAGTTTATTCAAGCAAAGTCGCTCACTCAGCAGTATCTTGATGATGAGGATTTCTCTGAAGGTAAAGGTAGCTTCAACGTGGTTGGCCCTTCACTGGATATAGAAATCGCTGAAATCAGCGGGCCTTTTAAAACTTTTGAAGAATTCACTAGCTTTCAACTTAGTAGCCTTTCTGGATTAGATAGGCTATTAGCAAGTAAATCTAAATAACAGCAAATATATAAAGAAATGTTTAATAAATAGTTGACAAATATATATTGACATTGATAAAATTTTTAGTAAGGTTAAGGTTTCATTAAGAGACCTCAAATAGCTAAATAATGTCAACTCCTACTTATAAAACAGGAAATCCTTATTTTGATGATGCTGCCTTTGCTAATTTGCAGAAGCAGATAAATAAAAATGGCTCTAATACCATTTCAGATTTTTCGATAGATGAATTAGAGATAGGTAACTTATCTGAGACTTATGCTGCAAGCCAAGTCGCTTCATCTAAATCTGGAGCTTATAAATCCAGTCAAGATTTAGATGATTTAAAACAGGATTATTCTAATCTTGATGAATTTACAGGCTGGAATCCTACACTTCTAGAAAAGGAGTCTAATAATTATTTTGATAATGACCGTCGCAGGCGAAAACAAGCTAGCGCAAACTCTGGGAAAAAAGTAAAAACTGCAACTGCTACTAGCTTCGTAGATGAGTTCGAAGAAAGTGCGGTAGAGCGTTTTTTTGGTTTCGTGGATTCGATTATAAAGAATCTCGCAGAAATGGCTGATGAAGCCTTCGCCAAAATTAACCCTTTTAGTAACTGGATTACAGCTAAACCTAAACAGGTTAAGATGGCTCCACCACCGATGGCAGAACAGTCTCCACTCTTTTTAAGGGAGTCTTTTAAGCCTAAGAGAAGTCCACATCTGTGGAAATCTGACCCTAGGCCTTGGTGGCACCTCGCTTTCGGCAATCAAACGAATAACAAGGTTATAGAGAATCTGATTAAATATCAGAATGATACTATAACGGCTGACGCCTAGGTATTTTGATATCCATATTCTCTTAACAAGTTTTTAATATTCATATGATATTCATCTTTTATTAGACCGTAGTTTAAATTGAATTGCGCAAGATGCACATTCCACTGCCATAGAACTTTAGTTTTATTAGGTCTTTAAAAATTTTCTAAACATTCTAAAGGAGATAATAAATGGTAGATGGAATCGGAACAGCAAAGCTTGATACTGCGATGGCAGCAGGCAGGGAAGTTAGACCAGAGCTAGAAGGTGATATGCAAGGAGAAATTAACAACCTTCAAGGTAAAGCTGGTGAATTAGTAGCATCTTTAAGTGAGGAACCTGCAAATAATAATGGTGGACGAGTAGTTAAAACCTTAGCAGAAGGGGAAACTGACACTCTAGCCATGACTTAGAAGAATTTTATTTTAAAAATTTTCCTGATGCAAAAAGACCCCGATTTCTCGGGGTCTTTTTGTTTTAAAAAAAATATTTATTGTCAAAAACAATTCTCGCTGAGCATTGTAGTTATACGATGGTATTTTCATTAGAGTCTAGATTTCAACAAGGCGTAGGATTAATAAAATCCCTAGGTGGAAAAATAGCAAGTGAAGCTAACCTCATAGACGCTGGCGAGGAAGGAGCTAACGCCTCGATTACAGCAAGAAGCCAGAATGCGATTCGCAAGGTGTTTAATCAGCTAGCTTCAAATATCAGCCAAACTGAAAGTTTCGCTAAAAAATTTCGCAACATTAAAACTAACGCACAGCGAAATATGAAAAGATCACGCAATGTGGTTAGTGCAAGCTTACTCAGATACTACGAAGATTTTAAAAGTGAATTTAAAGAAGACCCTACTTTTATGAGGATAGAACTTATCCTAAAAAAAGGTCATAGGCTGGTCGCTAATTCTGGAAAGCTAATCGCTATGCTATTTTCTAGTGGGAATAAATTGGATTTATTGGTTTAAGTTTTCAGGTGCCAATCCAGACTATGGTTTAGACTATGCCGATTCTATAATAATTTTATTTTCCTCAGCTCTTATGACACCAACTGCTTGATATCAGCCATAATCGGTGGATTTTTAGTTGGACTTGGGTTTATTATTAAAGCTAGGAGCTAGCATGAGACTTAGTGAATATGAAATTCAAGTTATTAAAGATTCTGTTCATAGTGTCTTCAAGGATGCAAGGTTTTTTCTCTTCGGCTCTAGGCTTGATATAAATAAAAAAGGTGGAGATATAGATTTAATCATTAAAACTAGTGAGAAACCGAATTTTATCTCTAAAGCAAAGGTTCTTTCCGCTATTTACGCGAAATTAGGTGAGCGTAAGATAGACTTAGTTTTTGATTATCCTGATCAGGATAATCATTTTTTAGATTTAGTAAAGTTAGATGCGGTAGAAATCTAAACCAAACCTTTCAAGGCACTGTTGCCGAACTCCAATTTCTGCGTTTTCGTCGTCCTCATGATCCTCATGTACCCGCAGTACACTGCGGTCATTCGTCCTCCTCAGCCTTGAACTTGTTCGTTCGGCAACAGTGCCTTCAAATCCTCAATAAAATTATAATTCGTCATATCAAACTTAACTGGAGTTATGGAAATCTTATTCTGAAGCAGAGCGTAGCCATCAGTCCCTGGTACTTCCTTGTCCTCGACTGGATCTCCAGCTAGCCAATAGTAACTTCTACCACGGGGATCTACTCTTTCTTCGAAGTTCTCTTTATAAGCACGGTTCCCAAGAACAGTTACTTCCACCCCTTTATAATCCTCGCTAGGACCGGGTGGAAAATTAATATTCAAAAAAGTTCTCTCTGGCAGAATTTTAAAATCTTCCCTGCCTTCTAAAAAGGCTCTTACCCACTTAGCCGCTGGCTCGAACTTCTTAGAGCTGTAGCTGTAAAGGCTAGTAGCGATAGCGGGATAGCCCATTAACATAGCTTCCATCGCTGCTGAGACAGTTCCAGAGTAAAGTACGTCTATGCCAATATTAGGACCGTGATTAATCCCAGAAACCACTAAATCAAACTTAATATCTTTAAAAACCTGTTTTAGAGCGATTTTCACGCAATCCGCCGGAGTGCCAGTGGTAATAACGCCATCTTGAATATTCTGAATCCATGGAATACGCTTAGTGAGCGGGCTTACCATTAAAGGCTGGTTTAAGCTCATGGAGTGCCCAGTGGCACTACGCTCTCTATCTGGAGCACAGATATAAACCTCATGAACCTCTCCTAGCACCGTTGCTAGTGTTCTTATACCTTCTGCGAAGATACTGTCATCATTTGCGATTAAAATTTTCACGTTACTGGTTATATTTTACCCTGAGGAGGGGTAAAGATATCTTAATTTATGCCAGTCCCGAGATCAATGCAAAATACCACTCATGAAGGGTATAGAACCACAAAAACGCTGAAAATGGAGTTGTGCATCAACCTCTAGTTAAGATACTAAGTTAAGGTTTTTGTACCGATTGATTAATGGCAACGCCATATATGGTATTAACTCTCTTCTCCATCATATCAATGGCTGCTAATTTCTCAGGATTTGCACCTACACTTTCCCTTGCGTGAGCAGCTGATTCCTTCGAAGCTTTAAGTCCATTCTGCAAAAATCGTCTTTACTCATCAGTCATTGGAATATTTTCAGCTTTCGTCTGCTTATCCAATAAGATAAGTCCATCCAGATTCAAACTTTCAATTAACTTGACTCTTGCTTCATGAGCCTGATTTGAACGATTTTCTTGCTGATTAATAGCATAGAGAGATTATTGATAAGCTTAACGTAAACTCTTTGAAAAATTCTTCAAGGTGTGAAATCCGATCTATGCAGAAGGTCCTGAAGCCATACCATCATTACCCAAACCAGATATTACCCATTCTCTGTTAGCCGCATCCGTGTTTTTCAATTGAGTTGCCCAAGCCATCAATTTTTGGTGCTTTGCAAGATCAAAATAATTTTGTGGAGTTAATTCACCGCCATTTTGTAAAGCATTATAATAAATCTTTTCCATAGCCTCTGTTCCAAGAAGCTCAAGATTCGTCCCTCGGTCAATTCCCCACATAGAAGCACTAGAAGTAGAAGTGAAAAAATCTTTATACGTTGCCACCACATTATTATTGTTAATTACTGGACTACCATTCGCAGCTGGAACAGTATTATTAACTGGCTGATTAGCACCCAACTGGGGGAAAGCAGATAAAAGGTTATTCAAAAGGTTATTACTATTTGCCATAATAAACGATTCTATCTCCTGAACATTAAGGAATCATTATCTCCTAGATTTAGCTAAATTGTTTTCAGTTGGAATTGGTAATCCAGTTTTAGGATCAGTCCCTGAAGAGTAAGAAGATGCAATAGAACGAGTCCACTCTGCACGATTAAGACTAATCTTCTCTGCAAGTGCATTAAATAAAGTTACTTGTGGCAAGATCCGTGTGAATTGGTCACTTTCACCACTTTGAATAGCTTGGTATGCGGCTTGCTCTGCCTGTTCATCCACTCTAGCCTGAATAAAATATCCCAAGCCAGGTGTATTTTTTGAAATATCTGTTATCCCAAGCCCCATATTAACCTACGCCTTAACCCTCATCATAGAATTATAAATCTGCACATCTGAGCCACTAATAAAACTTTTATAAAAAGGAACATCAACCTGATTCGTATAGGCGTTACTTACCGCTTGAATAACATACTGATCTTTAGTAAGCTTAGCAACCTCTTCAACTTGCCCTTGCTGTGCGGCAGCAAGCATAGCATTATTACCTTGCTCCCTAAGATTATAATAAAGACTATCAATTCTCCATGACATAATATTTCATCCTCACCTAAGCACGTATATTCTTCCACTCGCTAGCTTTACGAAACTCAGAATCAGTATATGAAGCATTAACTTGATTCATACCCTCAAACATTGCCCTGAATCTTTGAAATTGCTGAGTAGCTGCAGCTATCTTCTCTGGCTGATCAGATAGCCTAGCAGTAGCATCTATAAAACCTTGATAGAGAGATTGAGCACCATTATTAACCCAATTTTGAAAACCATTGACATTTGTACCTGACATAATTAATATTTTCTTTCCTTAACTATATAAAACAGAATAAATAAGATATTTGATAAAAACTTTTATAATAAATTTTTTCTTTTATTAACCTTTATATATAACAAGATGACTAGAGTTAACGCTAATTTTAATAGCTCTGAAGTGTATCAGAATATATTAACTGGCACGAATGAATCAAGTCCAAGTGATTTCAATCCATACACAAATATTACAGGGACTACAAAGATATCACCGACGTTCAGTGATCCATATACAAGCACAAGAGGCAGTAGTCAACAATTACCTCCTCTTACCGATCTATATCAACCAACAACTAATAGTCCAACTCATTCAAGCTTACCAAAATTTACAGATCCTTACGGATCTTTTACAGGCGGCAATATAAATTCTGGTCAATTTGGAAAAAGCATTGATCCTTTCTCTTCTTTCTTCACAAGCCAAGGACCAAATCAAAGCTACCTTGATCAATATGCAACAGTAAAACCTTCTGATTATCAAGTTTCTCAGATTGATTTAGATGAAACTAAAACAAATATAGAAAATACCCCAATAAGCTCGCTTAACAATAAGAACTTAGTGTCATATTATAAAACCATTACTGGTAACTCATCTTACAAAGAAACCTTAGCACAAGCAGAAGCAAAAATTAAAAACAAAACTTTTGATTCATCCCTGTCTCAACTTGGCTTCTTCAGAGATTATCTTTACAATATTGAATTGCAAAATTCAATTTTTGACACTAAACTCAGCAGTGGTAAAAGAAGACACAACTATGAAGTCATGAATCAAGCTCTGAATTCTACTTTAAAAACCAAGGATGCAGAGAATCCTCTCAACGTCGAAATGGAAAAATATATCATTCCTGAAATGATGCGCCTCATGGCTAAAGATGGGACAAAAGTTGTAATTCGAAATGGTTCTGAAAAGACAGCCTACTCTGGAAACAAGACTGAAGCCTCACAAGAATTTATTTTCCAGATGGATAATATGAATTGGAGAACTCAAATCGGCGATGAAACATTTACAAAATATGCAAAATTAGCAATCAATAATGCCCAAGATCCAAATTCTGCACACAGTTATACAAGAATGTATGAATCAGACATAGTTAAGCAACGTAAAGATTTCATGACACAACTAAATACACTAAAAGGTAAAGAACCAGTATTAGTTGCCGCATTAAAAGCATCTGCAAAAACTCTTGAACAAAAAACTCTAATCAAGAAAAGTATCAACTCATTAGAAAAAGTTCTCAATAATGACCTCAAATATAATAATGCTAACGAAGCTTTAGCAAAAGCAAGTGACGTATTGGGCAGCAAAAATGCCGTCAACTCCTTAATATTATTCCTTGTCACAACGCCAATTGAAATAACTAATTCTAGTGGGGTAGTAAGCAAAGTCGACCCAACTAACATATTCACAAAAGATAACAAGACAAACACGGCTTACATCGATAATGATCGGGTCAAAGAAGAACTCATAAAAAGACTGCAAAATTTAAAAACATCAGTAGAAGCTTGATAACACATTATCAAAAAAAAAAGAATAATTATTTGTATATATAAAAGGTAAAATCATGTCAGGATCATTAATAGCTAACTCATCATTAACAAATAGAAGCCAAGACAGTGGCAGCAATTCATTTGCCAATATTTATGGTTCACTGCTTTCACCTGAAACAAATACATCAACACAATTCGCAGTACCATACGATCCCTTTACGAACTCAAAAGAACCCACTGGGACACCGAACAAATCAGAAGCCGTCACAAAAGATGCTCAACTCCAAAAAATCCTATCTAACTCAGAACTTATTAGATTATATGAATTAAAACTAAAAGGACAGGAGAAAGATGGTGGACACAATGTTGATGATTTAATTAAAACAGCAAGAGAAAAAATTGGTGTTAACAATGGAGATATTAATAAATATATAGGATATAAGCGCACTATATTGGAATCATTGAAAGAAACTGGTGATTCTGTAGAGAAAATAACTAAAGCTTTAGATGATCTAAACTCTCTACCAGAATCTTTAAAGGCTTCTTTGAAAGCAAGTTTGAAAGAAAAATTGAATGGAAAATTACAAGGAAGTATCTATAGTGCAGAGCAGATTTTAGATGGAAATTACGCTACCATACTTAAGGCTAATCCAGAAATAGCTAAATCTATATCCAATTCATTAAAAGCTTTATCGACTGATGATGCTTTTACGACAAAACTTAGCTCAATTGAAACAAAAATCGACAATGAAGAAAAATTTAACAAGAATGCGACCAAGGTTGTCACCGCGGGAGTAGTAGGAGCGGGAATACCGATAGCTGGAGCACTGGCAACAGGAGGACTTACTGCTGTGGGTGCTCTAAATTTCTGGAATCCTATTGGCTGGGGAATTGGTGCAGTAGCCGTCGCAGGTTTACTAACCAATGATGGAGTTAAAGAAGGGCTTGGTAATTATTGGAATGCTCTTACTGGCTAATCGGAATAGACGCATTACTACATCGAGTTAAGAATGATGGCTTCAGCGTGTCTCAGGCATCAGAAGAGTATACTATCTAAGCAAACACAATCTAGAAAAGGCTTAGCAAATCAGACACTCTAGGGGTAGATTTGCTGTTGCTTTAAATTCTTTCATAGATATTTACACCAAGCACATAATTGGCTTCTCAATCTCAAAGAAGCATGATGCTGATTTAACAATTAAAGCTTTCCACCATGTGATTCATAAAGAAAACCTTTCTCCAACTACCATTCACCGCAATCAAGACACTGAATACGGTAGTGATAAGTACTTTCAAGCTTTGAGTAAATTAAATATTAAAATTCTAATGAGTGCTAAAGCTTCTCCTTAGCTGAATGGTTTCCACTTATTCTCAATTTTGAGGGCTTGCCAATGGAGGAATTACCATTTTTTCCGCGAAATCGACATCTGGAGTTGAAACTTTTCCTCGACCAAACAAAGCTGTGTTGAAAAGCCCTTGAATTGGACCGAATACTTCTGTAAATAAACTATTTACTCCCCAGCGCATAGATTCGCTACCTCCAAGTTTATTGAGCCTGCCAGAACCACTGTCAAGCTGTTTAGTAAATTCCATAATTCCAATACCTAATAATTTAATCAAGGAATTTGGAAATAATTGTTTCGCCTGATCAGGCGAATTTGCAAGTGCAAGTTTTTTTGAATCACCAGCTACTGAATTTAAGATTAAGCCACTAATAAGATCAGCGACTGATTGCCTTGCATTGCCAGTCATAAATCCCCTCAAGGCACTAATATATTTAGTGATCGAAAATAGATTTAGAACAGGTGAAAGATAAGAGATTAAAGTCTTCCTTCCAGCTTGCTGCGGGTTAGTTATAAAATTGTTAACTAATTTGGATAAGGTGCCACCAGAATTATTAACTAACTTACCAGTTTGGTTAATGATAGAAGCTGTTTGATCCAATACAGTGCTTGGTAAATTAGATTTTGATAACAAGGCAAGCTTACTGCGAGAATCTCCCGTATCTAATGCTCTTGAAATTTCACTGTTTTCATCAACAGTAACAACGTTACCTAGTCTCCCAGCTAAGCTAGGAGACGAAATTATATTTCGGCTAATCCTTTTTAGTACCATTTACGACTCAGTTAACAACTCGTTTTCTTCTTTTTCTTGATAGAAACGTGCCTTACCATAGTTAAAAACACCGCTTTCTTGATCCCTTTTGTTGTAATATTGGCGGATAGGGCTATAACTACCTTGGTCAAATCCATATTGATCAGTATATACGGTTCCAAAATTACCCAAAAAGGCTATTTTATCTAACCAGTTTGCCTTACCCCTTGAAGAATCTATGGCACTTTCAACAAAATCATTACCCAAACCTACTCCCAAAGAAGATAATCTCAACCCCAGCTTCAGATAAGGATTTTTCACTTTCATGGAAGCAGCTCCTAGAGCTACAGCAGTACCTTTCATTGCAAGTTGATCAATATTTTCACTTGCAGTCCACTCATTACCGTCAGCAGCTTTAACAACTGACCAAAGCTGAAGACCATCAGTTAGCATTCCACCACCCCTAGCAAGCACTGGAGCCCACCATAAAGTTTCTGCTATTTTAGCTCCTGTTGTTGCAAGTTCCGCAGAGTCACCCGTTAATCCTTTGGCAATAATAGTTTTGGCGGCATTAGCTTCTGGGAGTAAACCATATTTAAGAGCAGCAGTTCCTTTACTGAAAACTTCTGGAATATTCTTCCTAAAAGTCTGAAGGAAAGCTTTTCCAGCCCATTCTCCTAATTCCCAACCTAATTTCATAGACATATATTATTAATGAAATAAATTCAATCGACAATAATTAAAATCGTGAATTTATACCTTAATAACTACAATGATTCTCGCCAGAAAGTATTTACATATCTTTTTGATTTATTTTAAAAATTTCCATAGAAATAAAAATTAAAAAAATATGTATAAATAAATTATTTCCCTTGCTTTTTAATTAACAGGTCTACACATATGAACGCACTTAGTGGAATTCGATTAAATAATTTAGGACCTGGTTTAATTACCAGTGAAATTGACAATATAACAGATGCTTTCGGATTTTTTGACGCTGGGGAGAAAAAAGATCTCTTCAGTAATATTACAGATACAAAAGGTCAAGATGGTTTTTTTGGTGCTGTAGGTGATTTTATCAGAGCTGCCACTGTCGGAGAAACTTTTGCAGCAATTGATCCAAACGCTAAAGTTGATTCTATTGCAGGTATCGCAGGTAGTATGGTTAAATCATTAGTAAATCCTCTTGATGCTATTACAGACTTAACATCCGGTGTATCCATTCTTGCAAGATCATTACAAGATGGTAGCTTTGGAGTTGGCACAATGTTTGAAGCAGCGACTTACTTTGGTTCAGCAATACCTGTACTTGGAGCCGCAGTAGATGTTACAAAATTAACAGAAGTCTTTAAGGGAGCACAAAAAACAGTTGGTAATATCGGAGACCTCAATAAAGGTTTTACCTTAGCTTTTGATGCCGCAAAAGCTAATAGTAAAGGAGTAAAAATTGCCGAAAATCTTTTAACTGATGATCTAAGTAGCATAATGAAAGCTAGTTACTGGGATGATATCAAAAACCTCACGGTTAAATTCAAAGAGGGTGATGCTTTTAAAGAAATGGCCATGACTGATGCATTAAAGCAAGTAAGAAAAATAGGTACAGATAATGCGTCTTTAAGGCAAGCTATTGAAAATACTCAACAAAACTTCAACTTAAGGATTGGAGAGAACCTCAAGGATCTTAATGCTAAAGATTTAATTCGCAATCAGCAGGATTCTCATTCGTGGAATACTGCGAGTTCAAAGCTCAAAGATCTTGAAATTCGAGTCGGAGACAGAGTCCTTGGTAATAAAAAATTCAACAGTATAGAACAATATTCCGCTGAATCTAGGTTCCATCAGAAAAAATTAAAAGGAGCTGGGCAAACTCTTGCAGATGAAGGTAAAAAAATTACTGAGCAAGCAAAGCCCATAGTCCAAGGCGGCATGTATCAATTTGGCAGGTTTAGCAATACTGTTGCAGAAAATGCAATAAAACCATTTAGGCAAGGTTTGAGTGGACTCAGCGTACCAGCTTAAACTCATCGTCAAATTTTAACAAAACAAAGCTTTGTCTAGTAGTAGAAAAATCTAATGATAGCCCCATCGCCTTATTTCAATCCATACGCTTATCTATTAGAAAATAGTACTTTAACGTCTAATAATTACCCAGACCCAAGCAACAATGTTTTTGGTCAGATTACTAATTCTCCTAATCAACAAGGAAATACCACGAATAGTCCTTCGTCTCCGCTGACACAAAACACCAGCACACAGCAAGGAAATAACTCAAGCGGAGGAGCATTCGTAAATTCAGCAAAACAGTTTTACCAAGCGGCAGTTGAAGATGGTTATACCTATAACAACATAGATCCCATAAGGGATCGCAAAAAGGCTAAAGGCATGGATTGCTGTACTGGTCCATGGAATTTTCTAGCCAACTATTTAACAAAAGAAGACTTTGATAAACTAGAGCCTCTTAAAGATTATGCTTATGTCAACAAAGGTACTCTAGAAGAAAGAACAGCTGGCTTCTCTGGAGCTATCAAAAACGCAGGTCTAGGTAAAAGTTTTAAAGTAGATACAACTTACGTAAATTCATTAAAAGGAAAAACTTCAGAACAGATTAATCAGGAATTAACTGGTAAGATTTTTACTTACTCTGGAACTAATGATAAAACTGGTGAGGGTGAAGGACACGTCGCCATTATTTCTAAAGCTTGGAAAGATGAGAAAGGGAATATTAAATTTGAAATTCTTGGTCCCCATAATTTTAATAAAAAAGTTCAAGAAGGCAATAATAGTGGAATTGGAACTAGTACACAAGTAGAGGATCTTAGTTATTTTTTAAAACCAAATAAATCACTGACATTAGCAACTATCAATGACGATGTCATCCAAAGAGCAGAAAAAGCCAATGCCCCCCAAAACAGAAGTGGTGCTGGATCATCAACTGGAGCAATAGTTTACGCAGAAATGACTAAACAGATTGCAAACGCATAGAGACTAAGCTTCAATTTTTTCAATCATCACGCGGCTATATTGCTGTCTATGACCCTGCTTCAATCTTGTACCTTTTTTAGGCTTTTGTTTAAAAACTATAATTTTTTTGTCTTTGAAATTTTTAACTAACTTAGCTTTGACACTTGCACCCTTCAAGAATGGAGCACCAGACTTTACGCCAGAATCATCTGAAACTAATAAAACCTTATCAAAAGAAAACTCAGTAGCATCTGCCTGAAGGTCTACATCTATAAAGCGACCTTCTTCGACCTTGAACTGTTTTCCAGATATTTCAACAACTGCGTACATAGAGGATGAATTATACCATTCAGGCTCATTTTCCTTGAAATATTTTTAGATTTATTTTCATTTTAATGAAAACAATACTCATAATAAGGAGTTTTTTTCTTAATCTCAAGTTAGTCCTAAATTTAACAAATTAATACCTTTTGATATAAAGTAAGTATAAATAATTATTTAACGCCACCTTTATATTCATGGAGTTACTAACTATGTCTTTTCCTCTACCAGCTTTTAATCCCTTCGCCTTTTTATTTGAAGGAAATCCAAATCAAAACACTGCGACAAGTAATAACAACACTCCAGCATTAACAAGCACAAATACCAATCAAGCACTTAGTGCCAAAGATTTAAGACTTGCAGAAATATTAAGTGGATTTGATAAAACAAAAGAACTTGGTGCTTGGACTCGCGGGAGGCTCACCAGATCCGGTGGATGCGTTGAAACGTCTATGACCGCTATGCAATTCCTCCAAAAAGAATTAGGTGCAGCATCTGGTGGTAACTTGATCGGCAATTTACCAGCAGACCCAAAACTCAAAGGTCTAAGAATACAGGACTTACAAGCCGCCTTTGATGACGGCCGCCTTAAGGTCGGTGACATTATAACAACAACAACCCAAGCAAACCTTGGGCTATCAGTAGATGACTTAGCTGCTGGTGGGAAAGATAAAAACAATCATGCTGCAATGGTAACTGCTGTTCGCAACCAAAAAACTGGTCAATATGAAATTCGCCTAATTGATAATGACTCTAAAACGGCTAAGTCCTCCACATTAGAGGAGTATATAAGCTTTATAGGTAATTACAGCCCAATAGTACACTCTGTGCAAAAGCCAAGTTATGGAAATAGCACAGTCGCTACAACAAACAATAGAAGCCTAACAACTGCATAAAACATGACGACATTACCACTACCCTCTTTTCCCAATCCATTTGCTTTTTTATTCAATGGCACCCCTTCAACCCAGCCAAGCACAACCAACGCCCCAACAACCCCAAGCACAAACATAGACCTAGGCAATTTAAAAATAAATGCTGAAGAACAAGAATCACTCCTAAGACTAGCTCACGCAGAAGCTGGTGGCGAAGGGGTTCTAGGAGAAGCAGCTGTCATTAAATCAATATTAAATAGATACGCATTAGTTCAATCAGGAAAAGTAAAGCCTGGCGTGTTCGGTGCCAAAGGCACTAGCCTAAAGGATATCATTGAAGCACCAAACCAATACCAACCATATGCTCAAGGGAAATTAAATACACCTTTATCAGCAGCTAATCGAGAAAAAGCTTTACAGGCACTAAACCTAGCCTTAAATTCAGAGGAACTTAAAAAACAATTACAAACTTCTGGTAAATCTTCTGATCAAACGATTAAAATAATGGCAGCAACTGGATTCCGAGCAGGTTATGCTTTTAATGATCCTTCTCAAAATGTTAATAACATAGCACTCGGAAACCATACTTTCAATACCGCTGGGAACAGAGAACTTGTGACATTTGCCTAACACGCAAACTGCTCACACCCCAAATAAACCAAACTCAACCTAAGCCTACCAATAGCATAAGCCATATCCAAACTAGCTAAAGCTATATCAATACGCAGAGAACCATTACCAACAAACGCTCCACCAGTATCTACTATCCTCACATGCAGATCTTTAAACTCTAAATCCTCATAAATTTCTTTTAACTTAAATTTTTCAGTAAGCCTATCCGAATCTATAGAGATCATAGTTCCGTAGCTATTTTTAGGATCAGTGTGATCAGCAGCCACTCCTATGTAAACATCTTCATCTTTAATTCTAGAAAGAGCTTTTCTTTTAGATAAACCTTCATTTTTAAATTCCTGAAGCTTACTTACTATATCCTCTACTCTATGTCCTATTAAAGTGTTACCTTTTCTATCTTTAGTACCTAAAGTCGAAGTTATATTTACGCCGCCTGGTACATAAAACGTGGCGACCGCTTCATTAGACTGATTAGAAGAATCTATCTCCTCTTTCCGAGAATCATCAGCTCTAAGAGCGTAACTAATCTTACTAAAAGGAAGATGTCTCGCCTCTATCAGGCTAAGCGACATTAAAAAAAACACTAAAATAAAGTTTAAGTAACCCATAATCTCATTAAGTCACTTTTCAAGGATTAGAAGAGATTTTAACACATAAACAACCAGGGTTAAGCGTATTATTTTAATATCAATCATCTAACCCTTTTTCACTTGTAGTATTTTCAAGCTACAAAGGAGCTTTGGTGATCAATTCAGCACTTCTAGATCGTCATACATTCTATAAAGGATTAGTCTCTTCCACTAACCCAGCAGCTAAAATTGCTCCAACTCACCCTGAAAGTGGCACATTACCAAATCCTATTGATACTAACTCTATCCCTGACGTAACAAACCCCTCAAGCAGCTCTTCCAGTCAAGCTTTCAAAACATCATTTGACGATTTCTTAAGCTCCGCAAGACGTGCTGGAATGAGGTACCAAAGAACAGATCCATCTAACTCTAATGGCATGGATTGTGTGACTAGCTTATGGGGGTTCATGAAGAATTATTTAACCCCAGAAGATTTTGCTAAACTCAAACCTCATCAACCACAAGCATATGTATGGAAGAGCGTCAAAGATTGGGAAACGAGAGTTAGAGGATTCTCTGGGGCGGTCGCAGCTGCAGGTCTTGGGACAAGCCAGAAACTTAACAAAGCCTATGTTGATTCATTAGTTCAAGAAGGTGATGCTGCCGTAAAAGAAGCTTTAATTGGCTCTATTTACACATATTCTGGCCGTGAAGGTGGTCACGTTTCTGTCATTTCAGATGCTTGGATAGAAAATAACACAATAAAATATACAATCATCGGAGCTCATCGTAACGGCAATTCCAGAGAAGATGGCAACAGAAGTGGACTAGGTACTCACAGAAGAACCTTTGATTTAAGCGACGATACAAAACCTGGAGAAAATGTCACGTTAACTCAGTTAAACTCAGATGTCGTAAGTCGTGCAGAAGCAGCTAACGATCCTAGAACAAGAAACAATTCAGGTACAAACGTTGGGGATATAGTATTGAAAGAAGTAAGAGGATTATTATTAAATTTAAAGAATTAAGAGGATTATTATTAAGCGACGTTTAACACCTTTTTATTTAATACCGAACATATTTAAACCAAAGAACCTGCTATAATAATTCCTCTTATGGCATCAAAGAAAGGTGTAGGTAGTACTAGAAACGGCCGCGATTCGGAGTCGAAAAGACTTGGCGTCAAGAAATACGCTGGTGAAGTAGTTAGAGCTGGTAATATTTTAATCCGCCAAAGAGGAACTAAAGTTCACCCTGGCTTTAATGTAATGATCGGTAAAGATGATACTTTGTTCGCTGTAGCGAATGGTAAAGTAGAATTTTATGTTTCTAAAGGCAGAAAATACATCGGCGTTCAAGCAGCTTAGTTTAGAGTTCACTATAATTATTTAAAATTTTAAGAAACCCTCTACCCCTAAAAACAGAAACGCTATTTCCAAAAATACTCATTTTTCAGAAACAGTATTTCCACTAATCTATTTATCTCAGACACCGCATAGAAAGGCACACTCAAAACCCCCTCATCAAAGCTAAGTGGATTAGCCGAAATTCTAATACCTAATGGCGCTTTATATTTATCCATAAAATACCTAAGGCTCTTAAGCCTGCCTCGATGAGAGGCTTTCACCTCAACTGGAATAATATGCTTGCCTATTTCTATAAGATAATCTATCTCAGCACTTGCATTTTTAGCATCATTAAACCAGTAATAAAGCTTCTTTAAATCATACGGATCTACATAGACTCTCAGCTCCTGCCCAACGAACTGCTCTGTGATTAACCCTGAACTAAAATCACTCACATAAAGGCTTTCATTATTAGCACTGAGAAGATTTTGCACTAAACCACAATCAAGACCGATAATTTTAAAATCACTATCGGAGGCATTTAGCTCCAGCGGAGTCACAGCCCCGCTAGTCGCCCTTACCTTAGTAAATAGATGTGCATCGATTAAATGCTCTAGAGCTTGTTTTAAATGAGCACTCTTAGACTCTGGATCTAGCTGTGAATACTTAAATTTCTTGGAAATAAGGTGTGGAGCACGCTCAAAGCTTTTGCGCAGATAATAGAATTCAGAGTTTTTACCATATTTACGAAAATCATCTATATAAGTGTTTAAAATCTGCCTCTGTTCTCTGAAAGCTAAAGGGAACTGTTTATCACTATTTAAATACTCCCTAATCACCGCTGGCATACCACCAAGCAGTAAATATTTCTGCACTTCGGCTAAAAGCTTTTCATGCAGAGCATTCCCAGAAGATGCTATTCCAGACTTCATTTTCAAAGCCTTCTTAAGTGCATTTGTAGATTTAGTAAAATCTAAGTCATCTATAAATTTCAGATAGCCAACTAATCCCTGTGCCTCTAAAAACTCTCTAAAACTCAGTGGATGCATATAAAAATAATGCACTCTACCAACTGGCATAGAGACTGGCTCCTGTTTTAAAGCGAAATTCACTAAAGAACCAGCAGCTATAACGTGCAAGCCCGGCATTTTTTCATAAAAATATCTTAGAGCTTGAATAGCCTTCGGAAAAAGCTGAACTTCATCTAAAAAAATTAAGCTCTCACCTGTTTTAATTTCGATATTTCGTTTTAAATATATCTGATTAACGATATGTACTGGATCTAAAGTCTCGAAATCTTCATAAAATTCAAAATCATATTCAAAATTTATAATGACCGCCGTCTTAAAATTTTCCTTAGCAAAACGCTCTAGGAGAAAACTTTTCCCGACCTGCCTAGCACCACGCACGACGATAGGATGCGGATGCTTATCTGCCTGCCATTTTATTAAAGTTCTCCTACTTAAACGATTCACCCTTGGTATTATACCCTTATTTTAGATAAAATACCAAGGGTATTTCACTTTTACTTTTCAAGAGACCACTGTACGAGGACAACGAAAACCCAGAAAATGAAATTGTACCCTGGTCTCTTAAGTGCTATAATCGCTAAGGTCAATTTGACCCTAAGGAAATAACATGGCTAGAAAAATTAAAAGAGAAGACTTCAGAAACATCGGTATCGCAGCTCACATCGACGCTGGTAAAACTACTACTACCGAAAGAATTTTATTTTACAGTGGCGTAGTCCATAAAATCGGTGAAGTACACGAAGGTACTTCAGTTACAGACTGGATGGAGCAAGAGAAAGAGCGTGGAATCACGATTACAGCCGCAGCGATCTCTACTACATGGAAAGATAAATACATTAACCTTATTGATACCCCTGGGCACGTTGACTTCACTATCGAAGTTGAGCGTTCCATGAGAGTTCTAGACTCAGTTATTATTACCCTTTGTTCAGTAGGCGGTGTTCAGCCTCAAACTAAGACAGTTTGGAGACAGGCAGACCGTTATAAAGTACCACGTGTAGTATTCGTTAATAAAATGGATAGATCTGGTGCTAATTTCTTTAGAGTAAAAGATCAGCTGCGTAATGACATGCGTGTAAATGCTGTTCCGATTCAGTGTCCTATCGGTGCTGAAGACCAGTTCGAAGGCGTAGTAGATCTAGTAGAAAAGAAAACTCATATCCATAAAGATGATCTAGGAAAAGACATAGAGATCATCGACGGTTACCCAGCAGACTTAGCTGAAAAATGTGCAGAAATGCGCACTCAGCTTATTGAAGCTATCGCTGAAACTGACGAAGATATGATGAATAGATATCTTGAAGAAGGTGAAGATGCTTTCACTTTAGAAGAAGTTAGAGCTGGATTAAGAAAAGCGACTATTAAGCTTGAAGTTATTCCTATGCTTTGTGGATCAGCTTTTAAAAATAAAGGTATCCAAAAAGTATTAGACGCTGTCGTAGATTACCTTCCAAGCCCTCTGGATGTAGAACAAATTAAAGGTACTGATCTTAAAGGTGAAGAAGTAACCCGTAAATGCGATGATGACGAGCCTATGGCTGGTCTAGCGTTTAAAGTAATGACTGACCCATTTGTAGGGCGTTTAACTTTCGTTAGAATGTACTCTGGTGTTATCACTGCTGGTAGCTATGTTTATAATTCATCTACTGGTAAAAAAGAGCGTATCTCTCGTATCATCAAGATGATGGCAGATGATCGCAGTGAAATCGACGAGTTAAGAGCAGGAGACATCGGTGCAGTAGTAGGTTTTAAAGACACTACCACTGGAAACACTTTCTGTGACGAGAAAAAGCAAGTAATACTTGAGTCATTATTCATCCCAGAACCAGTTATCTCTGTAGCAGTAGAACCTAAAACTAAAGCAGATCAAGAAAAACTATCTTTATCTCTGCATAAATTAGCAGAAGAAGATCCTACTTTCCAAGTAAAAGTGGATCACGAGACTGGTCAAACTATCATCTCTGGTATGGGTGAACTTCACTTAGAGATTCTTGTAGACAGGCTTAAGCGTGAATTTAAAGTAGAGGCTGACGTTGGTAAGCCACAAGTAGCTTATAGAGAGACGATTAGAGGAAAATCTACATCTGACATGAAATATGCGAAGCAGTCTGGTGGTAGAGGTCAGTATGGTCACGTTGTTATCGATTTCGAACCGTTACCGATAGGTAAAGATGCTGAAGGCGAAGATCTACCGAATTTCGAATTCGTTAATAAGATCGTCGGTGGTGTAATCCCTAGAGAATATATTCCAGCTGTAGAGAAAGGTGTTAAAGAAGCTATGCTTTCTGGAGTTCTTGCTGGTTATGAGATGTTAGGTATTAGAGCGACTCTAAATCATGGTTCTTACCACGACGTAGACTCTTCTGAGATGGCATTTAATATCGCTGGTTCTATGGCGTTTAAAGATGGTACGAAAAAAGCACAGCCAGTATTACTTGAGCCTGTGATGAAAGTCGACATCGAAGTTCCAGAAGAATACATGGGTGATGTTATCGGAGATATCTCTTCTAGACGTGGTCGTGTAGAGAAAATGGAAACTCTAGGCGGTCAATCGCACGTAATGACTATAGTTCCATTAGCGAACATGTTCGGTTATGCGACTGATATTAGAAATAAAACTAAAGGTCAAGGAACGTTTACGATGGAATTCTATGCATATGAAGAAGTTCCAGCGAACGTAGCGAATGATATCGCTTCTGGTAAGATGCAGGCGGCTTAGGCGTAAATTACGCTCGTGTTACTAGAATAACAATGGTATTACCCGTGTGGCTATGGCACCCACGCTAGCGATTATCTGTCCTGTTGTATCGACTCCTGAGTGTGCTGCTGGATTGTTGTTACATTCTTTCGCAGCGTCACGTTCCACTGCGAGCCTCATATCTTCCTCAAACTTAGCGGCTTTATCTGCTTCGTTCTGCTCTCGCATGCTTTCAAGCATAGACATACGAGTATCATGGTCGGCATTAGCAAAGCGTTCAGCGGAGAAGCCTTCTGCATTTAGCCCATCCTTCACATGGTAATCGACCACAGCCTGAACTATAGCGGCTGTATTAACGCTTCCATCTTCATTTCGAGGGATTTCAGTGCCATATCTTTGCTCAAACTTTCTCTCTGCTTCAGTTTTAGGAGAAACAGCATTAACCTTAGTCCATTCCGTAGTATTATTATCAATAGATGCGAGTATTTTACTCGTATCAGATCCTGCTGTCGTAAAAAGATCTGACGTACCAGTATTAGTATTACTAGAAGTTATACCAGTAGTGTTAGCAGTTGCACTACTTAAAGAGGTTCCTTTCGTTAACTCACTGCGCAATTGATACTTATTGGAACCCACAGAAGGAGAACTTATAAGAACCCTCCTATCTTCAAGAAAATTACTAAAGTAACGCATAAAATGCTCCTATAAACACACTACTCAAAAAAGATTAAATACAGATTAAGAAGTTGGAGTTGTTATTGTTCGAGTTTTTGCAGCTGCCATAATTCTCTCTATTCCCCCTAGAGCTTTTGATATCTCAATCCCTGCCTGTGTTTGTGCAGCTGATGTATTTCCTGCGGACTGTGGAGCCCAAATCTTAATAAGTTCTTCAATAAACGCCACCACTTTAGGATCCAAGCCCTTATTAGACTTACTACTAGGCCCTAAATTAACACCTCTATCATCTTTATTAACCTTACCGTCACCATTAAGATCGCCATCTTTAGCACCTATTCTTTTGTTACCATCAAGATCAGCCACAGCAAGCTCAAGACCAGTGATCTTCTTATCACCATTCATATCACCAAAACCATTGTTCCTAGCATATTCTAACTGCTCTTTAGTAACTAAAGGTTTACCATCTGCACCCTTGTTGCGAGTTGGATCGTTTAATAATTTCTCATAATACTCTATCTGTAATTTATTACCATCATAATTAATAACAGATGCAGCACCCTGCTGACCCCATATGGCATCTGGTTTTAGTTTTTCTTTAAAAGAGTTTTGATTCTCTGCTGAAAGACTTTTAAATTCATCGGTCTCACTGAATTTTTGAATAGCTTCTGTAAATTCCTTTTTGTCAAGAACATTATCACGATTAACATCAGCCTCTTTAATTGATTTTTCAAAAGCTTTCTTCTGTATGTCTGTTAATCCAGTCAAAGATCCTGTAAATATAGATAGGTCCATAATATTAATTTATCTAAACAAGGTTAAGCTTTGGTAATACTAAAATATAATAAGGCGCTATTGCGAAACTCTTTCAGAGTCAATTCTTCATCAAGCAGCAGCAGGAGCAGGAGCAGGAGCAGTAGTAGCAGTGCCGCCAATAGAAGGTGTCCCCATTACTCCCGCCATCGTACTAAAAATTTTGTTTAAGAATTCAAATAGCCCTGCCCATTTTTGCGCCTCTGCCTTTGCCTCTTCTCCCTGAATCCTTCTTAAGTCTTCTTCAGCTTTTTCACTCTGCTTATTAGCTTCCCAATAAGGATTTGTCTTCCCTGAGAAATCAAAATTACCATCAGCACCGAATGTCCCCCAAGCCAAGTTTGCAGAATTGGCGGAATCAGCCGTCCAAGGCTGAAAGCTAACACTATTATCAAAAGGGGAAGCTGTAGGATTATTTACTGAACTAGTAAAATAAGCTGCTGGTGTATCAACCGGTGCAGCCGCAGATGAAGTGAGTGTAATCGGTGCTGTAACTGGAGTCTTATTAAAATCAAGAGCCGTATAAGCACTTGGATTAAAGCTCACTCCAGCATTAAAATCAAAAAATAAAGGACTTCTCTTCCCTAAACCATGTTGTAATGAACGCATAAACACGTCCTCCTCATATTTTAAGGTATTACTAAATTAGCATTAATAAACCGTTAAGCCCTCAAGATAGTCTTGTATCATTAGAATAAATGTCTCCCAAAGTCTTAGTCATCGATAATTACGACAGCTTCACTTATAACCTAGTCCAGTACTTAGGAGAGATAGGGGCAGAAGTAAAAGTAATTAGAAATGATGAATTTCCGAGCTCTGAGTTAGAGAATTTTTTAAAAGCCGAAAATATTACTCATATACTCATTTCCCCTGGTCCGGGTAAGCCTAAAGATTCTAAACTCAGTATCGAATCGATTAAACTATTAGCAGCAAAGATCCCGATTTTAGGCGTCTGCCTCGGACATCAGGCTATAGGAGAGGCTTTCGGGGGAGAAGTCGTTAAAGCCCCTTATCTTATGCACGGAAAAACCAGTGTCATAGAACACGATGAAAGTTCAGAACTTTTCCGAGATATCCCTAAACACTTCACTGCGACTAGATATCACTCACTTGTCATAGACAGATCTAGTATTCAGGATTCTAATTTACGAATAATCGCTAAAACCGCAGATGAACTAGTCATGGCTGTTACCCATAAAGATTTTAAAAATCTCTTCGGTGTTCAGTATCACCCAGAGTCCATACTCTCTGAATATGGTCATCAGCTTTTAAAAAATTTTTTAAATATATAAAACCACAGCAAGAGATCGCCACAGAATCTAGAATCTCACACAAAGAAGGATGAAATATTCATCACATATGTCAATCCTGTATAATTTATTACTTAATCATAGTGCTTTAAAAATCACAGATCATTTTGAAGCCTACAGATCATAATGCACGAGTTCAACAATTAATTTTAAATGCGAGTCCTAGGCGTTAACACCGGTACCTCAGTAGATGCAATTGACTTTGCGCTGATAGACTGGCATGACATTCATAATCTTAAAAATTACTCAGTGATTCGTGAGGACAGCGTTCCTTTCGACCCTACGCTGAGAATTATCTTTGAAAAACTTATAAATAAACAGAACGGTAATTTAGATGAAATCTCTAATCTAAATTTCGCCTTTAGTCGTTTTCTTGCTGAAAGTATAAACTCTTTTAAAGAAAAACATAATGAACAGATAGATCTTATCGGCATACATGGGCAGACGATTTTTCATGGTAAAGAAAGCACCTGGCAGTTAGGCGAAGGCTCTCTAGTAGCTAATCTTACTAACATAAATACGGTCTCAGACTTTAGACCGGCAGATATGGCACGTGGTGGTGGCGGTGCACCTTTAATAAGCTTTTTAGATGATAGATTAGTGAGATCTGATAATGAAAATATCGCTACTTTAAACATTGGCGGTATCGCAAATATCACAGTTTTAGTGAAAGACTCTCCCTGCATAGCTTACGACACTGGACCAGGTAATACCTTAATCGATAATCTCTGCCAAAAGCTTTACAGTAAACCTTTTGATAAAAATGGTGAAATAGCTTTCAAGGGTAAAATTAATGAGAAATTCGTAGATAATCTTATAAAGAATACCGAATATTTCAGACTTCCTCCACCTAAGTCCACTGGCAGAGAGCTGTTTAATCATAAGTTTGCAGATAAGTTTTTAGATTTAGGTAATACCCAGAACATTATTAGCTCAGCTACTTACTTAACAGCGAAAACCATTAGCACAGAGCTACAGAAATACCCGATTAATAAAGTATTAATTTCCGGGGGCGGTATTAATAATAATTTTCTTACAGAAAAACTAAAAGAACTAAATCCAGCTATAGCTTTTAGCGATCATAATCAGTGTGGGATTATGAGTCAGTATAAAGAAGCGATTTTATTCTCTTTACTAGCTTATACAAGCTATAATAGGATGGCTAACAATGTTCCAAGCTCCACTGGCGCTAAGGCTTCTAGCATACTAGGAAAAATATCATATGTCTAATCTTGATTTAAAAAACACCCCAAAAACTAAAATAGTAGCGACGCTAGGACCAGCTTCTGAAACAGAGGAGACTATTAGAGAGCTTATTCTGGCTGGAATGAATGTAGCTAGACTTAACTGCTCTCATGGAGACTGGGATTCAAGAGCAGAAAGACTTAATAGAGTGCGTAAAATCGCTAAAGAATTAAAAAGACCTATAGGTATTTTAGTCGACATTCAAGGACCTAAAATCAGGACTGGGACACTGCCAGACGAGGGAGTGATTATCAAACAAGGCGAAGAGATAATCCTAACATCTGATGCTGATACTGCGGACTATTCGACTACAGCTTCAATAAAAAGAGTTTTTATTCGTAATTACCCTGCATTAACTAAAGATATACTTGCTGGCCAGCAGGTACTTATAGACGATGGTTTAATTAGGCTTCGCGCTACTGAAGTTAAAGGTAATGATGTTAGATGTAACGTTCTCTTCGGCGGGGTCATTAAGTCTAATAAGGGCGTAAACCTTCCAGAGTCACACCAAGCTAATTTAGCTTCTATAACAGATAAAGACAGAGAAGATATAATTCAGGCAGTTAAGCATTCAGCTGAATTCATCGCTCTATCTTTCGTTAAGACCGCAGATGATGTACTTGAACTTAGAAAACTAATCGACGAGTGTAATGTAGACCAGTTACCGATTAAAGTAATCGCTAAAATTGAAAAGCCACAGGCAGTAATAGAATTAGATCAAATTTTAGATGTAGTAGATGGTGTTATGGTAGCGCGTGGTGACCTAGGCGTAGAATTAGAACCAGAAAAAGTTCCGATGATACAGAAGCAGATCATCAGTAGAGCTAATTATAAAAAGAAATTTGCTATCACCGCTACGCAGATGATGGATTCGATGATTACAAAACCGTTTCCTACACGTGCAGAAGTTTCAGATGTGGCGAATGCTATTCTTGACGGCACTGATGCCATCATGCTTTCTAATGAAACAGCCACTGGTGCTTTCCCTAAAGAAACTATTCAGATGATGGCGAAAATCGCACTAGAAGTAGAAAAATCTGGTGAAATTAAAGTCGAAAGACGTAACCTTAAAGACTTAGATCCTAATCAGACAGACGATATTAATCGCTATGCGATAGCTCAAGCGGTTGAAACTTTTTCTAAATTACAGCATATAGAGAACATAGTAGTATTTTCTTGTTCTGGAAAGAGCGCGATGATGGTATCTAGACTGCGTCCTGAAGCAAGAATCATCGCGGCGACGACTTATGAGTTCACCTATAATTCCCTATCTATGGTTTGGGGAGTGCTTCCTATATATTTCGACGAAGTCGAAGAAACGACTAACACTATTTATAATATTGAGAAACACCTTATTAAAGGTGGCTACGTTGATCACGGTGACAGTGTAGTAATTACTGGCGGCTTACCTTTAGCTGCTCGCGGGGTCTCTAATTTCATTAAAATTCATAAATGTGATGGCTCTATACTTGAACTAAAGCAGTACAGTAAAGCACTTCATGATAAAAAGCTTGGTCCAAGTATACAGAGAGATGAACACTGCTCTCTTACATGAACTCCTGTAAATATTTCTTTATTTATGATTCAGCTATCTGGGAACACCGTTTTCTAGTCTTTTTTTTACGATTAATAACAGAGCCAGAGCTGAATTTCATTAGCCGAGCTGAAAATGCAGATCATAAACTAACTAATCGTGAACTATTGTTTATGATTGACTTTAATATCGATGAAGAATTCGAAGCTTTAGACGAAAGTTTCATCCCAAATGTTTCAGATAAGCGCTTTTATACAGGTAAAACCGCCATTAAAAAATGTCTGCTCTTTAGTCCTTGGTTTAGAAAATTTATAAGGTGAGCATTTTTAGCCACGCGCTGCTGCTAACGCAGTATTATTATCTGCTAGAGATGTATTCTCCGCACTTACATCAAAAAAATCACCATCTACAGTTCGAGCATTATACTTATTTGCTAAGTTAGCAAGCTTAGTAGTCTCAAGTTTTAATCGAGCATTATCATTTGTCGTAGCAGCAACAACTTCTGGACCACCAATAGCCTCAACTGAACTCGGCTCTCTAGGAGCACTTGTTTCAGTTATGCTAGGAGGATTTCCGTTAAACTTAATCGAGCCTAAAGGATTAGCTCCAGCAGTCTTTGCTAAATCAGCAGGACCGACCTTTCTTCCAACAAAACCATCTGCACCTAAAGTGTTCTGTAATTGAGCAATACGCTCATATGAATTTGCAGCTGACTTACTTGCAGTGTCAGTTGGAGTCTCCTCAGTAGAAGAAACTTGCTCTGGTTGATTTTTTGGTGCAACACCAGAAGCAGAATTGTATTTAAACAAATTCAATGGGTTCTTGTCGCTAGGTCCGCCTATCGCCATGCATTACATAAACCATATCTTTTTTAAACTTTGGTTAAGAAAGTGAAACTTCTATAATAGTCATCAGGGGCGTGTAGCCGAACGAACAAGTTCAAGGCTAAGGAGGACGAATGACCGCAGTGTATCAAGCATACATGAGGATCATGAGGACGACGAAAACGCAGAAATTGGAGTTCCGCTACAGTGCCTATAAATCTCTCGTATAAACCTTCGGTAAACGTAAATTTAAAGAAGTAACTAATTCATAACTGATAGTGTTTAAGAGCTTAGCCCATTCTTTAAGGGGTAAATGCGGACCAATAAGTTCAACTTGGTCTCCAACTTTAATATCTTCGGTATCACCGATGTCAAACATAATCTGATCCATGGTTATCAAGCCCACCTGTGGTATAAAACTTTCCTTAACGTAACCTTTAATTCGATTAGATAAAGCTCTCGGTACGCCATCAGCATAACCCAGTGGTAGTGTAGCTATCTTAGTAGTTCGCTTGGTATGCCAAGTACCGTTATAGCTCACCGCTTCACCCGGACTTATCTGTTTTACGAAAACCACTCTAGCATGGAGAGACATAACAGGTTTAAGAATCGGATTATCTAAACCGAATAACTCAATCCCGACACGCACGTAATCAAAAGGATCTTGGTTTATAAGGCGAGCAGCTTTACTGCTCGCGATATGACGCGGGAAATTAATATTATCAGTAGCATTAATAAAACGTGTAGTCTGAATAGCACATAACTGTGTATCATCTGAAGCCGAATAATGTGAAAAAACACTCTGTATCTTTAGATTAAAAAGCATATCTACTCTTCTGATAATTTCTCTAAACTCTTCTGGCTTCTCTACTTTAAAGCCGATACGATTCATCCCTGTATCTAATTTTAGGTGAATTTTAGCTACCTTAGAAAGGTCAAAGGCTATGCGGTTCAGCTTTTCAGCAGCTTTTTCATCTGCGATAGTCAGCTCTATATTTTTTTCAATAGCTACACTATATGACCATTCTGGCGTTATCCCTAAAACCATAATTCTCTTATCAGTAGACTGCCTGAGATTAATAGCTTCATCTATATTCGCCACCGCATAAGCATGAACCGCAGAATAAGAATCAAGCATATTCGCTATAACTCCAGCTCCATGCCCATAAGCATCAGCTTTTAAAACTAATATAAGTGGCTTTTTAACCTGCTGATAAATAGTCTGTAAATTACTCTCTAGATGATCTAAATTAATCTCTAACCAAGCATCTCGGTGAAATCTAGCATTAGAGGTAATAGCTGGTCTAACTTGCATAATTAACCGCAAAAGCTTTAGCTGGAAGATTAAGCTGAGACTTTATATCATCTAAATTAAAATCAGGCCAAAGAATATCAGTAAATATTAATTTCGAGTAAGCTGCTTGCCATAAAAGGTAATTACTAAGCCTCTGCTTTCCACCAGTCCTTATTATAAAATCTGGATCTGGTATATCTGCCGTGTATAAACATTTCTTAAAAGAATTCTCATCTAAATAATGTATCTCTTTCTCGGAAAGAGTTTCAGAAATCATATTCACTGCACGAGTAAGCTCCGCAACCGCTCCATAATTAAGAGCGATATTAAAAACCAAACGGTCATTACTCTGCGTAGCTTTCTCTAAATTCCCTAAAGACTCTAAAAGATTATTACTCTTAAATACAGATAAATCTCCAAGAAACCTTACCTTTACACCCTGCTCACTAAGGGAACTTAATTCATTAATAGCAGATTCATTTAAAAGCTCAAATAAAAAATCTAATTCTTTAGCTGTTCTTTTCCAATTTTCAGAAGAGAAGGCATAAGCCGTAAGATAGCCGATACCTAAATCAAGGCATTCTTTCACTAAAGATCTTAAAGCTTTAACCCCCTGCCTATGTCCTTCAACACTAAATAAACCTCTTGCCTTAGCCCACCTTCTATTACCATCCATGATTACGGCTAAATGTCGCAGTGGAGAACTAAGGGTCATAACGATATATTATAGCTATTCCCCCAATAAACTTAGGACGAAATCAAAAAACAAGTAATTTTCAGTATGGTCAAAAAAGTCAAGCTTGGTTAATAAGAGATATGAGCGTAAGTTTACTTGGGATGAACTCTAATATAGATTCACAAGGACTAATATCACAATTAGTCAATTTAGAAGTAACTAACAAGATCAGACCCCTCGAAACAAAAAAAACAGAGTTAAACACAGAAAGAACTAGCGTTAATACTCTGCGTGATAGATTAACAACATTAAAAAATCTTCTTAGCATTAAGAATATAACTAATGATGCTTCAACCTTAGTTTCCAATTCCGTTAATATCTCAAATAAAGATAAAGCATCAGCAAGTGTAAGTGGTAGAGCAAGTCCGCAAACATTTGATTTAAAGATACTTAAATTAGCCACCAATAGCTCAGTAAAATCATCAACATATATAGATACTGGCGTCACTGGAGCTTCTGACTTAAAAGATCTTAATTTCAAAGACACCCTAGTACCTGGTTCAGTCACCATAAATGGTCAAACAGCGGTACTTAGTGATCCTACGGAAACTGCTACCGTAAAACGATCTACTAATCAAATAAGCAATGGCTTAGTCACTAGTGATCTTCTATCTAAGGCGAATTTAAATGGTGTTACCAGTATTACAGAAGGTTCGGTCACGATAAATGGCACAACAGCAAGTACTTCTGGCCTTACAGATATTCAGTCAGTACTAGATTTTTTCACGAACAGCTTTGCTGGTGTAGGGGCAAGCCTCGTAAATGGTTCTATTGAAATCACTGGAATTACTACGCTTGGAGATTCTGCTGACAGCAGTAATTTATTAAATGCACTAGGCTTAAGCACGATTAACAGTGGAACAGTAACAGGTAGCCAAAAGTTAAACCTACCAAAGAGCAGTGATACTCTTAATTCACTAGGAATAAATGGCACCGTTATTACCATTAACGGTACTGATATTAACTTTGACCCAAACACCGACACCATTAATTCCTTAATCACAGCTATCAACAATAATGCGAGTGCTGGAGTTACAGCTAACTACGACACTAGCACAGGAAAATTTTCATTAACGAATAATACGACTGGAGCAAGTTCCATTAGCACTAGCTCGATAGATAGTAATATTGGTAGTGTTTTTAATCTGAGTGATGAGACATTAGGCACAGATAAAGACTTTCAAGATATTTTAAACTTCCTCAATAATAATTTTTCAGGAGTCACTGCGACTTTTACAAATGGCAAGGTCTCTCTCAGTGGAGTCATAAGCATGGGTTCATCAGGAGATACTAGCAACTTGCTCTCTGCATTAGGCTTAAATAATGCAAAAATAAATGCAGGTTCAGTGACTGGCATACAGAATCTTTCATCTCCTAGGAAAACAGCCTTACTCTCTAGCATAGGAATTACTGGTAACTCTTTAACTATAAATGGAAAAGAAATTACCTTTAATCCAAGTACAGATACTATAGACAATCTACTGCAAAAAATAAATAATGATGGGGATGTCAAAGTTAAAGCTAGCTATGATACTTTAAACGGTACTTTCAATTTAAAAAATACTCAAACAGGTGCACTTTCTATTCCACTGAGCTCAGATGATAGTAATATATTAAACATTCTTGCATTAGACGATGAAGATTTAGGCAATAATGCCGAATTCCAGATTTCCACCCAAAATAATGGCGAGACCTTAGTCAGCAACAGCAATACCGTAAGTGGGATCATTGCAGGTGTTAGCCTAGAATTAAAAACATTAACAGAAACAGACAGCCCTGTCAGAGTAACGATTTCAGAAGACAGTAGCACTTACAGAAGCAACCTCGATGCAGTTCTTAAACAAATAAATGATACATTAAGCTTCGCTAGAGGAATGAAGAATAGAATAGGAAAGAGGCTCGATAGTTCAATTAAAGCATTACTAGGCACCGCCTTTGATTCTTCTGATTCAAATCGATACAAATCTTTAGTAGATATAGGTTTTAAAAGTACTTTAAGTGTGGCCGACAACAAATTCTCTGGTTATAGCCTCGATAGCAGTTTCTCGACAGCCTTAGCTAAAGATCCTAATGCTGTAAATAAATTACTTTATGGTAAAACAGATAGTGAAATACCACCTTTTGATGATGGCTCTAGTGGCATCCTTGTACAGCTTGATGCACTATTGGACACTTATGTTAATAGCTCTAGCGGAATTATACAAGCCATGAGTACTGCTTTTGATTCACGTCAGAAAACACTTGACAGTAGTCTTGTTCGTGCAAATCAGAGCGTCGATGACTATGAGGCTAGATTAACTAAACAATATGCAAAACTAGATTCATTAAACGCTGGAATGCAACAACAACAAGCTGCAGTCTCGTCATTAAATAGATAAAAAAATCAGGAGAAAGAATTAGAATGCGAAAATTTAAAGATTTCGATGATGGTATTGATGAACTCCAAGATATTGATACAGAGCTAAACTCAGCCCTAGAGGACGAAGATTTAGAAAAGTGCTTAGATAAGCTTGCTGTTCGCTCAGTGATTATCAGCCAAATTAATCAATTAAATAAAACTCATAAAATGAGTAAAAAGAACCAAGAGAGAGTGCAAGAAAGCTGGGCGAGTGGCCAGCTTATAGTTGATAAAATTCAAAAGAAGAAAAAAAATATTGAAGAAAGATTGAATAAACATAAAAAGTTTACTGCTAAAATACGTCATTGTAATTACGATCACTTTAAGTAGACGATGACAAATCCTATCCTCATAGACACCCATGCACATATAAATTTCAATGAATATGATTCTGACCGTGAAGATGTTATGGAGAGAGCATTCAACTCTGGTGTAGGGAAAATACTACATTCTTGTTGCAGGGTAAATGAAGTGGAAACCTTATTAAAACTCAGCAAACAGTTTAATGGTAATGGCTTTAGTAATTTATACATAGCCATAGGCGTCCACCCGACAGAGTTTCACTCTTGGGATGATGACTCAGAGAATGACTTATTAGCTGTTTTGAATCGAGAATTAGTAAATCCAGAAAATAAAATAAGAGCCATTGGTGAGACTGGCCTTGATTACTATCACTGCACGACTAAAGCAGAGCAAGAAAAACAGCGAGAAATTTTTAATAAACAAATTGAACTTGCAAAACGCTTTCAGCTTCCCTTAATTATCCACACACGTGATGCTGAAAGCGATACACTTAATATCTTGGAAGCACATTTTAAAAACACTAAATCTGATCGCAATGGAACCATTCACTGTTTCACTGGTAGTCAAGATTTTGCACTAGCTTGTATAGAATTAGGTTTTTTCATATCTTGGTCTGGTATTCTCACTTTTAAAAGCTCTAAATCACTTAGAGAAGTAGCAAAAGTAGTTCCCCTAGAGAAGACTCTCTTAGAGACAGATTGTCCTTTCCTAGCCCCACAGGCTCAAAGAGGAAAACGAAACGAGCCTAGTTACGTAAACTATGTAGCAGAACAGCTTGCTGAGATCAAAGGTCTAGACAAAACTGGAATTATGAATATCACGACACAGAATGCAGAATATCTCTTTAAAATATGAACAAGCTTGGTAGATTCTGTATAGTTCTTCTCTGCTTGCTTACAGTAGAGTTTTTTGGAATCAGTCTGTTTGAGACGAATAATAGCGTTAAAGCTTCTAAACCTAAATTCAATAGTGCTGAAGAGAATTTAGATCTCTTACTTCTTGGTAATCTTGATGAGGTAATTAATGATTTCAATAAGTACGATTCTTTAAAAATAAATGATGTAGAAAATTTGGAAGCTTTCACCACAGCACTTATAGCTTATGGAGATATTAAAAGAGCTTACGCACTTCTCGAGTATGCTACTAAAAAATTCCCTAAAAATGATAAATTCAGAAATGATCTTAAATCTCTACTCCTCTTCGACCAAGACTTTGAAGCTGCTAAAGCTTGTGGACTCACAAATTCCGAAAAAGCTCATATAGAGCTTAAAAAAGCATTTTATGGAGAGAATAAATTAGATTTGAATGATCATGAAATCAGAGAATTTATTTATAACGAACTCTTAAGTAAAATTGACAACCGCAGTCCTTATTTCCCGAGCAGATTGGAATATTTATACTTCCTTAAAACCGAGTCTGCAAGACAAGAAGCACGGAGAATTTCAATAAATATTATAGAAAAATTTAGTGAAATAGCCTTTCCGCAAACTCTAGATTTTTATGAACTTGCAGAAGCTTATAGAATCTTAGGATTACTAGCCTATGATTCTAAAACCGATTCTGAAGCTTACTTTGAGATGGCTAGGCTTAACCAAGGTAGAATGCGTTCACTGTGGCTTATTGAAGATATCAGAATCTATCGTCCAATCATGAAAATACTAACGAGATCTACTCGATTTGGTTATGTATTTCCGCAGTGGATAGTTAGCCTAAATCAGTTTCAATAATTCCGAAACATCAGAAGCTTTATCCAACTCATTATTACGCTTATAAATAGCTATTAAATTTCTTACACAGCGAGCGATAATAAAAGAATCTTCGATAGAGTCTAGATATTCATCACGCCAAAATACGCTGAGCTCTTGAGCTCTAATAACACACTCTTCTTTAGTAATTCTTCTACCAGAAAAAAATGGATCTATAAGCTGATCTGCAAACTTAACGATAAAATGTCCTGGTGCTCCAATGCCACTTACAGGTACTTTCAACCTCTTGGCTACCAGCATATAAATAGATGAAAGAACTATGGGGTTACCAAGCTTAGTATCTATAACCGTGTGAATAAAATTATTTCTAATATCATAGTAATTCGCTTGATTACCAGAAAATCTCTCTTCTTCAAACAGCACTTTGTTAATAGCTTCTATCGCTTCATCACTAGTGGATTTAGTAGAAAGCTTCTCTGCAGCACGATTAGCATAAGAATCTAAAATTTCGATATATCTCTGTTCATTTAAATATGGAGTATAGATTCTTGATATTAAGAACAAGCCCCTCTCTAAATCTTGACGATGAAGCCTTTTCCAGTCTTCTATCATATATTTCAAACTTAATCTTGAAGCATGATACCAGTTATCTAAAAGATCTACATCATTAGACTTCTGCGCTAAATCCTCTATCATCTTTAATGAGTCTGGACTCATATTAGAGACTTGTTGAGCCATTAAGGACAAAACCTTCTCCTCTGAATCCTTCAATAGATTCACAAAACCCTTAATTTGACTTTCAGAAAGCTCAAGACTTTTATCCATAAAACTTTGACTTAGATTATATTATAGAAAATTTCGTTAACATAAGTGTTAAATTTGTATCAACTTTAGTTTTCTATGCCCATTTTAGGGGTAAAAGGTTATCAAACATTAAGAGAAAGATATAAATTTAATTTAATAATTAAAGTGTAAGAATAAATTAGTACAAGATTATATAAAAAATGAACTCAAAAAATGACGATAATAATCAAAATTCAGATACGACTTCTAAAAGACGTAAGCTAAGCGACCTCCCGCTTCTTACTAATAAGACCAAAGAGGAGATGGCAACTAAAATAAACTATTTTAAAACCATGCCACCGCAAGTACGTTCTAATGCTCAAGATATAGAAAGCCCTATAAGAACTTTACTTGAAGAAAATTGCACTTACGGTGAAATAACTTCTACTGTTAATCGAGGGCGAATTTCCATAATTAAGCTTAATCAAAAACAGAATAAACCGATATAATTTTTACTCATGACTGAGCAATCAGGAAAAAGCTCTCAAACTAGAGTAATCTTCTTACTTAGCCTATTACTACTTTGGTACGTAATTTGTAAACTTGAGATTTACCCTAATTATCTACTACCTAGTCCAGCTATGGTACTTAATACTCTTAAAAGAGGTTTTCTCGATGGCGCTTATTTCCCAGCCTTATTTCAGTCCTCCAAGCGAGTATTAATAGGCTATTTAACCGCAGTTGTTATAGGAAGCCTTTTAGGCTTAGCTATTTCACGCTTCAAACAGCTAAGCAATACTGTCGGAGAAAGCCTTACAGCCTTACAGTCAATTCCAAGTGTAGCTTGGGTTCCTTTAGCACTTCTTTGGTTTGGAATCTCTGAATCAGCAGTATTATTTATAGTTATCCTAGAAGCTTTTATCCCCTGCTCACTTGGTGTACAGAATGCTATAAAAAATATTCCCCCTAAATTAATACTAGCTGGGCGTTCTCTTGGCTGTGAATCCTTTGATCTTTATAAGCGCATTATAATCCCAGCTATACTTCCACAATTAATTAGCAGCCTGAGACTGAGCTGGGCATTCGCTTGGCGAGCATTAATTGCTGGAGAGCTATTCATTAACGGCTCCGGGCTGGGTCAGACACTAGAGCTGGGTAGAAGTCTCTCTGATATGTCAGAAGTAATTGCTATGATGTTGATTATTGCTGTTATTGGCTATGTCGCTGATAATATTTTATTTAGAAAACTAGAGGAAAGCACAAATCACTATTCTTAAATTTCACCTAAGTCTGAACTAGTAACTCATTTTCCCACTAATATCGATGTTAAAAATAGATAAATTAAATTTAAAATTCAAAGCTAATGGTTTTATTAAAAATCTTTTTAATGATTTTGACTTATCGGTGGATAAAGGAGAATTTATTTGCATACTAGGTCCATCTGGCTGTGGTAAGAGTTCTTTTCTAAATATACTAGCTGGCTTTGAGAAAAACTATACAGGCTCCGTCTTACTAAATGGCGAAAAAATCTTAAAACCAGATATTAAAAGAGCTATCGTGTTCCAGGATTATGCACTATTTCCATGGTTAAATGTAATCGAGAATGTCAGTTTCGGATTAAAAAACAGAATATCTAATCACCAAGAACGTTTCATGCAAGCCATTCGCTACCTAGAATTAGTAGATTTAGTAGAACATTCTCGGGCGCGAATCCATGAGATTTCTGGAGGTATGCAGCAGCGAGTAGCTATAGCTAGAGCTTTAGCCGTACAGCCTGAAATCCTTTTATTAGATGAGCCATTAGGAGCTTTAGACGATTGGTCACGCAGGAATTTACAGAATGAATTAATTAAAATCTGGACAGAGCTTAAACAGACTATATTATTTGTTACACATAGCGTAGATGAAGCTCTATTACTTGCTAGCAGAATAGTGGTTATGAATGTTAACAGTGAAAAAGTTTTAGACATTCAGTTAAAGACAGAACACCCACGAAAAATAGATCATCCCGAAAGTGTTAAGATTCGCCTTTTGATCAAGGATGTGCTTAATCAAAAGCTTAAGAAAAACACGCAAGAAAATGCGGCACAATCAAGTAGCGGCGATAATATTTTTGATCCAAGTATTTAAATCAGATCGATTAAAAAATTTTTGAATGCTATTTTAAGCATTTTTCAGCAGGTACTTAAGAATAGATTAAATAACGAATTTCAGAGACTGATATAATTTAGCCTATGGGTAAAAAAATCACTGTTCTATACGGCACCGAAACAGGTAATTCTGAATCTTTAGCTGACGAATTTGCGAAAGCCGCTAAAGCTAAAGGACATGATGTCGAATTAGCAGCAGCTTCTCAAAAAAATATTAATGATTTAAAATCTATTGAGAACTGCGTCGTAGTCATTTCCACTTGGGGAGATGGTGACGCACCAGCAGACGCAGAGAAATTCTGTGAAACCCTTTATACAGCAGAAGAAGATGAAGTTAAATTAGACAAACTGCGTTTCCATATTCTAGCCCTAGGAGATAAAAGCTATATTGACTTTTGTGGTTGCGGCCGCAGACTAGATGGTCACTTGGAAAGACTGGGTGCGACCAGATTTTTAGCTAGAAAAGATTTAGATACAGATTTTCAAGATCATTTTTCTGCGTGGAAAGATGAGGTTTTGAAAAATGTCTAACCCCATAATTCATAAACAGAGGATTTTTAAAAAAACCATAAAAATTCCTGGCGATAAATCTATTTCACATCGTTCTATTATCCTAGGCTCTATCGCAAAAGGGAAAACCGAGATAACTAATTTCTTAAATGGCGAAGATTGCATATGTACTCAGAAAGCCTTTGAGAGCTTGGGTGTCGAAATAGAAACTAATTTTCACGACTCTGAAAATCCCATCGTAAAAATTCAAGGAAAAGGCATGGAATCTTTAAGAGCTCCGAATAATGATATTTATTTAGGTAATTCTGGAACTGGAATGCGCTTACTTACAGGATTATTCTCTGGGCTGAATTTCAAGTCAGTTCTCACTGGCGATGAGTCACTTAGCGCTAGACCGATGAAAAGAGTCATAGATCCACTGTCACTAATGGGAGCTAACATAGATTCTTCTGAAGGCAAGGCCCCGCTTATAATTTACGGCTCATCTAATTTAAAAGGCATTAACTACAAGTCACCAGTTTCATCAGCTCAAGTAAAGTCTTCCCTGTTACTAGCTGGTTTAAATGCTGACGGTGTAACCACTATTATTGAACCAGAAAAATCTAGAGATCACTCAGAGAGAATGCTCGACTATTTTCAGTCACCTATTTCGTATCATCACGGTAGCCTAGAGGTCAGTATTAGAAGATTAGAAAAACCTCTACAGGCGCAGAGAGTAAAAGTCCCTGGTGATATATCTAGTGCTGCTTTCTTTATGGTCGCAGCAGCGATAGTAGAAGATGCTGAAGTCGAACTATTAAATGTCGGCATAAACCCTACTCGCACTGGCATTATCGATGTGCTAACGATGATGAACATCGATTTCAGTATTCATAATCTTCGAGAAGAAGGTAAAGAGCCTATCGCAGACATTATTGTAAAAAGCTCTAATATAAAAGCATGCGAGATAAGCGGAGATATTATCCCTCGCCTTATCGATGAGATTCCAGTTATAGCTATTCTTGCAGCTCAAGCTAAAGGCACTACTGTTATTAAAAACGCTGAAGAACTTAAAGTTAAAGAATCTAACAGAATAGCTACTACAGTAAGCATGCTTAAGCAGCTTGGGGTGAAAGTTGAAGAGACCGATGATGGCATGATTATTGAAGGCCTTGCTGGAAGAGAATTCCCTAGCGGTGATGCTTCGATAATAGTTATAGATAGCAAGGGAGATCACCGTATTGCCATGAGTTCAGCTATCGCAGGCTTACATTCAGCGAAACCTGTGGAGATATTAAAAAGTGAATTTGTGAACACTTCATTTCCCAGTTTCTTTAAGTATTTGGGCTTAAGTGATGTGCTAAGATAAATTTTTCCGAGGTTGTAAGATGTCTAAAAAGATTAACCCTGATAAACAGCAAGCTGGCGTAAAAAGAGCAGCAAAACTACTTAAGAGAAAACAGAAGAAAGCTAAATCAGCCAAAGCTTGAGAGTACCTTTACTAGACCTGCCTTCTCAGTATCAACAGATTCAAGACCAAGTTGAGCCTGTTGTTCTTGATGTTTTGCGCAGTGGTAACTATATTATGGGAGAGCAGGTTAAGTTATTTGAACTTAAAGCTGCTGAGTATCTTTCAGTAAAACATACCATCTCTTGTGCAAATGGTTCAGATGCGCTTTATATATCATTGCTCGCATTAGATATTAAAGCTGGTGACGAAGTTATTACTACTCCATTCACTTACATTGCAAGCTCAGAGTCGATAGACCAAGCTGGAGCGACTCCAGTATTTGCAGATATAGATTTAAAAACTTTTAATATAGACCCTAAAAAACTTAGAGAAAAAATTAACTCTAAAACTAAAGCTATAATTATTGTTCACTTATTTGGCCAGTGCTGCCCGATGGATGAAATACTGTCTATCGCTCAAGAGTATAATTTAAAAATCATTGAAGACACTGCTCAAGCCTTTGGTGCGACGTACAGTAGTTTAGATTCTAATAATTTCAACAAGGCTAAAGCTGGCACTATGGGCGACATTGGGACTTTCAGCTTTTACCCGACTAAAAATCTTTCCTGCGCTGGAGATGGTGGTTTAATCTGTACTAATTCAGATGAGCTTGCTAAAAGACTTAGACGAATTAAAGCCCATGGTTCTGAACGCAGATATTATCACCTTGAGCTTGGTGTAAACAGTAGATTAGATGAAATCCAAGCTGCTATCTTAAGTATAAAAATTAATTTAATTGATAAATGGAATAAACAGCGCATGATCAATGCAGAACTTTACTTTAAAGAACTTGCTGATCTTGAAGCAGAAGGAACTATAAAATTACCAGAGATCGCAGATTACAGTTCACATATTTTTCATCAGTTCAGCATCTTAGTTGGTACTCGCTTAGAGGATTCTAGTAAATTAAGAGATCAGCTTAAAGAATTTCTAGCCTCTCACGAGATTGGTTCAGAGATTTATTACCCGGTAGCCTTACACTTACAGGAAGTGTATAAGCACTTTAACTATAAACCGCTTGACTACCCCAACGCAAGAAAAGCCTCTCACTCAGTGCTTTCTATACCAGTGCATCCCGAATTGAATCAAGAGCAGATTCTCTTCGTTTGTAAAACTATTAAAGATTTCTTTAAGCAAAATAAAAACGTCTTAGAAGCAGACAATCTAACGAAGTCATTAAGTCACTAAACAAAAGATACTATCTCAGCCTTGTCGAATGCACGCCGTACAACAGTCTCTATAAACGTTTAATTAAAGCATTTTCATTACAGGACCCATAAAAAGGACAGACCACACACTCTTTAAAGACTTTCTCTGGAAGGCTTTGAATATCGACTAAATGATAGCCTATTTTCTCAAAAAACTTTATTTGATAAGTTAATGCAAAAATAGTTTTTATTTGCATATTGCGTGCCTCACTCTCACAGTCTTCCACTAACATTCGTCCTAAACCATATCCATGAAAAGCTTCATGAACAGCTAAGCTTTTAACCTCAGCTAACTGATTTGTAAAAATATCAAGATGAGCACAAGCAACTAGGGAGCGATGCACGAGTCCATTCCCTGCGTTTTCATTATCATTAGTCCTTGTCTCATAAATAACCCTAAAATCTCTTATCTGCCTGTAGAGCTGATCCTTAGTTTTAGGTAATAGTAATTTACGCAACGCAAAAAAATCTAGGAGTGCAAAAATAGCATCTACATCATCAACAGAAGCTCTCTTTAAAACAAATTCTGAATTAGACTTCACGAAAATAAAAAAAGACCATACTCAGGGGGGGGGAGAAGTATGGTCTTATCTTTATTTTATAACAAAGGTTAATAATTTGCAGTGTTTAGTTAATAAATTAAATAAATTAAATGAATTAAATCTAAACTAACTGTAGAACCGCTAACTGAGCATTATCGCCTCTACGCATACCATTCTTAATAATTCTAGTATAACCAGAAGTCTGCTCTTTATACCTGTCTACAACAGCATCAAAAAGATCCTGAACTACTTCTTTATCAAAAATAAAAGAAGCAGCTTGTCTTCTAGCGTGCAAGTCTCCTCTTTTCGCAAGAGTGATAACCTTCTCTATTTCTGGAGCAACAGCTCTTGCATTTGCAAGCGTAGTATTAATCTGTTTTTCTCTAAGTAAATTAGTAGTAAGTGCTCTAAGAGCAGCTTTACGCTGATCTGCCGCTCTACCCATTCTTCTTTTCTTTCTTCTATGTCTCATTTTCTTTAACCCTCAAATATCTAAATTTTTTAAAACTCAGAAATTTAGTAATCCAAACTATGACTCAAAGATGACTCTCTGTTTCTTAGTGAATAACCCATAGTCTCTAATTTATCAAGCACCTCTTCAGCAGATTTTTTACCAAAGTTTTTAATATTCATCAAATCAAAATCAGATAGTTTCAAAAGATCTGATAATGAATTTATATTAGCTCTCTTTAAACAGTTATAAGATCTAACTGACAACTCAAGCTCCTCAACACTAACGCTTACTGCTTTATCTTCTTCTTTACGCTCTATAACAGCAGAAGCTTCTTCCACAGTCTTAATAACGCCTACTTTTTGACCAGTAAAGTCAACAACAGCATTCATCATCTCAGTAACTTGAGCTGCTGCTTGTCCAATAGCTTCTCTAATAGAAACCGAGCCATCAGCCCAGATTTCCATCGTTAATCTATCAAAATCATTAGACTGACCAGAAGGACCTGGAACCTCTTCTACTGAATAAGCTACGTTTTTAATCGGCGTAAACACTGAATCCAAAGGAATAACATCAACAGAAGTAACAGCATCATGATCCTCAGCTGGTACATAACCATAGCCTTTAGATACAGTAATTTCAGCATTTAAAGTACCGTCTGGGGCTAAATTTGCGATTTCTAATTCTGGATTAATAATCTCAACATCACTTGGGCATTCAATTTTAGCAGCAGTAACAGTATTAAGACCAGAAGCTCTTAAAGTTAAGGTTCTTGGCTCATCTGAATGCATTTTAACCACTAACTGTTTTAAGTTAAGGATTACGTGCAGAATATCCTCTGAAAGACCAGTTAATGAAGTAAATTCGTGATTCACACCCTCTATTCTTACGTGAGTTACAGCAGAACCTCTAACTCTAGAGAGAAGAATTCTTCTCAGAACATTTCCAATAGTATGTCCAAAACCTCTGTAGAGTGGCTCTAGCATGACAGTACCCCTTAGAGTACCGTCTTCAGCGGGCCTTTCATCTACAACAATCTTTAATTCAATGTTCATATTAAAATCCTCTCTTAACCAACGACTTAGACTCTTCTTGCACTAGGTGCTCTACAACCATTATGCGGCAACGGAGTTACGTCCTTAATCATAGTAACTCTTAAACCAGCTAACTGTATAGCCCTAGCAGCAGTCTCTCTACCAGCACCCGGTCCACTTATCAAGACTTCTACTTCTCTTAGACCAAACTGTTCGACAGCTTTTCTTGCAGCAGCTTCCGCCGCCAATTGAGCTGCAAAAGGAGTGCTTTTTTTAGAACCCTTAAAACCTACTGCACCAGCAGAGGAAGCAGCAATAACACCACCAGTTATATCAGTGATAGATATTATCGTGTTATTAAAAGTGGAACTAATGTGAACTACACCTTTCTGGACTGTTCTTTTAGCTTTTTTTACTTTTGACTTATCTTTTGTTTTAACTACCGCCATATTTTAAACCTTTATATCCTGAATGCTAATTACTTCTTAGCAGCTACCTTCTTACCAGGAACAGCCACTCTCTTCTTACTTCTACGAGTTCTCGCATTAGTCTTAGTTCTCTGACCTCTACTAGGGAGACCTCTTCTGTGACGAATACCTCTAAAACAATTAACCTCAATCAATCTCTTAATATCAAGACCGATTCTTCTTCTTAAATCACCCTCAACTTCATAGGTCTTAAGGCAATCTCTAATTTTAATTAACTCTTCTTCGGTTAAAGTATTAGCCCTGACATCTTCTCCAATGCCAACTTTCTTTAAAATCTCTTTACTTCTTGAAAGTCCAACGCCAAATACATAAGTCAAGGCGATGACTATTCTTTTATTAGGTATATCTACTCCGGCTACTCTTGGCATAAAAATTATCCTTGTCTCTGCTTGTGTTTAGGGTTCTCGCAAATAATGGCAACTCTACCCTTTCTACGAGTTACCTTGCATTTTGAACAAATTTTCTTTACTGAAGATCTAACTTTCATGTGCTATCCTGCTTAACGAAATCAAAATTCTAACATAACCCTAAACTAAATTAGTAATTATTTATTTTTTGATTATGTTTACTCCTCTTTATTGAACTCTCCCTCAATCGGTCGTTTTTTAATTACCCTAAAAGTAATGCGCCCGACTTTAAGATCATATGGAGTAAGCTCAACCTTAACCCTATCCCCTGGCAGAATCTTAATATAATTTTTTCTGATTTTACCTGAGATACTCGCTAAAACCTCATGATCATTATCAAGCCTGACCACAAATTTAGCTCCCTGAACAGTTTCCACCACCGTTCCTTCCATTTCAATAATTTCTTTAGACAAATAAATACTCCTTAATAGTAAAGGTCTTTTCCAAAAATTAAAAATATCATTTATTCATCGAAGTGATGAAAAATATTTTTAGTTTTTTTCACATCGGTAATAATTTCAACTCCAGAAAATGTTATTAAAGCTGAATGTTCAAAATGAGCAGAATTTTTCCTATCAGCAGTCATAATAGTCCAGCCATCCTTATGCTTCTTAATCGCAGAGCCTCCTATATTTAACATAGGCTCAATGGCAAGCACCATACCAATCTTAATTTCATCATCAGGAAAATGATTAAAGTACTCTAAAAAATTCGGAATGAAAGGCTGACAGTGATAGCTAGGACCTATTCCGTGACCACCAAACTCTTTTACGTTACCGAATCTATACTCCTTAGCAACAGCCTCTATCGCAGCAGCTATATCACTAATATGCTTACCTGCTTGAATAACCTCCAAACCAGCCCAGAGTGCCGCATTAGTAGCTTTTAAAAGTCTTTTACTTTTAGGACTGATTTCCCCACAGGGAAAAGTAAAAGCATTATCTCCAACATAAGTAAAAGGCTTGCCATTAAAATCTTCTGTAACAGTAACACCGACATCGATACTGACCAAGTCACCTTCTTTGAGTTCTCTATCCGTTGGAATACCATGTACTATATTTTCATTGACTGAAGTACACAAGGTACTAGGAAATCCCATATAACCTTTAAAAGTGGGGGTCGCGCCTTGATCACGTATCCACTCTTCAGCAAAAGTATCTAATTCAAGCAATGTAACCCCAGGACGAACTTTTTCACCGACCAAATGTAGAATCTCACCAGCTAGAGCACCAGCTCTCCTCATATGTGGGAATTGCTCTTCAGTAAAAATGCAAATAGGGGCAGACATAAATTTTCAACAAATATTAAAAGAGTCATTAAAGAAAAAATAGGTTTTTCTTCAGTTCCTTAACAAAGAATAACACGATATGTTATTATGATTCTTCCTATGCCGAATATTAAATCTGCAAAAAAGAGAGACGAGATTAACGCTCGTAATAACAAAAAAAACACTGAGCTTAAGTCTAAAGTGCGTACCCTTATTAAGGCCTGCCTAGTTGCTGCGACATCTAAAGATGAAAAAGCCATTGATGAAAAATTAGCGAAAGCTTACCAAGCTATAGATAAAGCCTCAAAAGGCAGTACTTTCCATAAAAATAAAGCTGCTAGATTAAAAAGCAGATTAGTTCAGAGAATCAGAGTACTTAAGTCTGAAGCTGTTAAGTAGTTTTACCAAAGGAGCATAAAGCTCCTTTTTCTATATTTACTAAATACAAAATATAAAAATTGGATTTTGTGATTAGTTCTAAAATCGTTCAAAATCTGCTTGGATAGGAAAGGACAAAAATTGAAGATTGCAAACAATCTCCTAAGAACTTTTATGTTTTAATTGGATTATATGCTTAAAAAAATTTTAGAACTGATCCAAAAGAAAAAAATTTTAAGCTTCAGTCTTATTAGTTTTTTAATTTTCTCTAGCTGCTTACTTGCAGTACAAGCTGCTCCTGGATTAAATATATCTTTCAACGATAACCAGCAAGGAGTGGGTCTAGGTCTACAAATCTTAATCCTATTAACCATCTTAAGCATTGCTCCATCTATCTTGCTTATGACGACTAGTTTTATAAGATTCGTTGTCGTCTTTGGGCTTCTCAGGCAAGCACTAGGTCTAGGTAGCTTACCCCCAACTCAAGTATTAATTGGACTTTCAATAATTTTGACTTTCGTCGTCATGAATCCCTACTTCACTCAGATAAACGATAAAGCATTACAACCCTTTCTAGCAAAGCAGATAGATGAAAAAGAATTCATCACCAACACCATCGGACCTTTACGTGAATTTATGCTTAGCCAAACTCCAGAGGATGAACTTAAATTAGGCTTTAAAATAGCTAAAATTGAGCAGCCTGAAAGTGCAGAAGAGATGCCATTACATATATTGATGGTTTCATTCATGTTAAGCGAACTTAAGAAGTCTTTCCAGATTGGCTTTGTATTATTCTTACCATTTGTAGTTATAGACATGATTACAGCAAGCGCCTTGGTTTCAATCGGTCTCATGTTCCTACCTCCCGCCACCATTTCCTTGCCCTTTAAGCTAGTATTGTTTGTTTTAGTTGACGGGTGGAATATAATCTGTGAGAATTTAGTTACCAGCTTCAATCCAAATTAAGGATAAAGATTCTTTAAGCGTAAGATAATGAACGACACACTTATACTTGAACTGACTAATAAGACACTGATTACATCAGCGGTGATCTCTATTCCAATCTTAATTCCTGGATTAATTGTTGGTATTTTAGTCAGCATATTTCAAGCCATTACACAAATCAATGAACAGACTTTAACTTTCGTACCTAAACTAATAGTTCTTATTGTTACGTATTTACTAGTCGGTGGCTGGATAATGCAGTATGTAGTAGATTTCAGTCGTGAAGTTTTTAATAAAATTCCAGAATTAGCATAGTTATACCATTAACGCATAAATTGGAGTTTGCAAGTACTATCATGGTATCTTGGTATTAAGTGAGAAACAATAAAACAGTTTTAATTACAGGTGCCTCTAGTGGTATAGGCTATGAGCTCGCAAAACTTTTTGCAAAAGAGGGATATGATTTAATCCTTACTGCAAGAAGGCTAGAGAGATTAAATCACCTAAAAGAATCAATAGAAGCTACTATTAGTGATATTAAAATCACCACTTTTACTGAAGATTTGTCTGAAGAGAATTCTGCAGAAGAACTATTTAAAAAAGTAAAAGACCAGAACCTTAACGTAGATATCCTCATAAACAATGCTGGTATCGGTGACCTATCATATTTTTCCGAAGCTAATATAGAAAAGCTTTCTAAAATGATTAACCTCAACATACTCGGCTTAACCAAACTAAGCAGACTTTTTATTTCAGACATAAAGAGTTCAGAAGCTGGTGCCATTATCAATATTGCTTCCACTGCGAGTTTTCAGCCAGTACCATTAATGGCAGTCTATGCAGCGACAAAAGCTTACGTGAAAAGCTTTTCACTTGCTCTAGCAGCAGAGCTAGAGGAGGATAAAAATAATAAAGCGAAAATAATTTGCATCTGCCCTGGAGTTACTCAAACAGAATTCTTTGCTAATGCTAACGCTAACCCACTCGGCTTACCAGAAGGCTTTATTGCTAGCTCCGAGGAAGTAGCAGAATTCACGCTAAAAACTCTTCAGCAAGGTAAAAGCGGCGTAGCAGTTCATGGGAAAATGAATTCCTTACTAACACTAGCTTCCAGGATACTATCAAATAAATTTAGTAATTATATCAGCCTGAAGATTATGCGACGTTTAGAAGAAAAACTCTAGGAGAGCGATACACAACTCCATTTTCTGCGTTTTCGTCGTCCTCATGATCCTCATGTACTTCGAGTACACTGCGGTCATTCGTCCTCCTCGGCCTTGAAACTGCACGTTATGTATCGCTCTCCTAAACACAGCCATCCGACTCCACTTTCTGCGTTTTCGTCAGTCTCAACTAAACAAGAGAGCGAGCCTGAAACGGAGATTTATCAATTATGATCTCCTCTCTATCCGGACCAACACCAATAATATCAATAGACACACCTAAGGTCTCTTCAATAAAATTCAAGTATTCCTTCGCATTAGCAGGCAAATCCTTTCTAGATCTAGCATCACGGCAGCGAGATCTTTCATTTTTCCAACCAGCAAACTCTTTGTAAACGGGTTCTAGATTAGCCATATCTTCACATAAAGGAAAATCATGGTAAACTTCTCCAGTCTTTTTATTTTTATAAGCGATACAGGCTTGAATCGTCTCCATATCATCGAGTACATCTAATTTAGTTAAAGCAAAAGAAGAAATGCTGCTAACTCTTACGGCTAACTTTAAAAGCACTAAATCTAACCAGCCTACTTTTCTTGCTCTACCAGTGGTAGTCCCGAATTCCGCCCACGGAGTGCCTTCTGCGACTAAAATTTTAGCCAAATCACCGTCAAGCTGTGTAGGGAAAGGACCTTCACCGACTCTAGTCGTAAAAGCTTTAGCTACACCGATTACGGCATTAATAGCCAAAGGCCCAACACCAGTACCGATAGTCGCTCCACCAGCAATAGGATTAGAACTAGTAACGAAAGGATAAGTACCATGATCTATATCTAAAAGCGTTCCCTGAGCGCCCTCGAATAAAATATTTTCTTCATTTTTAGCTGCATTAAAAAGATCTAAAGATACATCTGTAATAAATGGTCTTAGACTATGGCCATAAGCTAAATAAGTCTCAAGAATATTCTCTAAATCTAATTCCGGCTTATTATATAATTTCGACAATATCGCATTTTTTTCAGGAAGCACTGCCTCTAATCGAGTCCTGAGCAGAGTTTCATCTAAAATATCTTTAATACGAATTCCTGTTCTAGAGATTTTATCTGCGTAAGTAGGTCCTATTCCCCTTACCGTCGTGCCGATTTTATTTTCACCGCGAGCCTCTTCCTGAGCTGCGTCTATAAGAATATGATACGGCATAGTCACATGCGCTAGTGGACTTATTTTCAGACTAGTTAAATCTAAACCATCATTCTCTAAAGCCTGCATTTCGCTCAAAAGAGCCTTAGGATCTATAACTGTACCATTCCCAATAAGACACTTCTTGCCTGAATAAAGAATTCCAGAAGGCACTAAATGGAATTTATACTTCTTACCATTCGCTGTAACCGTGTGCCCAGCGTTATTACCGCCCTGATATCTAACTACATAATCAGCTTTTTCAGCAAGAAGATCTACGATCTTAGCCTTACCCTCATCTCCCCATTGAGCACCTAATACTACTAAACTCACCATTTTAACCAATAATAGCAGAGACCGAGGCACAACTCCATTTTCTGCGTTATAGCTCGGTCTCTAACAAGGATAAGCAGCCAAATGCGAATATGATAAAATGAGAAACTATGCTTGAAACAGAAGTTAAATCTAGTAGTGCGTATGCAAGTATTTTGGCTGGTAAAAAAGTCCTAATATCTGGTGTCGCTAATAAAAGAAGTATCGCTTGGGCTATAGCTCAAATGCTTTACGAAGCTGGTGCTGAAGTCGCATTTTCGTATCAAGGAGATAGGCTTAAAGAGACAGTTTTAGAACTTACTCAAGACATGAAAAGCCCTTTATTAGTAGACTGTGATGTTACTAAAGATGAGATGATCTCTTCAGCTTTCCAGTCTGTATCAGATAGATTTAATGGGAAGTTAGATATTTTCGTTCACTGCCTAGCTTTCGCTCCTAAAGAAACTTTACAAGGTGGTTATATCAGTACAGAAAGAGAGCATTTTGCGATAGCTCAGGATATCTCTGCTTATTCTTTAACTGCGATGGCAAGAGCAGCTAGACCACTCATGAATAATGCTGGTGGCGGTTCTATTATCACGCTTACTTACTTAGGTGCTGAAAGAGTAGTGCCTAACTATAATATGATGGGTATCGCTAAAGCGAGCTTAGAGGCTGGTGTTAGATACTTAGCTCAGGATTTAGGTCAAGAGAATATTAGAGTAAATGGCATTTCTGCTGGTCCGATTAAAACGCTTGCAGCAAGAGGCATCGCGGATTTAAACACTATGATGAATCGCCACGCAGAGATATCACCTTTAAGAAGAAATGTTGAATTAGAAGAAGTTGCTGGAACAGCCCTCTTCCTTGCAAGCCCTTTATCTAGCGGTATTACAGGTGAAGTAATTCACGTAGACTGTGGTTACAGCATAATGGCGATGTAGTGGATGCTCACGCTTAAATATAGACCTCAAAGTATTGGAGATCTTGTCGGGCAAGATGATGTGAAGCTTGCTTTAGAAAAGGCTTTCACTAATAACAAAATAGCAAGTGCTTATTTATTAACTGGTCCACGTGGAGCTGGTAAGACGAGTACAGCTCGCATAATAGCTAAATCACTTAACTGTAAAAACAAGCAAACTGGAGAGAAAGCCACTTTAAATCCATGCGGTAAATGCTCTAGCTGTATTAATATCACGAATGGTGGCGACTTAGATGTCGTCGAGATAGATGCTGCGAGCCATGGTGGGGTAGATGATGCTAGAGATTTAGTAATTAAAGCTAGCCTATCTACGATTAACAGTGATTATAAAATTTACATAATCGATGAAGTCCATATGGCAAGTAAGGATGCATTCAATGCACTACTTAAACTTTTCGAGGAACCGCCTGAAAATGTAGTATTTATTTTAGCGACCACCGAAGCACATAAAGTTTTACCCACTATAGTAAGTCGCTGTCAACAATTCCGTTTCAAACCGATTAACCAGAAAGACTGCTTTAAAAGATTAAGGGAGATCTGCGATATAGAGCAGATTAACATTAACGATGAAGCCTTAAAATTCATAACAGAAGAATCGGAAGGCGCTCTGAGAGATGCTTTAAGCATATTAGAGCAGGTTAGTGTCTTTAATGAAGCAGATCAAAGCATCTCTAAAGAAATTATAGAAAGGACTTTAGGCAAGGTCTCTGAAAGAGAGGTGATCAGCCTATTTTTCTCCATAATTAATAAAGATACCTTAGAGCTTTTAAATAAAATAGAAAATATTTTCCTAAAGAATCCTGACCCTCAGATACTTACAGGCGAGCTTTTTCAAAGCAGTATAAAAATCTTAGAAGAACTCTGCCTAAATGAAGAATTAGAAGAACTTAAGCCCTGCATAGATTTAATTAATGAGAAAAATATTTCTAAAGCTGAAATCCTTTATATCGCAGAAGAAATATCTAAATATGAAACTATACTTAAGCAGAGTTCTCAAGCTAAAAAATTATTTAAAACGCTCTGCCTAAAGCTATCTCTTAGAGAAGATTTTATAGATATTAAAAATTTAAAAGAGCGGATTCTTGATTTAGAGAACAGATTAGCAGGTAGGGCGGTTAAGCCTCTAGGGGTGGCTGTTTCGGTGAGCTCAAAGAATCAAGATTTAACAAAATCAAGTAGCAACTTTGAGAATAGACCTAGTGCAGAAGAGGCTTTCAAACCGACTTATACTAATACAAGAAATGAATTTAGTGCAAATAATTTAGTAAGCACTGAGGCTAAGGTCGCAGACAACATAGAAAATATTAATGTTAATCCGTCCTTAGGGAGAGGAGAGATTACGGTGCAATCTAGTCATCTTTCTAATATTGGCACCCTTGCCGAAAATGTAAATTCAAGCTCAACTCTAGAAACCGCTTCTAGCTTCGGAGTTATAGAAAACACTGCAGCTCCTGATTCCTCTGACTTTATGCAGTTTCTAAACCCACCAACCAAAGGGCTTATCAATAGCAGTAAAGCTAAATTAATCTCTAGTAGTGGAGAAAAGGCTGTTTTCGCAATTCCTGAAAAATTTAAATTTTTAAAAACTAAACTGGAAGCTAAAAATGAAGAGCTTATTCAAGCTCTTAAACAGGCTTTAAATCCAGAAATTAAGTTTATTGAAATTCAGATAGATTCTGGAATGGCTGGTGCGGATAGTGTAGTGAATGACTCAGCGAAAGTTAAGCCAGCTATGACTCCTACGGTGACACCAGCAAGAGTTACTGAGAAAGTCACTGATAAAGAAGCTTCGCTTAGTGTTTCTGAGAAGTCATATAGCGAGTCTATTACAACAAGGTCTGATTTATCTACTAGTACGTCCGTGGGTGTAAATGTTCCGAATAATACTGATGTGAATTTAAATGTAAATTCTGTCAACTCCAGTACGGAAAAAGACTCTAATGACAACTGCTGTGACAGAGAAGCTTATTTAGATGAGGTTTTACAGGCTGGGGTGAGTATTTTTGGTGGGAATGTGGTTAGGGAGTAGAAATAAATGAAAGCAAGTGAATGTAGCGTAGAAACATTTTTAAAAAAAACGGGTGTCAAATTTGTCATTCCTGTTTACCAAAGGAATTATAATTGAAAAAAAAACAATGCGAGCAACTGCTATCTGAAAATATTAGGACATCCCAATGAATTTACAGTTAAATACAATACGAATTCGAATATTTCATCAAATGCCTAAAAAACTTACTTCCGAAGAATTAAACTCATTAATAAGTGAATTCATAAATAAAGTCTCAGAAAAGTTCACGATAGAAAAAGCATTTCTCTATGGCTCCTATGCCAAAGGCACTGCTCACGAGCTAAGTGACGTAGATTTACTTATAATCTCACCAGATTTACCAGTGAGAGCCACTAAGGGCATGAATGGCTATAGAATTATCAGCCAGCTTGATAAAGTTTACCCCGACATAGAACTGAGTGCCATTCATCCAGAGGGTTTAAATAATGAAATAACGAAAGCCTTTTATGATGAGATTTTCAAGACTGGAGTAAAAATTCCAGCTTCATAAACTCCTCAACCCTAGCTCTTTTAAAAAATAGCCCCCTGTTTTAGCCGATCCATCATAATATATTAAACCTCGGTCTTTTAATTCTCGAATCAGTCTCTCAGTACTTCTAACAGAGATTCCTAAAGCTTCGCTAATTTCTTTAATTTTATTAGCCTTACCTGAATGAATGAGTTTTAAGACGCCCGTATATTCAGGTTTTACACCGCCACTTACACCGCCACTTACACCGCCACTTACACCGCCATTATTTTTAAGAGGAATAATAGTCTTAAATACATCCCCATCTATAAATTGGGGAGTTTCACCACTAGCATAAATCGGCACATATTGATTAGTACGACGCACACCTGAACCTAATTCTTCGACTCGACCAATCTGAATGGAAAGCTTAGCTAAGAGAGGGTTTTTGGGTTTAGGACTTAGCGTTTCTAAAGTTATCGGTCCCGACCTAAAAGCTCTACTGGGATTTTCAGCTTCAACCCGATCTTCATAAATAATAAATCTTGTAAAAGAAGGTATCGAGTATTCTGCATGAACTAAAATATTAGCTACAATTTCCCTGAAAATTTTACTCCTAAGACTAATTCTTATTCCATTCTCCTCATAGAAAGGGTCTGGTAGATGCTTTTGAATAAATGCCATTAACAACTCATAAGCTTCTATTAAGTTAGTCCTTATTTCTAGTCTATCGTCGTAACGATCAAGATCTTTAATTCTTACAAGAGCGTCTACTTTGAAGTGAGGGGCTATGTTTTGAATAGTTTCATCTGTTCCAAAAAGTAAAGCTGCTGCTAAAGTATAGGCTTCTATCCCTTTCTCCAAATCAGATCTATAGAAACCCAAGGCTCTTAATAAATCTTCATCGTTAAGCCCAAGTAAACTATGATTCTCATCCCTGATTCTGAGTAGATTTCTCACCTTCGTAAATAGCTCTCCCTTAAAGTGAGTCATTTTCATGTATGGATAGACCTTAGTTTCAGAGAATTCATTACTTTTTCGTAAATATAGACTTGATTTTTGAAAATGATCCTTTACTTCATAATCACCGTCTTCTGAGCGATCAAAGATTTTTCCTTTGTAACTGTGCACTAAAGAGCTTCTTGGGACTTCGACTGAAATGATCTTTTTATTCTTAATTTCTTCCACCTTCGGGAAAAGCAAAAAAGTTGGATTAATCAGCTCACTATTATTAGAATTATCGGCTATTTCTTTTTTTATTCTTTCTAACTCTGATTCATCAACGCCAATTAACTCTGCTTCATCACTCACACCAAGTAAAATTTTCCCACCTTCACGATTAAGAAAAGCACAGACTGTTTCATAAAAACTTTTCGGCAGCTTAGCTTTAGCCTCTTTAAATTCAAGCCTTAGACCTTCACCTTCTTTAATTAAATCTTCAAGCAAGCTCACGGCTAAAATTATAAAATATAAAATTCAAGATTCACGCCTAAAAGAGGGATCTCACGACAACAAATTCATCGGACCCTCAACAGCCCCTTCCCTAAACTGCTTTGCAAAAGGATTATCATTTTTAGGATTAAATAGCTCTTCTGGAGTGCCTTCCCAAACCAGACAGCCACCGTAAAGCATAAGCACTCTCTGTGCTGTTCTTCTAATCGTAGTGTCTTGGTGAGTTACCACTACAGAAGCAGCATTCATTTTATGCTGTAATTTAACGATTAAATCCTCAATTACAGTGCTTGCCATAGGATCGAGTCCAGCAGTAGGCTCATCGTAAAGAATAATCTCAGGATCATCTATAATCGCTCTCGCGAAGCTCACTCTTTTTTTCATACCACCAGAAAGCTGGGCTGGAAAAAGATCTTGAGTATTTGGCAAGCCTACTAGATTCAGCGTATCATCTACTTTTTTATTTATAACATCAAGAGAAAGTGGCTTTAAATTTTCACCTACTTCAAATGGAAATGCGATATTATCTCGCACTGAAAGTGAATCAAAGAGAGCAGAATACTGAAAACTCATACTAACTTTTTCACTTGAAAGCTTAACTGTACCAGCGTCACACTTATCAAGCCCCGCTACTATCCTCAAGGCTGTACTTTTACCACTACCAGAGAAACCTATTAAAGCAACCACTTCTCCACGAGCCACGGTAAAGCTTATATCTTTAAGAACTTCATTCTCGCCATATGATTTTTTTAAATGTTCAACTTTAATCATCTTCAAACAGCTTTAAAAGCTCTATTAAAATAGAATAGCAGTTTTCAAAAATCGAAATACACCCTATCTTTCAATTCAAACGGCAGATATTCCTGCTCCACATAAGCCCCTTCATAATCATGAGGGTACTTATAATCAGTAATCGGGTTAACTCCTACATTGTCAGACTTAGCAGGACAGGCAAAGTTTAAAGGTCTTAAATGAAAAGGTACTGGATATTTTTCAAAATTTTTACAATCCTGCATAGCTAAATTAATCGCTTTATAAGCTTTATTAGATTTTTTGGCACTCGCTATATAAATTACAGCTTGAGCAAGTGGTATTCTCGCTTCAGGCATACCTAATTCTAAAGCTGCTCTATAAGCAGCTTCTGCAATCACTAAAGCATTATTATCAGCTAAACCCACATCTTCACTAGCTGTTACTAAAATACGCCTTGCTACAGCTTTTAAATCAGCTCCTCCCTCTAATAATCTCGCTAACCAATATATAGAAGCATTAGGATCAGAGCCACGCATAGCTTTCTGCAAAGCTGAAACACAACTGTAATAAGAATCAGCATCACCAGAAAAAACCTGCCTCTGTATTAATTCTTGGCATAAGTTAAAGTTAATTACATTTGTAGCTTTCCCTCTTTGAAAACTAAGCAAGCAAGCCTCTATCGCATTTAACAGCATACGAGCATCACCAGCAGAAGTTTTCACCAGATAATCCCTAGCTGCTTCTTCTATAACAATAGATTCCTCCACTGAAACCCTATCCATAAGCTGATTTAAATCAGCAAAGCTATGCGCCTTAAGCTCAAATTTAATTAACCTGCTTAAAAGTGCCTTATTAATAGCGATAGCTGGATTTTCAGTAGTAGCTCCAATAAAAACTATTTTGCCAAGCTCGATAGCATTTAGCAGTGCGTCCTGCTGGTTTTTAGAAAAATTATGCAATTCATCAACAAAAAGTATGCCTGGCTTAGGCTGCCGAGAAAGAGTATCTATAGCCTCCCTTAACTCTTTTACCCCAGAGTTAAATGCCTGTAATTTCAGAAACACTCGCCCTGCATTCTTAGCGAAAAGCTCCGCAATAGTAGTTTTACCAGAGCCTGGCGGTCCCCATAGAAGAATTGAAATGAATTTCTGTTGATTCTTCGTTGAATTAAACCAATTTATAAAATTTTGATTCTTTTTTACAGAACCTATTAAATCTTCAAAGCTCTGTGGTCTATACTTTTCTGCAAGAGGCTTAGTAGAAGGGATATCATTAAATAAATTAAGTTGTTCCACTTCTCTAAGTTTACTTTAAATGACATACTAAAAATAAATTGAATCGCCCACAACTACTAATCATATTAACCATCGCCCTTTTTTCAATGTTGTTTGCAAGGGTATTTTACTTGCAGGTTTGGGAGCATGGCAAATTCAAAAATTTAGCCAAAAATAACTCCACGAGAGTATCTCTCATCAGGGCTCCTCGCGGAATTATCTATGACAGGAATGGTGTTATCCTGGTTACCAGTAAACAGTCTTTAAGAATAATCGCCTATCCTTACATAGTAAGTAATGTCAAAGATAAAAGAGCACTAGCTCGTAATCTAAGCAAACTTACTGGTAAAGCAGAAAGTGAATTATTTAAAATACTCAATGAAACTAATCCTAGAGTACCTTTACCAATACAGATAGCGAATAACATCGACGTTAGCCAAGCTATCAAAATATATGAAAACGCTCATCTACTGCCTGGTATAGATGTAGAGAGCCAACCAATTCGTTACTATCCTTATGGTGAAGTACCAGCCCACTTACTCGGTTACGTAGGAGAGGCTAATGAAGCAGAACTTGAGTATCATTCTAGTAGTCCAAAAAAACTTAAGCTCGGAGATAAAACTGGGAAAAGTGGTGTAGAGAAATTCTTTGATGAACAGCTCAGAGGCGTTGATGGTGAAAGAAGAATATTCGTTGACAGGCATGGAAAATCACTAAACCCAGGTAAAGAAAAGAAAAAACTTACTAAAGTCCCAGAAAAAGGTAATAACCTGCATCTAACCATAGATATAGATATTCAAAGAGCGGCCTACGATGCTATGGGTGACCTAATGGGGGCAGCAGTGGTAGTAAATCCTAAGAATGGTGAAGTTTTAGCACTAGTAAGTAAACCAAGCTATAATCCAAATTTCTTTGCAGAAGGAATTCCACATTCTATTTACCAAGAATTATCTAAGAAAAAAGCTTTTCTAAATAGAGCTGGTGCTGGTTTCACACCGGGTAGTATATGGAAACCTATTACGGTACTCGCCGCACTAGAAAATAAGGTCATTGATCCAGCCACTAAGTTGCACGTAAGTGGAGCTATTTATCTTGGTGGCTTTAAGTTTGGTGACTGGACTTCAGAAGAGGGTTCTATGGACATGAGAACAGCATTAGCTTGGTCTAGAGACACTTACTTTTATCAAGTCGCTAAGTTACTGAAACCCGAACAAATCTCTAGTATAGGTCTTCTACTAGGTGCTGGAGAAAAGACTGGCATAGAGACTGGTGATGAAAGTGCAGGTATAGTTCCAGATCCTAACTGGAAGAAGAAGCATATGGGTGAAGCTTGGTATCCTGGTAACACATTACATTTATCTATAGGGCAGAGTTTCCTTTTAGTTACGCCTTTACAAGCTGCAACTATGATATCTACCATGGCCAATTATGGTAAAGTTCCTCAATTACACGTAATTAAAGATAAAAATAAAAACCAATTCAAACGAGTTATCAATAACATAAAACCAGAAAGCTTTAAAGTTTTAAATGAAGGCCTCAGGCAGTGCGTCCAAAGCGGCACTGGTGGTGCAAGTAATCTTTATGGAGATTATGCACCAATTCAAATAGCTGGTAAAACTGGTTCTGCCGAAGTCCATGGCTATAGGCACAGTACGCATGCCTGGTTTACGGCTTACGCCCCTTACGAAAATCCAGAAATAGCTTTGGCATTATTTGGAGAAGGAGCAGGTCACGGGGGGAGTATCTGCGCTCCAGTCGCTCAGAAAATTTTCGAAGCTTATTTCAAAAAATATCACCCGGTAAAACCAGAAGATAGAGAATCCATAATCTCTAAGCCATTTATTTTGAATGATAAGCCTACTAGTGCAGTAGATACTGACGTTATTCCGAAAAAAGAAGAAATAAATGATAATGGTGCAAATACTAACAACACAAAACCACAAACTGGAGCCACTAGCCTCATCAATCAGACAGCAAACAGCTTAAATACCTTAAACAAGTTGATTACCAAACCTCAAAATAACAAGCCTGAATTTACTATTGAGGAAAGTGATGAAGCCCTAAGCGGGCCAAGCCCAATCATTAAAGATGATGATGAAAATAAAGAAAGAAAAAGAAGACAGCATTAGTATAATAAGATCTAATGCAGAAAGTTCTTTTACTTATATTAGATGGATGGGGCTACTCTAAACAAAAAAAAGGGAATGCGATGCTTGCAGCTCAAACTCCTTGCTTCAATTCCCTCATCAGCGAATATCCTCATTCTTTTCTAAACGCTAGTGGTCCTCTAGTTGGTCTTCCAGAGGGGATTATGGGAAATTCAGAAGTCGGTCATGAAAATATCGGAGCCGGCAGGATAAATGATCAGAAATTAACACAGATTTCTAAAATGGTTCAGACTGGTGATTTTTTTAAAAATCAAGTCCTAGTGAATGCCGTAGAACATGTAAAAACTCATAACTCTAAATTACACTTTATGGGTCTTATCTCTGAAGGTGATGTACACTCACATATTGGTCATTTAAAAGCACTTATAGAGCTCGCTCGCAGACTTGGACTCGATCACACGAAGATAAAACTTCACGCCATCAGTGATGGCAGAGATGATCCACCAAAAGTTTCTGCTAAATTAATGGAAAAACTCTCGGCAGAAATAGATATTGCTAGCGTAAGTGGCCGTTTCTGGGCGATGGACAGGGATAAAAACTGGGACAGAATCGATAAATACTTTAAGGTCGTAACCGAAGGTAGCACTCTTACAGCTAAAACGGCAAAGGATGCGATTCTAAATTACTATAATTACGCAGATGCTAATCAAGAAAGAGTAATCGGGAATACCGATGAATTCGTAGAACCTACTTTAATTCAAGAGAGTGGTTTAATCGAGGAAAAAGACTCTGTAATTTTCTTCAATTTTAGACCAGATAGAGCTACTGAGATATCGACTAAATTTAAAATCTATCAGGAATCTCACCCAGACTTACTTTATACCTGTTTCACTGAATACGATTCTAACTTAAATCTACCAGTAGCTTTTGATGAAAAAAGCTTACCTGAACAAAACTACTCAAACTCACTTGGTGAATACATTTCAAGCTTAGGCTTAAATCAATTCAGGATAGCCGAAACTGAAAAATTTGCTCACGTAACGGTCTTCTTTAATGGCAGAAAAAAAGACCCTTTCGCTCATGAAGACAGACTCTTAATACCTAGTCCTAAAGTTGCGACCTACGATCTTAAGCCAGAAATGAGCGTAGCTGAAGTAACTGATGGCTTGATAAAAGCCATCGAAAACAAAGAGAAAGACTACAAGCTAATAATCTGTAATTTTGCTAACCCAGACATGGTGGGGCATACTGGAAATTGGGAAGCTGTTATCAAAGCATTAGAAGTTGTAGACTCTAAAGTTTCTCTGGTTAAAGCTGCCTGTGAAGCCAATGATTATAAATTAATCATCACCGCTGACCATGGGAATGCTGATCAGATGCTAGATGACGATGGCACTATCAGAACTGCTCATAGCTGTAATTTAGTACCACTAATATTAGTAGATAAAACTTACCAGCTAAAAGATAACATGGATAACCAGAACAGCCTTAGTAATATCGCTCCGACTATTTTAGATATTATGGGACTTGAGAAGCCTGATGAAATGACATCGGAGAGTCTTTTAATTAAGCAGAGTAGTTTTGTTTAAACAGCTCACTAGAGCTATAATCGCTATTTTTTGGTAGCGGTCTTTACTACTATTAATATATAAATATGGTCATAACAGAATGCCCCAGTACTAAATTACGTGGTGCAAAGACAGCTATTAATTACTATGCTGGCTTCAGTGAAGCCTTTGTAGATTATGCTATTGATAACTCTGCACTTAAAAAAGGATCTTTAATTTTAGATCCATGGAATGGTTCGGGGACTACTACAGCAGTAGCTAGTAGAAAAAATTTAAGTTCTATAGGTTTAGATATTAATCCTGCGAATCTCTTATACGCCTATGCAAGACTAGCTTCCAAACAAGAAGAGATCTTAATTTCCTATGGTTCACTGAAAAAAGTACTTATCGATTAAATGCTTTTCGTGAAAATATTTTTCTAATTGAGGATGAATTTTTTAAAAATTTACTTAATTTTATTGCAGTAAAAGCATTTAGAATGCAGTTAGATAATTTTCTCTGCTCTAATCCTACATGGATAAAGAGACCTAAAGAAAAACAAGATTTAATTGAATTTGATTTTAAGCGTTATTTAAAAGATTTTGAGAAAGCTATTGATTCATTAATGATTAACGCAGAAGATCTTAGCCAAAATCCCAATAAATTACCACGATTAGAGCTTGCATCTTCACTGACGTTACCACTTAAAAATTCTAGTGTTGATTGTATAGTAACTTCTCCGCCGTATTGCACAAGAATTGACTATGCGATAAAGCTACAGGAAATTACATTAACTCCTCAAGCCGAAAAAATTCTCAAATCAGTTCAGGTAGATGATTCCAAAGCATCCGTGACTTATTATTATAAAAATTTAAAAAGTTATTTTATAAAAATGAAATTGAGTTTTCTAGAACTAGTAAGGGTTTTAAAAAAGACTGGATCTCTGCATATCGTTTTACAAGACTCTAAATATTATGAATTTAATTGATAAAGGTTTAGATGCAAAAGAAAAAGTTCACTACTAAAGAACTAAACCTATTAATCAGTGACTTTATCAATAAGGTATCAGAAAAATTTACCATAGAAAAAACATTCCTCTATGGCTCTTACGCAAAAGGCACTGCCCATGAGCTAAGTGATGTGGATTTGCTGATAATCTCACCAGATTTACCAAGAAGAGCCACTAAGGGTATGAATGGTTATCGAATCATTAGTCAGCTTGATAAGGTTTACCCCGATATAGAACTCAGTGCCATTCACCCAGAGGGTTTGAATAATGAAATTACTAAAAGCTTTTATGATGAAGTTTTTAGAACAGGAAGAGAACTCTAAAAAGACCGTTAAACAACGAAAACGCAGAAAATGGAGTTGTACAACGGTCCCCTAAATCACCTGTTTAACAGGCATCTTCAACATATACCCCGCCCCACGCTTAGTGTGAATAAGCTTTCCATATTTTTTCTCTTTAAGCTTAGAACGCAGGTATCTGATATAAACTTCGATTACATTACTCTCACCGATAAAGTCATAGCCCCAAACCTTATTAAATAAAAACTCACGAGTTAAATATTCTTCAGGATGCATCATAAATATACGCAGTAAAGAAAACTCTTTAGTTCTTAGGGAAAGCTCTTCGTCGTTGCGTTTCGCGATTCTTCCTAATTGATCTAACCAAAGGTCACCATAGACGATAACAGGATTCTGCCCTGGAGCCTTTCTTCTAAATATCGCTCGAATCCTTGCTAAAAGCTCATCTGCAACAAAAGGCTTCACTATATAATCATCAGCACCATTATCTAAGCACTTTACTTTATCTTCGATGCTATCTTTAGCTGTAATAAAAATTATCGGCTGATCAAAACCATCTTCACGCACCTGTTTGCAGACTTCTTCACCGCTTAAGCTTGGGAGCATGCAGTCAAGCAAAATTAAATCAGGGTTATGTTCTTTAACAAACTTTACAGCTTGCAAACCATCAACACTGGTTACCACATCATAACCTTCGTACTTAAGTTCTAATTCGATTAGTCTCAGAATCTGCGGTTCATCTTCAACGACTAGAACTTTAGTGAGTTTAGGATCTTTAATCGTTGCGGTCTGCATGGCTAAGTAAGTAGAATTCTACATACTTGCTAATATGCATGTCAATTGCTACCTAAAGATAAATCCCATTTATTAAATAAAATTTTTTAAACTTGACAAGCAAATTCTTTTATCATTGAAGTTATGGACACAAGAATTGAAAAAGATACTATGGGTGAAGTCGCAGTACCAGCGAATAGATACTATGGAGCACAGACAGCAAGATCGCTTGCGAATTTTAAAATAGGTCACGATTTAATGCCACTTGAATTAATCAAAGCCTTTGCAGTTCTGAAAAAGGCTTCAGCATTAGTTAATGCTGACCTTGGAATACTCAGTCAAGAAAAAGCTCAGCTTATTGAGCAAGCTTCAGACATAGTTATCTCTGGTGAGCTAAATGATAATTTCCCATTAGTAGTTTGGCAGACTGGTTCTGGAACTCAAACGAATATGAATGTTAATGAAGTTATCGCAAATAAAGCTATTGAGTTAGCTGGTGGCCTACTCGGCTCTAAAAATCCTATTCACCCGAACGATGACGTTAATAAATCACAGTCTTCAAATGATACCTTCCCTACCGCTATGCATATTGCCGCAAAATCATATTTAGAGGATTCACTACTAAGCTCTCTAGAAGCCCTACTTGAGACTATGGATAAAAAATCCCAAGAATTTTCATCTATAGTGAAAATCGGTAGAACCCACTTAATGGACGCAACACCACTTACTCTTGGGCAGGAGTTTTCTGGCTATGCTCAGCAGCTCAGACAAGGTATCAAAAGAGTGAAGTTAGTCCTAGAAGATCTTTCCGAATTAGCACTAGGTGGAACCGCTGTAGGGACTGGGCTTAATGCTCACCCTGAGTTCGCAGAAAGAGTCGCTAAGAAGATTTCAGAAATTACTGGCAAAGAATTTATTTCAGCTCCTAATAAATTCGAGTCACTTGCAGCGCATGACGCTCTAGTAATGGCATCTGCTGCTTTAAAGACGCTAGCCGTTTCACTTATGAAAATCGCAAATGACATTCGCCTTTTAGGCTCTGGCCCGCGCTCTGGGCTGGGCGAGCTCAATCTTCCAGAGAATGAACCAGGGTCATCGATTATGCCAGGTAAAGTAAACCCCACTCAATGTGAGGCGCTCACTATGGTCTGTGCTCAAGTTATGGGGAATGATGTAGCGATTAGCATCGGCGGCTCTAACGGTCATTTTGAGTTAAATGTATTTAAACCACTTATCATCTTTAATTTTCTTAACTCCGCAAGGCTACTTACAGACGCCTGTCAATCATTCAATACCAACTGTTTAAGCGGCATTGAGGCGAATACAGAGAATTGCCAAAAACATCTCTCTAATTCATTAATGCTTGTAACTGCTTTAAACAGCCATATCGGCTATGATAAATCTGCTGAAATAGCCAAGAATGCACACAAGAAAGGACTCACTCTCAAGGAATCTGCTCTAGAACTAGCTTACCTAAGTTCAGAAGATTTCGACAAATGGGTTAAACCTGAGGAGATGTGCGGCCCAAATCTGGCAGCGAAAGCCCATGCTTAACTGAATCTGTGATGAAGTGAAGAAACCCTGATAGCTTAGGATCCTTAGCGATCTTTGCCGTTAGACCGCCTAGAAAATCTTTTGCGATTCCTAATATCTCTTTCGGATTCTCTAAGATAGTCAAGAGGAATTTCGTAGAGAATTTAAATTCTGCATTAGCTTTCATCTTAAGGGCATATTTTAAAAGTGCCTTTTGGTCTTCTTGCGGTATAGCTGCTTCCTTGCAAGCTTCAAATGTTTTCTGGAAATAAACCAAAGCTGCTTCCTTTGCGAGGCTATCTAACTCAATAGAACCCAGTTTCTGTGGTAGTTCTTTTAAATGTCGCTTTAACCCTTCAGTATATTCATCAGCAGCTAGCTTAATCACAGTTATTTGCTTCCCATATTTTTGCTCTAATGCCTGTGGCATAAATGCTGTTAAAGCTGAACAGAAATTCTCCATAACCCTACCACAAGCATCTTCAAGTCCCGGTGATTGAATCACATCAGAGTTAAGTTTCTGGTAAAGCGTCAAAGCTTCTTCATTAGATAATTTCTGTTTTTTTGCATAATCTAACAAAGCATTAATTAAATTAATCATCCCAGCCTGCGAAGTTCCTTTATAAGCAAGTCTCTTGTATGCTTTGACAGCTGACATTAGCGGCTGAGGTATATCAGAAGAATCAGCATTAGAAGTTGCATCAGGCTCCTTCCTTGAAAGTAGTCTCCCCGTTGGTACTATCTTAGATTGAGGCTTAGCTTTATTTTCTAGAACACTCTTCTCGTTATTATTAAGTTCAACATCAGAGCTTATACCTTCAGTGCCTGCTTTTAAATCGGTAATCGTAATTTCTTCATCTGGCACCGAAGAGTCCAGCCCTACTCCATTTCGTGCTAAGTTCCTTTCCAGCCTCGCCTTAACTAAATCAAGCATCCCCTCTTTTTGAGCAGGCTCCACTGTCGTAGTGAAACCACTAACTGGCACATTATACATTTAATATCTCCTTCTTCCCGTAAACCTAAACGCCCTTAGAATCCCCTTCGACTCTAAAAACGAGTAAGTATAAATCTTGTTTTTAATTATACATAATCCACGAGATTTTTCTTTATTTTTCCTTAATATTTGCGCGAGATTTAGATTAATTATTTTTCATTTTATCTTATAAAATCTAAGATAATCGGGACGGCTATTTTCACAGCTTCTTGATCCCAAATCCAGTCATGTTCAGTATTTCCAAGAACATTAAATTCTTTTTTAGTAGAAGAGATTTCGCGAAAAATCTTATTCATCGTCTCATTATCCACGACTAAATCATTTTCAACTTGAATCAAGAGAAGTGGATTAAAAGTTTTTCTCAATCTCACATTAAGACCTTGTGACATTAAAAGTATCTGCCAGAGAAGGTTTGGGCTTACCTCATAAACCTTCAAAGGGTCTTCATCTGTTATGTGTTTCGTGAGCTGCGAACTTGGTAATCGAATAAAACTATTTTCGTGAGTGATAAAAGTATCTCTAAACAACTTAAATAAAGTCGTTAAAGTAAAACTCATCTTAAAAGTCACTTTAGCACCTTTAAATCCGGGGACTGAATATATTAATTTATCATCAGCAGCGACTTTAATATGGGAAAGCACTACAGCTCCCATACTATGCCCCATTAAAATTATTTGAGCATCTGGTTTATCAGCTTTTAATTTTTCATAGATAGCCTGAATATCTAGAACCCAGTCATTAAAAGATTCTACATGCCCGCGTGGCTCATTATTACCGAAACCTTTTAAATCTGGAGCAATAAGCTCGACTCCATGCTCATCTAAAGCAGTTTTTAAATTATCGAACCAAGCGCCCCTACCGCCTAAGCCATGGATTGCAAGAATAATGGCACTGCTCGCCAACTCCAATTTCTGCATTTTCGTTGTCCTCATGATCCTCATGTACCCACAGCACACTGCGGTCATTCGTCGTCCTTATAAGCACTCTAAAGTAAAGCGTTATGAAGAAGTACGCTTACTAAAACACCAAGTAAAGCTCCAGCGAAAACCTCTTTAGGACTGTGTCCTAAATCCTCTTTAAGATTTATACCATTTAAAGTATGGTCGTGAGGAAGTTCTTTTAAAATATGATTTAAAGTCGTAGCTTGCTGTCCAGCTGAACGACGAACGCCAGCTGAATCATACATTACTACTGCCGACAGGGTAAGGGCTATCGCAAAATGAATAGATTCGAAACCAGAAATTAAACCGATAGAAGTAGAAAGGGCTATCATCGAAGAAGTATGACTAGAAGGCATTCCGCCTGTATTTAATAGCATTGACCAGATAATTTTTTTCTTAGAACAAGAATATAAGATGGTCTTAGTTAACTGAGCAATAAAATTAGCCAGCACGACAGCACTTAAGACCTCTAAACCATTTGCTTTAATTGTTTCGATGAAGGACATAATCCGCAACCAACTTTAGTTTATCAGAATAAATCTGAGTTGCCGATAAAATTTCCTTAGCTTCAGTAATTAATTCAGAAGCTTTAGCCCTCGCTCCGTCTATTCCATACAAATCAACATAAGTAAGCTTATTCTGCTGGGCATCCTTTTGGGTCTGTTTGCCCATTTGCTCAGGTGTAGCAGTATAATCTAAAACATCATCAACGATCTGAAAAGCTAAACCTAAATTAGCAGCATATTTTTCTAAAGCTTTTAATTGACTAGTATCTGCCCCTGCTAAAATGGCTCCATTAACGATAGAGGCTGAGAGTAAAGCTCCAGTCTTAAATTCCTGCATTAATCTAGATTTTTCGAAATATTCTAATCGAGACCGCTGCACAACTCCATTTTCTGCGTTTTCGTCGTCCTCTATTTTAAATTGAAGATTTAACCGAGCAAGCTCTAAATCCATAGCCTGCCCCACTATCATTTGTTGAACAGCTAATGTCAAATTACTTACTACTTTAAGAATAAGAGAATCATTTAGACCTAAAACATCTTTACTATACTCAATAAAAACCGATATCGGATTAACTAAAAGAAAATCACCTACTAGTAATGCTATATCTTCTCCATAGACTACATGGTTCGTCGGCTTACCTCTTCTCAGATCATCATTATCCATACAAGGTAGATCATCATGAACTAAACTTCCACAGTGTATTAACTCAATAGCAAGTGCAAGCCCCATCGCTGGATTTTTTATTAGCTCATCTTGACTACTATCTAATATTGTTTGACTTGAAGCAAACCCCTTATCTAAATCTTGAGATCTCTGCTTAACCGCCTCAGCTGTTAAGAGAGCTAATACCGGTCTTAAGCGTTTACCTCCGTTTGCGTAAGCATAGGAAATAGCAGAGAATAATTTTTTCTCTTCATTTACATTAAATGCTATATAGGATTTTAAATTTGTTCCGATATTTAATAGTACGTTTTCAAAAACTTTACTATAAGAACTTAAAAAACTCATCTGGCTAGTTAACACAAATACCAGTCTAGCCTATATTTCACGGTTTTCAATACAACTTAAATCAAAAATTTCAAGAGAAATAAAAAAATTTTAACTTTTTTTTACATTCAAGAGAATATTTTTAGAAATTCGGGTATATGTACTATAGAACTTGATTCGTTGATCGATCGAAAGGATTAATTAAGAAAAGTTCTAGGTGTAACTTAACCAAATATTAATGTGTATTTCGTTAAGTATAGTGTAGAGACAAGGAGGTAGGTGTCATGGGTGCAATTAATACATCGCAGCAATTAGCAAAGGTTAGATCTAAAATCGATGCTCAACAACAAGTAGTAGCAAGACTAGAGACTGAATTACAGCAAACAATGTTAGGTGAACAGCGAAATGTTCAGAACGTTTTAACAGATATTCAAACTCAATATTATGCAGGGATACCTGATGGAGCAATTTTATACGCAGCTCTTGAATCTGGTATACAGAATTTTGATGGTGGTACTGGTACTTTCACTAACGTCTCGTTAGACCAGGATTTAATCAGACAGATGCTGTATCAAGCGAGAGCCCTTCTTGGTGAATTAAGAATAGAAGAACAACATTACAACCAAGAAGTACAGCAAGAACAAAGTTTACGTAAGTCACTTATTGACTTATCTAAAGCCTAATTGAATTCATTTGATTTACAACGTCGTAGATTTAAAACAGCAGCCTCAGGGCTGCTGTTTTGTTTTAAAAAAAGAAATTTTTATATCATTAATCAAAACAATATTATTTTTTCTGATTAAGATCTTTTAGAGAAATAGTTTAAGCTATAATATTTTCCTGTTTAGTCCCATAGCTCAGTTGGCTTAAAGGCGTCAGCCTTTTATAAAAAGAGTCAGTCGAACTGCGGGAAGCGCACTAAATGGTCCCATAGCTCAGTTGGCTTGGAGGCGACAGCCTCCTATAAAAAGAGTCAGTCGAACTGCGGGAAGCGCACTAAATGGTCCCATAGCTCAGTTGGCTTGGAGGCGACAGCCTCCTATAAAAAGAGTCAGTCGAGACTGCGGGGTCGCACACTAAATGGTCCCATAGCTCAGTTGGCTTAAAGGCGGCAGCCTTTTATAAAAAGAGTCAGTCGAACTGCGGGACGCGCACTAAATGGTCCCATAGCTCAGTTGGTCAGAGCAGTCGACTCATAATCGATTGGTCGTGTGTTCAAGTCACACTGGGACCACCAGTTTTAAGAAATTACGAAGAGAAAGTTTTGTTCGTCCCGTTCGTACCACTTTACATATTATAAAAGCTATTTAGCTTTGCTTGGTTTAAATTTTGGATAAGGGGAGTATTAAGCCTAAGCTCTTTTTTCGATTAATATTTAAATAACAAAACCCTAGGAAAATGTTACTTATTTACTTGTAAGTAACACGTGCGTGAGTTAATCTTTTATAAGTAACATAAATAAAACCATTCTACTGACCTCCTCGATAATTTCTTCGACCAGCAGGTGAATATAAAGGTAAAAATTTTCTATTTTCTGGATCATAGAAACCAATTGCTCCTATTTGACCATCCTTGACAGTATCCACTTTACCATCTCTATTTAGATCTGGATAAAAAGCATAAATGGTGTTAGCTCCTTCTACAGAAGGGTTCCTCTTTTGTTTTACCGCAATAAATTGGTCAGGTGTTAAGGATTTTATCCCATGAACCCCTGGGTTAAGGTGTTCACGAGCTATACCATTTTGAAGTGGATCTGGAATAGTTCTTGGATCAGCTGTGGATGTACCTATTAGTTCTCCTCTTCTTACTCGACGTTCATTTCCGCCTGCAAGTGCTGCCATAATACTTCCTTGAGAATGGCTGTAGGCTGCACGCACTCCAAATCGCTCATAAAAGTGTGTAGGTTCAGTTCCATCGAGTCCCACATTAGTACTTAGTGGCATCCCTTTGCCTTGCACAATAATTGGATCATTCCAAGTTGCATTATTAACTGGCATAATACCCCCTCCTTGTATAAAATATACAAATAAGAAAAGTGAATTATTTTGACAATTAATTACTAAAACTGAACCTGTCAATATCGTAAGATTACCCTATGCCCCTAGAAAGAACTATTAACCGAATTAGTGAATTCGTTTCCGAAAGAGACTGGTCTCAATTCCATAATAGTAAAGATCTCGCTTTAGCATTATCCATCGAAGCCGCAGAACTAAATGAACTATTTCTCTGGAAAAGCACTGAAGGAGCTGATCCTATAAAATTAAAAGAAGAATTAGCTGATATTTTCATCTATGCATTACTGCTCGCAGAGAAACATAACTTAAATATAGAAGATATAATCCTAGAGAAGCTTCAAAAAAACTCTGATAAATACCCTATTAACAGAGCAAAAGGTAAAAGCGATAAATATACAGAATTAATATGATCGTCTATAAAGGCACTAAAGACCAATTTCAAACCGATGTTTTATCAAATGATATTGAAAATATTGTTTTAAGAGAATATAAAAACAGCACAGGAAGAAGCGTTGCCCAAGCGGAAATTAACTCTTGGCGTGAATCATTACTCAGAATGAGCCTTGTATTAAATGATTCTGAAATCCCTAAAGACTCAAGCATAAGTATTGAATACCATATCCCACAAACTTCTAAGCGAGTAGATTTCATTATTGCAGGTGAAGATGAGTATCACAATGAGAATGTTGTAGTTGTCGAACTTAAGCAGTGGTCTGGAGCGGAGCTTACAGAGAAAGATGGGATTGTGGTTACAAAGTTTAGAGGCAGGGACGTAGAAACAGCACACCCTTCTTATCAAGCCTGGTCTTACTGCTCTTTACTAAAGAACTTTAATGAAACAGTTTATGAAGAGAGGATTTCGCTAAACCCCTGCGCCTATCTTCACAACTACGACGAAGATACTGTAATCAGAAACTCTTTCTATGACAGACATCTAAGCATCGCACCTGTTTTCCTAAAGAACGATGCTGGTGAATTACAGAAATTCATTAAACAGTTTATTAAATATGGCGATCGAAAAAACACCATGTATCGCATTGATAACGGGAAGATAAAACCTTCGAAGAATCTCGCTGACTGTCTTTCTCAGATGTTAAAAGGAAATGAAGAATTTACTTTAATTGATGAGCAGAAGGTTATATATGAAAATGCTATATTCTTAGCGAAAAAATCCACTGCCTTTAACAAGAATGTTTTTATTATCGAAGGCGGTCCAGGAACTGGAAAGACGGTCGTAGCGATTAATTTATTAGTTAAACTTACAGGCTTAGGTAAAGTAACTAAATATGTCACAAAAAACGCTGCCCCAAGAGCTGTCTATGAGAGTAAACTAACTGGAACCATTAAAAAAACAGAAATTTCTAATTTATTCACGGGTTCAGGAGCTTTTATTAATAAAGGTAATAATATCTTCGATGCATTAATAGTAGATGAGGCTCATAGACTGAATGAGAAATCTGGAATGTTCCAGAACCTTGGTGAGAACCAGGTTAAAGAAATTATTGAAGCAGCTAAATTCTCTATTTTCTTTATCGATGAAGATCAGAGGGTTACGCTTAAAGATATAGGAACTAAAGAAGAAATAAAAAAATGGGCAAGATCATATAATGCTCAGGTACACACATTAGAACTGAGTTCTCAATTCAGATGTAATGGCTCTGATGGATACTTAGCTTGGCTAGACCACGCTTTAAATATTAGAGAAACCGCGAATCCTAGTTTAGATGATAATGATTACGATTTTAAGGTCATAGATACTCCTAATGAGCTGAGAGATATTATTTTTGAAAAGAATAAAGAGAAGAATAAAGCTCGTTTAGTGGCGGGGTATTGCTGGAATTGGGCTAGTAAAACGAACTCTACAGCCATGGATATTATTATAAATGCACAAAGTGAAGCTATATCACCGCCTCAGACTGATTTTCAAATGCAATGGAATTTAGGTAGTTATGGTAATCTCTGGATTATCGATCCCAACTCAGTAAAAGAAGTAGGTTGTATACATACCTGCCAAGGTCTTGAACTCGATTACATCGGAGTTATTATCGGTGATGATCTTGTGGTGCGCAATGGTCAAATATTAACAGACCCCACTGCTAGAGCTAAAACAGATACATCTTTAAAAGGTTATAAATCTCAGTTACTGATCAATAGGGAAGAGACACTGAAAAAAGTAGACCTGATTATCAAAAACACCTACAGAACCCTTATGACTAGAGGCATGAAGGGTTGCTACATATACTGCACAGATAAAGAGACACAGGAATATTTCAGGTCGTTTTGTAAATGATCTTAAGGGCTTGGTAGATATATACACAGTTATAGATTTGTTTTACAAGCCATCATATTTTGGTGAAATTAAGCTAGTGAAGCAGTTTTATAAATTAATCAATAATGTAAACTTATTGAGTTATGAAGATAATAGTCAAAAACTATGAAATCTGCCTTTATATTAATCAAGATAACTAGCTGAATTGATTTTCAGCTACAATTATTTTGGACTACACACCCATTTTATAAATTAAAAAAAAGGAGATATAAGGCAATGGCAAAAGATGGATTAACTGGTGGCTTGAATTTTTCTCAGGGGAGAGAGCTATTTGAGGGGATAGACCTATCTGGTTCCAAAAATAAGCCAAAAAATCCGTCTAACAGCTTATCTCAAGCTGCTCAGCAAATTAGCCAGAGCATCGGCAAGGCGGAAAAGGAAACCGTAAGTGCCTTAGCAGCAACAGAACCTACTGATCAACTAGGAAGAGTATTAAAACAGCTCGCAGAGTCAGTCTCCGGGAGGAATAATAGTGATGGTAATACTCAAGACAAGGAGAATAGGATAGCTAAAGCTTTCTTTGATGCAAGGCAGAGGATCTTGGAGACAGAGAAGTATGCACTGACAATAGCTCAAGAGGGTCTAGGTCCAGAATCACCGATTTCACAAATAGCTGCAGGACGACAGAGCGCTACCTCTCTTCAAGAAGCTATGAGCTCACCTTTACCATCACCAGACCCAGTTACACCAGAGGGTGTCGTACAGATAGGGAAGGATTCTCTTACAAAGGCTGGAGGAGAAATTAAAGCTGCTTTAAATCTCTTAGAATCAACTACAGAGCCTAGAACAATCCCTCCTATTTTACGAGCATTGATAGATGCGATAAGTCCTGAAAATACAAGATCTACGGCGAAGAGTGATTCCCTTATTGGAGAGGTTGAAAAAGAGACAAGATTAAAAATTAGCGAGGTAATTGAAAGAGAAGGTGGAGCCAGATTCAAAGATGGAATACTTGAGAATGGTAGATTAACAGACATTGCCCCGTTAGTCACAGCAATAAACTTTATTAATTCTGCTAGTTCTAGTCTTTGGGGCCTTCAAGAATCAGATGAGACTAATAGGGATCTTAAGAGATATAGAGAATTAGGAGATGGTAATGTAAGTACGGGCAGAAGATTTGCTTTAGTAACTACAGCTATTAATAGATATTTAGATTTTAAACAGATTAATTATACAGGACGATTGACGGGAGAAAAACAAAAAATTGATTTGGCTAGGAAATTAATTTCCCACACAGGATCAGATCCAATAAATAGCTTAACTAATTCTGAGCTTGAAGGACTTACTAATTCAGGTGGTTTAGCTCGTGGTGGTTTTATTGATTGGGTTTTAAAAGTAACTCTTAACGCTGTTAATGATAATAAATCGCAAGCTAATAGCATAGGGTTGTCGAGTTATGATGATTTACTTCGCTTGTTTAATAATATACAGAGCCTGACTGTGACCCCGCCGCGTCCAGAATAGGTTTGTCAGAACCTCCTCTAGATCGAAATACAAGAACTTCCGAAAATATAACTTCAGATTGAGCACCAAACTGCTTTACTATTAAAGCGTATGTTCCAGAAGGGGCATAATAAGTATAGCCCCATCTGAAGATGATAAACAGAATCAGAGCTTTATTTAATAGAAGCTCCTCACAGCCTATTTCTAAAGATCCCACCATTGCTCCTCAGAAAATCAAAGAAGCGGAGTGTCAATCCCCCCAAACATAAAACACCTAAATTACCTTCTTTAATAATATAGATTTTTCATTATTGTATTGCTCGTAATATTTACTGGGACTAGTTTTCAGAGCAGTATGTATTCTGGATTTGTTGTAGTAATTAATTGTTTGATTTATTTTTTCAATTAATTCTCCTTTAAAATCAAATCTATTAGCATCACCTAAATCTAGCTTAAAACCGCTGTAGTAAGATTCTTGAAATCCATTTTGCCAAGGACAAGCTTTTGAACTCATTGATATTTTAGT
>DUDT01000011.1 GCA_005110385.1 Candidatus Melainabacteria bacterium | reverse complement strand
AGGTCTCTCCACCCCATCAGTAAAAGTTTCTAAAACTGCTATCTTAGTACTCTCGAAACTCGACTCCGTTTTAGTTAATCCCACAAAGCTTTCTGAATCCTTAGCTTTACCAATAGAAATATTTAAATGACCGCTGTTATCAGCGTAAATAGTGCTAATCGCAGAATTGCTGCCGTTAGCGATTCTTAAAGGATTAGTAGCTGAGATATTCTGTTCTGGATTGAAAAGTATGCCATGAGAACCAGTAGGTAAGCTTCTTACAGCTAGGTCGAAATACGTTTCTCTATTTGGGTCGTAAGGATCTATAGTTCCAGTGCTGCCGAGAATAGGTGGATTAATTACTGGAGGGTTTACTGGCTGCGAGTCTGGATTAATAACAGGTGGCTCAAATGCTGGAACTGAAACCTTTTCACCCAGCCTGATCTGTGAATTAGAGATGAATTCTAAATTACGGTAGTAGTCTTTCTCTTCTGCCACGGCAGTTTCAGCGTTTATTTTTAAATTTTCTCCGAGATTTTTACTTATATTATTTCCTGAAGAATTTCCGCCACTACTGGCACTCTTAATCATGTCCTTACTTAAGTTAGATACAGGAAACTTCACCTCTAACCTTAACCCTGTAGCTAAGTCACTAGCCTTTAAACCATTCTCACTGAGACTTAAACCAAAGCTTTCTGGACTCGCTTTAACTTTAGTCACAGCATTTACGTCAAGTAAACTATCTAAAAGTCCCTCTGAGATTAATAATTTATCATTAGCATCTATGAAATTAGCTTCATAGGAGCTAGATATTTTTCCTAATTCTTGATCTATTTTAGATTCGTCGATTATCGTAGCTAAATATTTATTCTCTGTCTCTAAAGGGTAAATATCCATAAACTCACTTTGTATAAGCTTTACATCATACTCTAGTGGTAAATTAGTGTTTTTTGTATATTTAGTAATAAAGCTTGCCTGGCTAGTGCCTTCTGCAAGGATTGCAGCTAGAGGACTTGAATTATTGGTATTAGAATTTCCTGCATCGCTAATACTAGAGCTTTTCTGATTAGTATTAAGATTAGTGTTCTGAAAACCAGCCCAAGAATGCTGCTTCGCTAAATCTTTTAAATCCTCCCTGAAGTTCAGGCTGATACTAGGGTCTATTAATCTAGATCTTAATTTCTGCTGTAAAGTATAGAGAAAAACTCCAGAACTCTTAGCTACATGATTACTCATCGCCCGAGCTACAGGAATAAATTCCCGTTTAGCGAAGCTCGCTTGGTATATTTTTTTACTGCCCTGATAAAACTGCGTTAATAAACCAGTTATTCCAAGCACTACCGTAATTAAAATTAAAAATAATGGCTGCCAAATCATATGCTTCCCTCTATGATTAGATTAAAATTAAGGCTAGCATATTTGCTTAAAGTTCAGGGTTAGCCACAGGTTTTTTATGCAGACGAAAACGCAGAAATTGAAGTTTAAGAGCAGTGCCAAGAATGATTAAAGTTAAAAACCACTAATAATGCCTATAATTAAATCTAAATATAAAGCTCAATTTTTCCTAAAGAATCCTCACGTGCAGACGATTCTAGGATTTTTTCTTTCTAAGTTTAGAGTAATAGCTAGTAATTTAGCTTCAACTCCGTTATTTGGAAAAAATAAAATTCAAATAAAAAAATATCGTGAAAGAATCTTCACCCCAGATGAAGATTTTCTTGACCTAGATTGGATTACAGAGGATCATGAGGACGACGAAAACGCCGAAATTGAAGATAGCAAGCAGTCAGGGACTGCCCGCAAACGAACAAGTTCAAGGCTGAGGAGGAGGAATGACCGCAGTGTACGGGTAATTTCTAGCGATGCCGAGGATGCGAGCCATGTAAGTGGCTCATATCCGAGCAAGCAGAAATACAAGCTTGATTCATCAAGCTTACATGAGGATCATGAGGACGACGAAAACGCCGAAATTGAAGATTGCGAGCAGTCCCGATTAGTGATTATCTGCCATGGACTAGAAGCCTCCTCCCAAGGGGCCTTTGAACAGTGCCTAGCCAAAACCTTATATAAAGAAGGCTTCGATATAGTATTAGTAAATTATCGTGGCTGTAGTGGCGAACCCAATAAATTACTAAAAAGCTATCACAGCGGGAAAAGTGAGGATCTTAAATCTGTCATAGACTATATTTGTGCTAAAAAGAAATACTCTCATTACCGTGATATTTATTTAGTCGGTAATAGTGTCGGCGGAAATATCATCTTAAAATATCTTGGTGAAGAGGGTTTCGATCTTCCCTCTCAAATTAAAAAAGCTTTTGCGATTTCTGTACCACTAGATTTAGCTTCTAGTTCTAGAGCTATGGCTAGAAAAGAAAATGCACTGTACATGAGTAAATTTCTTGGATGCTTAAAAGCTAAAATTCAAGATAAAGAAGAATTATTAACCCGTGAAATTAATTTAAAAGATTTTTCTAAACTTAAAAATTTCTATGACTTTGATTCTAGATACACAGCACCTTTAAATGATTTCAGCTCTGCTGAGGATTATTGGATAAAGGCTAGTTCTAAACCCTATTTAAATAAAATCCAAATCCCTACTTACATTTTAAGCTCACTAGATGACAGCTTCCTTGCTAAAGACTGTTACCCCTTTTCAGAAGCAGAACATAATAAGTTTATTTTTTTAGAATGCAGTTCTCACGGTGGTCATTGTGGATTTATTGAATTAAACCTAAGGGGTATTTCCTATGCTGAACAGGAAGTGGTAAATTTTCTTAATAGCGATTAAGCCTCTGTTCTTATGCGGCTTCTAGCAGGCGCCTTATTTAACGACCGTAAAAACACCTTTAGAAACTTTATACAGAGTGAAAGAAGGGTCTAATAAATCACCATTTAAATCAAATACTGGATTGCTCGCTACAGACCTTGCTATCGCTTCGGTATCCTCAAAATTATTAGCTTGCATAGCTTCCAGCAGTATTTTAGTCGCATTATAACTAGTCGCTACATAACCAGAAATATTTTTCTTAAAACGCTTTTTATATTTCTCTACTACAGCTTTACTTGGTAGAGGTGCACCTAAAATCATCGCTCCTTCAGAAGCAGAACCCGCTATATCAATAAATGACTGATTATGAGCTCCTTCTGCTGATAAAAACTGTGCATTCGGTAATTCTTTTTTTAAATTTTTAACTAAATAACCAGCATCGTTATATTCACCGACGAAGAAAACCAGATCTGCACCAGTTTTAGCAACCTTTTTCGCTGTAATACTATGATCATGAGTTCTAACTGGGATAGTCTCATAAAATACTATTTCTTTTTCTTTATGATGAGCTAATCTTCTGATAAACTCTGATGAAACTGAGACACCATAAGGTCTATCGTTAAACAGCACCGCTATCTTTTTATACTTCCCATTACCTAAAACTAAGTCAGCTGCTGCTTCTCCTATCTGCCTATCTGTACCTATAGTTCTAAATACATAACCACGGAACTCAGGCCTCTCAGTATACTTAGGATGAGTAGAGGCTGGAGATATTTGAGGGATTTTCGCCTGCATATATTTTTTAGAAGCCTCTATGGAAATACCTGAATTTACGTGACCGATAACTCCTAGAACACCTTCAGCGATAGCGATCTTAGCTCTTTCTAAAGCTTCTATCACTATGCCACCATCATCGATAAGAATAAAACCTACAGGGTTTGCTTTATTTTTAGGATTAGCATTATATTCTTCAATCGCTAACTGCGCGCCTTCTAAAAGAGTTTTACCTAAATCAGAGTAAGGACCAGTAAGTGGGGCTGCGATAGCGACATAGTGCTTACCTTTTACCGTCGTAATCTCCTGCACTGTCTCATGATTAAAATGCTTATCTGCTTTAGAACTGTCTGATGAAGAGCAAGATGCTAAGAAAAATGCACTTAAAAAAGAAACTAATAAAAATTTATAAACTCTATTCATACGAGTAACTATTACTATTATAAATTAGATACGCTTTATAATAGTCATTTGTGCAGATTTTAACTTTCTTAAGAAAAATGAAGACTAAATTAGGCGAGGCTGGAATCGCAGAATATGCCATGCCACTGAATATTGATACTGAATTAGCAGGCTCTTCACTTGCATTAAATGAGTTTTTAGGGAAAAAACTTAGTTTAAATTTTACTGGTGAGATTAACTGTGTCTCCTGTAATCGTTCTATAAAAAAATCTTTTAATCAGGGCTACTGTTATCCTTGCTTCCAAAAGCTCGCCGAATGCGACATGTGCATAGTTAAGCCCGAGCTCTGTCATTTTGACGAAGGTACATGCAGGGATAATAATTTTGCGATGAATTACTGTAATATTCCGCACAGCATTTATATTTCACTGACTAGTTCAGTGAAAATTGGAATAACTCGTGGTAATAACGAAATTCATAGATGGATAGACCAAGGTGCAGTTAAAGCACAAAGACTACTCTTAGTAAAAAGACGGAAATTCGCAGGCTTAATAGAAGTTGAGTTAGCTAAGTCTATGAAAGATAAGACCGACTGGCGAAAAATGTTGAAAAACGAATATGAAGAAACTAGCCTAGCGGAACTGAAACCAAAGCTATTAGATAATATTAGTGATTTACTTAAAAACAATTTAGAACTCGGTGATGCAGAATTTATAGATTTAGATACTAGTGAATTAGAGATTAAATATCCTGTAATAGAGTTTCCTAAAAAAGTTAATAGCTTTAATCTAGATAAAAATCCTAAATTAGAAGGAACTTTACTCGGCATAAAGGGACAGTACCTAATTTTTGATACTGGGGTTATTAATATAAGAAAATATGCGGGTTACAGGGTTTCTCTGGAAATAAATTAGTTAATACATAAATTCAAGATAATATCGCGAGTTGTATGGAGGTAGAAAGATTCGAGATAATATTCTCGAATGTGCTAATATGTATTCTGTTAAAAAATGTTTAATGTTAAGAAACTACAGCAAAACAAATCAATAAGGGGCGGGTCAAAAAGTGAGAGTTCTAAATAAGATATCTTTCGTATTAATCCTAGTATTATTTTTAATTACAAATACGCCAAAAACTTTAGCAGCCTACATAGCAGCTGAGTGCGTTAGTGGAGAATGCTCTCTTGCTTTGCAAGTCAATGACAATGATCTAAGCAAAGTATTCCCAGACTCATATCCTGGTTATAGAATTCAACTCAACACGGAACCTTTACTAGTGCAAGGTTCTCAGTCAGAGCATTTTAAAATATTAGTTTATAACAAAAATTCTAGTGGTTCAGAAGTAATATCTACACATAGCATAGCTATTTCACCGAAAGCAGCTAAAAGAAAAAATGTAGTTTTAATTCTTGATACACCTCAGTTTTTAGGAACTAAAATTTTCTGGATGGATGTCTATAAGACTAATGGCAGTCTATCCTCTACCTACAGGGTTACCTTGAATGGTTATGGCACACTATCTCCTAATAAGCAGGCTAGCTCTGCTGCTATTTATGGTCAGAGCCTCAGTAGTCTTGTGTCGCCTCAGCTAGGAGTTAGCTTCCCGAATAGTGTTTTAAACTCAACATCATGCCCTGATAATAAATTTAATGACTGTAATTTACAGGAACTTTTCTTCCATAAATTTTCAGTAGAGTCTAGTACTGTTCAAAATCCTAATAAAACATCTATTTTAAAAGAAGCTGATGGCACGATTAAATTAAGAATACCAGTCGTGGCTTCAAGGAAATCACGCCAAGAAAGGCTTTCATCGAGTTTAAGAGATACTTTTATTGGTGCAGATAACCCGAATGTAGTTCAAGATCCTAGTTTAGTTAATAATCAACCTGTTACTTTAAGTCAAGTAGATGAACTTAACCTTGGATCTAGCTCCTTGACTAATTTTGCGATAGATGAAGTTAATAAGGAACTTGAGTTAACAGTGTCGAACTCCGCATTACCGTTAGTTCTTAGATCTAACACCGTAAGCTTTAATGGTAAAGAACCTAAAGCGACCTTGGATTTAGACACTGATGAAATCGGTACCACGCCAAGTATGCGCTTTAGTAGTTCCCCACTAATCACACCTATTCGTAATGGTTCTTTTGAATTTGACAATAATAATCTCTACTTTACAGCGAATGGCCAAAGAGAGCTTATTATGCAAAGTACAGCAGCACAGTTGGCACAGGCAGCAAATGTTGCGAACGTCAAAGCACTCTTAGCAGGTAATGCAGCGACCCTCCAATCTAAAGATCCCTTGTTTTTCCAAAATGCAAGTAATTTTGATACTGGCATAATTAATGCTTCACTCTTGCCTCCTAATCTTCAAATAGAGAGATTATTTAATGAAAATATTAATAACTCTTTAACCATGAGAGGCGGGCATAATGTAACACTAACCTCTCAGGCAGACGCTTTGCTTAACTTACCTCTTGCTCCGACAGGCACTCTTGCAACACTTGCAGATTTAGCTGTAGTACTAGGCCCTAATACCGTGAGCACTACACAGATACTAGATGAAAATCTATTAGCTGAAGATTTTTCTAATCAAGCGGTCAACAACTCTAAGATTCTCAGTTTAGACGCTTCTGATATAAACACTGGCTTAATCAGCCCTGCGAGATTACCGAATCAAGAGATTAGTAACGTTAACAATCTAAGCGTTTCACTCGCAGATAAAATCGAATCAACAGATGTCGTAAACGATCTTCTTTCTTTCTCTACAGATAAAGCCTTAAGTGCTAACCAAGGAAGAATTTTAAAAAACCAGATCGATGCTTTACCACAAGGCTTTAACACTATTAACCAAAATTTAGCCACGAATGTTATCGATTTCACTAAGTACCACAGTGTATTTAAAAAGACAGTAGGTCCTGCAACTAATTTCACCGCAATTAATTTAGTTCAAGGTCATAAGGCCTATTTAATACTTCAGGGAGACACTCCTGCCTTTCCTTCTTACTTTAATCTTATAGAAGGCTCTTATAACCAAGATACCGTCAATGTAGTTTACTTAGAGGTTCTGAATTCAACATTCCCAAATCAAAGAGTGAATATGAAGATCTTTAATCTCCCTCTAGTAAATTTGCTTCTCTCAGTAAGGAAAGTTAACCCCGCTTATAATGGTCCTTGCATGCGAGTTAGACGCAGTAACGATAACGCCGAACAAGATATATATTTTACCAATGCTGGAAATCTTGATACAGCCTCGCTTCAATTATTTACAGGATCTAATAATGCCTTCGTAACTAAATGGTATGACCAATCTTTAAATGCTTATGACGTAGAACAAAGCAATAGTTTTCTTCAGCCTCAGATAGTTTCAGGTGGTTCTATCTTACTTAGTGATAATGGTTTGCCAGCTATAGCTTTCGTCGATGATTTCTTACAAAACTCTAATCTGCAGATCACTCCATCATTTTCATCCTTAACCGTAGCTGCGACTACTTCTTTAATTCAAGATGAAAACAATAACTACATCTTTAATCAAGGCTCTTTTGCTGATGGTAAAATTAAAGGTCTTTTCTTTGAAGACGATAGTGATATCGCTGCCGCTAATGGATTTAGCTCACAGACAGTAGTTTCATCTAGCTTACTTCTAAATAATTCATATTTATTCAGTTATATTTATAATGAAGCTGATCAAGAATCAAGAATCTTTATAGACTCAACTCTAAAAAATACAGCTGATCTTCCATCTTCAGGAGTCGCCGATAATCAGCCTTTGGTCATCGGTAGAAACTCTAGTATAAATAATGGCTATGCTAGTATGACAGTCCAAGAAATTAGAATATATAATCGAGTACTCACCGATGTATCAAGACAGAGTATAGAAGCTAATATTAATAGCTATTTTAATTTATTCTAGGGGAGAGAAAAAATGAAAAATTACCATAATGTAAATGAATATCTCAAACGCACAGATGCGGTATTAATAGTTTTAATTATTCTACTTTTAAGCTTATCGCTGAAGCCTATTTCAGCAGCTAATCCCAAGACTGATCTAGAGTGTCTCGCGGGTAACTGTGGCATTAACCTTAAAATCAGTGTTGAAGATATTAATCAGAGCTTGCCAGAAGAAGCTCCTCATATACTATGTACTTTAGATACTAGACCTTTAAAGGTTAATAACTCCCCGACTTATAGAATCCTTGCATACGAGATAGTTTCCAATCAAAACCGAATTATCGCTGATACTAAAATTGATTTTCCCGTTTATAAAGCTAATATTAGAGATCAGAAAGTAATTCTGCGTCTTATTCCTAAGAATGGTAATAGGCAGCTTTATATAGCGGTCCATGATTCTAGCGGTGGTTTAGCTGCGCTTTACAGAGCGAATCTTAATAGTTCTGGTCAGTTCACTGCTAATAGCACCCTTACATCTTCTAGTTTCGTAAGTGGTACTAGTTTACTGAGCGACACCAGCTCTACGACTGCGACCGAAATAATACCTGGTTATAGATGTAATGATAGTGGTCTTGATGACTGTAATGTAGAAGCTCTATTTTTTAAAAAACTAGTTTTCGAATCAGACAGGCGCAGAAAAGCAAATCAAACATATGTAGTCAATGAATCTGATGGTGCTTTTAAAATCCAAATCCCGGTTCAACCAGGTAAAGACAGAGAAAAGATTAAAAGACCAGCCCCTAAGTTTGTTATAGATAATGATATTACAGTAATGACAGTGCCAGAAACTTTAAGCAGTCCACTCTTAACGACTAATACTCTAAGAATAGGTTTAAATCCAGATCATGCTGATTTAACATATAAAGCTGCTACGGATGAGTTTACTATTCAGGTCAATGATGCGACACCTATATTAAGAGCGAAAAAATCTGGTGAAGTAGGTATTAAAACCAGCTCTGGTTCACTATCTCAGTTAGATATCGGCGCGAGTAATATTCCTCAAATCGCTTTAAGAGATGCGAACCTAGCTCCAACTCTTATGAATGGCGCTTTTGAATTTACAGGTACAGGTCTTTATTTTACTAGTGGTGGTGTTAGACGTTTTATTTTATTAGATCCGACGAACCCTAATGCTCCGAGTACTGCTCCAACAGCAAATTTAGTCGGTAGTCTTGATGCTAATTTACTAGATAATAAATCCCCAGTCTTTTTTACTAATGTCTCTAATATAAATGCAGGTACGCTAAGTCAAGAAAGGTTACCAGCCGATATCGGTGCGATTTTCCTTAAAAATGAACTATCTAATAAAAATCTAGTAATGCAAGGCTCTCATAATATAACTCTTACTAGCCAGAATAATTCTGAGTACATTTTACCTATCAGTGGAACCTTAGCTACCACTGATGACCTTCTACCTAACAACTCTGTAACTACTAGTAATATTATTAATGGTACTATCCAAGGCATTGATATAGCTAATAACACTTTAGACGACACTAAAATAGCAGCAGACCTCTCTGCTACTAAAGTTACAAGTGGAGTAATTAATAAAAATAGGCTGCCAAACCGCGACATCGTAAATATTAATAACTTAACTACCGTTCTTGGTGGCAAGCTTGTAAAATTTGACATAGCGAATAATCTTATCAGCACTAATGTTGATAAACCCTTAAGTGCAAATCAAGGTAAAGTCCTAAAGGATCTATTAGACTCTAAAACTCAATTCACTACTGATAAACAGATTCTTGGTGGCGTTAATCTAGACTTCACTATTAATCAGAGTTTCTTAACTAAAGTAATGACAGCGAACACTAGTTTCACTGCAAGTAATTTAAAGCAAGGTAACAGGATTCTACTAGAGCTGAGTGGTAATTTTAATATAATTCTACCTAGTTATTTTCAGACTCTTACAGGGGCATACGATGGTACTAAAATTAATCTTATTGAGTTAGAGGTTATTAACGATAGTTTAACTACACCATTAGTTTACATCCGTATCTTTAATTAAGGGTTTTTAGTCTAGACCCTATTTAAAAATAGATTTTCAGCTAATTTTTTCAGCTGAATTTTATTTTATTTCTAAAGTTTTATTTTTTTTAACCGATTAGAAGCTATGTGGAGAAAGATTTTTCTTTACCAGCGTTAATGCAGATAAACACCGACTACAGAAGCAGATTCTCAAACAGTTCTACCGCTGCTGTTTCAGAATTGAGTTCTAAAAAAACGGTAAATAAAATTACCGAAAACATTAAAATTAATCGTCTTGATGACGATTCGGCGAGCTTATCTATTAGTGAAGATCATTTAGCTAAGAAATATTTTTTTGAAATTTTAATGGGCTTAGATGATGGTATTAATATCATTAGTACAGTACTTTTTAATTTAAATTCTGTTCAAGATATAGTATCAGCCTTAGCTAAACCTCACTCTGACACTAACAGTTTAATTAATGAGATCGAAAATATTAAAAACCAATCTGAGTTTAATTCCCAAAAATTAGTAGATGGCAGCTTTTTAAAAGATATTAAACTCTGGCAAAAAAACAGCTCTAATTTTATTATCGATTTTCGTAATCTTGAAAATGGCGGGCAGCTAGAATCTAGCATAGATTTTAATATCGAAGATATAAGCTCTGAGGGCAATCTTGTAAGTGGCTTGAGCGTACCACTAAGAGAACTGGCTAAAAGTAAAAATCCTGATGATTTTTCAAAGCTTAATCAAAATATTCACCGCATGGAGAAACACGCTTTAGAATTGCAAGCTGCTATCCTTGCTTATTATAAGCAGCTAGAAACTGTTATTCGGAATCTTTCTACTAAATCAAATTTGAGTGATGCGAAATTAAATCTTTTCCTTAATGGCATAAAAAAAGAATTTATAGAAAAGTCAGCGATGTCTATGTTAACACAAGTAAGCGAGAATCACGCTAACGCCATTAGTTTACTGCCTTGAGTTTTAAATATTCTTTTCTTAATTAAGGAAGGTCTCTTATTTATTCAAACCCGCGGTTAAATTTTCATAACCCGAGCGAGTCACTACTATATTATCTTCTATTCTTACGCCTATAGCCCTCTCTCGGACATAGAGACCCGGCTCAATGGTTATTACCATGCCTTCAATTAATATATCTGTTTTACGATCCACTCCTGGATCATGAACATCTATCCCTAATGAGTGACCGATGCCGTGCATAAAATACTTCTTAACCTCATCAAGATTATTTTTATCCTTAATGTATTTAAGATCTTGTAAACCTTCACCTAGAACACTAAAAGCTTTTTCCTGAAGTAGATTCATCGGTATACCTGCTTTTATGATGCGAATGACTTCCTCTTGGCATTTTAAAACTAAATCATAAATATCTCTCTGTTCATCATTAAAACTGCCTTCCACAGGAAAAACCCTAGTGATGTCACTTGCATAATAATTAAATTCAGCTCCAGCATCGATTAAGACTAAATCTCCAGCCATCATTTTCTGATTATTTTTAATGTAATGCAGTATACAAGAATTTTTCCCAGAAGCGACTATCGCGGGATAAGACCAGCCATTAGCTCCCTGAGAGCGAAATACGTTATTGAGCTGTGCTTCTATCTCGTATTCATAGACGCCAGAGCAGAGTAAATCTGGAATCATAGAATGAGCTTGTATGGCTATCTCATTTGCGCGACGCATAATATTAAGTTCGGCTGAAGATTTAATCGCCCTTAGCGAATGAATAAATTTTAAAACCTTCTCTTGGAAAGCCTCATCAAGAATTAGATCCTCATCTTTTAAATCTTTAATGTCATAAACGACATCCACTGAATACTTATCTGTAGCAGAACTTACAGTCTCTCTTTCCCCCTCCCAAATAATCATGTTTTCATCTGCCTGTTTAATATACAGTGTGAGTGGATTATCAGCCTTAGGATCTAAAATAAGTACAGCCTCAGATTCCGTAAAACCCGTTAAATAATAGAAATCACTATTAACTCTAAAAGGATAGTGTACATCATTGCTGAAAACCTGTTCTGAACCAGATCTTAAAACTAATTTCCTTAAATCTTTAGCTGATTCAGCTTTACCTTCAGTTACCTGAGAAATAAAGTCTAAGACCTTTTTGCAGCGAGATTTATATTCTTCTTTGCTAATAGAGTAATCCGTGATTTTAGTTTTTAACATAACACTGCGGTCATTAGCCTTGAGCTTGTAGGTTTGATAACAGCTCCGCTCTACTCGGTAGAGAAGCGAAGGCTTGTTCAAGATCTGCTAAAAGATCCTTCACATCTTCTATTCCGATAGAAAGCCTAATTAAAGTATCTTTAATACCTAATTCCAGCCTTCTTTCTACTGGAACTGCTGCATGAGTCATGCTTGGTGGATGACAGATCAAACTTTCAACACCACCTAAAGACTCTGCTAACTGAAATATTTCAAATTTTTCTACCATGGCTTTTACTGAATCGAAATCACTATCTAGCTCAAAAGACAGCATACCATTGTATAAATCCATCTGTTTTTTATAAAGAGCGTTCTGTGGATTAGATTCTAGAGCCGGACAGTTTACCTTAAGTACTCTAGGATTCTTCTCTAGCCATTTAGCTATCTCTAAAGAGTTAGCATGATGCTGTTTCATTCTCACTGCTAAGGTTTTCATGCCTCTCATTAATAGCCAGCAATCAAAAGGCCCAGCGATAGAACCTGTTGCATTCTGTAAATAAGCTAGTCTCTCAGCGATCTGTTCATCTCGAGTAACTAATGCACCTAAGAGTAGATCAGAATGACCACCTAGATACTTAGTACAGCTATGCATAACCAAATCCACACCTAGGTTTAAAGGCCTTTGAATGTATGGAGAAGCGAAGGTATTATCACAAGCAATAAATATTTTTCTGTTTTCTTTAGTATTAATTTCTTTAACACGAGCTACTACAGCTTCTATATCGCAAAGATGCATCATGGGATTGCTGGGAGTCTCTAACCAGACTAATTTCGTATTAGGTTTAATAGCTTTAATAATTTCATCTGTATAGCGAGCGTCAGCAAAAGTAAATTCCATGCCAAGTGGTGTAAGGATCTGTGTAAATAAGCGATGAGCACCACCGTATAGATCCTGACAAGTAACTATATGGTCACCTGGTTTAAAAAGCTGAAGAGCGGAATTAATAGCAGCGATACCAGATGGATAAATAAAACCAAACTTAGCGTCTTCGAGGGAAGCTAAGCACTCAGCCGCAGCTGAGCGAGTAGGATTCCCAGTACGCGAATAACAATAGCCCTTATTCTTGCCAATACCATCAAGAGTAAAAGTAGAAGTCTGATATATAGGGATTATAGTGGCTCCAGTACTAGGATCTGGACTCTGCCCTTTTAAAATCGCTCTTGTCTCAAAACCCCAATTTTTACTTTTACTCACTTTAAAAACCTCATTCTTCTTATCTGCTAATATATTCTACTATGTTTAGGCTTGTCTTTTTCCTTTTAGGCATTTTAACGGGTTTTATAGCTGCGATCTTTGTTCTACCCCTGCAAGGTAAAACTTTTTTTAATAAAATGTCCCAGCTCCCAAAACCTGTTCAGGATCTGATAGATGACAGTATTAATGTGATAATTTCTTTCAGCAAAATGACAGTAGGCTTAGTCGAAGATTTAAAATATCGAGTCGTCGAATCTAGTAAAGTCGCAGAAAAAGCTATGCAGGCGGTAAGAGAGAAGAATGAGGTTAATGAATAATGGAAACACTTGATTTCGTCCTAATTGTCTCTCTATCTTTGCTAAGCGTCTGTTTTATAGTATTTTTGGCCTTCTTCATACCAGTTCTAATCCAACTCGCAAGAGTCTTTGATAGCTTAAACACCATTTTAGTTATTAGTAAAGATTCTTTACAGAACGTCGTAAATAAAGTAACTTCTGCATCTAGTAAAGCCGAGCAGTTAGGTCAAAATATTAGTCAAGGATTTAAATCTATATTGGCTGGAATCACAGCTGGAGCGAAAAGCTTTTTTACTAAGAGGTGAATTTTTTTTAAGCTATTTGCTGTAATCAGCTTCTAAACTAAAATACCTAGGTATTATTAAATCTAATACTTGTATAATATTGACTATGGCAAAAGAAATTAAAGATAGTGGATGGATTAAATTCTTAGGTGGTTTGCTTTTAGGAGCTGCTGCTGGTTACTTTGCGGGCTTAATGCTTACGGATAGATCTGGTTCTGATCTAAGAAAGGATTGGTTAGAAAATTCTAATCATATTCTTGCGAACATGAAAGATAAGCTGGAGGACTTTAAGGAGAAGGCTTCTATCAAAATTCAAGAAATAAAGAATTTTGCGGATGAAAAGTTCAGCCTCTCAGCGATTAAGATTCAAGATCAGATCAGCTCAATTGGAAGACAGTTGGATGAACTTGGGAAAAAATCACAAGATTTCATTAATGACTCAAGAGAAAATACCGCTAACAACTAAAGAAATAATCAGCACATTTCAAAGCAAGCATGGCTCAAAAATCGCCATGCTTGTTCCTTTTATATTATTTATTTTATTTTTTGGTTACAGTGCAGTATCTGCATTGCTAACGGTAAATAGCTCGACATTACCAAAAGATTTTGAAAAGATAGATCTAGAAATTAAAAACTATAAGTTAGAACAGCTAGACCAGAAATCTAAACAGAAATTATGGAAATTAGACGCTAAATCAGCTAAATTAGATCCTAAGTATAATAATGCTGAAATTATAGAACCTGTAATCGAATACTATGACAAAGATTCGGGGCAAGTGAAATTTCTACTGAGTTCTGATAAAGCTAGTTTAGATAAACAAACGCAGGCTTTTAAACTTTTTAAAAATGTTCAGTTACATTTTAATAACAATCAATACTATTTAGAATCAGGCAATCTGGAATTTTCAGAAAAATCTCAAGTTTTCACAACTAGCAATAATTGGAGTTTAGAATCTCTAGAAAAGGGTTTGATGATAAAGGGCTCAGCTGGCATAATTAATAAAGATTTTAAAACCTTAGTTAGTGAGGGTTCTGCTAGTTTAGCTAAGGCAGAATATTTATTAGAAGCAGATAAAATTGCTGTTAATTTAGCAGAAAACAGTCAAACTGTAGATGCAGTCGGACATTCTAAATTAAATATTAGAAATAAAAATATAACCCTGCGAGCTCAGCAGATCCATTTAGACCCAAAGGGAAATTTAAAAGCTAATGGTGACATAAACATAATAACTAATAAGGTTTCATGCTTTGCACACAACTTACTTGTAAGAAAAGTAAATAATATCCAGATAGCCACTCTGACTGGCAAGCCATATATTGTGAGAAATGGCGACAAGATTTTTGCTGATGAAATTGACTACAATTTTGACACAGAAGAGGTTACGATTAAGGGTAATGTTCATTCGTAATCAGCTAAGCTTTTTATCCAACATTATTTTAAAAAAGCTTTTTATTAAAAAAATATCTTTATGCTTATGTTTAGCCTTCTTCCTCACATTATTATTTAAACCTTTTCCTGTATTAGCTGCTAAAAGCTTAGAGAAAGGTTTTCAAGATATTAAAATTATTTCAGCAGAAAAGCTCACTTATAAAGATGGTTTTACTAAGCTTGAGGGAGCTGTGCAGATGCTTGTCGAGGATTTATTAATATCAGCTCCAGAAGTAAAAGTCTATGATAAAAAAAAAGCTGAGTTCTTGCATGAAGTTAAAGTTAGTTCTGATAAATTAAACATTGTTGCTAAACACATGGAAGTGGACTTAGCGACAGGGCTTATAAAAATTTATTCAGGCTTAACTGAAATCAAACAAAATCAAAATAACTATAATATTGACGCTGATTTGCAGACTATGGATTATAAAAAGGGCTTTTTTACCGCTAAGTCTGATGGGAAGCAGATGACAGCATTACATAAAGATCTTACCGTTACTGCAGATGAGATGGAGGGGCAGTTCAATCCTGAGGCGAAAGCCAGCCCTAGAGCTAGCTCACAGCTAGATAAGGTTTTATTTATTGGTTCAGTTATAGCTAAAAAAGAAACTTCGGAAATTAAATCAGATAAATTACTTATATTTCCTCAGCAGAAGCTCTATAGAGCAATCGGTGATGCCTCTTTCATATATCTAGAACCAACTAAAGAATTTAGACTCAAAGGAGATTTCCTGAATTTAGAAGAGCTTGAGCCTAATAAATATGTAGTTTTAGCTAGTACTAATTCTTCAAAGAAATTAATAAACTTTACTTCACCAGCAAGGAAACTTGCTGGCCGAGCGAAATTTGCAAGGCTCTGGTTAGAAAATGATAACGCTAGCGAAGTGGTATTTACTGGAGACTGTGATATCCGTGTCGATAATAAACGAATTCAAGGCGAGGAAGTATATTTAGATAACGTAAATAAAAAAATGTTGAGTAATTTAAATCGTCCCAAAGCAATTATGCTAAAGCGAGAGAAATTAACTTTCTAGCAACTAGTTCAGAACTCTTATAGTCACCGAGTTTCTCTTTTACTATTTTAAACTCCTTAATTAAATCATCTCTATATTTATCATTTTCTAGAGTCATTAAAGTTTCCTCAAGAAAATTTTCTGTCCTAGCATCTTTTTGTAGAAACTCTTTAATGATAAATTTACCCGCAATAATATTAGCCAATCCAGCCATATCAATGATACGGAGAATTTTATAAAGCGTAAAATTAATAGGATTTGCTTTATAAGTAAGGAAATATGGCTTTTCATATAAAGCAGCTTCAAGAGTAACAGTGCCAGAGCAAAGCCATAAATAATCAGCAGCTTTAAGCAGTTTTTGATTCGCATTTAGAATACTCTCTGAGTCTATAACTTTAATAAACTGCCCCACATCTTTTTTTAAGCCGTATCGAATTAATTTTTCTGCGCTGATGGTAGGAGCGCGAGCAATAATAAACTTTAAATGAGGATAACTGAAACGTAGTATCTTAGCTGTTTCTATAAAAAGAGGTAAAGTATAACTCACTTCAAAGCCCCTACTACCCGGAAATATTCCAATAATCTGAGGGGCGTGTAGCGGAACTTCAATTTCTGCGTTTTCGCTCGCCTTATGATCCTCATGTAAATTTAAGTAATCTATAATTTCAGCCTTGCATTCTGTCGCTGATTCTTCAATTAAAGATTCTAAAACAGGGTTGCCGACATAAGTCGCGGGCTGCTGAACTGATTCGTAGATTTCTTTTTCAAAGGGTAGAGTATAAAGAACAAGATCTATGTTCTTCTTTATATTTTTAATACGATGCGGTCTTGAAGCCCATAGCTGTGGTGCAATGTACTGTACTAACTTTATATTTTGCAAAGAAGAATCTTCAAGCTGAGCAGCACGAATCCCTTTGGCTATCTGCATATTAAAGCCTGCATAATCTACCATTAGGACTATATCTGGCTTTAAAGCGATGATTTTCTCCAGAATAATTTTCTTTAATTTAAATATTTTAGTTAAATTTAGAATTACATCCACCACTCCAGCAAATGAATAATCTTTGTAATCAATAAAATTCTCCATGCCCGCTTTTTCAGTAAGCGATGAACCCATACCTGTTATTTGAATATCAGCAGAAAACTCTTTAAGCTTAGAAACCACTCTAGCTAAGTGGCTTTCACCACTAAATTCACCGCATATCGCAAAAATAGAAAGAGGTTTCGACATTTTAATAACTCTAACTCTCTAAAGCTTCATCTGGACTAAGCTCTAAAAGCATCTCCCTTGCATAATTCTGCATCATATTATAAGTATTCACGAAGCCATTAGCACGAGAAGCTGTGAGCGTCTGGCTAAGCCCCATGTCCTCAATAAATTTAATATTTATAGCTAATATTTCACTCGGGCTCAAACCACTAAAGCCCTCTATTAATAAGGCTAATAAGCCTTGTACTAAATGTGAGTTAGATTCACCCGTGTAATAAACTTTAGCATCTTCAAGTTTAGCTGCAATATAGGTTAAAGAAACACAGCCTTTAACTTGATTCTCCTCTGTCTTCAAGCTTACATCAAATGCAGGCAGCCTCTTCCCGAGGGCTATTACCCTTTCAAACATCTTTGTTTTATCATCAATCTTCTTAAATTGCTCAAATCGTTTCAATAGATTTGGTGGAAGGTTATAAGGATTAGGATTTTCCATGCTAGCTAATTACATAAGTTACGATAAAAGTTTTTATCTTATCGTTTCTTTAAATTTTAGCTTTTATGGGGCAGCTAAGACCTAAAATACGATAAAATTAAAAATCGTTTCGTGGCGGCATAGCCAAGTGGTAAGGCAGAGGTCTGCAACACCTTTACCCCCAGTTCGAATCTGGGTGCCGCCTCCATTTTATCTACTGCTTAATATTTAATCCCACCCCGATCCGAACTGGAACCAGTTCACATCTTTTTACTGCGACTCTGAGAGTCGCGGGGTGCCGCCTCCATTTTATCTACTGCTTAATATTTAATCCCACCCCGATCCGAACTGGAACCAGTTCACATCTTTTTACTGCGACTCTGAGAGTCGCGGGGTGCCGCCTCCAGTTCACGAATTATTGGTGGTTTAAACGACATATTCTTAAGAAATCCATTTGGATGAAAAGAAAATTTAATCTCCGCTTCTCTATCTGATGGATGCTGCATTCTTATCGGTAAATATTCATCTGTGCGATGCTTTAACCGTGAAGACTCGGCAAGAGCTTCAATGTAAGTCTTCATTTCTTGAAATATTGGGTCATTAACTATATTAGAGGATGAAGATCCTTCTTCAAGTTTAATAATCAAATCTGCTAAATATTTATAAAAATCTGTGGTGGGATCAATCTCCATTATCCTTTCGCTTTTAGTCAATGGCTTTACAACTAAGCTTGGCTTACCACTAGGATCATACCGAGTTATAAGGGGATCAAAAGAGTTATTAAAAAAAGCAATAACAGGGTTTCTTTCAGGTTCTACTAAAACACTCATCGCCTTTTCATGATTAAAAGGAATTAAAAGAGCAGTCCGCTGCTCTGAGGGAATATGTTTTACAACACCATCTAAATAAGTAAATAAAGTTTCTTGCTCCTGAGAAGCTAAAGTAAAATTTTGATTTGTAAGATCTGCTAGTGCCATTATAGCACTAAGTTCTCTGGGGTCCAGAGGCTTGAATATTTGTAAAATACTGCTAAGATCTTGAGGTCTCATCTCATGTCGCAGCGTCTGAGGTTCTGGCATCCCGAAATTCCCCAAAGAAGCTCGAAAAAAATTATTAACTGCATTTATAAGTTTCTAAAGAAATAATAAATATGGAGATTATAGCAAATGAGAAATATAATTAAATAGATTAATTATGAAATTCAAAATCAAAACTTTTCTTCCAGTATTAATATTAATCGCAGTAAGCTGCTCTAGCTGTGATATCTATTTTCAAAAACCATTTTTAGAATTTACTAAAAAGAATAAATTTCAGGTTATAGATCCTTATGTAGAAATTTTACAAAACACAGTAGACTCTATTACTAAAGTCAAACGGGAAAAGGGTTTTACGCATATCGATTATGCCTTACTTTGGGTAGCTAATTCTGCTGAATATAAAGCCCTCTGCTATCAGGCATATAATCTTGCGAAACTAAGATTAGATCAAAAACTCAGCTCTCGAAGAGCTAAAAAACCAGCTATAGTATTAGATCTTGATGAAACGGTTTTAAGTAATTTACCTTACTATCTCACTCTCTACCTAGAAGGTGAAGAGTACTCTGAAGAGAGCTGGACAAACTGGGTTGAACATCGCGGTGCAGAAGCCATACCTGGCACAAAAGAGTTTTTAGATTACGCTAAAAGCCTTAATATAGAAATCTTTTATATCAGTAATCGCTCTGAAAAAACGATTGATGCTACTTTTGATAATATAGCAGCACTAGGCTTACCCATTACTAGAGATCATTTACTGTTAAAGAATGAAGCAGAGAGTAAAGAAACTCGCAGAGAAGTCGTGCGTCAAGGTTTCGACATAATCCTTCTCATCGGCGATAACTTAATAGACTTTAACGAATTATTCGATAAAAAACCTACTTCTAAACATAGAAGCGAACTAGTTATTAAAAACTATAAAGATTATGGTGATAAATTTATCATGCTGCCAAATCCTCTATATGGACAATGGTTTTCTAGCCTCTTAAACTATAACTACAATCAGGATTCAGAAGCTAAATTTAAGATAACTAAACAATCTTTACTAAGTCTCTTGCATTAAGCCTAGGTCTTAATTTCCCATTAAATGGGGCATACAGATAAATCTAAATAAGTTAAATGATCAGTTCATAAAACTAAGTTTTAGCGAATATATAAATCTAAGAGGTAGCTTTATGTCACTTAGTACACTTAGATTCACAGGTTCATCATTAAGTAATATACAGGACGGTTTATCAGTAGTCTCTGACAATATTTCTAACGTTAGCACTCACGGTTTTAAAGAAAGACTTTTAAACTTCGAAAATGTTCGCAGTAATGCGGTAGGTGGCTCTTCAGAGTCTGGTTCTTACTTAGTATCTACAGGTACTAACTTCACGCCAGGAGGCTTAGAGTTTACCGAGAACAATGCCAATATGGCTCTTTCTGGTTCAGGATTTTTTGTACTTCAGAACGCTTTTGGGGACTTATACTACAGTAGAGCAGGTAATTTTAATATAGATTCTCAGTCAAATTTAGTCGACGCTAATGGCAATTATGTAATGTCCTCAGGCGGGGGGAGAATTACGTTCCCTGAAAATATGTCGGGTTTTTCAGTAAGCCCAGCAGGGGAAATACAAGTGAGTTATGACAATCAAGATCCAGTATTTCTGGATCAGATTCAACTCGCTAGTTTCAACAACCCAGAAGGTCTAGTTAATGTAGGTTCTAACCTATTTATAGAAACTGGATCTTCTGGATTGGCGAATTTTTCATCAGCATTACAGGCTGGAACAGCAACTTCGTCGACAAGAATTTCAGGTGGGGCATTAGAAAGAAGCAATGTCGATCTTTCTAATGAATTAGTAGATTTAATGGCTCTGCAGAGAGCCTACCAAGCAGTGTCTAAAGCGACAACAACGAATGATGACATGCTTAGTACAACAATAGGTTTAGTTAGATAGGTAAGGAGATAAAGTAAATGCCCATTAGTTCACTTTTCATAGGCTCAAAAGGCGTTACAGAAAGCCAAAAGGCTGTAGCCGTAGTTGCAAACAATCTATCCAACGTAAATACGATAGCTTTTAAAAAAACCAAGGTTGCTTTTCAAGAGTCAGTTTCTACTGTCGTAAAACAAGGTAGTAACCCTTCTACTCGGAGTGGTGGTGCCAATCCAATCGAGGTAGGATCTGGTGTAGACCTTGCTTCCGTAGCGACTGTTTTTGACCAAGGTTCTATAAGAAACACAGGTCAACCTTTAAACTTAGCTATTAATGGAAGTGGTTTTATGGTAGTAAGCGCAGGTGTCGCCTCTGGTGAAGGCTTGAAAAATAGCCTTTACACTCGTAATGGTAATTTCAAGCTAGATGCAGCTGGAAACCTCGTTACTACTAATGGCATGAAAGTTATGGGAGCTACTTATTACAATGATAAGACTGGTGAAGTAAAAACTCTACAAAACTATTCAAGTGCAACTTGGTGGACGGATCAAGATATCAATCCAGGTGCAGCTATTGGTGATGCACCTGCACACACTTCTCCTACAGGCCCGACTGGTTTAACTGCAAGTGGTCCTGGTGCACCAATTTTTGATCAAGCTAAAGTAGCTGAGTTAAGTATAAGAGGGTCTTTAAATAATCCCGCTGCTCCTGTAAATATGGCAAGCGTTGGTAGTCTATCGTTTACTATGAATGCTTTTGGTAATATCGATATTGTATATGATGAAACTTTATCTGTCCCTCCTGGAGCAATCTATTCCTTCGAATATGATCCTTCCGTTCCTCTAAGTACTAGTACTAATACTTTTGAGTTAAAGGCAGCTACTGGCAATATAGTTCAGTTAAGACTAAGACTAAAGCCTGGTGTTACTAGATTTGAAGAAGCCTTTCAAGGATTCACTTATGACAGTGCTGTAGTTCCATCAGGTAGTGGTTTGCTTTTCCCAGGTGGTGCTCCAGCTATACCAACTGCAGGTAATATGAGGGTCTCTACTGATATTACTGTTGGTGAAGATGACGTACCTTACCTGAAAACCGTAGATATGCAGAGACTGTTTGATCCGATTAAGGTTCCTCCTTTCTTTTATACAGTTGACTCTAGTATAGAAAATTCTGTTGCCAATGTATCCATTGGTGGAGATGGGTCTATATCAGTATTCGGTAATAGTTCAGAAAGAATGCTAATCGGCAGAGTTCTTATCGCTAACTTTAGAAATTATGATGGTCTGGTAGCGAAAGGTTCTTCACTGTATACTGAATCACCGAACTCGGGAGTCGCTTCATTGGCTATGCTTGGTGGTCCAAGTGATAAATCTGCCCCAGTAGTAGATTCTACGCAGATAATTTCTGGCAGTTTAGAAATGGGTAACGTTGATATAGCTGAAGAATTTTCTGACATGATTGCTTACCAAAGGGGCTTACAAGCTAGTGCAAGAACCATAAGTATCTCAGATGAGATCTTGCAGTCGATACTAAATATATAATCCTTACTGAGATTCAGTTATGCTTCTTTTCTTGACCTAGTTTGAATTAGTTACAGTTACATGAATTTTTTTGGGAAAGGGAGAAGTACATAAAGCGGTCACGATCGTGGCCGCTTTTATTTTTTATAGAGTTAACACCTTGTTTATCATAAGAAGTGTGCCTTATGGGTGTGTAGCCGAACGAACAAGTTCAAGGCTGAGGGCGACGAAAACGTAGAAATTGGAGTTCCGCTACACGTCCCTTAAGTGAAATTAATTGGGGCAGTTTTAGCCAACTAAACAAGTCCTAGCTTATAATAGATTGGTAATGAAAATAGGGTACCTAGGTCCCGCAGGGTCGTTTTCCCATTTAGCGGCAATAAACTTACATAATCATCTGACAGCTTCATCGGAAGAGCTAGATTTTATCAGCTTCCCGACTATTACTAATTTAGTCGAGACTATTTCTGTAAGTAAATTAGATAGCGCTGTCCTTCCAGTAGAAAATTCTTTAGCGGGTGGAGTAGGGGAAACGCTAGATGCTTTATTAAAGCACAATGGTGCCTATGTTACGAAAGAATATATTTTAAATATAGAGCATAACCTGCTAGCTAAAAATGATGTAGAACTTAGTAAAATATCTAAGTTACTCTCACATCCTATGAGTTTCGCTCAGTGTGGTGATTTCGTGCGAGTTCACTGCCCAGCAGCAGATACAGAGCCTTGTGCAAGTAATAGCCAAGCAGCGATATTAGCTTCTCAAACCACTGATAATACGGTAGCAGCCATAGCCCCAGAATTTTGTGCAAAGCTCTATAATCTTAAAATTATTCGCAAAGCTATAAATGATTCACACAATAACGCTACACGTTTTTGGTTATTAAAGGATAAACCAGCGGAATTCATTCCAAATGAGTCATCTAAAACATCCATTATTTTTCAAATAGTAGATGAACCGGGTAGCTTGCACAAAATTTTAAAAGCCTTTGCTGATAATGATATAAACCTATCTCGCATAGAATCACGTCCCTCAAAAAATCTGCTTGGCAGTTATTTATTCTGTGTAGACTGTAATGCACACAGAGAAGACCAAAACTTCATCAAAGCAATGCGGGAACTTAGCCTATTCTTTAATTACTATAAATGGCTTGGCTCTTATCATATATCAAGGAGTGCTAAATGAGTAGATTTAGATATAGATTAATCCAGATCTTCGTAGTAAGCAGCTTCTTCTTAATAGTCGGCAGATTATTCTACCTACAAATCATTCAGGGACCAAATTACCATAAAAGAGTTAAGCAGTTACACCAAAGTATTAAATCTGAAATCAATCGTGGTGAGATTACTGATAAATTTGGTAAGACCTTAGCAATGGATATAGAGAGATATACTCTAGAGTATAATCCAGTAGCAGCTTCTAAAAAAGAAAACAAAGAAGCACTTGCTCTTAAACTAGGAGCGATTTTTGATTTTACTGAATCATCTCGAAAACTACTCTATAGCAAATACAGTCAAACATTAGCTTATAACCTAACAAGAGAACAAGTTAAAATGATTAGAGGCATTAATTCGCCGTCATTGTACTTGCGCAGAGTTATAACACGATTCTATCCAGAAGACAGCTTTGCTTCACACATACTTGGTTACGTAGATTCTTATGGAAAACCGAGACAGGGAGCGGAGCTTTATTTTCAAGAAGTACTAGAAAATCATACTGAGAATAAATTAGAGCTAAGCTTGGACTCTCGTTTGCAAGGTTTTGCTGAAGATAGATTATCTAAGCACTTGGAAAAAGCGAAAGCGAGAAGAGGTACTATTATAGTTATGAAAGTCAGGACTGGTGAAATACTAGCCTGGGCTACTGCACCATCATTTAACCCTAATCTATACCAAGAATACAGCTTGGAGGATATGAAGAATTGGAGTCTAGTTGATGTTTATCAACCCGGTTCTATTTTTAAAATCATAACAGTCGCTTCAGCATTGGATTCTAAGACTATTGATCTGGATTATAAATTCGTAGATAAAGGTTATATTACCGTAGATAGATGGCGTATCCAAAATCATGACTACTCTGCAAGTAGAACGAGAGCAGAAGAGTTGAGTCTAACTCAACTCTTTCAAAGATCCAGTAATCCTTTCTCAGCCCATCTAGGACTGAAAATGGGTAGTGAAACTTTTTTTAATTATCTGACTATGTTTGGCTTTGGTAATAAAACTAATATAGAATTACCTGGCGAAAGTGCTGGTATATTAAGGGATAAATCCACTTGGATGAATTCAGACCTAGCATCTACTGCTATAGGTCAGGGAGCTATCTCTGTCACACCAATACAAGTGCTTACCGCGATTAACACTATCGCCAATGATGGTGAATGGATTAAACCTACTATTCTTAAAGTTAATTCCAATAATCAAAATCTAAAAACTAAAGTCAAGATTCTGGAACCCAAAATAGCTAAAGCCATTCAAAAAATGCTGGCTGAATCTGTGGCAGCGAATATCAAAGATAAGCATGCTAATTCAGGTAAAGTGGCGGGATTGAATATTGCAGGTAAGACTGGTACCGCTCAGAAATTAGAAAATGGCAGATATTCTGGCTATAAAACCGTTGCATCCTTTATTGGTTTCTTTCCTGCTGAAAAGCCTCAATATATCAGTCTTGTAGTAATTGATGATCCTAAAACTGATGGTGGCTGGGGTGATACGGTCGCAGGACCTTTGTTTAATCAAGTCGCAAATTATTGCAAGAACCTTTACTTATAAGACTTTCCTTCTTCCATTCGAAAAAAAACAATAAATTTGATATCCTAAGGACATGGAAGATAGAGCTTTTGAGTAGTGATTTTGACGCCCCAAGCAGAGTGATTCTTATAGATAGGTCTCCTAGATTTTCGCGCGGCTTTGCATATTCCACTAGTAACAGGTTTCATTTACTAAATGTTCCAGCACAGAATATGAGTGCCTTTCCGAACGACCCGAATCATTTTTTAAATTGGGCTCAAAAGCGAGATGAAAATATTACGCCTCGCTCGTTCCTACCGAGAATGTTTTATAATCTTGAAAACTGGCGTCAAGTCATTCTATGATCTCAGAATCTCAGCTCAAGATTCATGCTGGGAAAATCTTAGAATATAAAATTAATGAAGAAACAAAAAAAGTTGAGATTTCGTACTTAGACAGAGTCAGTAAAGAAGTAAAAATCATTACCGCATCAAGGGTGCTGAACTGCTCTGGCTTAGAGTTTGATTTTTGTCAGATAGAGGATCCTTTACTGAATAAACTTTTAAATGATGGCACTATTAAACCAGATTCACTTTCTCTTGGTTTTGAAGCTAGTACGGAAGGGGCTTTGATTGACAAAAATTCGAAAACTTCCGAAGTTTTGTTTACTCTGGGGCCTGCACTTAAAGGAAAACTCTGGGAAACTACAGCTGTCCCAGAGATTCGTAACCAAGCTTATAAACTTGCAGAATTGATCAAGGAAAAAAGCTTTCAAAAAGTTTAGTGAGATTGTCAATCATGTACTAATTCTGAAAAGCACTTGCAAAGCAGTTTTGAAACTCTTTTATGGTTACTGCTCCAGTCTTGATGTGCAGAAGCATCTGTTCTATTCGTAACTCCAAGTAGAGCTGAACATGGAATATTAAACTCTGCTGCGACTTGTGTGACGCCATAAAGTTCCATATTCTCTAAAAGAAATCTATACGGAATTTCATTTTCTGTGTTCTCCTTGCCTTCTTCATTTCTTGCAGAAACTAAACCTTCAATGTCACGACTCAGTTTAGAGCTATTTGTAATCTCCAAAGAAGAAATGCAATCTGCCACATTCAGCTCAGTACTCGCCTCTAAAATAAATTCAGGATAAGCCTTAGGTATATAAGCCTGCTTTTTAAAACTCAGTGGCAGACTTAAAGATACTTTATTTACGGAAAACACTGGCATGTCCCAATTAATATCAGCCTTAGAAATTAGCCCAGCAGTACCTATAAAATAAATTTTTTCTATTTGAGGTAGGTCTCTGTAACTTAAGACGGGGGATTCTTGCAAAGCACCATGTTCTGCTTTTCCCCTGCTAAGAAGAAATCTCTGTAAATTTAATGCCGCTTGAAGATAACCAATACCCAAGTGAATAATTTTGAACTTATCTTGACGTAGATCAAGATATTTAGTTTCCTCTTCCCAAGCTGAACATACGAGAATCATATATCTTAGTCAATACTAGAACTTTAAAATTTATCATTTCTTTATTGATAATTATTCTCAATAAGACTTAGAATAACAATAAGAGGGAGTTGAGAATAATTCTCATTTAAGACCTGAGTATCCAAATTGCTTCAAGCAGCGGCCACTAAACCTAATACACAAAATCCTTTAACTAATAATTTAAAGACTAATTCAGGTCCCCTGCAAACCAATCAAATTAAACAAATTATCCGTGATTCTGATACTAGCCAAGAAATAATTAAACTCAGAAGAATTCATGGAAATCTTGAGAAAAATGCTTTAAAAGTGGAAAATTTCACTGCTAACACAGCTCTTTTCGAAATGATTATTGGAACTGCTTCTATGCTACTTGAAGGAAAATTTTCAGGTGATAATTTTATGTATATAGTAAACAGTGCTGAAGAATTACTCGCAAATAAAACTAAAAGCCTGCCAGAGTCAGTTAAAGGGCTAATGCTAAAAGGAGCTAAACTCTTAGGTCTTAATATAGAGGATGATAAAAATTCAATTAATAAACAATTTGAAAATCATGAAGACCGTATCATAGCAACCTATGTAAGGGGCTTATCTGTATTAGGAATAGCTGCTAGTACTTATGACCATATCAGAACTAAAAACTCAGTCTCTAATACTCCAGAGGCTTTAAGGAAAATATCTAAATTCGCCTCCAGTGCCATAATGCTTATTCCAGCTTTGCCGATGTTAGCGACTTATAGTGCTAAGCATAGGCTTGCAGAGTTAATGCTTCAGATTAAAACCAAAAATCCATACGCAAATAAATTGAAACTTACCGCTAATGAGGATTTTATCTGTTTTAATGAAGCTTTATTGCTGGGTGTACGAAAATTAGCGAGTAACCTTTTGCCTAACCATAAACGTATCATAGAACTTTCAGCCAGTCTGGTTTCATCTGTTTTAGGCATAGCCAATGCCAATGCAACACTTTCTGGTAAAGAGACCGAACCTGGAAAAAATAATTTCTTTAATGGCGATATGATGACAAAAAAAATACCACAAGGCTTATATCCAGCAGTTAAAAAAAGCTTTGAATTGCTCGGTTTAAAAATTCCTAAACAAGATACACTAGAGAGAGTAAGTTCCGTGATTAGTCACGAGATTGAGCAAATTAATCAAAAACTACAGAAGCACCAGACAGCCTTACAGGGTTAATTATGAATTTAAAAGCTGAAATTATTGCCGTCGGCACTGAACTGTTAATCGGTCATGTAGTGAATACTAATGCAAGTTATCTTTCTGAAGAGTTAAACGCACTAGGCATCAGCACTTATTTTCACACGACAGTAGGCGATAATCCAGAACGTATAAAGCTCTGTTTAGATCTTGCTTGCTCACGTTCAGATTTAATAATAATCACTGGCGGGCTAGGACCCACTAGTGATGACATTACTCATGAAGTAATATCGGATTTCACTGGAAGACCCTTATTTGAGAGTCCTGAATTAAGGCAGTTACTCTTAGATAAATTTCAAGCCTTTAATAGATCTATTCCGGAAATTAACTTCAGGCAAGCCTTAGTACCAGAAGGCTCTAAGTTAATCGCAAATCCAACTGGCACAGCCACGGGAATTATACTAAAGCATAGAGAAGCTATATTAATAACCTTCCCTGGTGTTCCTTCTGAAATGAAAAATATGTTCGAGCATCACGTTAGGGCATTCCTCCAGAATGAGCTTCAACAGAAAGACTTAGAATCTGTAATAATTTCACGTAAAATAAAATTTTTTAATATCGGTGAATCACATATGGCAGAGATACTTGGTGAAGAAATCTTTAGCAGAGTAAACCCTAGCGTAGCTCCTTACGCTAATCTCGGAGAATGTTATGTACGCATAACAGCTAAAGCAAAAACTAAAGAATCCGCTGAAACACTTATACAGCCAGTTATTGCTGAAATTGAAAGCAAAATGCAAAAATACATCTATGCTTATGATGAAGATACGACAGCAAGCATTCTTGCAAAATATCTTATAGCGAACAAATTTAATATAGCTTTCGCAGAATCGTGCACTGCTGGTCTTTTGGCTAAAACCATGACAGATATCTCAGGCTCCTCAGCTTATTTCAAGATGGGAGTAATAACTTATTCAAATGAAGCTAAAATAGATATTCTTGGAGTGAAGGCAGAAACCCTTTTGAATCATGGTGCGGTTTCTATGGAAACCGCCTCTGAAATGGCTTTAGGTTTAAGTAAGATTTCTAAATCTGACATAAATGTCTCCATAACAGGAATAGCTGGGCCAGATGGCGGCACTCCAGAAAAGCCAGTTGGGACTATATTTATCAGCATTCTATTTAAACCTAAAAATAAAGATCATGAGGCGGGCGAAAACGCAGAAATTGGAGTGGTGCAGCGGTCTCTACAGTTAGACTGGTTTTCTCGAAAATTAAATAGAGAGCAGGTGCGGGAATTAGCGGTCTTAAAAACTCTCTATGAAGTTTACCAAATGTTAAACACTCTACCTAAATCGGTAGATCTTTAATATCAAATTCAATAAACTGCACGCCCTGATTTCGTAACTGAGATTTAATATCCTCTATAACTACATCTGTATTTAACTTATCTTTATAGCCAGGTTCTAAATAAAACTCACGAATAGTAGCTAAATCTTTTTCAATAGTAAAGAAAGTAAAACCAAAAACTACTTCTTTCATAATAAAGACTAAAGCTTTGGATTCAGGTAAATTCGTTAATTTAGTTAGATAATCAGACCAATTTAAACCACTTTTTTGATACTTTTCCATCCAGTGCGAGCCACCACGCATCTGCTGAATCATACAGAGATTGCCCCACAGCTCAGCTAGCCTACCTAAATCGGTATCCGAATTGAACTCTTTTACTAAAACCGCCTCTAACAATATAAGCATTGTAAAATAAAATTTTCTTTAAGACAAAGAAAGATTTACAGAAAATGCTATAATCGTCCTTTGTCAATGCCAACATTACAACAACTAATTAGAAAACCGCGTATTAAGAAGAAAAAGAGGAAAAACGCTCCAGCTTGTGAAGGTAACCCTTTTAAAAGAGGTGTTTGCACTAACGTAAGGACTGCTACTCCTAAAAAACCTAACTCTGCGATGCGTAAAATCGCAAGGGTTAAGCTTAGTAACGGTATAGAGATTACGGCTTATATCCCAGGTGTCGGCCATAACTTACAGGAACACAGTGTGGTTCTAGTAAGGGGTGGGAAAGTAAAAGATTTACCTGGTGTTGGTTATCACATAGTAAGAGGTACACTCGACGCTCAGGGTGTTAAAGACCGTAAGCAGGGTAGATCTAGATACGGTACCAAAATAGGTGGCGTACAAGCTAAGAAGAAATAATAAGGTAAATTAAACTATGCCACGTAAACCAAATTTTAAGAAAAGACCAACTACTCCAGATTCAAAATTCAATAGTATTGATGTAGCTCTGTTCATCAATAGAATGATGACTTGCGGTAAAAAGTCTCTAGCAGAGAGATTATTCTACTCAGCTTTAGATATCATTGAGACTAAAATTAAGGATAAGCCATCAGTAGATGTATTCAGAAAAGCTGTAGAGAATGTTACCCCAGTGGTAAAAGTAAAAGCTAGAAGAATCGGTGGAGCTACTTATCAAGTTCCGGAGCCAGTCGATAGACTTAAAGGTAATGCTATCGCACACAGATGGATTATCCAATCTGCTCGTAAGAGAAGTGCTAAGACTTTTATCCAGAATTTAGCTAATGAATTATTAGAAGCTTTTGAAAATAAAGGTAAAGCTATCGAGCTTAAAGAACATACGCATAAAATGGCCGAAGCTAATAAAGCTTTTGCTCATTATGCTAAATCCATGTAGGGATTATTGCTGAACTACAATTTCGGTTCTATTTTTTTAATGCTTGATAATTTAGACGATCTGAAACAGCTTTCGACGTAGCTTCAAACTGCTCAGCGAATACAGCCTGCATTTCTGGGTCAGTCACAGAGCTTATCATTTCCCTCATTTCATCGGCAAATTTAGCGTAGCCCTCATCTTTCATTGGATCAATATACTCATTCTTTTGCTTATCTTCAGCTAAACCATTGAAGATGCTGTGTTCATCCTGAATCTTATCTGAAAATAAAGCCTCTTCAAAATCAGCGATATCCAATTGGGAATATCTTCCAGATACACCAGCATCTTCGTCAATATCGAGAAAAAGCGGTTTCGCATCAGTTAAGCCATTTTTTATTGAAGCAGTAGTGAAGTTGATACTCATCTAATTGGAGATTAGCAAAGTAATATTAAGAAAAAGTTATAACTAAAAAATACATGCTAGCATAGCTTTGAAATGATGAAAGTCGCACCCTCTATTCTTGCGGCAGACTTTGCTAATCTTGAAGCAGAATTAAGGAAGATTGAAGATTTTGCAGATTTAGTCCACGTCGACGTTATGGATGGTTCTTTCGTACCAAATATAACAATAGGTGCTCCAGTCGTCCAATCTATAAAAAGAAATACCAAACTGCCATTAGATGTTCATCTGATGATAGAAAATCCTCATAAACATATAGAGGATTTCGCTAAGGCTGGTGCTTATTTGATAACATTTCACTTAGAGAGCTACGCTTTCGACGAGTTGAGAATTAAGGAAACGATAGCTCTTATAAAAAGCCTGAACTGTAAAGTAGGTTTATCCCTTAACCCAGCTACCGATATCGCACTTATAGAGCCTTATCTAAAAGATATAGATTTAGTTTTAATCATGTCTGTAAATCCGGGTTTCGGTGGGCAGAAATTTATAGAATCTAGCTATGAAAAAATTAATCAGCTCTTAATCTTATTAGAGAAACATAATTTAAAAGCAGGGAACAAGTTTATCAACGGGGAAGTAGCTATAGAAGTAGATGGCGGCATTTATCCAGGTGAAATCTCTAAAAAACTTAATCAGTTTGGGGCGAATATACTGGTCGCTGGTTCTGCTATTTATAGAGCTGAAAATATTCAGGAGGCTATTAGTAGTTTAAGGAATGGTTGAAAATATCCAAGAATCTGTCCCCTTAAAACTGCACAGTCCTTGGCAGATTTTAGATAGCGTGTCTCGCTGTACCCGGAATGGTTTCATCGGCTCTAGTCTTGATAATAAAATTACTTGCTTGAGCTCAGTTATAGAAAAACTTACTGGGTGGACACAGGATGAAGTGGCTGGCAGAGATGTAAAAAATTTCTACTTCATTCCCGAAGCAGAATTACTAGATACTAGTAGTGGTGTATCTTCACAGATAGCCATTCTTTTCACTAAAGATGGAAGAAATTTAAGCTTACCTACCCGTCAAGCCCCAATATATGACGCTAATGGCAATGTCGATGGTAAACTCTTATTTTTCGTCGTTGATAGCTATAATAAAGACATAGATAAACTACAAAGCGAATTTATCAGCACCGTTTCCCACGAGCTTCGAACACCTATAACTAGCATAAAAGGCTTCGCTTCGACCCTGCTTCAGCACCGTAAACAGTTTACAGAAGAGAAGAGTAATAAATATCTAAAAATCATTAAAGATCAAGCAGAGAGATTAGCAAGACTAGTAGAGGATTTACTAGCGTGTTCAAGAATCGATTCTCAAAAATTACAGTTTACGATACAACCCGTTCAAGTCACTAACTATGTAGAAACTACTGCCCTATTGGTCGAGAGTAAATATAATAACTCACATAAAATCATAGTAACTAGCGATAAGGATTTACCAGACGTATGGGTAGACGCTGACAGACTAGAGCAGATATTAACTAATCTTATAGATAATGCGGTGAAATACTCACCCGGAGCAGATAAGGTAGAAGTTCATGTCAGCAAAACAGAAAAAGGTGATAAAGAAAGGGTCACTGTCTGCATCAGAGATTACGGGATAGGGATAGAAGAAAAGAATTTAACTAAAATTTTTAATAAATTCAGCAGGCTAGATAATCCTTTAAGCAGGCAAACCGAAGGAACAGGTCTAGGACTGTATATCAGCCTTTCTCTTGCAAGGATAATGAATGGTCATTTAAGCGCTGAGAGTGGAAAAGATGGCAGCACCTTTAAACTCTATTTACCTACAGAGTTTTACGAAGTTGGAGATAACACATGGGATTAATTCCACCAAGATGCATTATTCATATAGCCGATGAAAAATCACCTTTAAGGCTTTATAACAGTGAGGAGTTTGTCGCTTCATGTGAAGAGAATGATATTTCCTTAAAAGAATGCTCTAGCTTAGAAGATCTGAAGTATATTCTCTATGATTACAGACCTGAAATCATCTTAGTAAGTGAGAATATGTATGAAAGTGGCTTTGATTTTAAAACGATAAATGAAAAACAGCGTTCTAAAAATGATGCTTATAAATTAATTCTATTACCAGCGAAAGCCCGTGAAAATAAAAAGAACTTCGACTACATTAAAGAGGGTTTCGATGATTTTATTTTTAATGATTACAGCCTAGAAGAGATTTTCTTAAAATGCTTTTCCCTACTGCGTAGAAAGAGTATTCATGAAAAAAACCAGCTCACTAAACTACCAGGTATTAATAGAACTTATGAAGTACTAGAATACTGTCTAAGCGATCTAAAGGACTGGGAAATGCTGCACATCACCACTCACAACCTAGATCAGTACAGCTATATGTATGGTGTTAAGAACACTGACGAGGTCATTAAGCTTACAGCAAGCTTGCTTGCAGAATTAACTAAAGATAAAAATCTTTTTACTGGCCATTTAGGAAAAGATAATTTTCTAGTTCTTGGCTCAATATCAGACCTAGTCGATATTAAACCTAAAATAGATCAGCGCTTCTCCACTATTCTAGAGCAGGTTTATAATAAAAATGATTTTGAGAATAATTACATAATTTACTCGGCTCCGCATAAAGTACGCCGTAAAGAGAATCTTATGTCACTTAATATCTCTAACTGTACTAGCTATGACCGTAAGTTCCTCTCTGGCTCAGATATAGTAGAGCAGGCTATAATTAATAAACATAATCAATCCCAAAACCTAATCAACAAAAGGGTTTTAATCATAGAAGATGATGCCGATTTCGCCGAATTATTAGAAGATAGGCTCAGAATTGATGGTTTTGAGCCTAAAATCGCCAAAGATGAAATTATTCAATCCGCTAAAAAATTCAATCCGCGCGTAGTATTAATAGAAGCTTCTACTAAAGGGATTCCCCAATTTATAGATCTAGCCAAAGCATTAAGGAATAACTGTGACAGTGATTTAAAGATTATAGTAGCGAGTAACATACCCGGCTATCGCAATTTTCTAGCAGCTGGAGCTAACGCCTATATCCCAAAACCCTATGAGTTAGATACAGTGATAGAAGAGATCTCTAGAATTTCATAGTTATTTTAGGCAGATAGTATATGCTATCATTTATACTTGCATTTTGATGGCAGCCGTCGCCAAGTGGTTAAGGCTCCGGGTTGTGGTTCCGGTATTCGCGGGTTCAAATCCCGTCGGTTGCCCCATTTTTTACTAGTTCGCAGATATAAGACGTCTGCACAACGTATAAGTTTAAGGCAGAGAAGGATGAGTAACCGCAGTGTACTGTAAGTACATGAGGATTGCGAAGACGACGATAACGCAAAAATTATAGTTGTGCAAACGTCTGTAAAGGTAGTTTCGCTAGAGCTAATGAGGGTTTTTAGGGTGAAATCTGCCTATGGCTTCTGCTGATAAAAAATCTAAAGAGATTAGTCCTATAATGCAGGTTTTTAGCCATCAAGCTATGAAATATAAACGAGGCTCTTTCGATTATGAAGCTAATTCAAACCTTGTCATAGATATGCTTTTAAATAATATGAAAATTGAAGGGCAAGAAGTCAATAGAGATGAGTTTTTAGATTTATTAAATAAACGAAACGCCAGCTAGCAATGAAGCTAATTATAAACATCATCATCTTCATTCTCCCAGACCCGCTTTAAAGGCTCTTCACTTAAAGCCATTTTCGATCTACTTGGCAAGATTCCCATTTTATCACTCCCCCACGGACTTTCAGGCGTAATAGTCCCATCAGGCAATTCATAAAGAATCTTTCCATTATGCATGAATGCAGCAGGGACTTTCATCTCTTTAAATCGTTTTTTCTCTTCATTCATAGCGGCATTGCCCACTTTATTTATAAATAGATCAAGTTTATAAATATCAATATCATCAAATGAGTTTACTATTATTGGTTTTTTAAATTCCATGATCTATCTCCAGAAGCTGCTTATAAAAATCATAACCCTCTCCATCCTCCCCCCTCCAAGCCTCACCTTTAAGCTTAGGTACTAACTCCGTCATGATAGTGTTAAAAGCCTCATCAAAATTCCATTCCGTCCCTACTGCTAGAAGCGGCTCCATGTCCATTTTAAATTCTTGGTGATCTCGTTTTAGAATTAGGTTTCGCTCAAAAAGAGCCCTTGTGATTCGTTCTTCAACTCGCTCACAATACTTTTCTAGTAAACTAATAGTTCTATTGAGATCTAGATCTGCATGCCTGAGCATCATCCATGAGTCAAAAAGATCCCTGCCTTTGCGTCTTTGGTAGAATGCCTTAAACTTAGTTGCCATCATCTCTTCAAGCTGGTAAGTTAGTATGCCCGTTTCCCCAGTAAACCATTCCGAGTTTACTGATAAAGTCTTAGTCTGTAAATCCTCTAAGTGAAAATGCTCTGTGGTATTAATCTCTATCTTAATCTTTATTGGCTCGTTATCAATTGATTGATACGTGTAGTAGAGCTTCACACTTCTTTCTGTAATTTTCCATTTGGGCTTCCCTAGCCAGTAATCAAGGCTGACTCGTAGTTGATCTAAAGTCTCACCGATAGACTCAGATCTAATTTGTACTAAATCAATATCCTCACTAAAACGTGCTGGTGGCTTTATATAGAGCTTATTTAAAGCAGTACCACCCCTGAAAGCTAGATTTGATGCTATTTTAGGCTGCTTATAAATTTCTATTAAAATTCTACTGAGGATTAAATCCTGCTCGACCATTTGTAAATATTTCCAAGGGGCTTCTTGCTCTTTCCATCTAGCTAGTATTCCTTCTGGTATCATAGATCACTCTCCACGCTAGTGTTTTCAATAATTTTCCATTTACTATGGCGGCTATGACCTTTAACAGGAAGCTCTGGAGTTAAACGCAAATATGATATATTGATATCTTTTAAATATTTTGCTAATTTGTTTACTACTCTAGCTTTGTGCTTAGCACTTCTTTCATCATCAGAGTCTAATTGCTCTAAGATATAGCCCAAACGCTGAACCCAGCCCTTAGCATTGGTTTGCCTTGCAAGTTCAATAAGCTTATCCCCATTAATGCTATCTATTAATTCATACAAGACTGTCGCAACATTACCTAATCCCGCTGCTTTATTCGTGTATAGAATCAGGTCCATGGCTGTTAATTCAGGAGATGATACTCTTAAGTAGCCCTCTTTTTTGGCGATCTCTTGAATTGGTAAACCGCTTAGAGATTTTTTATAAATAAAATTTATTCCGACTGAACCAAATCGAAGTTTTTTCATTTTTTCGCTGACCATAACCTGAAATATCATCGGTTTTTGATGAGCAGCTCCATACTGCTGAGCAGCACTTAATAAACAAGCATAATAATCTATCTTTAAGTGCTTCATAAGCATAATTACCAAGTCTGCTGGGTGTGGGGCTCCTTGCGTAAAATTTTCAGGCGTAACAATTACATAAAAATTTCTAGCAGGACTAATCAGCTCACCTTTTTTCTTGGCACGCTGAATACGAGCATTAAGATTGGCATTAGATATGCCTATTTCTTTAAGTGCTTCGTTTTTAGTAAAGCAAGCCCGCCCCTTAGATCGAAGTTCTTTTATATATTCACCTAGTGTTACCATTCCACTTTAATAATATTTAACATTATTATATTATAATGCTATAATATTAATTTTCAACCTAAATTGTATACTTACTCCCTCTATAATCTTCACCTACTTAAAATATCAAGACTTGATGACATTTATAACACAGTCGAGAACATCATTAATCAGCCCTGCCCCATTTTTTTACTAGCTTGCATTCACCGAAAACCCCCGCACAGCCTGAAATTGCAGGTTGAATAAATTGTTAATATATAGCTTTAATACTCTCATCATAAGGATTAAAAGCTTTATCTACCAATCCTATAAAATCTTGAGTGTAGCCAAAATCCTCATCAAGTAATCTTTGGTCTTGTTTCATAAAACAGTCTTTTAAAACTACCTCAAGGCTTGGCATTTCCTCTGTCAAGTTAGGATATCTACTAAGAGTTCCCACTATTTTATCCTTAAGCATAGTTAATGATTGATTACGAGCAGTAATATACTGACTTTGCTTTTCATTATTTTTTCCTTGCGGCTTAAAGCCCTTTGTATAAAGTGCATAGAGACGAGCTAAAAGTCTTAAATCCTCAGCTTTAATATTTGATTTACTTTGACCATATTCATTTTTAGACCAGATCTTCTCTGTATTAATTAAGTTATTTATAAAATTGGGCTTACCTAAAACTACCAAAGACATCATAGTCAAGATCTCTTGAGACATCCGCTTCATTGGATCTGTTGGTTTAAAATAATTTGGTAATCTTTGAAATGTTTTCATCTGAGACCAATCACTCGCAACATCTCTATCTATCAAGGATCTCGGGTAATTCTCTTTTAAAGAGTAGCTTACGTTTGGCCCAGTTTGAGTCGACGTACAGATCTGCTGTAGAAAGAACTCTACATAAGCACGAATTAAAGACTTCTTTTCCTCATCATTAATCTCACGATTATTCAGCGTTTGACAAAATTTTTCATTTAATTTATTCAAAACTAAAGAAGGTTGATCTTGATTGAGAGCAGCTAGATTATCGTTCCTTGTTAATTTAGGATAGATTTGGTTAATTAGTTCTATGTCTTCCGCTTTTAGATTTTCACCAAATGGATGAAGAGATTTCTCCTCAGAAACCAAGTCATATGCAACATCTTCATTAACCGTCATTAATTCTTGAATCATATCTTGAAAATGATCACCTGCAATATTTTTCAAACCACTATCTGGAGGTAAATTAGCCTCAATTTTAGCCACTCCTTCATCACTGTTTAGGTATTTCACCACTCTCTGTAAAGTTAAAAGCATTTGCCAAGATTCTTTTAAATCAGAAACAGGGAACATATTAGCTCCCCCATTTTTTCTAGAATTAGTTATCAGATCTTCTATAGTGGCATTACGATTCACAGGTGGTGATTCTGTTTCATTACGCTTTTCTACACTGCTTTTTAAAATAACTTGTGATTCAATTAATTTCGCCCGAAGCTCTTGAAATAAACTTTGTGAATTCCCTCGATTAGTAACTAACTCATCAACTATCTCACCAAGTCTATTTAAAGTTTGCTGACTACGCTCTAAAAGATTTTTTTGCGTACCTGATGTAGATAGCAGGTCTATTTTTTCTTGAAACTTATTTATTTGATTAACCGCTTCTTCTGATGTGGAGTTAGAACTTTTATAACGAGTTACAAGTTGTTTTATATCTCTAACAAACGCCTGTTTTGTATTAAGAATAGCTTCAGTAGAAGGATATTTATCATTATCATAGATAAAAGGAAAAACTTTAAGAAAATTTCTCTCATCCTGAGCATTTTCTCTATTAAATAAATCTTCAGCACCAGAGGATCCACTACGATTATTAAATGAGCCTACTAGTTTAATTAATGCTTCTTTAGCGGGTTCTACATGAGCTGAAGAATTAATACTAGTAGGCGTTTCTACCTCTTGAATTAAATCGACTAACTGACTTGCCTTAATAAGAGAATCACTGAAACTAGGATAGTCACGATCTGCTAGATTATTAATTCTATCCGCATCCTTGTTAATGATATTAACTAGATTTCTTACCGCCATGGGAGTGCTTTCTGGAACATTTAAACCAATAATTTTCAAGCCACGAGCGATTTTCAATTGATCGTTACGTAATTGATTGTTTAATTGAAGATAAGTGTGCTGATCCCTAATTTCATTAAATAGAACTGTCGCAGAAGCTTCTGTCAGTTTTTTTAAAGACTCTTTCTCTGATGGAGTAGCATTATTAATTTCAGCACGCTCGATTAAAATATCTAAACTCCCTAGTGCTTTCATCGTTTTTAGATAATCACCAGACTTAGAAGAAAACTTATCTCCGCTCGCCTTATTTGCTATACCAGCATAGATACCATTTTCTAAATCCCTAGTTATTAATCTAACTACTAAATTTTTTTGAATTGGATTTCGACTGAGTCTCCCATAGCTTAACTGATTAAAAAGCGTTCCTAATTTTTCAGCTAGTTTCTCGCCCGCTCCCTCAGAGTAAATAAACTTTCTTAAAGCATAGCCTAATTTTCCTTCATCTTGTTCACGCAAGAGGAAATCATTAAGACCACTATTGTTATTTAGCCTTGAGTAATCTGCATGAAGATAGCCTTCCCTATGATTATCAGGTGTTATATTTTTGAAGGCTTCTAAGACCTGCTGAACATCAGTACCGCTTTTGGCGGTATTAAGATTCTGCTTGAGAAAATTCTGTCTTTCTCTAGAAATCGTTTGATCTGGATTTAGAGGAAGAGACATTTGACTTAATTCATATCGCTCCCCCCCGTCTTTTGACCTCTGTATATTGCTAGAACTAGGAGGTTTGCCATTTCGTTTTGGTAAACTTGATTCAGTTGAACTTTGTAGACCATCTGGATTTGATTGATGAAAAAATTTGAAAATCCATACCATGCAGCTATATTATCTTAAACAACGTAATGAAGATAATACAACAAATTAGTCAATTAAGTATATACTTTATGAATTACCCTAATGAAATTTATTTCTAAGCCATTAAACTCAGATCTGAAGAGCACTGTATATCAAATATACTCTTTCCTAAACAGGACGCTCAATCTCAACTCTTTGCGGAATCACAGAAGTAAAAGTTCTAAATAGATGGATCATATAATCTTGATTTAAGATTAGAGTATTAATATGTTCTTTTTTGTACATAAAATTTTACAATTCAATTTTAAGCGTAAGTTACTGTTATCTAGCTTACTTATTTCGCAGCTTTTCTTTTTGATAGGTTTTTTTTCTTATCAAAATCCTCTCTCTGCTTTAGATTCGCGCTATATAATCAGTTCACTAAAAGCGAAGGAAACAGGTTTTACTAGTTTCGATAAGAGCTTCGATTTAACTTTAACTTTTAAATTAAGGTCAGTGACTGGTTTTGCTAGATCTCGTTTAGATGTTAAAATCGGTGATCAGGCTTTTACTGATACGCCAAGCTCTGGAATACATGAGGACTTCGATATTCAGATTAGTGAAGCGGATTCTAATTTAGCTGATGTAACGATTAAATTAAAGGATATACAGATCGCTTCTAATGCACTTGCTAAAGGCACAGTAAATTACTATTTAACTCAGGCTAGGACTAATGCTTTAGTCTCTCAAGATTTTACTTTTAAACTCTCTAGCACTGACTCTAATTCAGGTGGTTCTGCTAATGATGGCAAGACTCCAGAAGAAGTGGCGATTCGAAAATTTAATATTAAGCTCGCTAATGAAAAGCAGTTAGTCGTGATTAAAGTTGAAGATGCAAGTACAGTAGCAAATAAGCAGGTTTCAATTACACCAAAGACTTTCTTGATTAGTATTTATCATGATTCTGATTTAATTCCGGGTGTGGAAAAAGATCTTTTTGACCCGACTAAAGCACCATTGGTTAAGGCTTTAAAGGTTTTTAGATTAAAAGATTCAGTTAGAACTGAGATTACTGATGAGCTAAGTTTTACACCTATTGTAGATACTGCTGCTAGCACGGCTTCAGGTAAGAATTTAACTATTTTAAAGACTAACGAGCTTACTATCAAAGATATTCAGCAGTTACAGTTTAAGATCGATATGACGAATTTCTTAAATGCTAATAGTTTTAGTGCTGTTATACCAGAGAAGGCGATTAAAGATGATCGCTGGGATTTAGATATAGGCGGTATTCCTGTAGAGGCTACTGATATTCAGTCTTCTATAAGTTCACTTATCTTTTTACCAGTTTTAGGCTCAGATCCGTCACGCTTGAATTTAATTGCTAAAGATATTATTCCTCTTACAGTGAGGCTCTCAACTGATTTGAATCTTATAAATAATATTAGAAAAATAGATTTTACGCAGGCTGGCTTTAGATACAAGACTCTTAAAGCTAAGGGTATTTTTCCTTTCGATGCGAAACCCTCTGCAAATCAAGCATCTCTAAATTCTGGAAATTTAAATTTTACGGTTAATATGACGTTAGATAGTGAGCGTAATGCTTTAATCTCTCAGCGAGAGATATATCAGAAGAGTGTAGCGAAGACCTTAGAGCTACCATTTAATGTGATTATTAAAGATAGTAATGGCTTAGATGTCGATATTAATGGTACTTTAAAGAAAACAGTGAGCCTTAGTATTTTAGATTCACCAAGATTTATTAAAATTAAAGAAGCTAAGGCTAAGTTTAGAAATCAAGTTAAGAATAATGAAATATTTCAGTCACTGAAATTGAGTTTTAGATATTCAAATACTTTACCAAGATCAGTAGATCCTTTAGTTTTAGAGATGCGGTTTTTAGATAATTCTGGGGCTGAGCTTAGTGCAGGAAAGGTTTTTAGAGTAGCAGATATCTCTCGTATTTTAGATAAAAAGGTTAGCTCAGATACTATAGTCTCAGATAATACTTTATTTAGGCGTCTTCTAATTGCTAAGACTATCGGTGAAGATGGAGAGCCACTTGGGGACGAGTTTCTATCTTTAGCTGATGATGCGGCGAAGATTCAGATTAAGCTAAAGCGTTCACAGACTTATTTAGATAATCTTGGAGTTATTTTTGATGATGAGGTGAATGCTAGTTTGGCTGATACTGAGCAGAATGTTTTGACTTTAGTGCTGAAGTAGTTTCTGAGGACTTTTTAAAAGACGATCAGGATTAGTTTTCTTTGGGTACCCAAACAGTTTTAGGAACAAGCTTTTGGTTTTTATAATTCTTCAAAGAATCATTAACTAGTGTTTGATACGGTGTGTTGGTTTCTTTAGATAAATTTTTAAAATACTCAATAACATCAAGATCTAGTCTAATCGTTACATTTTTTTTAAGCTTAGTTATATAAGGGTTTTTTTTAAGTTTCATCTTTTTTAAGTCATATTCTTCTCTCATAATTAATATCCTCCATGAACTATATTTTCAAAATCTAATCTCTCTTGTAGGCTTGCTTTTCTTGCGCTGATAACTCTTATGATTTGTTCAGACTCTTTGTAAACATGTACCACAAAAAGTAAATTGCTTTTTTGGCTTTTTCACTATCCCAAGTAAATTCCATAAAGCTTTACAATATATTGCAAATATACTTATATTATACCCTTAAATGTGACAATGGTTGAGGACTTTTGACCCCTTAAAATTTCTGTCTGAAAATATCATGATTAGATTTCATGGTGGAAGGAAATTTTAAAAATAAGCAAAGTGGGCTGAAGCGAGGCACTCGGAGACCTACACACAGATATAGTTATATAGATACTTTAGCGCTAGTAATCTTTACCGCCTTGTTGCAGCCTCTAGGACAGTGGCTTTTAAGATACATGCTCAACGAGATCGAAGACTTTAAGTCAATGAATTATTTTAAATTCACTTTATCTTTAGTGAGTTTTATTTTTGGTTTAGTTCTAAGTATCATATGGTATAAATTATCAAGGAGTAATAAATGAATCCAGATGTGGTTTTCCCTTTGACGTTTGTTTTTGTGCTTTTAAGTTTAGCGGGAATGTTTTTTTATTTCATTAAATCAGAACACGAAGCCATGAAAGAAGACGACCAAGATTAACTCCCACAAGCTTTTATTTATTTATGATTTTAAATTTCTGAGGACTTTTGACCCCTTAAAAATTTCAGTGAGATTTTTTAAGATGAGGTGAATGAGGAAATTTCGGAAGCTTAATGAATTAAGAATCGATTTGATAAAGTCTCTCGGTATAGGGCTTTGTAGTCCGATAGCTACGATTGTTTTCATGACTGCTGTAGATCGGAGCTATCTCAGAGACAAAATGGACTTGGAAGGTTTTTTAGCCGCTTTATTTTTATTAATATGTGGGTTAAAATGTATTAGCAAAGTTTACACAATAGCAGAAAGCTTTGATTTATTGAATGAAAGAGGCGATGATGATAAATCCATTTGAGACTGATTACGGTTACATTATAATTTTGATTACAGCGATGTTTATGTATTTTTCTATATTACACATTCTGCGTGATCCTAATTTGCCTAAGAAGAAGTTCTTTAAATCTAAAGAGACTAAATAAAAGCTCTGCGACTTTTAAATTCCTGAGGACTTTTGACCCCTTATAAATTTTCTATAGAAATATCATGATTAGTTTTCATGGGTAAAAAATATTTGGTTACTCGGAGTAGTGACGAAAAGAAAATAGAGGGAAAGTCTGCTTTTAGACTTGGTTTCATAGATACTTTGATGTTGATAATTTTCACGGCTCTGTGTCAGCCAATGGGTCAGTGGATTTTAAGATTTTTACTTAATGAAATTAAATCTTTTAATCAGGAGGATATAAATAAATTGATTATCTCGTTAATTTTTTTTGTGATAGCGTGGGTTGTACTTTTTTCTTGGTTATGGTATTCACATAAAAAGGAGTCTTATAAATGATCTTAATGTATGTTATTACATTTACTGTGCCAGTGTTTATATTGGGCTTCGTGTTCTGGTACATCTGGTTTGATTCTCGTCAAGGGAGAGAAAAGATTGACCAAGATTAACTCCCACGAGCTTTTATTTATTTATGATTTTAAATTTCTGAGGACTTTTGACCCCTTAAAAATTTCAGTGAGATTTTTTAAGATGAGGTGAATGAGGAAAGCTCCCCGAAGTTTTAGAGAGAATAAACCCAAAAATTTAGCAGTAAGTTTTTATGATACGGTTATTTTACTTTTAAGTACTGCTTTCTGTACGCCTCTTGGGCAGGCTATTTTACTGTATTTAATTGATGAAAAAAATGAAATTGTATTAGTAAAATTTCTGATGTCAATCGCTTTGGCTTTCTTGGGTATTATACTTTTACTGTATTGGACTTTATTTAAGAGGAAAGATTTATGTTAAATGAATTTGAAACGAGTATAGCCTGCTATATAGGTATCGCTTTCTTTGTGATTTCTGCGATTGTATTAACCTATGTAATGTCGAAAACTTCTAGGCAGGCGGAAGATATTGATCTTTCATGACTTACTTTTATTAATTCCCGCGCTTTCATTTGCTTGCGATTTTTAAATCTCTGAGGACTTTTGACCCCTTATAAATTTTCTGTAAAAATATCATGATTAGATTTCATGGTGGAAGGAAATTTTAAGCATAGTACAGGAGAAGCTAAGCAGCGAAAAGAAAAGCGGTTTAGGCATAATCATAGATTTGGGTTTATGGATCCGCTGATGCTCATGGCTTTGGCTGCTAGTTCCCAGCCTTTAGGTCTATGGATTTTGAAGTACATACTTGATGAAGTCGAGTCTGTGACGGAGTTAAACTATATTAAGATCTTATATGCTTTTATGATTTTTCTTGTGGGTCTGATTTCCATATTAGTATGGTATAAATTTTCTAGAGAGGGCTAAATGGATTTATTTTTTCAATCAATAATCATTCTAAGTTTCTCCAGTCTTTTCGCTGTTTTATTCTACATTATGAAGTGTGAACGTGAAGCTATGAAAGAAGATGATCAAGACTAGCTTCTGGGTTTTTTAATAATCTGGCTATTCTGAGGACTTTTGACCCCTTAAAAATTTCAGTGAGATTTTTTAAGATGAGGTGGATGAGGAAATTTCGGAAGCTTAATGAATTAAGAATCGATTTGATAAAGTCTTTAGGCATAGCCCTTCTTAGCCCAATGAGTACGATTATCTTTATGGGTATTATTGACAAAAGTTATTTTTCGGATAAACTCTCTCTAGTAGGCATATTTGCTTCTGTATTTTTGTCAATATGTGGCTTAAAATGCATAGATAAAGTTTATGCGGTGGCAGAAAATACTGACTTAGCAAATGAAGGAGCGAGTGATGTCGGATTTACTGATTAAGACAGATTTCAGTTATATAATAATTTTGGCGATGGCGATGTTTCTTTATTTCTCCATACTGCATATATTGCGTGATCCTAACTTGCCGAAGAAGAAGTTTTTTAAATCTAAAGATACTAAATAAAAGCTCTGCGATTTTAAATTCCTGAGGACTTTTGACCCCTTATAAATTTTCTGTAGAAATATCATGATTAGATTTCATGGTGGAAGGAAATTTTAAAAATAAGCAAAGTGGGCTGAAGCGAGGGCAGGGAAAGAGTCAGAAACATAATCGCAATCATAGATTTGGCTTTATGGATCCAGTGATTATTCTTATTTCTGCTGCTTTTTCTCAGCCTTTAGGGCAGTGGATTTTAAAGTACGCCTTAGATGAAGTAAAGCACTTTAATGAAGTTAATCGGTACAAGATATTTATATCAGTGTTAATGCTCGCTTTAGGACTTTTTATAGGTGTGACATGGTATATATATTCTAGGAGAGATAGGTAAATGATAGATGGGGAAGCTTTGTTATTAGGGTGTACGGTTTTCTGGATTCTTTCTTTAACTGCTTGTGCTATTTTTCTGATGAAATCTGATGGTGGAACTTTTTTCGGAAAAGACGAGCAGGATTAACTCCCAAGCTTATTTATTGATGATTTTAAATTTCTGAGGACTTTTGACCCCTTAAAAATTTCAGTGAGATTTTTTAAGATGAGGTGGATGAGGAAATTTCGGAAGCTTAATGAATTAAGAATCGATTTGATAAAGTCTCTCGGTATAGGGCTTTGTAGTCCAATGGGTACGGTTGTTTTTATGAGTGCCTTGGATAGAGGCTATCTTAGAGATAAAGTGGGCTGGGAAGGTTTTTTAATAGCTTTACTTTTACTAATATGTGGGTTAAAATGTATCAGTAAAGTTTACGCAGTAGCAGAAGATTTTGATTTATTAAGTGAAAGAGGCGATGATGATAAATCCATTTGATACACCCTATATTTATGTTTTAGTTTTTACTACGGTGATGTTTATGTATTTTTCAATAATGCATATATTGCGTGACCCTAATTTACCGAAGAAGAAGTTTTTTAAATCTAAAGATACTAAATAAAAGCTCTGCGATTTTTAAATTTCTGAGGACTTTTGACCCCTTATAAATTTTCTGTAAAAATATCATGATTAGATTTCATGGCGGAAGGAAATTTTAAAAATAAGCAGAAACATAATCATAGATTTAGTTTTATGGATCCGCTAGTCTTAATGGTCTTAGCTGCGTGCTCTCAGCCTCTAGGACAGTGGATTTTAAGTTACATGTTAGATGAAGTAGAAAGTGTAAAATATATTAATTACATGAAGCTTCTTTACTCTTTTATGAGTTTTTTGCTAGGTGTGTTTATTAGTCTGCTTTGGTATAAGTTTTCTAGGAGAAAGTCATGATAAATAATGAATTATTATTACAGTTCTGTAGCTGGTTTATGTTACTTACCATTACTGCGATGTGCTTATATTTTATTAAATGTGAACACGAAGCCATGAAAGAAGACGAGCAGGATTAACTCCCGAGCTTTTATTTATTTATGATTTTAAATTTCTGGGGAAAAACGACCCCTTAAAAATTTCAGTGAGATTTTTTAAGATGAGGTGAATGAGTTTCATTTGATGTCTTTGTTTTTGTAATTTACTTTTCATTGATGCTGCTTGGTGTCGCTGCTATAATCATGGGTATGCTTCTTTTGGACTTACATGTAGAAAAGCAAAAACGGAGAATTGAATTGTGATTTTAAATGAGTCTCGCGTGCTTGCGTTATTAATATTTTTTACTTGTGTATTTGCATTAGTGTTTGCTTTGACTTTAATGTATTTCTCCGATAGATTCTTAAAGATATTAGTTAAGTGGGAACGAAATAGAAGTTCTACTAGGCTAAGGGCTTCTGAGGAAAAATGACCCCTTAAAAATTCCGATGGTTTAAGTCAGATTCTCAGCCTCTAGGGCAGTGGATTTTAAGGTATTTTTTAGGTGAAATACTTTGTTTGTCTGCGAGTGATTGGGTAAGATTGATTCAGTCTGGGGTACTGTTTCTAATGGGTGTCTTATTAGCTTCGCTGCAGGACTTTCCCCACCCGAAGCCCTATCTAGAAACTATTATCTAAACCTCTAGGATTAAACTAAAGGTACAGATTTTCAAAAAATCTCTAAAAACCTCACATCTTCTTATTTTGATCTGTGCTTGTTCCAAGCTACAAGGTTAAATCCCTCTCATTTACTATAACTCAGAGGGCATAAGAAGATTTATTAATTCGCAATACGAATCTTAATGATGATTTTAGATATATAGACATATGAAGAATCGCAGCCAAATAACTTATCTTGAACGCTTTAATTTATATTAATCTTCCAGCATTGACCCAAGCCTCAAAAAATGGAATTATTAGTTCTGAGTATGTGTCCGAAATGTCTTTAAATAGACCCTTAGCATAACTACTTTAAATTCAAATGAAAATAATTAGGAAAAAAGGAGAAAAAATGAGTTTAAGAAAAGGTTTAACCTTACTATTACTCTCTGCGTTTGGCTTCTCCACTATAGCTCCAGTTCTAGCTGCGACTACCGTTTCTGTTAACGATGGCGAAGCTGCGTATATCGCTCAAGATGCTGGTGTGAAAACTAGTGGTGCGAAGCCAGATACTAATGTTGTAAATATCACCTTTACTATCGGTTTAGGTGAGCTAGATTTAGCGTCAGTAACAGATTTAGCTGATGATGATACTGTTGCATATGACAATGATACTACTGGCGATAATGCTGGTCAGTTAACAATTGACGGTATAGGTACGGAAGCTGATGCTTCTGCGTATTTCTTGCCGCCGACTGGCTGTAACTTCGTAGCTTTACCGGGTTATGATAACCCAGCTACTGCCGTTGCGATTGCAGATGCTACTGGTACTGATGTTTATACTAACATCGATGTAACTGACCTTGATAATCTTCCAGGTGATGATGCTAGTGCATCTTACATATTTATTGCTCAAGTGCTTAGAGATGAAGCTCGTGGTAGCCTAAACGTTCCAGCTGGTGCTTTAGCTATTCATGGTATGACTAATGAAGCTACTACTGTGAACGATGATGGTGCAGTAACTTTGACTGTAAGTAATATCGGTTTAGCTTGTGATGCTTCTAATTCACCAGCTACTTCTGGTAATTTAGAGATGACTTATGTTGAGCCTAATATAAATAGCGTTAAGTCTTTATTCGAAGACTTAGCTGACGGTGCTAAATTCCCTATCGCTACTTACACTTCTCGTGTAGGTAAATTAGAGGCTTTAGTGGCTGGAGATACAGTAGGTAAAACTGCTGGTGTAGCTGAAGATAGTCAGATTAATACACTAATCTCTAATACTGCTTTATCTACAGTAACTACTGTAAATTTTGGTCCTGGCCAAGTTACTGGTGTAGTAAATCCTACTACTGCTGGTCTTGATATAGATGCTATTTTAATCAGAGCTGCTGAAGTACCTAATGCGACTACATATACTCAATTCTTCCAGACACCATTTGCTACTGCTAAGTTTGTAACTGCTAAGAATTTAGATTCAGATGCTAATGAGCTTAGAGACGCAGATTTAGCTAATAGTACTCTTTTTGATAATGAGTCTAATGCTTTAATTACTGTGGATATCGAGATTACTTCATTCTCTGGTGGTGCTTCTTCTGCTACTCTTAACGTAACTAATGCGTTTGTAGGTGTAGAGACAGAGACGGCTTCTAACACGAATGCTAGTATTGATGGTTTCTTAGGTGCTGTAGCTTACCCAGTTGTTGATACTGGTGCTACTGCTGTAAGTGCTAGTGACGCTGCTCTTATCTCTGTAGATCCAGCTAGAGATAGTGGTGATCACGTCGTAGATGGTCGTCCTATTGATGCAGCAGAAATACTTGGTGCTGAAAATGGTTTCGTAGAAGGTGCAGTATTAATTCCAGATCAGACTTATGTAAGTGCTTCTCAGGTTTTAGATGCTGATGACTTTACGACTGATGCGACTTCTAACGCGACTACTCTAATATTTGGAGATGCTACTTTAGTAGATCCAGATAGAGCTTTCTTATTCCCTGGTGTATTCGTGGATAACGAGCTTGATGATGAATCTGATATAGCTACTAAAATTACTAACACTACAGCTAAATCAGCTACTTCTGTAACTTTCACGGTGGATACCGATACTGAGATCGCTTCGAATGGCGAGGCTTTCAGAAACTCTAGAACAGTATTCACTAACTTACTTCCAGCAGCTTCTACTCATGGAGCTCAGTATCATTTAGTATTCGGTTCTAATACCGCTACTGAAGATAATCGGGCTAAGGCTGAAGTTGTACTTGGTATTACTGACTTATCAGAAAATGAGTATTCTACTGCAGCGGCTATTGAGCCTAACTCAGAAGAGACTTACACTGATAACGTAATCCTAGCTTCTAAATTAACTAGTGCTGGTAATGGTAAGAAGTTTACAGTACAAATACTTCCTTTTGTAAATAAATATGACGCTGAAAGAGATGTAATCTCTGTGAGACCTAAAGGTACTATTACTTTAAATACAGCTGCTTTAACTGAAGGTTTAAAACTTATCGCTAAAGTTTCTGGTAATAACTTAAGTGGTACTAAGACTCTAACTTTAGCTAGTATCCTTCCAGCTGGTGCTTTCACTTCTGCTATTACTAGTAGAATGCTTCCAGTGAGTGGTGATGATAAGCTTATGGTTCATACTACTGCTAACGTAGCTACAGATAGAGATACTATCACTGTTTCTTCAGTAGATGGTGCTTCTACAGCGACAGACAGTATCGATGATATCGTAGGTTCTGGTAAAGTATTAGATACTAACGTTCCCCCATTATTTGGTGGTGGTGTAGCTGGTAATACTTTAACTAGTACAGCTGCTAGAGGTCCTATTCCTTTCATTCAGCCTAAGGGCAGAGTTTTAGCTATAGAAGAAGCTGCTAATGGTGATTTTAAAGCTATTAATGACCTAGGTGCTAATGCTAGAATTCGTATAACTCTTCCAACTGGTGCTGATTTAAACGTTTATGGTAATAATGTTACTGCTCATCAGAATTATGATGATGTTTTAGCTATTTTCGGAACAGGTGGCTTCTCTACAGCTATTTCTGTGGCGAATAATATCACTAACGTTCAGAAAGTTAGTTCTACTGCACCTCAAGCATTTATTGAGTTAGACCTTCCTACTACTTCTAATCCGACAGTAGCTATTAAGAGAGGTTTATACTTAGTATTTAGACCAGATGCATTAGTTATACCTAAAGGATTAACTAACTTAAATCTAACTATTTCTGTAGTAGACGTAGGAAATACTCCAGATGCTATTACAGATGATACGGTTCTTTCTACAGTAGGTACTGTAGCTCTAGCACCGTCTCTATCTAACTTCATGACAGTGGCTTTCTCACCAAGAGCTAACTCTGCTTACAGAGATTCTGATGAGACACCAGATAACGAAGCTTTTGTAAGACCTTTAGTGGAGACTAAGTATGGTTCACAAGCTACTTTATTTGAGACACCTGTCACTAAAGTAACTCGTTTCGTTAATAACGATGGAACTCCAGATCAGAATAAGCTTTGGGATTTAGTAATCTCTGAAGCTGTAGCTGATGCGTTCCCTATCGGTGGTAATGCAGACGGATTCCCGACTACTTACATTAACGGTACTGTTACTAAGACTGAAGTGTTATTACACTGTTTATTAAGTAATCCTGCGATTATTGATGATGTTGATGAACAAACAGCTGCTACTGTTTTGGCTTCAGATTCATCTATAGTTCCTGGTACTTTAGCTAAAGAAACTGATACTGACAATGGTTTCATTCTTCCTTTAACTGCTGGTACTTTATTTGGTGCTCCTAGAGCGGCTGATACGCTATCTACAGTTACTATATCTGGTATACAGTTTGAAACTACAGGTAATATCGCTGAGCTGACTGATACTGATATCGCTTGTTGGACTGAAGTAGATGCTGAAGTAGATGCTGGTGCTGATGCAGATGCAGTTGCCGTAATTGGTTCTCCAGCGGGTAGAAGTATCGGTGGAAACGCTGCGACTATCGCTATTGCAACTGAGCTATTCCCATTACCTACTAACGTAGATGCTGTAGCTGATTTATTAGCTACTCAGAGAATGGCTGGTGCTACTGCTGTAGCTGATGATACTGCGTTTGACACGGATGATTTAGCTGATGATAAAGTAACTTTAGCTAGATCAGTATTTAACACTACTTATCAAGATACAGCTACGTTAATCGATAACGGAATTGGTTTTATAGTAGATGATTCTTTGACTAGTGCTAAATTATTAGATAATTCTACTAAAGTAACAGCAATTATTGCTGATCTACCGACTGTAAATGGTACAGCTGTAGCTAATGGTGATAAGCAAGTAACGCTTTCTGCTGCTGCAGGTACTTTACAAGCTGGTACTATCATTAGAATCACTACTACATCTCCTTCTACAGAATCAGTAGAGGTTCCAGTTCTTGATAACGGAAGCTTCAAAGCTGTTCTAAGATCAGCTCCTACGGCGACGTTAACTCTAACTCAGACTCCAGCTAATATTCGAGTTAAACTCATTGATCTTAATGATCCTACGCCAGTATTTAATAGTGTAGTTCCTACATTACTAACTTCTACTATCGCTAACAAAGGTACAGTAGTTGCGTTGTTTAATACACCAGCTACTACTGGATTCGATTTCGCTGATGTAGAAGATACTGCTAAAGTAAATGGTGTAGCTGTAACTGAAGTTGCGACTGGTGTTTATGCTGCTATCGTTCCTGCGAACGCTGCTACTTACACTCTAGCTGTAACTGTAGAAGGTGAAACAGTTAGCACTACTTTAGACCTAGACACTGTAGCCGCTACTGGTAAAGGTGTTCCTGCTATCGGTACTGTTAACGTTAAAGCGGATGATAATGTAGTGGTTAATGTTAAGAAGGCTGGAGCTACGTTCCCGTCAGATCTATCTTTCGAAATCGTTTACACAGATGGTACTACTGCGGTAGTTGCTAATTCTGATGTAACTCTTAGAAAAGCTGGATCTAGAGCTAGATTTGCTAACCCTGAAGCTGCTAAAACGATCGCATTCGTTCAAGCTGTAGCTGCAGGTGGAAGCAGAGCTAAGTCTCTTTAATCACCCTTACTAAACTCAAAATTAAAAAAGGAGCCTCTGGGCTCCTTTTTTTTATGTTTATATTCTAGTTAGCGGTTTTCTTATTTGATTAGAAAGTTCTGTGGAGATCTGGAAATGCCATAAAATGGCTTGGAGAAGGGGTTTCTTTATTTGACTGTTATTTGATTTTTATTTGACTGGATTTGTTAATTTTGTTAGAGTCATGGAATAGGAAAATGGAATCTGAAATAGCACTAGATAAATTAACCGAAAACGATATAAGCAGGCTTCTAGATGTCCAGTCTTATTTTCATTTAATCGGAGTCGCTCTACCTAAAAATGCAGAAGCTATTTTAGATAGATTACTTAAAGAAGGATTTATAAAGCACAGAAATAAAAAATACCAAATTACGAATTTGGGCGCCTTACTCTTCGCAAAAGATATTCATGAGTTCGATGATTTATATAGAAGAGCGGTTAGGGTAATCATTTACGAAAACAAAAATAAGATTACAGCACTTAAAGAGAGAACTTTTGAGAGTGGTTACGCTGTATGCTTTAGCCAGCTAACGGATTATATTAATGATCAAATAACTAAAGGGGAGCGTATCGGAGATTCATTTAGAGAGACTGTTAAGGTTTATCCAGAAGTAGTAATAAGAGAATTAGTAGCAAATGCCATTATTCATCAGGATTTCAGAGAAGGCTCACAAGGTCCTAAGGTAGAGATTTTTTCTGATCGAATGGAAATAACTAACTCTGGTAAACCAGCTACAGAACCTAAAAGATTTATAGATGATAATCGTACTAGAAACGATAAATTAGCAGCATTGATGCGTAAGATTGGAGTTTGCGAAGAAAGAGGCAGTGGGGTAGATAGGGTTATAGATTCTATCGAGTCTGCATACCTGCCACCACCTGATTTTCAGGAGACACCTAGCCAGACGAGGGTTATAATCTATGCCCCCCTAGAATTAAGTAAAATGAGTTCTAAGGATAAAATCAGGGCATGCTATCAGCACTGTTGCTTAAAGCAGGTTTCAAATGATTATATGACGAATCAGTCTCTTAGAGAGCGATTTAAAATAGCTAAAGGGAATGCTTCTATAGTCTCAAGGATTATTAATGCCACTGTAGAAGCGGGTTTAATACGCCCTGAGGACTCTGATAATAAATCTAAAAAGCATACTAAATATATACCTTATTGGGCTTAATTCCGCCATAAGCCATTTTAATTTCCAAGCAAGTATAATAAATACTAGCCATGCCTTCAGAGCTTAAAAAACTACCTATAGGTATTCAGTCTTTTCAAGACATTATAGAAAAGGGTTTTCTATATGTAGATAAAACTAAATATATAAATAATCTTTTAGCGTCAGGTAAGGGAGCTTATTTCCTGAGTCGTCCACGCCGTTTTGGGAAGTCACTTTTAGTATCTACCTTAGAAGCTATTTTTAAGAATAAGAGGTCTTTATTTAAAGGCTTATGGCTAGATAGTTCTGAGTATGTTTGGGAAGAGTTTCCTGTAATTAAAATCGATATGTCAAGTGTAGAGAAAAGCACATCTGAAAGGCTTTATTCAGGTCTAAGATCCGCAGTTATCGCTAATGCCATTAAAGAAGGAATTAACCTAGATGAAAATAAAGGACCATCTCTTCTTTTTCAGGAACTTATCCAAGCCTTAGTGAGCAAATATAATCAGCAAGTAGTAATTTTAATAGATGAATACGATGATCCGATAATTAAGCATATTAATGACCCCGAGATGGCTGCGAAGAATAGAGAAATACTTCAGGATTTTTATAAGATAATGAAAGCAGAAGATGCTAATCTTCGATTCGTTTTTTTGACAGGTATTAGTAAATTCGCTAAAACCTCGATATTTTCTGGATTAAATAATTTACTAAATATCAGCATGAGTGATAAATACGCTACTCTACTGGGTTACACACAGGCGGAGCTAGAGAGCTATTTCCCTGAGTATATTTCTGAACTTGCTGAAAGCCATTCTCTGAGTGTAGAGGAGATACTAAATAAAATTAAGTTTTGGTATAACGGCTATAGATTTTCTAAAGCTGAGAATAAGGTTTATAATCCTTTTTCTTGTTTATTACTGTTTGAGACTAAGGAGTTTATTAATCATTGGTTTGCGACAGGGACGCCGACTTTTTTAATTGAATTAATTAAGCGTTCTAGTCTTGATTTGCAGAGCTTTGAAGATTTGATTGAAATTCCTGAATATAATTTAAATGTTTATGATGTGGAATCCTTGCCGCTGATACCGATTATGTTTGATGCAGGTTATTTAACAGTAGTGCAGCAGTCATTAATGGGAAATGACATTATTTATGGTTTAAGTTACCCTAATTATGAAGTTAAGAACTCTCTGATAAGTGGCTTATTAAGTGAGTTTAGTGAAAAGAATAGTGGAAGTATCTCCCCTGAGCTGCTTCAGATATCACGAACTATTATTAATAATGACCTAGAAAAGTTTTTTTCTCTCTTAAAATCCTATTTCGCCTCTATTCCTTATGATCTGATCCCTAAAAAAGAGCTGAATGAAAAGTACTTCCAGCTTATCTTTTACCTATTAATGCGAGTAACTAGTTTTAGGG
>DUDT01000010.1 GCA_005110385.1 Candidatus Melainabacteria bacterium | reverse complement strand
ACTGAGAGATTAGCTAAGGACTTAAGTGGCGTTTTAGAGCCATAATACTCGACCACTACCCTATCAAGTATAGCGGGGTTAGCTCGCCCTGTTCTTATGGTGAGAAGCTCTTTCTCAACCATTTCTAAAGCTTTTTGCATACGGTTCTCTAAGTCAGACATAATTACCATCATACACCTAGCCTCAAGAGAAAAAAAGTGCTTTTCAACAAGAATTAATAAAATTAAAAAAAAATGCAGGTTTTTTCTAGTATCATTTATCTAGATATGGCCGCTGAACAAGTGATTTATATGAGTATTATTGCTGGAATATTGGCAATTATTTTTGGTCTGCTTTACTCTTTCTGGATTTTTAAGTTAGACACAGGCTCTGAAAAGATGATGGCGATAGCTTCTGCGATACAAGATGGTGCTAATGCCTTTCTGCGTCGTCAGTATATGACTATAGGCGCTGTAGGATTAATTCTTGCGGTGGTGATTTATTTCGTTCTTGGTGCGAAAATCTGCGCAGGGTTTTTAATAGGAGCGGTGCTTAGTGGTTTAACCGGATTTATCGGTATGATGGTTTCAGTTAATTCCAATGTGAGAACAGCTCAAGCTGCGGGTGTAGGTATACACCGTGCATTGGATGTCGCTTTTAGGGGTGGTGCTGTTACTGGACTTCTTGTTGTTGGTTTAGGCTTACTTGGGGTTACTTTATTTTTTAATTACTTAAATGTTTCTTATCCTAATGAGATTGAAGATAACGTGAAAGCTCTTATAGGATTAGCTTTTGGTTCTAGTTTGATTTCTGTTTTCGCAAGATTAGGTGGAGGTATTTTTACTAAAGCTGCTGATGTCGGTGCTGACTTAGTAGGTAAGGTAGAAGCTGGTATTCCTGAAGACGATCCTCGTAATCCTGCTGTTATAGCTGATAACGTTGGGGATAATGTCGGTGACTGTGCTGGTATGGCTGCTGATCTTTTTGAAACTTATACAGTAACTGCTACAGCGGTTATGCTTCTTGGTTTCCTTCTATATCCAGATGCCGTGAGAGCAGGAAATCTTTCGATGATTATTTATCCTTTAGCTATGGGAGCTACTGCGATAGTGGCTTCTATTATAGGTAATTTCTTTGTGAAGTTAGGTAAGAGCCAGAATATTATGAGGGCTCTTTATAAAGGTCTAGTGGTGAGTGGTTTAGTCGCTGCTGTAGGCTTCTATTACATCACAGACTTAGTTTTAGTAGATACAGAGTTTCCTAAAATTAATTATTATTACGCTGCTTTAATTGGACTAGCCTTAACTGGACTTTTCGTTATTATCACTGAATATTACACTTCTACTGATTTTCCACCAGTAAAGAAAATCGCTAAGGCTTCTGAGTCTGGTCATGCGACTAATATTATCGCTGGTTTAGCTATTTCTATGGAATCCACTGCTGCACCTGTTTTGGTTATAGTGCTTGCGATGCTTAGTACTTATACTCTCTGTGGCGTTTATGGAGTCGGTGTAGCTGCGATGAGTATGCTCTCTATGGCGGGTATCATAGTAGCCTTAGATTCTTACGGACCGATTACCGATAATGCTGGTGGTATAGCTGAAATGTCTGGTATGGACCCTGAGATTAGAAAAATAACTGATGCATTAGATGCTGTTGGTAATACTACTAAAGCTGTTACTAAAGGTTATGCGATTGGTTCAGCTGCTTTAGCTGCGATAGTTTTATTTACTTGTTTTAAAGCTGATCTATTCCAAGCCATTATTGAGCATAATGAAAAGTTTGGTACTGAATTATTGCCACCTCAGTTTGATATTTCTGATCCTTATGTATTGTCTGGATTATTTATTGGTGGAATGATTCCTTTCTTATTTGGTGCTTTTGCGATGCAGTCTGTGGGCAAGGTCGCTGGTAAGGTAGTTACTGAGGTTAGAAGACAGTTTGCTGAAATACCTGGAATTATGAAATTCGAGGCTAAGCCAGACTATGCTAGATGCGTAGATATCGTTACTATCGGTGCAATTCAAGAAATGGTTATACCAGCATTATTACCAGTGCTTATTCCTATCTTAATAGCTTTTATTGGAGTATTTTACCTTAATGGTTATGAGCCACTTGCTTCTGCTCGAATCATGGGCGGTGTGCTTGTTGGAAGTATCGTTACTGGTATATTTCAAGCGATTTCTATGACTTCTGGTGGTGGAGCTTGGGATAATGCTAAAAAATATGTAGAAGATGGACACTGTGGTGGTAAAGGTTCTGAAGCACATAAAGCTTCTGTAACTGGTGATACCGTGGGTGATCCTTATAAAGATACAGCAGGTCCAGCTATTAATCCGATGATTAAAATATTAAATATCATCGCACTTTTATTGGTTTCATATTTAATTTAATAAATGAAGTAGGGGTTACTGTCTTAGCCTTGCAACTGCACTTTATTTAGTGAATTCTTTAAGTGCTAAAATTTATTAAAAAAAGAAGGAGAGATGCTAACATCTCTCCTTCTTTACTTTTATTATTGTTTTTATAAATCTCTCTCGTCTTCGATATCTTCTAGTAGATCGGTTATACCATCGCTGAGGCTTAGACCTTCGAGTAGGTCACAGATGTCTTCCTCGTCTTCTAAATCGTAGTACTCTTCGATGAAATCTTCTAGATACATTCCGTCATTCATTGCATATCTCCTTAGTTTTGATTGCTGAGGAATACATAAGACATTTTTCTTAAGTGGAGATTAAGAAATGGGAATTTTTAAGAATTTGCTTTATAGTATTATTTTATTAATTCAGGGGTTTAAACCCTCAAATTGGGTATAATTTAGGTATGCTGATACCTCGAAAATTATCAGAGAAATTATCTAATTCATTAAAACCAAAAAAAGTTTTAATGCTAGTAGGTCCAAGGCAGGTTGGTAAAACAAGCTTAATCAAGCAGTGCTTGGATGGTATTCAAGGAGAAAAGAGAATGGATCTAAATGGTGATTTTTTGGCTGATAGAGAAATTCTTTTAAAAAAGTCTAAGATTGAATTTGAAAACTTAATTGGGGACAGCTCTTTATTATTTATTGATGAAGCTCAAAAATTTGAAAATATAAATTTAACACTTAAAATTTTAGTAGATAATTTTCCTGGTTTGAAAATTATAGTCTCTGGCTCTGCTGCTTTTGAGTTAATGAGTAAGGTGCAGGAATCGTTAGCTGGAAGATTAATTAAACTAAATCTTTTTCCTATTGCTCAATTAGAGTTATCTAATATTGAGTCGAGAAGGGAAACTCAAGAAAACCTTTCCAGGAGAATGATTTATGGTTCTTATCCTGAAGTGATAACTTTAAAGACTGATAAAGAGAAGGAAGAATATTTATATAATTTTGTAGAAGCTTTTTTATTTAAAGATATTTTTGAATACGAGGGCATTAAAAACTCTATTAAAATTAAAAGACTTTTACAACTTTTAGCTCTTCAGTTAGGACAGGAGGTTTCTCTTAATGAAATCGGCTCACAGCTTAGTATGGATAAAGAGACTGTGGCGAGATATTTAGATTTATTGGAAAAGACTTTCGTTATTTATGAAAGAGTGGGATTTAGTTCGGGGAATTTACGTAAAGAAATAAGTAAAACTAAAAGATATTATTTCTACGATAATGGGGTGCGGAATATTTTAATTAACAATTTAAACTCTTTTGAAATGCGTTCAGGTAAAGAGATTGGACAGCTCTGGGAGAATTATATTATTACTGAAAGGTTTAAATATCTAAGCTACAGTGAAGATATTTCGAGGCAGAATAGTTATTTTTGGCGTACTTATAATCAGAGTGAAATAGATTTAGTGGAGCAGGGGGGAGATAATTTAAATGCTTATGAAATTAAATGGTCAGGGAAACCCTCTCTAGACCCGCCTTCAGAATGGCAGAAACTATATCCTCAAGCGAGCTTTCTGCAAGTCAATCGTGAAAACTACTTAGAGTTTATAGGAGTGGATTCTTAATGAAAAAGGATTCTATAATGCTAGAGCAGGATTTTATAGATATTTTTAGTAAATATAATCTCTATGATGCTTTGAGTTGCTTTAGTCGTATGTCTTATTATATAAGCCATAATGGGGATGAAAGAAATATTAATGGCTTTGCGTATATAGAGAATAAATATCAAATCAGTCAGGCTATTCTAGCTTATTTTACGAATATGATTTTAATATCAGCTTCTAATGAATATAAAGCGAAGCAGATATCTCAGGAAGCTCAAAGAATATTTAAATTAGCTTCAGACTACTCTAATAAATTAGCGGAGTTTCCTGATGATTTTGATAGTTTAGATGAATCTCAGCAGCTTCGAATTATGTTTATTCGTTTATATTATGAACAGACAAGGTGGCAGTTAGATAGGAGGTGGACTTTTTCAAGAGCGATACTTATTTATGAGAAGCTTTTAGAAAGCTATGATTGCAAGGAAATAGCTCAGGGGAAGCTTGCTGAGATTTGTGAAACTAGTCCAGTAGAGCTTTTTAAAAAGGAGACTGGTCTAACTATTAAAGAGTATTTTATTTCTGGTTATTTACTTATGTCCTTGGATCCTCATAAAGAATTAATAAGATCCAATCTGGGATTTTCAGATGACCTGAAGAAAATTAATCCGAAAACTTATAGCGAAGATAAATTACAGAAATACTTAGATCTACTTAGCTGTGATTATCAGTGTTTTAAAGATTTAGATAAAAGGATGAATGAGAATTATAAAGGCTTAAGCCGTCTCAGATTTAATCCTTTAAGTATTTATCCCGTAATTAAGACACAGAAAAAATATCTTAAGCGAGACTCTATTTATATAATTCCAAATTACAATCTTTTCTCCTTGAAAGTTACAGAAGGATTATTTTGGTTTTTTATTGATTATTATTCAAGAAAAGATAAGGAAAATGGCATAAAGAATGGTGCTAAAAAAGGAGCCGAAGCTGCTTTTAGGGGAGCTTTTGGAGAAGCTTTTAAAAAATATGTGGGTATTTTACTTAAAGAAATTTATAATGGGGCTGTTCATGATGCTGATAGTGATGATGCTATTAAAGTAGAAGGAAAGCCTTTGGGAGATTGGTATATAGATTTAGGTGATAAGCTTTATATAATAGAAGTTAAGGCTAGGCGCTATAATAGGCTTGCTCAGACCTTAGATATTAAAGCTCTAGATAAAGAATTAAATGATTTTATAAAAAATGCGGCTCAAGTTTATGGTGCTGTTAATAAAATAAAAAACACTAATGATAAGGCTTTAGACTTTTTAAAAAAGAAACAGATTATTCCAATTTTAATTAATTATGAAGTGCCTTATTTGGGTTCTAGTAATATGCTTGAAGAAAAAGGTTTTAAAACCAATGCTATTAATGAGAAATTTAAAGAAAATGGTATGGCAGAAGCTGAGCTTTATTATTCGGATATTTATAGTTTAGAAATTTATTTAGATGTTTTAAAGGCTAAGGAAGCTAATCTAGAAGATGTGTTAATGAGAGCTGGTGAAGAAAAGCCTACGGAAGCGACTTACTTAAACGTAGATAGGGGAGACTTTTTAGATATTGCTCGAATCAAGAATAAATCAAGAACTGGAAATAGTTTTCTAGATCAAATTCATAAGAATTTTTGGGATGAGTCACTGGGGAGAGCTTAGGAGATTTTTCTTAAAGACAGAATATATTTAACGATTTTCCTGATATTTACAAATATCTTTAAGCATACAACCCCCACATTGTGGTCTGCGGGCTATGCAAGTCTCTCTGCCATGAGCGATAAGCCATAGGCTAAATATAGCCCAATATTTTTTAGGTATTAGCTTATTTAAATCTTGCTCTATCTTCTCTGGAGTTTTTTCTTTAGTAAGACCTAATAGCTGTGTGATGCGGCTTACGTGAGTGTCTACGACTACTCCAGCTGATTTTTTAAACCACTCGCCGAGAATGACATTCGCTGTTTTTCTACCTACACCAGCTAGAGCTGTGAGCTTCTCCATGGTGTCTGGAACTTCACCTGCATGATGGCTGACTAGCCTTTCTGCCATAGCTTTTAAGTTTTTAGCTTTATTTTTATAAAAGCCACAGGACTTAATCACAGCTTCTAAATCAGGGAGCTTTGCGAGAGCTAGCTTCTCAGCTGAAGGATAGCGAGTAAATAAAGCTGGGGTCGTGAGATTTACTCTGTCATCAGTGCACTGAGCTGAAAGTATGACAGCGCATAAAAGTTCAAAGGCGTTAGCGTGACTTAGGTAGCATTCTACATTTCCGTATTTTTTTTCTAGTGTATTAATAAGGGTTTTAATATTTTTTTTAATCATGTTTTGCGTTTTCGTTAATCTTTTTTATTATTTTCTAATACAGATTTACTATTTTCTAACACAGAATTAATGCTGAATCCCTTTAAATTACCATGTTTTAGCTGCTCCATAAGAGGATTTAATAATTCATCTGTGATTTTAAACATCGAATGAACTTCAGAAATATTATGGTGCTTGAACTGTGAAAAGCTGTCTTGGATTATTTCTTTAAGCTCTTCTAATATCTCTTCTCGACTAAGTTCATCACTGAGATTATATTTTTCTTTTACTCGATAGAGGGTATTATTAATCCGCTTTCGAGTACTGTTCATTTCTTCTGCTACGGTAGCGGTGCTTTTTCCGATAAGCAAAGAAGTGATTGTGCAGAATTCATAAAAAGTCATCTTCCCAATTTTTTTTAAGGCACTTTGCTCTGATTGAGCGGAATCTAGATAAATACCTTTCTCTCCATTCTGGACTCGCTGAAGTATATCTAAAATAATACTTTTATCAGTAGAGAATTTACCACCGAGAAAAACTGCTTCTAGACCTAATTTTTCTGCTTTGTAGATAATTGCACTCTCGTAAGAAGCCGTAAATAGAATAATTTTAGTTTCAGGGTTGTGTTTTTTCATCCATTCGGCAAGTAGTAAGCCGCTGTTTTTAAGACCTAGATTCGATTCGCATAGTTCACCTAAGTAGCAGTCAAGCCAAACTAAATCAGGTTTATATTCAATGAAGGCAGATTCAGCAAGCTTGCTTGAATTGCAGAATGCTTTTATTTGAAAGTCCTTTTCTAGAATACCGCTTATATAGTCCCAAGTTGTACACTGGTCTTCTACTACTATGGCTGTTTTGGTAGCTTCTGTTTCAATCTTTGTGTTAATCATGATTTTTTTAACTGCTTTTTATTTAGTGAGAGTATCGGTGAATTTTATAAATCATTTAGCTTTCAAGCTAATATCGGTCTAAATCTAGCTGAGCATGATGCTTTAAGATTTTCTCTTGCTTAAGAAGGTCTTTATAAGTGACTTCTAAATCTATCTCTGTAAAATTTAATCCAGTATCTTTTAAATTTAAGTTTCTATAGCCATTTAAATTTTTTATCTCATTTGTAATTGAGTTAAGATCACCTCGCTTACTGTGGATTATATTTTCAGTTTTTTCGATGATTAGTCTTTCCTGCTGCAAGCAGTAATTCGTATTTAAGAGAGGGATTATTAAATACTGCAAGAGCATAAAACTACTAGTGGCAAGGAAGCTGATGTTTAGAAGTGAGATTTGCATGTCTGGGATTGAGTTTTAAAGGTTTTTTATTAAAAGCTGATTTTTATTATTTATTTTTTCGGAATTTTCTTTGTGAGATTTTATGCTTTTTATACTAATATCCGTATTTAAAGTAAATAGTTTTTCTATGATGAAAATGAAACTGAAAAGGCTTAAGAAAATTAAAGAGCTTGAGATTACTTTTTCTATCATCGTTCGAATTATCCTTTTATCTTTTCGTTTAGTTATTTTTAAATAGATGCTTGAAAGTATCATCTACATTCTGATCTAGATTAAAGTCTTCTTTCTCGGCTTTAAGCGCAATAAATAAAATGTTCTTATTATTCTGTTTACGATGTGATTCACCTAAAAAAGGAATTATTCTCGCTAGGGGTGATTTAGCTTTACTAAAACTCTCTGATTCAGTGAGGAAACTGTTTATAATAATTTCTTGTCCATCTTGAAGGACAGTTCCATTGTTTGTGAACTGTTCATTAAAAACAGGTATCGCAAAACCATTTAGATTATTATTGCTTGCTTCTGCTGAAGTTAATCTACTAGCGAGTTGTACATCGATTAAATCATTATCCAATTCGGAAACTCGAAGTTCACCATGGAAGCCTATCGGTATATATTCTATGCCTAGTGTATTTCCGCTGACATTATTATTTATGCGAGGAATAGGAAATCTACTACCTTTTCCTAGGCTGACTTCTTCGCCAGAGTGAGTCACTAATGAAAATTCATTGACGAGTTTCAGAACGCCTTTTTCTAGAAGATTATTAATTAATAAATTTAAAACCGTTCCGTCAAAGAGTTTTAAAGCTCCACTTGCAAGATTACCTCCCATAACTTGCGAGCCTAAGTTTATTAAACCAGAGATATCAAAATTAGAACTACTTTGATTATTAAAAAAGTTACTAGCAGATCTAATATTAGCTGGGCTTAAAACTGGTGAGCCAACTGCACCGCGAACATCACTGCCAGTGCCAGTAATTAAGATGCTGTTCATAAACTGGTCTACATATCTAGAATCCATTTCAAGGAATCTAACTTTAACCTTAAACCTAGTGGCTTCCTTTACTTTAATAAAAGAGATTACTTTTTCGGATTTAGAAGATAGGACTAAGTCGCGATGAATGTTTTCTATGTTCTTGAGACTGTTTAGGTTTTCGTAGTAGTTAATGAAACTCTGATTAGAGGTGTCGGAGTTACTGGCGGTGACGCTTTTAGAGCTATCTTCGGTATTCCTGAAATTTCCTCCAGGGTTAGAAAAGATTTTAATGCCATCGTCATTAACGGCTTTCGCTGCGTAGGATAAAGCAAGCAGTGCGTTTTTAGCATTACTAACAGTACCTTTTAAAAAGATATTCGCTTTAGCTTGGTCATTATTTATGCTGAATGACTGTATGGGTAGGGAACTTAATACTTTAATCCTTTCTTCTGGAGATGAATTCGGCATGCCGAAAAGCTCATTTAACTGTAGCTCTAATGCTTCAAAGTTAGGATTAACTTTTATCTCTATTTTTATAATCTCATTACGGCATTTGAAGCTAACAGTGCTTACGCCTATGTTCAAGGCTTTAATCATAAATTCTTTGTAACCATTATCACTAGCGGCAAGTGGGCTTATATCAATTAATTCAGCTTCCTTTTCCTTATTTAAGTAATGTATTAAAGTTACAGGCTGCTCAAATTTTATAAAATCTATATCGCCAAGATACATGGATTTATGCAATGAGGTGTTTTTAATTTCTGATAGAAAGCTTACTGGGCTAGCTTTTAAACTGTTCAAGCCAAGTGAAATGTAGACTATGATTAGGCAAATGATTTTCATTATAAAAAGGCTCCTTGAAGAGAGAATTTAATCGCAAGAAACAGAGGATAAGAACTAATTAAGAGCATTAGCATGACTGGTGCTAGCAGATAGAGTTGTATATTCTCAATTAGATTATTTCGTTTAGTTTCATCAGCTGAATGGTATTTTTTTTCAATTTTTTCAGCAAATTTTAGTAATTCATTTTTTGAGCTAGAAAGATTAATGCCTATTAAAATATTTTTAAAGTCTTGGCTGAAATCATTATCCCAAGTGAAGTTCTCTATAGCTTTCTGCATACCAAATTCCTCGAATTCATCAATAAATTTTATAAGTAAATTTCTGCTTGCGCTGAAATCCTGTGGTAAACCCTGAGCGATGCTTCTTAATGCGGTTTTTAAGGGCTGATTATTTTTAATGCAGAGTATCTTAATGCAGCTAAGTAGATGTGGAAAGCTGCGACGAATAGATTCTTTACGCAAATAAATCTTTAAAGGTATATCAAGAAAGCTGTGTATGAGTAAGCCTAAGAATATAATTCTTGAAAATGGTTCTGCAAATAAATATGAAATTTCAAGTAAGATAATGAAAATAAAAATCTTAGCGAGCCAGATTTTAAAAAACTCTTCTTTAATGCCTAGTTGTATAGCTGAAGTGAAAAGTTTATCAAGGCTATTTAATTTTAAAGTCTTTTTAATAAAGGAACCTAAGTGAATGCAGGGTATTTTTAAGTTATTTATAAAAAAATTTTCTCCTCTATGATCTTGGCTGTAAATGAGAGGGCTGTATTTAGAAGAGCTTCTGTTACTTTTAGTGGTCAGTAGAATTTTTAAGCTAAAGAGGCTAAGTATCATGGCTACTAGGCTGAGTGAAAGATATAGGATGAAGAGGCTCACAGTAATTCCTCTTCTTTTTTACTGATAAGAATAGTAGAGATTAGATAAGCTGACCAAAATAAAGCTGAGCAGTAAAACATTTCTATTACTCTCTCTGAGCTTTGCCACCAAGAATCAGGGCCGAGATTTAAGCTTGGCAGTATACCAAAAATAATGATGAGATAGATAATTAGCATACAGTCCATAGTTAGAAAGATAATCCCAGTGGTGTTTTTGAGCTTTTCTCGATTTTTATCACAAACACTAAAGTAGTCATACGCTGACTCAAAAGCAGTTGCTTGATTTTGAGAATAATTTAGCTCTAGGCTTAATATTTGAGCTGGAAGTGCAAGGTAAGCAGTTCTGTATCTGTGACTTAGTCCTATGTAAAATTCAGGTAATTTTTCGCTAATATTGCTGGCGTGGTGATCTAAAAAGAATTTAATATCAGCAGCTAAAATGCCTTGCTTGTTATTTTCTAAAACCTCTTTAGTAGCTTGATCTAGAGTAGCTCCTTTTGCTAATTGAGTCTGTATGGAAAACGTTATACTTTGTATTTCGCTGCTGAGCTGACTGCGAAATTGCTTATTGAAAAAATTTAAAAGCCTGTAACTTAGTGAAACACTGATGATCAGGGTTAATATGAAAGCATAAAAGCCATTTGTTATTGCTTTTGCGAAAAGAAAATAGCTGCTGACACTGATTAGTAGAGTGAGAATTAAATATAGATGAAAGAGTTCTTTCTTGCTGAAGAAGAAATTCCCACATCTAAAGTGTTCTAGACCTTTGATTCGTTTCTTGTGCTCTTGCCTAGAGCTATTGCCGATTAAGCTGAAAATGTCTGTGGAAGATATTTCTCTTGGAGGGTGTAAATTAGTCCCAGCGTGACTGTGAAAATATAATACGCATATAAATGTTGTGCAAATGCCTATTAAAATTAGTAAGCTGCCAAACATTTTAGAATTTAAAATCTACTCCTTTCGCTGCAAAGTAGTTTTCTAATTCGTTAGATCTATTCACGCAACTAAATTCATAACCATTATATTTAAAGAGTTCTAGGTATTTAAAGTGACCGCCATTTATAGGGTCGTAGCCTTGAATATGGCTAATGCTTTTAATGACACGTTTTTTATTTGTACTATCCTGTTGAATAAGAATTAATATATCTAAAATCTTGCTGCTGAGCTGCTTTACTTCGATGTCGCTCGGCGTATTTGGGTTGAGTTTACAGAGATAGGCTAAATTTTCTAAGGCTTTAGCTACTTCATTATCACTGTATTTCACCGTGAAGTGAAATGTCATTAAGCAGCCTAGTATATTCTGTGCAAGCTGTAATATCTCCCATGCTGAGCCATCTCTAGCTTCTGAAAGGGCAACGTATTTAATACTATGTCTTTTACAGGCTTTAACTAATTTGTAGATATCTATACTGTCATTTGAATTTTTATAATCACTGAGTTTGAGAAATATTAGGTTTTCGGTGTTGGGCTGAATTTCTGGAGTGTCTTCTATAACAGCTTTTCGAGCTTGCCTGCTCCATTCATCTGTAAGTGCGCTGAGTAAGGTGGTTTTACCTGTTCCCATGGTGCCAGCGATAGCTATGTTTAGACCAGCTTTTTGGCAGGCAAGAAAAAAGTTTTTAATTTGAGTGTTAAACATTCCTTCTGCTTCTAGGTGACTCAGATCATAAGCCTGTTTCGGGTGAATTCTTATAGTTAAACAGTGATGTTTAGAGGCTGGTGGGAAAATAGTAGAGCCGCGAAGTTTATTAAAAGCTAAGTCAAAATCTAATATGGGATTACTAAAATTCACCTGATAGTTATTTGCATTAATGCTGTTCGTTTCATGGATTAGTCTTTCTATAACTGTTTTAAGCTGTTCTTCTGAAATAAAGTTAATTTCTATTTTTTGAAATTCTTTTTTAGTCTCAATAAAAATTTCTTGATGATTATTAATCTGAATTTCGATAATGGTTTCAAGGATAAACCTCTCTTCAAAGTACTTATAAATACTATCTTCTATAAATATTTCTTTCATTTGGCTGTGTTTGAAAATTAGAGCTAGTATCGGAGTTATAGGACCGTAGTAAATGAGATCGTTAATCAGCAAGTCCTTGCAGAATTCTAAATCTCTCGGGGAAAGTTTTTCGGTGTAATCGAGGAAGTTATATTTTAAATTACTTATAAGCTCAGAGGTAAAGTCTTTTAGGGCAAGCGCTTTGTGAGATTTTTGTTTTAATAAAGTCTCTAGGGGTGTTTCATTTTTAATTTTACTAGCGAAGCTAAAACTCTCTTTACTAAGTTTTTCCTTTAAGTTTAGTGAAATCTCACTAGTATTGTTTGGTTTGAGATATTCCTCTATTAGAGTGTAGAGTTTTTCTCTTAATTTAAATACCAGTTCAAAATTGATTTTATGATCGAGGGTGAAGATATTCATTTTTTGATTTACCTCTGCGTTAATGAAAACCACTTATTCTCTATTCTCTTTTCTGGGCTAAAATCTAAATTCATTTTCTGTAGCATTTCATTTGCTAGAACTTCAGCGGAGTTGAATTTCGATTTTTGATTTTTTAAAAATAGAGCAAGATTGAAGTCTAAGTCACTCACCAAGAGGGGTTGTTCTTCTAGCTTTTCTAGCCATTCTTGTTTCGTGACTTCACGATATTTTTTAATTTGGGCATTTGAGCTACTGATAATGGCAAAGCATAGAAGTTTATATTCATTTTCTAGAAAGCTTTTTAGTCTTTTATAGTCTTCATGAATATTAGGTCTATTTTCAAGAACTATAAAAAGATATTTAGTTCTTTTTAAGAGCTGAATGTTAATCTCTGAGCTGAAGTCACTTGCGATATCAATTAAACAGTGATCGAATTTTTCGATAGCAAGATTGAGAGCATTATCTAATTTTATCTGATCTAGAGCTGGACTGAGTTTAAAGCTGGGGTTCTTGAAAAGGCTTAGGTAAAGGCTGTTTTCGCCAAGCTGAGTAGGCTCTAGATATGTTTTTAGCCAATTTATATCAAACATAGAATATGGTAATATGCTGCTTTCAAGCAGTGTTTTAAAATCTTGAATATTAAGAAGCTGTCTAACTGTTTGGTAAAGAGATGTTTCGGAAAGAAGGGTTTTTTGTTCTTTTGAGCCAAGTAGCTTGGCAAGGCTTAAGAAGACTGAGCTACTATCTAAACTATTAGTTAAACTGCTTATGCAGATTAGGTTTTTAGTTTTATTTTTAGTAATCTTTTCTTTTTCTAGGTTTAGAATAAATTTTTCTATACTGTTTTCGTCTTCAGTAAAAGCTCCGAAGAACCCGAATTTACTAGCTTCATGTAAGCTTGCGCTAGGCAAGAAAACTAGAATTCTAATTTTCTCTAATTTGAAATTGTTTAAATATTTACAGAACTCTAATGCTTCTAACCTTCTCTCGGATGCATTTATAATTATTAAATCAAATTTGTTAATATTATTTCTAATACTTAAGAAGTTTAAGCCGCTTTCAAACTTCACTGCTTCTGAAATAATATATGATCTATTTCTAAGTTCATTTAAAGCATTGATTAGGCAGTCCGCTTCTTCAACATCAGAGATTAATAATGCATGTTTCATTGTTAATTGAAAACCTTTTCTTTAAGTCCACTACTGATAACTAAATTCTGGAAACCATGATCAAGTTGTTGATTCAGATTCTTTGTGAAAGCATTGATTCTTTTTAACTGATGATTTGGCTGAAATTCAGAGCTGTTATTAATCGCAAGTACAAGCTGATTTTTTACTTTTGCAAGCAGAGCTTGCTCGTAATGATTTTTATGAACGGCAAGAGTTAACTGTAATTTATCGTTAGAGTCTCTATTCGTACTTGGATTTTGTTGTTTAGAATTTACTAGGATTATTTTGGCTGTATTCGTTATTTGCTTAATTTTATTTTCCTTGTCACTGTTGTAGAGGGAGATAAGATCTCCAGCTTGAAGATATTTGTTTGCCCCAAGATTTTCTGCACTGTATTCAAGTAATATATGCTCAATAGGAATTAGCTTATTTAATAAATCATTAGCACTGTCATTCAGGTGCTCACGGCGAATTAAACTGCCTTTTGCGATTGGTATCCTCACGTGCTTACCTATAATACTTGTGTCGAAAACTAGCTCAGGGTTTTCTTGCTTGTTTAAGTTAAATTCACAGGGAATAATGCTAGAGAGGCTTCCATTACTTTCAGAAGGAGGATTTTTTAAGGCTTTGGATTTATTTTCTTCTCTGATTTTTATGAAAAGCTCTTTAGGATATGGAATACTGCCTAAGTCCGCTTTGTGTAAGATTTCACCGATTTGAATATCTCTATTACTAACTAAAACGTTGATTAATTCTTGCTTGTTATAAAGTCTCAGTTCGTTTTTAATTTTTAAATACTCTTTTAAAGCAAGACCAAGGCTGATCAAAACGATACTCAGTAATATCGTTAAGATTTTCTTGTTGTGCAATCGTAAATAAGCAGCAAAATACTCTACAGTACTAGCTTTACTGCCTCCATTAAAAATATCCATAATATATCCGTAGTAAAAGTTTACTGTGCTGTAGCAGTGCTTGTGCCAAGAATAGACTTCATTTCAGTATTTAGCTTAGTGTTGATTTGTGTGCTACCGTTCTGCATACTTGTGGTTAACTGCTGTATCGCAGGAACCGAAGCTGAAACTACTGCTGCAACTAATGCGCCATATATAAGTATCTCTTTCATTTTCCTCTCCTTGTTTTACTTGTAAAGTTCAGCTTAAATCTTTTTTTCTTGAAAGTGGAAAAATACAGGGATAACCACACTCGGATATTAGATTAAGTTGAAAAAAGATGTTAGCAGAGGAAATACAGTTTGAAGGAAAATTTTGTTGAAAGTGTAAATATGGTTTTTTTATTTTAAATATTTGAGTATTCTTTTTATTCACTCTGAGCTGAGATTCCGTAATTTATGGAATTTGGAGAAAGAATAGGATGTTTAAAAGATAAGATATAGAATATGGTAGAGAAACATAAATCTATAATTCTTGGAATCACTGGAGCAAGTGGTACTGTTTATGGTTTACGTTTACTTGAATATCTCTTATCTCAGGGTTATGTCGTCGACGTAGTTTTTTCTAATAATGCTCTGAAGGTATCTAAGCTTGAATTAGACCAAGACTGGGAAGGTTTAAATGTGCAACTGCTTAAGCAAGCAGTATTAGAACATCTTTTCAAGAATTTAAGTGGAGTAGCTGATCCTGAGACTAGTTTAGATATTGATGCAGTGAAAAAACGGGTAAATTTTTGGCATGAATCCAATATCGCAGCGAGCATAGCAAGCGGCTCTTATCAAGTAGAGGGGATGGTGGTGAGTCCTTGTAGTGTCGGTACTCTTGCACACATAGCTCTAGGAACTAGTCATAATTTGATTTCCCGTGCAGCGGACGTCATGCTCAAGGAGCGTAAGAAATTAATTTTAGTGGTCAGGGAGACGCCTTTCAGTTCTATTCATTTAAAGAATATGCTCACATTGAGTGATGCAGGAGCTGTGATTTTACCTGCGATTCCAGCTTTTTATCATAGACCCCACTCCATTCAAGATCAGGTTGATTTTATTACTGGTAAGACATTAGATTCTTTGGGGATAGACTCAGATTTATTTAAACGCTGGAAATAGTATAGTCTGGGGGATTTGCTGATTTTTAAAAAATAAAGAATTCCAGCTTGCTAGAATAGCGATTATGTTTTCAGCAACTGAGCTCAATCCTAATGAGTTTATATATTTTGATTTTGAGACTACTGGGCTTGATCCTAAGGCAGATCGCATATGTCAGATAGGGGCGATACTACCAGATGGAACAGAATTAGATGTTTTAATTAACCCGGGCTGCTCTATACCTCAGTCAGCGATTGATTGTCATGGAATTACTAATGAGATGGTGATTTCTGCGAGCTATTTTCATGAATATGCTGAACTGCTTTTGAAATCCTTGGCTCAGGCTAAGTATTTTGTTGCTTATAATTTCGTGTTTGATTTTCAGTTTTTACAGTATGAGCTGCACCGTGCTACTGGTCATATTTTAAAGGAAGCTGATTTTACTTTCGTTGACCCTTACTTGATTTTCAAAAAAGCTTTTCCGCACAGCCTTGCTAATGCCTATAAATTTTATTTCGCTAAAGAATTTAAGGGTATGCATAATGCGATTAATGATATTCGTGCGACCAAGGAAGTTTTTATCGCCCAAATGGAAAAGCATTCAGAGCTTTTTAGTGGTGGTTTAGAGAAATTAGAGTCAGAGACTCTAGGCTCTCGAAAAAGCATACTCGGTAAATGGTTTAAAACTGAGGATTCTAAAATAGTTTTTGCCCAAGGAAAGTATAAGGGCTTAGCTATTGCTTCAGAGCATCATTCTTACTTGAAATGGATATTGGGTCTTGACGATATTACCCTTTCTGAGAAAGTTTTTATTGAAAGCCTATTCTAGTTTTTATCAAATAATCTCTTTCACCCAACTTATATCTGTCAGATAAGGACGATGAATTATGGTGATGAATTTAGAAATTAAAACTTCAATAGAATCAAGATTTATTTCTCAAGAGAGAGTGGAGAATGTGTGTTTTATTAAGGATGAGGAAGGTCAGAAATTAGGCTTCGGTAATTCTTCTGTAGGTAACAAGATCGTAATTACAGAAGACTCTAAAGGTATTTTAGTCTCAATCGAATATTTAGCAGATGGTACCAAGATTTACCATATGGAAAAAGACAGCAAAGGTCTTCCAGCTATGCATGAATTTAGACCAGATGGTTCTGAAGTTATTTATCTTTTTAACGCAAAACAACAGCTAGAGAAAATGGTTAATATTAAAGAATCCGGGGATAAAGTTACGCACTGGTTTTCTCCTGATGGTAAGCAGATTATTAGCCAAGAGCAAAGACTCAAGGGTGGAATAGTTTTTAAAGCTAGTGATTGTGCTGGTGAAGCTATAGTTTGGCTTAAGAATGATGGTGAAACTATTTGCTCTGGTTCAGAAATATTAATTCAGCATTTACAAGAAGTATTTGCTAAGTTTTTAGATGGAATGAAAATTATTTAAATTCTGGAAGGTCCAAGTAAAATGTTAGATTCATTATTAAATCAATTTATTTTGGATAAGGTCCGCAATTATTCCGTTTATAAATTTTGCCGATTCATCGGTGGAATATTTACTAGCGAGATTTAAAAACTCGGAAATAGCGATTTGTTTGTCGATCGGGAAGTTCTGTATTTCAATAATGCACATGATGATAATTGCTTTATCAACTTTACGAATTCTAGATATATCCCATTTTTGAGATACCTCTTGAATTAATTTTTCGGCTTCAGCTTTCTTTTCAAAATATTTAGACACTAATTCTAAGCAAAAAGCTTTAGTCTGTTCATCTTTATAGTGCCAGAATAGTTCTGGTATTTGCATTGATTCATCGATTAAATTCAGTGCTTCGTAGCATTTATTAATTTCATCTAAAAACTCCTGAGTAGAAGGCAGCATTACTGATAGTGGTACGGTGTGCTGCTCGTTATCGGCATGGTTAATTTGATAATCCATGATCTTTCTTTCTACCTGAAGAAAAAAAGATTCTGCCGATTTTACATTATCTTTGCAATGATCACTGAGTGTTCTTAAACTAGATAAACACAGAGCATCGAAATCTGTCATCGCTAGCTTCAAACTATTATTAGGTAACTGAAAGCATGCAAGAAAGGCTATTTCTCTTGCTGCTGATCTTTTTTCCATTAGAATAATACTATCAGCATGAGAGCTGGGATGGTTTTAAGAAAGAATATTTAAATAAAAATTTTTGATTTTGAAGAGTTTGTTAATTCGTTTGTAATTTTTTCTTTTGGAAAATGAAATAACAATTATTTAGCTGGAAGTGTATTAACTTAATCCTTGCATATGTTATAATATTATAAACAAAGGAACAAAACTCCGAAAAGAGAGACTCTATAGATAGTGGCTTACACGCTTCTCAAAAAAAGCTGGGCCGAGGTAGTAAAAAATATTTTGCTCTCACCTTTGTAATAAGTAATTACGCAAATCAACTAAGGAGATAAACACACAGAATGTCTAGAAAAAAAAGAAATTCGTCTGAGATGATGGAAGAAGGCGATTTACTGAGCTTTGATGATGGACTTATTGATGCTGATGGCTTTGATGATCCGATTGGGCTGACTGATATTTCCACAGATTCAATAGAAAATGATGTCATTTCTTCTGCGGCTAGCAGAAAATCAATAGATTCAGGAGATGATGATTTAGGGGAAAACCTAGAATCTACATCCCCACTTTCTGATGATTCAGTGAAAATGTATTTAAGAGAAATTGGTAGAGTACCTCTTCTTAATGCGAAGCAAGAGATTGAGCTTGCAAGGCGTATTAAAGAGGGTGATATCGAAGCTAAACGTAAGTTAGTTCGTCATAACTTAAGATTAGTGGTTTCTATTGCGAAGAAATATATTAATAGAGGCTTACCATTTCTAGATTTAATTCAAGAGGGTAATCTTGGTTTAATCAGAGCTGCTGAAAAGTTTGATCCAGAGAGAGGCTATAAGTTTAGTACTTATGCTACTTGGTGGGTTAGACAAGGTATTACTAGATCCCTTTCTGATAAATCTAGAACTATAAGAGTTCCAGTTCACATGGTAGAGACTATTAATAAGTTTAAAAAAGTTGCAAGAAGACTTGGACAGCTTTTTGATAGAAGACCTACTGAAGAAGAACTTGCTCAAGTAATGGAAGTATCTACTCAGAAAATTAAAGAGATAGTAGCAGCTATGAGAACACCTGTTTCTCTTGAGGCTCCTATTAATAATGAAGAAGATGGTAAATTAGAGGATTTTATTGCAGATTCTTCTGATAATGTACATCCAGAACTTCGTGCTACTGAGCAGTTACTTGCTAATGATATTCTTAGAGTGCTTGAAACATTAACACCGAAAGAGAAGGCTGTGGTACAGCTAAGATTCGGTATTGATTCAGGTCAAGAAAGAACTCTAGAGGAAGTTGGTAGACTGCTTGGCATTACTAGAGAGCGTGTTCGACAGTTAGAATTCCGTGCTCTTAAGAAACTAAGACATCCAGATAGAGCGATTAAGTTAAGAGATTACTTAACTGCTTAGTTGCTTGATGGGCTAAATTGAAAGTCATACGACTTTATTGAGCGCCAGTTCCTGATATCTAAAATAAACTTCTTTTAAGAGCCACAGTAATGTGGCTCTTTTTATTTTTGACTCTTAACTGAGATGTTTCAGAATAAGTACCTGTTGATAATGTGTATTTCGTTTTGTGCTATTATTTAAACAAAATAATTCTTAAAACCCTAGATGATTAACTCTGCAATTTTGCCACTTAAATTAGATCAAACTGAATCTTATCAGGCATCATTAACATCAGCAGCGTTGAAGGAGGGGCTTTGTTGCTGAAGTTCCTACTAGCCAATCAATTGTTAAGCGAGATATTATCTCGGACGCCTTTGAAGGTCTTGCTAAGGATAAGCTGTTTAATAGTGTTGTAAATGGTATTTCTAATGGTATTTTAGTCTCTTTATTTAGTGCTTCTCTTTTTGAATCACGTATGCTGAAGTTACCAGAGGCTTTTATAAAAGGCTTTAGTAACTTTGCTGATAAGGGTAATCGTGTTTTTCAGGCTTTAAATTCTCTGAAAAATATCTGTAAGCTTTATCCACGCAAGGATTATATTAATGCATTGGGGCATGCTGGCGATTGGCTGGCTTTAGCAGTGTCTAAAAGTAAAGATCATTATAACGATAGAGGGTGGATGTCCCTTGCTTGGTATGTTTTCGCTCATTCTTTAAATATTATGAATTCAAAAGAATCCTTTGAAAACATGGATGAATATAAGTCTCATATAAAACTTGGTTTAGCTAAGATTAAAGAAAACTTTTTTACAAGTCCTAAGGTTTTTGCCGAGAGATTATTTAAACATGAACACGCGATGATGGGGGTTTTAGGTTCAGCACTCGCTTTTATTGGTGGCGCTTCTTTTCGAGTTTTAGAGAAATTATTTGGGGCTAATGGTAGGGCTGTAGGTACTACTCTGCGAAGCTTAGGTGGCATGTGTCAGGGCTTTGAGGGAATGAAACCCGGTCATATACTCTCAGGCAGAGTTTTCTTTGGTTTATCTGGTTATGCTCAAAGTATGGGAGCTTTGGTTAATATGTTATCGGACACTATCGGGAAAAATCATAAAGCAGCTTTAGATCCTTTAAGTTTTGCTTTCGGTAGTTTAGGTAGGATTCTCTATCGCATATCTAATGATAGGGGAGAGGCTGGCTTAGAAAATAAAAAGATTAGTTTGAAAAATCTAAAAGATTTTATACCAGCTGTTATGGCGGGAATTAAATCGAAATCAGTTGAATAAATTCTTGATTGGTAAAGTGTAAAGCTAAGATGTTTCTTAAAATTTTGAATAATCTCGTTCTAAAAAGTTATAATATTTGACGTGCACTCCAAAAAGAGAAGCAATATATTTACCAAGATCATTATTCTTGCTGTGCTTGTGAGCTTTTTGCTTACAAGTATTTTGCCACTTTTCGCTTTAATTGATCTCACTGGTAAGCAGTCTTTAACTGTTAGTGAAAAGAAGAGAATACTAGATGATATTAATGAACAGAAGAGTACGCTTTCTGAGAAGATAAAACAGGCAAGATTAAAAGAAGCTGAGGCATCTAAAACTTTAAGGCAGATTGATCATAAATTAACTGATGCAAGAAAGCAGGTAGCTGTTCAAAGCCGTTATTTAAGTTCTAATCAGGAGGCTTGGAAAAAAACTAAAGCTCGTTTAGATGAGCTTAATGATAAAAAAGCCATAGTGGAAGAGAAGGCTAAAGAGCGTGTGGTTGCGATTTACAAGAAAAGCCAATTACGTTTTATTGATAGCTTAATTCGCTCACAGAGTCCTACTGATTATATGGATTATCTATATTTTCAGAGAAAAGTTATAGATTTCGATAAGAAGCTTTTAGATACTCTTAAATCTCAGTCTGAGGATATAGCGAAATATGGAAGCTCACTAGAAGAAGAGACTAAGCGTATTGAACAGATTACTAGTAAATTAAAGAGTATCGAAGAGGATATTGTTTATCAACAGAAAAAACAAAAAGAAATACTTTCTAAGCTTCGTCAAGAAACGGCTATGTATGAGAGTTCGGAGAGGCAGTTAGAGAGAGAATCAATTAAACTGGTTTATAAGATTTCCGAGCTTTCAACTGGTAAAAATGATAATCCAGAGTCCACTGGCTCATTTAGCTATCCTGTTCGAGCACCTATAACTTCTCCATTCGGTCCTAGAAGGCATCCTATCTTTGGTGTAAGAAGTATGCACAGTGGTATTGATTTAGCTGCTCCTTATGGTACCCCTATAAAAGCTTCTGAAGGTGGGGTTGTAATATATTCTGGTTGGTATGGTGGTTATGGCAAGGTTGTAATTCTTGATCATGCTAAAGGTTTTTCTACGCTCTATGCTCATTTATCTTCGACTAAAGTTGCGGTAGGTGCTAGGGTGAAACAGGGTGAAGTAGTTGGCTTTGAAGGTTCTACTGGTTATGCGACTGGTCCTCATCTGCATTTTGAGGTTAGAGAGCAGGGTAAACCTAAAAATCCAGTTATTTATTTAGGTGGAAATTAACACCATTCTATAAAATTTATTAAAACATTAAAGAGGCTGAAAAATTAAGGATTTAAAGAAAAATATTATTAGATTACTAGTATCTGCTTTATTGTTAGTGATTTTTTTGCAGGTATTTAAATTTGATCCTAAAAGCTTTATAGATAAGATTTTACAGCTCGATTTAAGGTTCTTTGCTTTAGCATCTTTTTTTAGCGTGCTTACGATTGTGACCAATACTTACCGTTGGTGGATTATAACTAAAGGTTTTAATTATAAAATTTCCTATTGGACTGGTTTACTTTGGTATTTTGAAGGCATGTTTGCGAATAATTTTTTCCCTAGTAATGTAGGCGGAGATGCTTTAAGAGCCTTTTACTTAGGCAGTTTAAAACACCCTGCTGATAAGCAGAATGTTAACGAAAACGCAGAAATTAAAGATTCTCAGCAGACCGATGAAGGGACTGCGAAATCTAAGCATTATCATGACTGGCTTTCAGCAGGCTTAACGGTAATTTTAGAAAGATTATTTGGTTTTACTATGATGTTTTTCTTTTTCCCACTTTCTTTGATTTTTATTTATTCGCAGAACCTAGCTCATACTATGCCAGAGAGACTTATTCAGTCTTTATTTATTTTATCCATAGTGCCTTTTTTTGCATTTTTTGGTTATAAGATATGGATTAAAATTCCTATTCCTCTTGCGATATTTCAGAAAATTAAAATCGCTGTAAGTGAATTTATTGTGCATAAACGTTCTGTTTTGATAGTTCTCCTATGGACTTTTATTACGCATGTTTTTTTAATGGCAGTAAATGTTTTTTCAGCATTCGCTTTAGGTGTTACGCAGATACCCTTCTGGTATTGGTTTTTAGTCGTACCACTCGCTACGCTCGCTAGCTATATTATTCCTGCGGTAAAAGGGCTTGGAGCACGTGAAGCCACCTATGTATTTTTATTAAGTATCATTGGAGTTAGCTTTGATCATAGCTTTGCTATTGCGGTTACTGTATTTTTAGCAACTTTAGTTTCTTCTATTCCTGGTATTACTTTAGTGCGGAAAGGTAAAGAGATATTTAGTATTTTTAAGGATCCGCTGAAAAATTCTTAAAGTAGAATTTTTCATGACTTCCTTAAATAATACGAACCGAAGACTAGCCATATTGAGAACTTTTTGGGAAAATTAAGAACATGACGACAGACTTAGAAATTAAGGAAATTAATAATAATAAAGGCTCTACAGAAAAAGCTAGATTAGAATATAACGGAACAGTCGTAGAACTGCCTGTCGTAGAGGGTACTGAGCAAGAGAAGGCTGTTGATATTTCTAATTTAAGGGCCGACACAGGGTTAATTACTTTAGATAATGGTTATATGAATACGGGTTCATGCCAAAGCGATATTACTTTTATTGATGGTGAGAAAGGTATTTTGCGTTACAGGGGTATTGATATTGAGGCTTTAGCTGAAAGATCGACGTTCGTAGAAGTTTGTTATTTGCTTATTTATGGTGAACTTCCGACTAAAGAACAGATGGATGATTTTTCTGAAGGATTAACGAGGCATTCTTTATTACATGAAGATATGATTCATTTTTTTGCTGGTTATCCTAGTACAGCGCATCCGATGGCGATTTTATCTTCTATGACTTGTTCACTTGCTGCTTATTATAATGATGCAAGTAGCTCTCCTACTGAGGCTCAGATAAATTTAGATGTAATCAGAATTTTATCTAAGTTAAGAACTATAGCTTCTTTCTCTTATAAAAAATCTATAGGGCAGCCTTTAATTTATCCTAATAATAAACTTACTTATTGCGCAAACATAATGAATATGATGTTTGCAGTGCCTTCTGAAGAATACTATATTGACGATGAAATCGTTAAAGTGATGAATCAGCTTTTAATTCTGCATGCTGATCATGAACAGAACTGTAGTACATCTACTGTTCGCATGGTGCAAAGTAGTGGTGCAAGCATATATGCTTGTATGTCGGCTGGTATCAGTGCTTTATGGGGTCCTCTGCACGGCGGTGCGAATCAGGCAGTTTTAGAAATGCTTCAACAAATCCATGATAGTGGTGAAAATTATAAGTCTTTCCTCACTAAGGTTAAAGATAAAAAATCGTCGATTAAATTAATGGGCTTTGGGCACAGAGTTTATAAGAATTTCGATCCAAGAGCGAAGATTTTAAGAAAAGCCTGTGATAGGGTGTTAGATAAATTAGGTATCAGTGATCCTCTGCTTGAGATAGCGAAAGGGCTAGAGGAAGAAGCTTTAAAAGATCCGTACTTCGTAGAGCGCAAGCTATATCCGAATGTAGATTTTTATTCTGGAATTATTTATAGTGCACTTGGGATTCCCGTAAATATGTTTACTGTAATGTTTGCACTAGGTAGATTACCAGGATGGTTAGCACATTGGAAAGAGCAGAATGAATTTGATAAGAAAAAAATCTGTAGACCTAGGCAAGTATATACTGGTTATAACGAAAGACTATATGTCCCATTAAGAGATAGAAATTAATCATAATCATTTACCTCTTTTAACTATCTCTTAAGAATAATACTTTATAAAGAGTTCAGTTAGTTTCAATAATAATTCAAAAACGGAGGTAAATTATGGGTGCAATTAACACAGCGGCGTATCTAGCGCAAATCAGGTCTAGAATGGACGCGCAACAACAAGTAGTAGCTCTTTTGGAGAGTGAACTACAGAAGTCAATTTTGGGTAATACTACAACTACGGTTGGTGATATTACTGGAGATGGTGGTAAAATAGATGAGATATATCAGACACTTAATGGTACTGCTAAAACTGAGTGGCGTAAATCAATAGAAAGTGCTAACGTAGGTTTCGATCCTACAGCTGCAGTTGACCAAGATGCTTTAAGACAGCTGTTATATCAAGCTAGAGCATTACTAGGTGAGTTAAGAATCGAGGAGCAAGCTTGGAATGGTGAAGTTAACTCTGAGAAAACATTAAGAAAAGAAGTAAACGACTTCGCGAAAATATAGTTAGTTTATTTTTTATTATAATAGGACTGGTTGTAATACCAGTCCTATTACGTATTTTAATTTTATAAAGATAGTAATTTGAATTAAATGTTAATTATAGAATTTCTATTCTTTGGTGAGAGAGTGATTTAGGGGAAATTTCTAAGGTGTTTTAATTTTCATTTGCAATCCGTACCTCTGTACGTATAGGCAGGGAGATTTTCTCCCTGCCTATACGTACAGAGGTACGCAAATAAGTGAATTTTTACCTGTAGAGCACTTCATTGATGAAGAGGTGTGAAACTGGTGCTTGGAAGCAGGATTGAACGGACGGGCCTCTTCATTAGCAATGAAATGCCACTAACGTGGCAATTTGCTACGCAAATGAGTGAATTTTTACCTGTAGAGCACTTCATTGATGAAGAGGTGTGAAACTGGTGCTTGGAAGCAGGATTGAACGGACGGGCCTCTTCATTAGCAATGAAATGCCACTAACGTGGCAATTTGCTACGCAAATGAGTGAATTTTTACCTGTAGAGCACTTCATTGATGAAGAGGTGTGAAACTGGTGCTTGGAAGCAGGATTGAACTGCCGACCTCTTCATTACCAATGAAGTGCTCTACCACTGAGCTATCCAAGCTGGATTTATTTATCCTTAGAGCACTTCAAGAAGTGACTCTTTGGAGATTCGCCTGAAAGGCTCATGGCACTGAGCTATCCAAGCTGGATTTATTTATCCTTAGAGCACTTCAAGAAGTGACTCTTTGGAGATTCGCCTGAAAGGCTCATGGCACTGAGCTATCCAAGCTGGATTTATTTATCCTTAGAGCACTTCAAGAAGTGACTCTTTGGAGATTCGCCTGAAAGGCTCATGGCACTGAGCTATCCAAGCTGGATTTATTT
>DUDT01000009.1 GCA_005110385.1 Candidatus Melainabacteria bacterium | reverse complement strand
AAAAGGATTTCCTGCATTTTTTACAGTAATATTTCTGAATTATTTTTCTATCTGATTTTCTCTCAAAAAAACCACGACGAATCACTGTTCCCCTAGCTTTACATATCGAACATTCATCAAGACCATGTACTCTTTCTCTCATTCATAATATTCTCCCTCCATAACCCCTCTGCTTTTTAGGGGTCATTTTTCCCCAGATTTATTTAAGTGAAGTTAATTGGGGCAGTTTTTTAAATACCCAAGATATAAGCTACTAACGTCCTAACTGGAATTCCCGAAGCCCCCTTAGGAGACCAGTCCTGAGCGTCTTCAAACCAACAAGGTCCAGCTATATCTATATGTAGCCATGGAATCTGCTCTTCTGAACGAGGTTTTTTGCCGATAAACTCTTTAATAAACAGTCCACCGTTTTGGGCACCAGCCTGACCGCCAGAACCAGCATTAATAAGATCTGCGATAGTAGATTTTAATTTCTCTTTATACTCATCATAAAGAGGTAACTGCCACATACGCTCACCTTGTTCTTCAGCAGAGGCTTTTACTCTTTCAAGCAAAGCTTGATCATTAGTCATTAAGCCTGCACAGACATTCCCTAGTGCCGTAATACAAGCACCTGTCAGCGTTGCGATATCTATAATCTCGTCTGGATTTTTAGTCGATACATAAGCAACGGCGTCAGCGAGGGTTAATCTGCCTTCTGCATCAGTGTTATTAACTTCGATAGTCTTGCCGTTCATCGCAGTGATTACATCCCCTGGTCTGTAGGCTTTGCCGCTAGGCATATTTTCAGTAGCTGCAATAATGCCAGTAACCTGCACGCCTGCTGGTTGAAGCTGAGAAATAGCGGTCATCACAGCTATAGTCGCTGCGGCACCAGACATATCTTCTTTCATCATTTCCATAGCTTTAGCAGGCTTAAGACTTAATCCACCACTATCGAAAGTCACTCCCTTACCTACTATCGCGATATGCTTTTTAATTTTTCCTTTAGGAACATAGCTTATCTCTATAAATTTAGGTGGCTCATCGGAACCAAGAGAGACAGCTAGGTATGAACCCATTTTAAGCTTTTCACAGTCAGCTTTTTCTAAGATTTTAACGGTGAGGTTTTCAGCTTTAATTTTTTTAGCCTCTTTCGCTAAATAGCTAGGAGTCACTACGCAAGCTGGCTCCCAAACTAAGTCTCTAGCCTTATTCGTTGCATTTGCGATTATTTCTGCTTTAGAAATTATTTCTTTTTCTTTCACTGAAGCCGTTTCAGAAAGAATAAGTACTTCTTCTAATTCTTTTTTATCTTTCTTGGGCTCAGTTTTATATTTCGTAAATTCATAATCGACAAGTATAGCTGTCTCCGCCAGTAGAGCTAAATCTTTAACTGCCTTTATAGCAAAACTTTTCAATTTTTCCGCTTTAACTCTACGTACTAATGAAGCGATAGCTTTACGCTGATTCTTTTTATTAAAATCTTTTTCCTCACCAAGTCCTACTAAAATAATTTTTTTAGTATTCTGCATATCAAGATTAAATCTTTCTGCTGAATTGAGTTTTATAACTAAAGTCTCACCTGCTTTAAACTCGAATTCTTCCTCTCTGATTGAATCTGAGAGATAACCATTTAATCTTTTATCAATACAGGTAAAAAGACTTGAAAAGCTAGGTTTTTTCTTGTCCTGTTGAAACTCGGTAATTATCAAAGACTCTACCGTGAAAGAGGACTTCTTTAAACTACCTAGAGACTTTTCTAGGTCTAATTTCTTAAGCGTGAATTTCATATACCTCGTATTATAAACTGCTTTTCAGCATTTTTCATTTATGCAAAGAGCTTTTTAATATTAGAGCTAGAAAATTTTTTAAATTACTGAGAAAACGTAAAGCCCTTTTGGGTTCTTGGAGTATTCTAAATAACCACTCTAATTTTAATTTAATAAACAGCCTGGGCGCTCTGCTTAGCTTTCCCGTAAATATATCAAAACTCCCACCTACACCCACCATGACGGTATTTTTAAAAAGATGCCTGTATTTAGCAATCAAGAACTCCTGCGCTGGTGAACCTAAGGCTACTAATAATAGTTCAGGATTGAAATTAACTATTCTCTCTATGATACTTTCCTCTTGATTTTTTTCATAAAAGCCATGTTCGAAAAAAAATTCTTTACGAGCATTTAAATTAAAGGCATCAGCTCCACTGCTATGAGACACAGATTCAGAGCTATATCTAGCGGTTAATAAATTTCTTAAAGAATCACTTACAGTTTTTTCTGCACCCAAAAAAGCTATACGTGAATAATTATTAATCAGCTTCTCTGCGAGATCTATTCCAGCTATTTTTTTAATTTTCTGTTTTGCAAGAATTCTTGCAAGTAAACAAATACTCTCACCGTCTGGAATTAACAATTCAGCATCAGTAAGAATTTTTTTAAATTCAGGCATTTTCTCAGCAAGATGCAGGTGTTCCATATTAAGTGTAATTATGTGAATATTAGAATCATTCTGAGACCGATATACCACGCTATTTTCTATATTTTCGTAATTCTCAAGAGCCTCATATATGCTGTAAAAATCACTGACAAGATAATCTAATATTTTTACTTTATGCATTTACTCGTGTTTGACCATAAATCTATAGAGAACTCTACAAGCCTTTTATTCTTAAAAAACCCTGAGAATCTTATTCGTGACAAGATCACCGGAGACCACATCTTCTGCTTGAATCGGTATACTAAATGTACCAGCAAGCTCATCTCCTAATATTTGTACAAATTTATTGAGTGAGCTGTATCTTACCTTAATGATTTTCGTGGTCTCGTTAGATCTGATTCTTACAGGGTTTTCAGAGAAGCTAATTAAATTACCATAATCTGTAGAAAGGTTGATATAGCGGGAACCCGAACCTATTTTATCGATTCTGAGATTTATAAACTGTGCCTTACCTTCAGCAAGAAATATAACTTGATTAATAGCCTTGCCACTTAATTCAAAATTAGCAGGTTCATCATCTCCTAGATTGATTTGTATATTATTAACATTTTCTCCAGCGATTACATTTATTCTAAAAGCTTGAGTTAGAGCAGAATTTAAATCTATATTTTGTAAAACATTTTGGCTACCATTATAGAAAGACTTAGGAATAGAGCTAGGATCATCTGGTGGACTATGTAGACCAACTGACGAACCCGAAGTGAAATTTGCTTCAATAGGCTCCACCTTTATTACATAAGAACCAGGGCTTAAATAAGGAAGTACGAAGTTCCCCTGCCCTAGCCCGTCTACGTCGCTGGCTGATGTAACCATTTGCTGAAGAGGGTTATTGACATTATAAGCGATTATATTTGCACCCAGTACGGCTTGGTTGCCATTAATTAATCTGCCAGTAATAGTTCCAGAATTATTAACTATCTGATTTTTAGGATAAGCAATATTTATTGAAGACACATCATCTTTCTGTAGATTCAATGTGGGATTAGCACTGATAGGGAACATGATGGGAAATGTATTTAGATCTAAATCTGGAGAACTTTCACCATTTGCAAATTTTTCATACTCATCTATTTGCCCACCTTGACTGTGATCCAAGCCCACCATGTGCGCAAATTCATGTAATATAGTCGATTTAAATTCACTGAGCAATTCACCTACATTAGCAACATCTGGGCGATTAGCAAGTTTATAAAGATAGCCATTAATCAGAGACTGCGATTCAACGATGCCGGTAATTTTGATTATTTTATTATTTTTATTCTTCTTTCCACTGAAAAATCTAGCTGAGGCGAAGCCAAGAATATCATTCTCTGAGCCTGCTCCCAGTACATCAATCAGTATTTTCCCTGAATCATCAAAGATAATAGGACTGTAGCCAAGGGGACCATCTGAAAAAAGTATCGAGTTATAATTAGTTTCATCTACGTCAGAGGATATTAAGCCATCACCATCTAAGCTAAAATCAAGACTAGAGACATTTTCCCACGTACTCAGAACTTGGTTTACACTATTCTGTAAAGTAGCACTGTCGAAATCCCCTAAAACACCCCTATCTACTCTATACTTCACTGTCGCAGTGCCATTATTAATTTTATAAGTGGGGAAAAATAATTTATTAGAGGGACAGTTCTCTGGTGTAAATTTCTGATCAGAACAGGCGCCCAGTAAACCAGCAGCTTTAACGGGATTAACCGTGAAAAGACCGATACTAAGAAAACTTAAAATGATTAAAAGGTGCATGAGTGTTTTAATAGGCTTATAAGGTTTTTAATTCTAAATGATTTCCCTTTGCATTTGATGCAGGGTCGTCATTATAAAATTATTATTTATCTTTAACATATGCACTATTTTTACTTTGCAAAAAGCCTTGAAAAATATTATAATCATTAACTCAAGGAAATTATGAACCAGCTTATTAAAGATATAGAATCTAAGCACCTTAAAGCAGAACCACCTGTAATTAGAGTAGGGGATACTGTTAAGGTAGAGACGATCATTCAAGAAGCAAGTGGTAAAGAGCGTTCTCAGCATTTTGAAGGTCTAATCATCGCTAAAGCTGGTACTGGAGTTAATGAAACTTTCAGAGTAAGAAGAATATTTCAAGGTATCGGTATAGAAAGAACTTTCTTGGTTCATTCACCAAAAATCAGAGCAGTTAAAATTATCAGAAGTGGTAGAACTAGAAGAGCTAAGCTTTATTTCCTTAGATCTAGAATCGGTACTAAAGCTACTAGACTTCGTAATCTTCAAGTACAAACTACTCAAGAGAAATCTAATTCTGCTGATTAGTTTTCTGTATTGAATATATAAGATTATAATTTGAATGAAAGAACAGATTGACACTAAAACAAGCTCTACGCGTTTATTAGTTTTTTTAATATCGTTTCTTATTTTTCTGTCTCTAGGATTTTTTATGAAAGGCTTGCCAATTTTTTCGGAACTAGCCCAAAACAAACAAGCAGAAGCACTAAAAGGAAATAAAAAAATGGAATCACAAGAATTAGAAGTTAGAAAAGAAGAAAAAAGCACTGACGCTAAAGACACAGCAGTCTTAAAGACAGATAAAGGTGATATTAAAATTAAACTATTTCTTAAAGAGGCTCCTATCACGGCTGGAAATTTTAAAGATCTTGTATCAAGAGGTTTTTACAATGGTGTAGTATTTCATAGAATAATCCCTGGTTTCGTGGTTCAGGGTGGTTGCCCGCTTGGCACTGGTACTGGAAATTTTGTAGATCCAGAGACTAATAAAACTCGTTATGTACCAATGGAGCAGACTAAATTTAAACATGATAAGGCTGGAAGAGTAGCGATGGCTAGAACTTCTAATCCAGATAGTGCTAGTAGTCAGTTCTTTATCGATTTAGCTCCTCTACCTAGTTTGAATCCAGGTGGCGTAGATCCTTATGGTTATGCGATATTCGGTGAAGTTATCGAAGGAATGGATGTCGTTAATAAGATAGTTAAAGAAAATATTCCATCTTTCCCTGGTGATGATGGTTCTAGTAATCCAGTGAAAATCAACTCTGCTGAGATGATCTAAAAGACTTATGTTTACGGGATTAATAGAGGAAACAGGTTTAGTCAACTTTTTAGAATATTCTGATACTAATTTAAAAATTAGTATCAAAGCTGGACTTATATTGGAAGATATAAAACTTGGTGATAGTATCGCAGTGAACGGCGTATGCCTTACTGTGACTGAGTTTAATTCTAATTCTTTTTCCGTTACTGCGGTCAAGGAAACTTTAGAAGTTACGGCTTTAAAATATTTAAGAAATGATGATCTTGTGAACCTAGAGCGCTGCCTTAGAATTCAAGATAGATTAGGTGGTCACATAGTGCAAGGACACGTAGATACTGTTGCGCAGTGTATCAAGATATTTGATCAAGTGGGAAGTTACGATCTTTATTTTAGTATAGAGCCTAAATTCTCAAAATATCTTATTAATAAAGGCTCTATCTGTATTTCGGGTATTAGTCTTACTGTCGTGAAAGTAGGCTCCATCAAAGAACTTCAGGATATTAGTGAAAATGTCTTGAAAGATTTAGATTATTTTTATGTAACTATAATTCCTGTAACTTGGGATAAAACAAACTTATCTCAAATTAAGGAAGGTACAAAAGTAAATATAGAAGTGGATGTACTGGCTAAATATTTAGAAAGGTTTATGGCAGTTTCATCGCTTAAATAGATTAAATGAGGCTACTTACAGTCATTTATATTTCTCTGCCTTGAAATGGAGTTTAAAATTATATACAACTAAAAAAAGAGTGGTGGGCAGAGCTGGATTCGAACCAGCGTAAGCGTAACGCTAACAGATTTACAGTCTGTCTCCTTTAGCCACTCGGACATCTGCCCGCAGAATTATCACAGAAAATAAATACTTAGTGCCTGTGCTAATTTTCAGATTTTTAATAATAGCTTATTTTTAAGCCCTGTGGTTTAAGAAATTATGGAAGTGCAATAGCTGCATCAAGGAAAAGAATTACATAATCATAGCTTCTTCTTCACCCTCAGACCTAATCATGATCTGACCAGCTTCCTCCAGAGCCTTAATAATTTCAACTATCGCAGCTTGTGCTGCTGAAACGTCTTTCGCCATAACAGGTCCCATCATCTCAAGTTCATCTTTCAGCAATGTAGCTGCTTTCTCTGACATATTTTTAAAGAATAGATCTCGGATATCATCATCAGCACCTTTAAGTGCAAGAGGTAATCCTTTCGTATCTATTTCTTTCATTAAGGCCTGCATAGCTCTGTCGTCAAGTTTTATAATATCCTCGAATACAAACATCAAGTTTCGGATACTGACTGCTAGGTTTTGGTCGATAATTTCCAAATCTTCGAGTATCTTCTTCTCAATGTTTCTATCAAGCCTATTTAATATCTCTGCAATAGCATCAACACCACCAACATTCTGACTAGAAGAAGCTTGACTCATGACTGCTGCAAACCTTCTCTCTAAAGTCTTCTCAACAACACTTAAGATTTCAGGATTCGTTTTATCCATTTTTGCTAATCTCAGTGAACAATCTGACCTAATATCTTCTGGTAAAAAAGCTAGAACTTTAGAAGCCTTTTCTGCTGTTAGATAAGAAAGGACTAAAGAGATTACTTGAGAATGTTCACCTTGTATAACTGCGACTATTTGCTCAGGGTCAACCATACGCAAGAATTCAAATGGCATACGGTGAATGGTATTTGTCATTTTATCAAGTATATTAGAAGCGACTTCACGACCATAGGCTTGAACAAGTATATTCTCAGCTTTTTGAATACTACCGCTCATCTTACCTACTTGCAGATTTAAAATATCATATATTTCATCCAATAGATTGTACTGATCCTCTTCCCCCAGCACCCCTACCAGAGATATCTCCTTGGCGAGTGATACCACTAGAGTCGAATCATCTATATTCTTAATAATTTTTGCCGCAGCGCCTTCATCTAGGAGTAGCAGTAACGCGGCTACTTTCATCCTATTGGTCCATGCTTTAATTTTATTAGTCTTATAAGCCATAATCGGTAACTAGGCTTATTAAGCCCAAAATCTATAATCTATATAACCAAGACTAAGCTTCTTTAGCTAACCTAAGAGGAGTATCTCTCGCCCTGTTATGATTGGAAATAGCGGAGGGGTTTAGATTATTTATATGAAATTATTAGTTAACTTAGTTTTTCTTTTTACACTCCTATCTTCGATATTAATTGAAGTGTCAGCAGAATCACCCACGAAACTTCCTATAGAGCAGTCTCCTATTCCTCAGTTTCAGATAGTAAAAGTTTTAGAAGTTTCTCCTTTAGAAAGTGTCTCTGGTGGCTTAGATGAATTAATTAGTGCTAAAGAGCAGCAAGTGAAAGTAAAAGTAATTAGTGATGGGCCACAAAAAAATACAGAGTTGTTTATTAATAATATAGTGCCTGATAACCTAGCTTTTGGCATAATAGCTAAAAAAAATAAAGAATATATCATCTCTCTAGCAGATGATTCTAATGATGTTGCGATTATCGACTATCACCGCAAGCCTTACGTGATAGGTCTTTTTATTTTATTTGTAATTTTAATTATTGGTTTTTCTGGTTTTAAAGGTTTTAAAGCGATCCTTTCTTTGTTTGTAACAGCTCTTTCAATAATATATATTTTAATACCAGCTATTAAAGAGGGTTATGATCCGATACTAGTAGGTATTTTTATTTCGGCGATAGCCACTGCGGTAACCGTAATTTCTATTGCTGGTTTTACGAAAAAAGCTTTTGCTGCGACTATAGGCAGTATTGGGGCAGTAGCTATCGCTGGGCTTACCTCTTTTTTCGTTATCAAGGGAGCTCCTTTAAGTGGTCTTGCTAGTAATGAAGCACAGATCCTTTTGGCTAATAGTATGTATGGTAATGCTACTAGTATGATGAATTTTCAGGGAATACTTTCCGCTGGAGTAATTATCGCAAGTTTAGGAGCTGCGATGGACGTAGCTGTATCTATTGCAAGTGCTACTCAAGAATTATATTTGACTGATATTAATCAAAATTTTAATAATCTTTTCAAACACGCGATGAATGTGGGTAAAGATATTATGGGCACCATGACCGATACACTGATCCTTGCTTATACTGGAGCTTCTTTACCGTTATTTTTACTTTTAGAAAGCTATGAACCAAAAGCATTATTGTTAAATATGGAAATCATAGTCACTGAACTAACTTCAGCATTAGCTGGTAGTATTGGGATTATATTTGCTATTCCTCTAACTGCTATTATCTCGGTCTTTATGTATAAGGGATTTAAGCGTTAAGACTGAAGCCTTTTTAGGTAAAGACTAAAAAAATAGCTAAAATATAATTATGGATCAAAGTTTAGATCTTTCAGAAGAAGTAAAATCTTTTTATTTAGTCAGACATGGTGAGCTTAAGAACTCTAATAAAGGACGCGCGCCAGATACGAATGATAAAGGTTTAAACAGTGAAGGCGTTTTAGAGGCTGAATTGCTTTCTAGTTTTTTTCATGATTTAGGAATTAGTGCTATTTTTTCTAGCCCTAATAATAGTGCTGTAGAGACTACAGATATCATAGCTAAAAATATAGGAGAACCAACTTTCTTTAAGCATAGTGGTCTTACGGACAAACGTGAAGGCGAATGGGCTGGTAAAACCTACTGGCAGATTAGGGAAGAAGATCCAAAGTCTTGGGAAAAATGGAGCAAAGACCCAATCAATTTCTGTCCTCCTGGTGGAGAGAGTGTTCGAGATTTTGTTTCACGTGTAGGACGTGCACTCAAAGATATTCGTACCAATTATGAAATTGGTGAAAAAATTATTCTTAGTACCCACGCAGGTGTAGTTAGGGCTATTCTTGTACTAGCTTTAGATATACCTGTAGATAATTTCTTTCGCATAGATGTTCCACTTAGCTCAATTAGCAGAATAGACTGGTCTAATAGTCATGCTATCGTGAAGTTTCTTTCACTTAGTGTTACTTCTAAATCTTAAGATACACTGCCCCTAAACCTCCTTACTCAACAGGAAGTAATAAAAAATTTGATTTTCAGTATCCCCCTTAACTAGAATTTAATTTCAGTTTGTTACCAAGATATTAGTTCATCAAGTCGGGGAGTGGTTTAATTACCCTCAGTCACCTAGTAGCTTTCCCTTGAGCTACAGTTATCCTTCTTCCAACAACCTATTTTAAGGAGGCTACTAGGGGCTTGATGATTATTATAATTTTAAATCTTGAATCCTTATAAAAGCTTTCATTGAAAGCTTTTATAAGTTATAGTTTTTTTAGTGAAAACTATATTTTTTATTTCAATAGGGGCTGCTTTAGGTGCAATACTCAGGCATTTTATGATGATGGCGATAAGTCGTACATGGATGCATAGTTTTCCTTTAGCGACCTTAGTTATTAATATTGTAGGTTCTTTTATTTTAGGAGTTTTAGTAGAGCTTTTTGCTTTGAAACTTTCTGTTAGTCAAGACTTAAAAGCTATGTTAACTGTAGGATTTCTCAGTTCTTTTACTACATTATCAACAGTAGCATTAGAGTTTGCCTTACTTAGTAGTAGAGGGCAGCTAGGCACAGCGTTTCTCTATATCACGCTAACTATGTTACTTTCGGTGGGAGCAGTATTTTTAGGATTTTATTTAATTAGAAATTTTTAAGCGGTCATCTTTTAAGTTTAAGATACTAAATTTATTAGCACGAGTTTTCGGTGCTAATTTGAGAACGTAGTCCAGCTCTTTACTAGAGACACCTATTTCTTGAAAGCTCTTTGGTAACTTAAGTAAAGTAAATAGTTCTTCAAAATTAATTATTCTTTCAGGAGTTTGATTTATTTTTTTTAAAATTTCAAGCTGCTGTGGATAAATAAAGTAACTTGCAACAGCTACTTGAACTCCATGAGCTGCTTTAACACCATGCCCATATATAGCATCTATCGCATGAGAGATCATATGTTCACTACCAGAACAGGGACTTGAATTATTTGCATAGTACATTGCCATACCTGACAAGACAAGAGATTTAATAAATTGCCTTAGAAAACTTGAGCTACGGAGAAGATCTAGCCTAGACTCTGTAAATTTTGTAACAATTTCATCATTTGCTTGTGTTGCATAAATCAAATCTATGAGTTCTATTGAGCCCTGATATGCAAGATTGATAGCTTCTTGGTTAAGCACTTCATGAGAGTGCTCACAATCTCCAATTTCTGCTTTTCTATCCTTATCTTTAAAGGCTTCACTAATATAGCAGTCATTAATGGCTGTGAAATTTGCAATTAAATCTCCAATACCAGCTTGAATACTTATTAAAGGTGCTTTCTCTAGGGTGTTTAAAGAAATCATGAGATAATCTGGCATTTTACTACCAAGGCTAAACCCTGCTATTACCGATATAGGTGAAAAAATCCCATCATGTGCAGCATTGCTAGGTATCGAAATAAAGGGTCTATCAGTCTTGAAAGATATATACTTAGCGAAGTCTAAAATTCTCCCTCCACCTATGCCAACTATTGGGGATTGAGATTTAAGGTATTCTTGAGCTAAATCATTCGCGATAAGTTCTTTATTAATTTCAGGAGCGATAATAATCTCAGAATCATTTAATACAGATTTACACTGATGAAATACCTTCTCACCAAGCTCTCTGTAACTATTTGCTCCACAGATAAATAAAGGATCCTTGTGCCCATAGGTATTCAGGATTTGAATTAATCTTGTAGAGAGGTCTATATTTTTTTCGAAAAAAATTACAGACTCTGGGATGTCATATTTACGCATTCTAGTTTCTGAGCTCTTTTTAAATCATCTAATGTATCTACTTCTGTCCAAGCATAAGCTTGAGTGGATTCGAGGCTAAGATCAATGTTTTCTAAAATTTGGTCAAGGGCGTATTCATAGTGCCTCTTCACATCATTATTTAAAATCAATTCAGAGAGCTTCTCTGCATAAACAGCTCTATCTTTACTGCATATATGCATAATACCGATGTATTCACCATGCGAGCTTTCGTTATTTAAGCTTTTACTTATTCTTTTAATTCTTTTATTTTCACTGATTACTTTCATGTCTTCGTCTGCAAGAGGCTTTAAATCATCTACAATTAAGAAGCTTTTTTCATTCCTTAGCCTTTTTATAGCTATCTCTAGGATTCTTGTATCAAAAACTATATCCGAGTTAAAGACTAAAGTATCATCGCTGAGCAGTTCTTGAATTAAGTGAACAGAATATATATTATCTTTATTTTCAAAATCATCATTTAACAAAAAATTCAACTTTAAATCTTTTAGCTGAGGAATTATGTTTTCAGCAAAGGCTTTAGTCTTTTCTGCGGCATAGCCTATAACTAAAGTCGCCTCAGTAAAGCCTTTCTGATCAAGAATTTTTAGCATTCGAGACAGGATAGAATCTTCATCATTAATTTTCAAGCAGGTTTTAGGTAACTCTTTAGTTAGTTCTTTGAGTCTAGATGATTTACCAGCAGACAATATAATAGCTTTCACGCTGATGATTATAGCAATTTGGGGAGGTGCCTTAATCAGACCTCTATTTGTGGTATAAATAGAGAGTATTTATTGCCTGAAATACTTTTCACGATGTCAGATAGCAAGACAGATATAAAATCTCTAGAAATAACTTCAGAAACCACTACAAGAGGGGCTGATATCGCTAAGTTTATGCCTTTAGTGGAAATGATCGCTAGAAAGGAATTTGGCTCTAAGCGATATCAAAATATTTTTTCTTTCGATGAATTAGTAAACACTGGCCTAATAGCTGTTCATAATCTTATAGAACAGGCTAAGATTAAAGTAGATACTAAATATAATTCTAGCTATATCGCACAATCAGTGAAATGGGCTATCACTGATGAATTAAGAAAACGTCAGTCTTGGTATGGAGTAAAGAGAACCGCTCCATCGGTAGAAGAAGCTGATGCAAACAAGCCGAAAAGAGAATTTGATGAAACTGAAACTACTGAGATTAAAACCTTAGATGATGCTCGTAAAGCAGTTTTTGAAGTTATTATGTCCGTAGAAAGCATGGAAGAAGACCTAGGTTTCTCTCCAGCTGCTGATTCTCAAGATCATTTAGACAGATTGGAACTCTTAGCTATTAAGCAAAGCTTGATGAAATCTATATCTAAGTTACCAGATAATCTTAAGCAGGTTATTAATATGAGATTTTATGAAAATTATTCAGGAAATGAAGTCGCAGAGAAACTAGGAGTAACTCCTTCACGTATATCTCATATGATTAAAGAGGCTGTAAAGAAACTAAAAGTTTCCATGATAGCTGAAGGTTATAACGACTAGTTCCAGATAGTCATTAAATAAGGAATAAGAAATAAGGCGAGGATATTACTGATCATTACCGCAATGGAAATCTTATCAGTACTGAGCTTCAAACTAGAAGCTATTACAATTGCGTTAGCTGGAATAGGTGTCAGGGATAAGAGCATTAAAACCTTATAAGTAAAGTTATTAAAAATCTGAGAAGTATGCTGATCAATAATGATAAAGGCATAAGTTAAAAGAGGAAAAAGTATAAATTTAAAGAAAAGGCTGATTAACAAGAATACTGCCGTGTCTTTATCTAGCTTGATCTTCTTTATCTGAGCCAATCCTAGTCCAACAATTAACATACCTAAAATACTGTAAGCTCCTGTAAAATTATCGGTAATTTTAAAAATGCCTTTAGCAAAAGAGTTTAAATTATTTAGATCAATGTAATCTTTTAGCCAGAAAGCAAGAGCAACAGCATAGAGATTAGGTACAAGCAGAGTCTTTTTCAGGCTTTGATTGAAACTGTGTTTTCCATTAGCTGTAATAAAGAATCCAGTGGAATTTTGGAAAATGATTATTCCGAGCATACCCATTATTAAGACTCCTAGAGCCTGTTCCCCGAAAATAGCTAAGCCCACAGGGAGTCCAAAATAACCCATATTCCCAGAACTAGCGCAGAGAGCTAAAAGGTTTTTATTAAAATTTTTCCACAGTAGTGAACCTACTCCTAGAGCAAGTAAGGCAAGTATGCAGCAAATTAAAAATACTACTAAAGCAATATTTAAACTAGAGAGAGGAATTCTGTCTTTAATGATGCCATTGAAAAACACTATCGGTGCAACCACATACATGATCATTAGAGATATGCTTTTTCTCTCTATATCTAAAAATCGACCAGCTATATAACCAAGTACAATAACTAAATACAAAGGCAGTATCTTGAAAAGTATGTTTTGAAATAGACTTAATTCAAGCATTTTTTATAGAATCTTCTTGTAACGAGTACTCTCCTATTGTATTATTTATGCTTGTGATTAGACCTAAAAAAATCATTCTCGCAAATCCGCGAGGCTTTTGTGCAGGTGTAGACAGAGCCATTGAGATTGTAGATATCGCTTTAAAGCTTTATCCTGCTCCAATTTATGTAAGGCATGAAATAGTTCATAATCATCATGTTGTTAATGACTTTAAAAATCGAGGAGTCATCTTCATTGAAGAACTAGATGAAGTCCCAGATTCAGCCAAGTTAATTTTTTCAGCCCATGGTACGGATCCTGCTGTTATAGAAAAAGCTAAGGCTCGGGGTATTAGTTTTATTGATGCCGTCTGCCCTCTAGTTACTAAAGTTCACAAAGAAATTTTAAAAGCCGTATCTCTAAATAAAAAAATAATTTATGTAGGACATCGTGGTCATCAAGAAGTAGTGGGTGCTATGGGCTATGCCAAGGAAAATATTTTTCTAGTAGAGGATTTACTTGATATAGAAGAGCTTAAATCTTTAATTAAAAAAGATGAAGAGCTAATCTTAGCGACACAAACAACTTTATCTTTAGATGACACTAAGGCATTGGTAAATGCTCTGCAAATACATTTCACCAAAATTGAATTCCCGAAGGCTGATGATATCTGTTATGCCACTCAAAATAGGCAGGATGCAGTTAAAGAGCTTATTCGCCACTGCGACCATCTGTTAGTAATAGGTAGTAAAAATTCATCAAATACTCTCAGATTAGTTGAGCTTGCTCAAAAGCACTCAATACCAGCAAATTTAGTTTCAGATCCAGATCAATTTAATTTAGAGGTTATGATCCCTGATTTAGAAAATAAAGTTATTGGCATAAGCTCTGGTGCCTCTGCCCCAGAGAGGCTTATTGATATTTTAATATCTAAATTATTAGGAGACCCACTGTATCAAAACTCTAGGGACTTTAGCAATAGTGATTATGCCAAGAATTCACTTGTCGAAATTTTAAGTGTAATAGAGGAAAAGACCTATTTCAAACTGCCCGCGGATCTGCAGGTGAATTAGAGAACAAGAATAATGCCTTTTTTTTCCATATCTTTTCTGTTAATTATTTCCAGCCTTGCTTTGCTTTATGCAAAATTTCCACAATTTTTCCCTTGTGATCCATTTTTAATAGATAGTTCACAGATACTCACTTCACCAAGCCAGATACATCTTGCTGGTACAGACGCTCTCGGTAGAGATTTATTCACTAGATTAATTTTAGGCGCTCAAACTAGCCTGATGATAGCTTTCTTGACGGCCATCATTGCTTTATTTATCGGTGTTTTTATCGCAATAGTTGCGGCTTATATTGGCGGTTGGGTGGACTCTTTAATTCTCAGGTTTATTGATTTAATTTATTCATTACCAGACTTATTGATATTAAGTATTATTGGATTATGTTTTTCTCGTTCTAGTAGTGCGATTGTAATTGGTCTTGCCTGTATTAACTGGATGGAGATAGCCAGAATTACTAGGGCTGAATTACTTAAATTAAAAAAAGAAGAATTTATTCTTGCAAGTAAATTAATAGGTCTAAGCCACCAGCAGATTATTATTAAGCATTTGTTGCCTAATGTTTCATCCTTAATCCTTGTATCATTAGGGTTTACTTTGCCGCGCGCAATACTCTCTGAAAGTACACTCAGTTTCATTGGTCTAGGGCTGTCACCACCAAATACTAGCTGGGGAACTTTAGCTGGTGACGCTTTCCAATATTTAAGAACAGACCCTCATTTACTCTTTTTTCCAGCTATCTTGATATTTTTGACAAGTTTCTCTTTTAACAGAATCTCAGAAAGTTTTTCTAAAAAGACTTAAAAGACTAATCAAAACAAATCTTTTTATCACAGACCGTTAGATAAATCGACTAACTCCAGTTTAGAAGAATATTGTAAAGGTTTTTAATCAGGTCTTTTGTGTAAGACCCTTGATAAATATTTCCAGTGAAAAGACCATTAATTTGTTTAATAATATCTTTTTCAGCCTGATCAATTTTATCGAAATTGGTCACAATATTAGGAAACTTCGTCATCATCGCATGCCTCAGTTTCTCTGGTTGAGCATCTGCTATATTAAGACGACTTTTAAGAAAAGTTAAGCGCATTCTTGTTAAAAATTCATCAATCTCTTTACCCATAGGGCTTTTTTTACTTTCTTCATTGAGTTCGATATTCATTGATAAATAAATATCTTCGCGAATCTTTTCATATTGAGTCCTACTGTCAATGCTATTCTCCAAGCCATTCGGCAATTTACCGATTAAGCCAGATTTGTGTAATGTCTGAGAAAGAAAGGTAAGAGTCCTAGCATGCTCTTTAAGTTGAGAACCTATATCTTTAAATCCGTTAGTTAAGACTAGTTCTATTTCATCTAATCTTGAGCTTATCTTCTCAAGAGTTGCGATTGATTCTGAATTCATGTGTGCTATTCTGCCTTTTACCTATAATAGCCAAATACCCATACTGCTCAGTCTTATATAGCCATTCAAATGAATGACTTGTATATTATCTTCAACACTTAAAACAAGATAATATCCCGACGTGGATACAAAGCCCCCCAATAGTGTTATCATTTTAACTAGTTTATGTTAAGAATTGATAAACGTTCCTATAGATCTAATCAGGGTCTAACTTTAGTCGAATTGATGGTGGTAGTTATTATCATCGGTATCTTAGCTACTATAGCTATACCTAATTTAATGGAGGCTCAAGATAAGGCCAAGAACGCTCAAATCATAGCTTCCGTTCAAGCTCTCGCTTCTAATATCCAAATTGCCTCGGTGGATACGGGTGGAATTATTCCAGAATCATCTTTTGATTTAGATGAATTAGGAACTACCAAAAAAATTATTAATCCCTTTACTAAAGAACCTGTTGAACTTATTGATGGAATCGTCGATCCGGAGCAGGATCCACCAGGGACTCTCGGCTATGAGCCCAATGTCACATTAGCTAAGCCTTTTAGGGCTGGACTGGATGAGGCACCAGAACTAGAGCCGATGATGGGTGCTTTTGTCGTAACAGGTATCGGTATAGTGAAGGGGAAACCTAGTATAGTAGTGGCTTTAGATAATGGTTAAGACAGAAGATAATATAGAGAGTTCTAATTTACGTGAACAGAGATTAAGTAAATTAGAGAAAATAGAACAGAGTGGTATAGATCCATATCCATATGAATTTCAGAGATCTCATACCTCTGAGCAGTTACTTGAGAAGTTTTCAGCACTTCCAGATGGTGAAAAAAGTGATTTTATTGCGACTGTTTGTGGGCGTGTTCATAATCAAAGAAATGACTGGATGTTTATCGATCTTTATGATGAAGATGGCAAGTTACAGCTTTTTTCTGACGTCGATACCAGATCAGAAGAGTTAAAATCCTTATTTCATCTTTTAGATAAAGGTGATTATATAGGTGCCACTGGATTAATTCGCAGAACGCCTCGCGGCGAGCTTACTTTAGATGTTCAGTCAGTGACTGTCTTAGCGAAGAGTTTACAGCCATTACCCGAAATTATCGAAGGTAAAAGACGTAGGCTCGGCATCGCAGATGTGGAAACTAGATATAGACAGAGATATATAGATCTTATCGTTAATCCAGACTCTAAAGAACGTCTGAGGAAGCGTGCTTTGATGATACATGAAATTAGAAATTTTCTAAATAATCAGGGTTTTATTGAGATAGAGACACCGATTCTTGGTACTGAAGCTGGTGGTGCAGCAGCGAAGCCATTCGTAACTCATCATAACGCTCTTGGCATGGATATGTATTTAAGAATAGCGACTGAGCTCCATCTGAAAAGACTGTCGGTGGGCGGTTTTGAGCGAGTCTATGAGATAGGTCGTATCTTTAGGAATGAAGGTATTAGTATTAAGCACAATCCAGAGTTTACTAGTATTGAGCTCTATCAAGCTTATACGGATGTCTTTGGCATGATGGATTTAACTGAGAATCTTTTAAGGCATGTTTGTTTAAAAATAGTAGGGAAATTAGATTTCGAATATCAAGGTGAGCCTATTAATTTCACAGAACCTTTTCAGAGAATATCAATGCAGGACGCTGTTGAGAGAGTTACAGGTAAGCGCCTTTCAGGCATTGCTTTAAATGATGCTTTTGAGGAACACGTGGAAGCTACTTTAATTCAGCCTACTTTTATTTATGATTATCCTGTAGAAATTTCTCCTTTAGCTAAAAAACATCGTGATCCAGAATTGCGCGCTCAGGGCTTTGTGGAAAGATTTGAGCTATTTATTTATGGCAGAGAGACTGCTAATGCTTTCTCTGAGCTTACTGACCCTCGTGATCAAAGAGAAAGATTCCTAGAACAAGCTAAACAAAAAGAAGCTGGTAATGAAGAGGCACATGTCTTTGATTCAGACTTTATTACTGCTCTTGAGTATGGTTTACCACCTACTGGTGGCATGGGTTTAGGCATAGATAGACTTGCGATGTTTTTAACTGATGCTGCTTCTATAAGAGATGTTATAGCGTTTCCAACTATGAAGCCTTTGCATTAGATTATCTCAGGATTTTTCTTTTCATAAAATTTATGATGACAACTCAATTACCTAAATACTTTGGCAAATTTGGGGGACAGTTCGTTCCAGAGACTTTAATGCCAGCTTTGGAGGAATTTGAGGCAACTTTCTTAAAGTATGCTGATGCTGACGAATTCAAATCTGAGCTTAGCTTTTATTTAACTGATTATGTAGGTAGGGCTACACCACTGTATTTTGCAGCTAGATTAACTCACTACTACGGGAAGGCAAAAATCTATTTAAAGCGAGAAGATTTAAACCATACTGGAGCACATAAGATTAATAATGCTATCGCTCAAGCTCTTTTAGCCAAAAGGATTGGTAAGACTAAGATTATCGCAGAAACAGGTGCTGGGCAGCACGGAGTAGCAACGGCGACGGCTTGTGCTCTGCTTGGACTTGAGTGTAAAGTCTTTATGGGAGCTGAGGATATAAAACGCCAAGCACCAAATGTGAAGCGAATGAAGCTACTTGGTGCTGAAGTGATTCCGGTAACAGCTGGCACTTCGACACTTAAGGATGCGACCTCTGAAGCAATTAGGTACTGGGTCACGAATGTTTCTGATACACATTATATTATAGGGAGTGCAGTAGGCCCTCATCCTTACCCGACTATAGTTAGAAATTTCCAGCGTATAATCGGCGATGAAGCGAAAGCACAGATACTAGAAAAAGAAAATCGCCTACCAGACTATGTTTTAGCTTGCGTGGGAGGCGGTTCTAATGCGATTGGTATTTTTTATCCTTTTGTTGAGGAGAAGCTTAAAGGCAAGAAAATTTCTTTAATCGGTGTAGAAGCTGCTGGGAAAGGTATAAATACGCCTTTGCACTCTGCGACTATGGTTCAAGGCAAACCAGGTGTCTTACATGGTTCTTTAAGCTATTTATTGCAGGATGAATTCGGGCAGATCCAAGAAGCTCACAGTGTCTCTGCTGGATTAGATTATCCAGGAGTTGGGCCAGAACATGCTTACTTTAAAGATGAAAATTTAGTGAATTATGTCGCCGTTACCGATGACGAAGCTTTAAAGGCTTTCCGGCTCATAGCTAAACTAGAGGGTATTATTCCAGCTCTTGAAACCGCTCATGCTTTTGCTTATTTAGAAACATTGATGCCTAATACCTCTCCAGAAGAGATCCTTATATTAAATCTTTCGGGACGTGGCGATAAGGATTTATCAGTTCTTGATTAACAAAGGTAGCTGCGCATTGTGAGCGCGTAGCGATATTATTTCCCTTTCTTAGTTGAATGTGGTAAAAAACTAATATGCAGCCATCTAAAAACTATGTAATTAAGAAAACTTTTTCTTTTAAGATTATTCTTTTCACTTCTCTGTCTATATTAACGGTTTTAAGTTTTTACAATAATGCCTTCGCTTTCGATGTTAAGCAAGCTCCAGCAGTGAAACCAGAGATTGCTCAGATACAGCCTAAAGCAGTAGCTGTAAACATAAATGCTACACCGCTATCTATGACTCTTAAAAAACCAACTGTGCAACAGGGACAGTATTTTGAAGTAGATATTATAGGTGCTGAGAAAAACCCTCTTGTGTGGTTTAATTCAGAGTCTTTTCTCGCTTTTCAAGTAGGAGATAAAGCTTACAAGGCTTTAATTCCGGTCGAGAATTTAACTAAGCCTGGTAACTATGTTATTCTTGCAAGGACTGGAGGCTGGGAAGAAAAAATCCCAGTAAAGGTTTTAGATAATCGCAAGCCTATACAGTATATTTATTTAGATCCCGATAAAAGCTCCCTAGAAGCTACTAATAAAGAAATTAATGAAATCAGCAGTGCTTTGAGATTGAAGACAGAAGAGAAATATGCACAGGGTAAATTTTCTTATCCTTCTACAGCAGTTAAATCAAGTCCATTTGGCGTGAAACGATCTTACAATAAAGGTCCCATAGATAGCTATCACAAAGGTTTAGACTTTGCTGGTAAAATGGGAAGTCCAGTCTTCGCTCCAGCTGATGGCAAGGTCGCTTTAACTGGTTTAGAGAAAGATGGTTTTCAAGTTCACGGCAACACTATTTTGATAGACCACGGTCATGCACTGAGTTCCATCTATCTTCATTTAAGTAAGATAGACGTAAAGAAAGGTGACATGGTAACGAAGGGACAGAAGATTGGCGAGGTGGGTCATACTGGCATTTCGACAGGTCCTCATTTGCACTGGGGTACTTATCTCTATGGGACTAGTGTTGATCCGGAGCTTTTTGTTAAATAAATAGGGAGGCTATTAAACCATGCTTCGCTACACCCCAAGCCTATAGCTTGGGTCCCCGAGTTTCGCTCTTCATGATTTAATAGCCTCCGTTGAGTAAGTCGGAGTTTTTAGAGACCGCTCTGCACAACGTGCAGTTTCAAGCCCGAGGAGGACGAATGACCGAGGTCTCTTTTACCCAAAACTCTCAGCGTACTTGTCTAATAAAGAGCGGATCATTAGCTGATAAGGTGTATCAAGCTTTTTGGCTTCATGCTTGAAAAAATCTACACTTTTTTTACTTAACGTTAGAGTTACTTTTACATTATCTTCTTTTAAAACTAAATCCTCTGGTCTTGGGAGGAAGTCCTTAATTACTTTTGCATTAATTATTTCGTTAGAATATTTAATTTTTTCTGTTTTCTTTTTCATAAATTTTTTTGCCTTTTCTCCAAAATCCAGCACCAATTATACGAATGGAGTTATCTCTAATAGTGAATCTAACGGTTAATATTCCATGATCTACTTTACCAAAACAAAAATATCTTTTTTCATTTTCGTTACTATGACTAATATCTTCAGCTATTACACGATTGACATCCAAAAACGCTCTCTGTGATTCACAAAAAGAAACGTTATGGCTTATTTGATTTGCCTTATCTTTTAAATCATCCCATTCAAATTACATTCAATAAATTATATTGAATGCAAGATAAGCCATACTAATATATGGTTATTTTACCATCTATTTAAACTGAATTATCTAGGAAGAAAAAGATTATTTTAGCTATACTAACTTGTCATTGGGTAAACAGTCTTACCCGTTCTCTTTATCTCTCGAATGAAGTCTGGATCTATAAAATCTTCTGAATAGTAAGTTTGCGACGGAAAAGCCAAAAGCTGTAAGTAAGGTTCAAAAAGTTTAACTTGTTTCTTGATTCTTAAAGCGTTCGAGCAAACCGATTTATTAATTTCAAGGTCTGGAGAAATAACTGCTATATCAACGTCGCTGAGTTCATTCTCTGTTCCTTTAGCGTAAGAACCAAAAAGAATAATTTCATCAACATTAAAACCCTCAGTCACAGAGGAGATGACTTTATCAATGAGTTCTTTTAACTCTAGTTCAGTTTTTTTTCTAACCATGAAAATATTCTCCTTGTTTCTTTTAATATAAGAGTAGTTTTGTCCTCAGAAATATCTAGCTATTTTAAGCCAATTCTCTGATTTATTGTTCACCACTTGGCTCCAGTAAATGCTTTAAGGCATCAAATAATATTTTAAATGAAGAAAAGTCTTCTGGTGGGAGGGTTTGAATTATTTCTTCTGCAAATTTTGTTTTGTTTCCATCATTAATAAAAAATATATTTTCATCGTACGCTTCTCCCTTTAGCTTATGTTTTTCCAGAATTATGTCGTTAAAATAGTGTTCTATTACTAACTTTTTTTTAGCTTTTGCACCTTCGCAAACATAATTTTTTCTATGATCTGGGCATGGCAATAATAAGCCAAAAACATCTTTATCAGGGTATTTACAGTAGGAAAAATTAGAAGTTTTCTTCAACTCAAATTTATTATTCTTAAGCTTAGGCATTTCGACATTATTGCCCTCATGATCATTGTCAAATAGACCAATAATACGATCCTCATTAAATCTTAAAGAGTAGCTAAGTAATGAAGTAATATGATTAGCTCCTCCTTTTCTTTCTTGCTTACCATCTGTAACATTTATTTTATCTGGATAAATACCCGCATCATGAATCTCAAAAGGCATCTCTGCATTTGGGTAAAGCTTACTCCAAGCCGTTTCTATAATTTGTTTATCCGTTTTACCTTCTGTAATAACTAGAGGTTTATTGGTTTTTCTAAAATTAATATAAAAAGCAGCTTCTACAAGCTTCTCTCCATCACAGCTCTCAAATAAAGGATCTTGAGCTACTATGATCTTCCCATCTTGATCTTTTTGAAGAACTATAACTTTATCCGTTTGAGGATTTGCCTCATGGATTATAAATGGAGAGTGGGTAGAAAACAAGATCTGAACTTCTTGTATATTGAATGAGTTGGAAGCTAAAGATTTATGTGACTTTAATATTTCTTTTTGCCATCTAGGGTGTAAACTATTTTCAGGTTCATCTATTAGGCATATCACATTATCTATAGATGTATCTTTATTTTCGCCATCAAGTGATTTATGAGAATCTAGTGCTTGTAAAAAATAGACTCCTCTAAAAATCATCTGCTTTTCTCCAGAACTAAGTTCTTCTAATTTTACAAATTTTTTATTTAATCCAACATATACTTCCCACTCGCTAGAATTGAATGGAAAAAGTGACAGAGTTAAAGAAAATGTTTTTTCTAATCTATTTAGCAGTGAAGATTGATTAACTTTAAGGGCTTCTCCCAGGGTAAGTGATTTATCCAACTGTTTTAAACATAGAGCATCAATAATGTAAGATGTCATAATTAACTCTTTGATTTTTTGTGCTTCTGTAGTTTGATTATCTTTATCGTTATGGGATATATAGGATTGGCGATTAGGGAGTGTTTTAAATACTTGAGTATTAATATTAAAATTAGATTTCAAAAAAATTGTTCGGAATAAAGATAAAACAAAATGCCTATTTATTGTTTCTTGTTTTTGTAATTCATGATTAATTACTATTCCCTTATTTTCGATTTTGATCTGAATACTACTTTTACCAAAGTCTTGTTCTATATAATTTGGGAGCTTAATTAGTTGAATTTCAATGCCATAATTAGGCATAATCGTAGATTTAGATTCAAAATAGGCTCTCATAAATTCAAAAAAATCATTAATCACATTCAGTAAAGTAGTCTTCCCGCAACCATTCTCCCCAGCAATAATAATATTGTCAGCAACCCTGTCCCCGATAGTAAAATCCAGCTCCAAGTCCCCAAGCACAGGATGATCTTGTAATTTTAAAGACTTTATCCTCACGCCTAAAAATTCTACCACCCCAAGCTAATTAATCAGCAACACCCCTTGGATCATCCCCGCACACACTCAGATATCACATCCCTCCTTCTTTCCTCCCCCAACGGACGCAGGGTGGTTTAGGTAGCTTAGGGAACGAGCATGGGGACCCGCACGCAGTGTGGGGCGAGTGAGAGAAGCTACCTAAACCACCCTGCTAAACCCCTTTTTGGTTTTCAGAATAAACCTTAGCCACCAGCGACATAAGAAAAGTATTCACCAGAAGTGATGTCCCACCATAACTAAGAAAAGGCAGTGGTACACCAGTAATTGGCATAAGACTTAAATTCATGCCGATGTTAACAAAGATATGGAAAATAAACATCGAAAAAATGCCGATGCCTAATAGCGAGTGGAATTTATTATCAGAATTTCTAGCTCTTATAATAATTTGAATACAGAGTAGAGCGTAAAGAAAAATTACACAGCCAGTACCGATAAAACCAAGTTCCTCACCGACTAGTGAAAATATAAAGTCAGTATGCTGTTCTGGGACGAAACTACCTTGAGATAAATCTCCAGATCTAAGTCCAGTACCGATAAATCCGCCATTACCAATAGCATAAAGACTTTGAATAATATGATAACCTGCGCCAAGCGGGTCTGAGTAAGGGTCAAGAAATATAGTTAATCTTTTCTGTTGATAATCCTTTAACAATCCCCAAATTGAAGGTCTGTATAAAATCGCCATAAATTCAACGAAGAGTAACATCATAGTTACTAAAGTTTTAGAGGGTGATGACCAAACTTTATAGTGGAAAATTATTAAGACTGTAAAAAATATCAGAAAAATTAAAGCTGGAACTGTTATGACCAGATCGATGTAAGTATTATGATAATCGATAATTTTATAGCCAATTGATGAGCATATGGCACATATCATGGGTGAGCAGATAGTTAAAAGCTGAATTAATTTAGCTCCAGCCCAAAAAAGCATACCAAAAGTTATAGCTATGTAAACGAGTGTAGTGCCGAGATCGGGCTGAATTAATACCAATAGTGACGGCAAAGCAATATAAGCAAAGACTTTCACTATGTCGAAATAAGTACGAATCTCTTTCAGTGAAAGGATTTTTGCTAAGAAGACAATGAGACAAATTTTCGCAAGTTCACTTGGTTGAACACTGACTGGGCCTATCATCAACCATCTCTGTGAGCCAAGCTGAGTAGTTCCAAAAAATTTAAGTATGATCAAAAGACCTATATTAAGCCAATAAATCAGATTTGCACTGCGTTTATAAAATTCAAGAGAGCAAAAGTTATAGGTAAAATAAACTAAGATTAAACTAATCGGAATATAAATTAACTGTTTTAAGAAAAATTTACCTCCAGCAGAGCTAGAAAGGGCAGTTAAGCCGAATACAAGGATTAAGCTTACGTTTATAATTAATAGTCTATCGATGAGTCTCAAGGTCTAATTATTACAATCTAGCATTATTCAGATATAGTTCCATCATGCTTCAAGTTAATTTAGAAAATTATAAAATGAACCTCAAATTTTGGGAGGCTGCATGGCAAAGAGTTACTAAGGCTGTATACACTCCTCCTAATCTTGAGTATATAAAGAATATAATTCCAGATTTAAAAAAATATCCCATAACAAAAATTCTTGATTTAGCTTGTGGCTCTGGTTGGTTATCTTTTATGTTAGCGAAGGCTGGTTTTAAAGTGCGTGGTGTGGATACTTCAGAGGCGGCGATTAATCTTGCGAAGAAGGGAAACGCTGAAATTGAAGTTCGGGAACAGTGCCTAGATGTAGAATTTTATTGTGCGGATATCTTAGACATGCAGCTAACAGAGAAGGATTTTGATTGTGTAATCATGAACGCTTGCCTTGAGCATTTTGATTTAGCTAGTGCTGCTCAATTGTTAGCTAATTTAAAAAAGCATTTAAAGCCTCAAGCATATATTTATGGTGTTTTTGATGTGGTGGCGACTAGTAATAAGGGTGAGTTTATATGCTTCGATGATGGTACGCGTCAATATTTAGACCCTATGCGAAAAGGTATGTATCTCAGGAACTATTCAGATGAGGACTTAACAAGATTATTTACAGAAGCAGGTTTTAAGCAGCTTAGTTATACGACAGTGGATAATGGTAGTCGAGTACTCATTCTGGAAAGATCGCTGCACAGCGTGCAGTAACGCAGAAATAGGAGTTCGGCTACACGCCCCTAGAGTTGGTCTGAGGCTAGCCAAGCAACTATAGTCCCCTTGAGCTCTTGCTCCGTGTTAAATATTTCTTGACTTAGCTTTCTGTCACTAGCTTTAGCCATGGCTTGAACTGGTCTTAAGTCATAGACATAACGATCATTATCACGAGAACAGTTATGGGTATACTGGCTTAGGTAAAAATTACAGGTTTTAACTGCAACTGCATCATCACTAGAAAGCCCAAACCCTCTACATAAAAGAGGCCTAGCATGATAAATAGAACACCTACCTTCGACAAGGAAAGGACAGGAATATTTATAATTAAAAGGATTTTCTAATCCCTTCTCTTTGTTTTCAGAAATAGTCGTGTCTATGATGGGCATTACTTCACCAAAGAGTTTTTTATGTTCTTGCTGAATGGCTTTTGCTTTTTCTATCACTCCAGCTATCGGATAGTTATTCTCTTTAATCCAGTTAAGCATAAATTTATACTCGGTTAAACTCATGTGTGGCGAAGTATAATTACAGCAATCTTCACATTTATAATATCCACAAGTGTTTTTATAAATGCCTGTATATTCAATTACCTTATCCTGTGCTGCATCACAGTCATTTAAAATTTCATTCCAATTTTCTAAAACTAGGTCAGATGGAAAGGTTCTTGCATTCTTTACTGTGCGAATTTCTGGAGGCAGTGTGGTAACTATGTCTGCGGGCATAGCTTTTCTATATTCGAGCAGGTATTGTTCTGCAAGGGCTTCATTCTTTTTCTTTCTGTAGAAGAAAGCGAGCAGCCTTATCTTTTCAGCGTCTTGTCTTTCTTCAATATTCTCTATGCCTTCGCAAAAATCTACAAATTTAAAATTTAATAACTCCTGTTCAGTGAGATCAAATCTCTCTTCAATATTTTCTTTTAGTATATATTCAGCATAGTAGAAAACTATGTCTGGTATTAACTCTTTTAGTGAAAATAGATTTATAGATTCTAGTTTTCTTTGTATCTTTTCAGAAAAACGTATATTTTTAAGTAGGATGAGAATGCTTATGATTACTTTGGCCATGCCGTGAGAGAGGCGTTTTTTAGTAAAATTACTAGCAGATTTAGAGAAGAAATGATTCTCTGTAAGTGGTTTATCTGATAGAAGTAATACGAAAGACTGCAAAGCTTTAATTTCTTTCTCTGCAAGCAGGTCTGGTCTTTCTTGAATTTTCAATTCAAACTCTTCAAATTTTTCAAAAGCAAGTAATTGTAAAAAACTTCTGAATCCTGAGGTATACTGCTGCCTGTATTTTTTATCTTCCTCAATACAGATCTGATAATAGTCTTTAAACTTACTCCTATCGAAACTTTGACATCCAGAACTTTCTGCTTTGATGAGATCAAGTGACTCCATATAATATATTATTCCTCATAAGCTTGGCCATTGGGCCATTTACTTGTAATATAAAATCGTATGCCTAATTACTGTACAGTCTGTGGTGTCAAGTTGACCGCAAAAAATAAAATCTCCTATAGACCTAGTTCTTGCCGTGATTGCGAGCTTGAAAGAAAGAGATTATATTCTTTAAAAAGAAAGATCCAAAATGAATTGGAAGAAAAAGCTTCTAAGGCTGTAAAGCCTGCTAGTAAAGCTTCTGTTAAAGCTGTGAAGCCAACATCTAAGGTAGCGAAACCTGCTAGTAAAGCTGCAAAAGAAGTGGCACTTAAGCCCAAAGTAACCAAGGTAGAAGAATCTAAATCTACGAAAGCGAAAAAAACTCCAGAAACTAAAAATAAAAAAATACAGCAACCAGTAGTAATAGAGCCAAAAGCAAAGACGGTCAAATTAGAGAAAAAGGTTACTGCTAAGAAGAAACCAACTAATTCATCAACTAAGGTTGTAGCCATTACTAAAGCAGAATCTTTAACGGCTAAGAAAAAGACAGCGAAAGGTGTTAAAGATGAGGATATTGATGAAAGTGGGTTGATAGAGGATTCAGACATTGAAACTGTTGAAACCCCAGTAGTCGTAAAAGCTAAATCAGGTTCAGCTCCTATCGTTATACCTAGTTACATAAAGGAAGCTGCGAAGATTAAAGTCAAGAAAAGACGTTTAGGTAAGCTACCTTCAGTTAAGTCTAAAAATGTTTCTAGCTTAAATAGTGATTCTCAGTCAGAAGATGTAAGCTCCGTTTTTGCTCTAGGTAAAAATTTAACCGAGGAAGATTTACTTAGAGCTCCTTCCAATACACCTTGGGAGAGTTCTAGTTTCAAGATAGTTGATGGTTCATTCGTGGAGCATGGTGCTGAGGATCAAGATGAGGCTAAGGGACCTAGTCCTGAAGAGATTAAAAATATAATCGAGAAGATTCGTCTTGAACATAAAACGAGAAGGGGATAAATTGAAGAGAGTAATTAACTTCTGTTTAATAATTCTTTTAATTACAGCTACCTTCATAGGAGTGAATGCTGCTGCCCTAGTGAGTTTCTCTGCTCGCAATGTTCCAGTTAGAGATGCTTTCGCCACTTTAGCGCGTATATCTGGTAAAAGCATCACGGTTAGTGGTGAGATTCAAGACAGGCAGCTTATTTCAGTGGTGGAAATTAAAGAGCAGCCATTTAATGAAGCTTTTATGAGCCTAGTCAGAGCTGCTGGCGTAGATTATATAGTTAGGGGTGATAATAACTTTACTATTCTTAGAGCTAATAGTAGATCTGATGTTAAACTCTTTTCTAGTCTGGAGTCTAGTGATATAGATTTAACTAAGCCTTTAGAGGAAAGATCTGCAGATCTTACTTACGATAATGAAGATGTTTCTAATATTTTAAAAGATGTCGCTAATCGCTATGGTGTAGATATTATTCTTACTGCACAACCAACTGAAAGAGTTACAGTTAAATTAAAGAAGGCTACTTTAAATGACGCTTTAACTCTAGTGCTTTCTGGCAGCCAGTTTAAATTTACGAAATCGGGTGATGCTTATGTGATTTATAACAGTGCTAATAAAAACTTTAGTCTTTATAATGACACTGCTTTTATTCCTTTAAATTTCCTTGATGCCGCAGAGGTAATTAAGTTATTACCAGATGAGCTTAAGAAGCTAGCTAAATCTAGTGAAAAGCAAAATGCTCTAGTAGCTGATGGTTCAGTGGAAGATATAAAAAAATTAAAAGCATTTATTTTTGCCGTAGATCAGCCTATCCCCCAAGTAGAACTAGATGTTAAACTAGTAGAGCTTTCTGAAAGGTTTGGGCGAAGTATAAATCCATATCAAAAAACTTTTGGCTTAGGTAGAATCGGCAGATTTGCTCCAGACTTGTCTACTTCTGCCGTGGATGATGTTATTAGCAGTGGTTTTAATTTAAATTTAGGAGCAAATGAATTTCAGATATTTAATGCTAAGCCTACTCTAAATCAGAATTCATCTAATGCTCAGATTAAAGTCAGCCAGAGGCTTCTCGTCACTAGTGGGAAAAGTGCACAGATTAATTTCGATCAAGACGTAAATGTATTATTAAATGCCGCTAGTGGTACGGGTGGTGGTACTAGTATTGCCGTTCAGACACAGCAGATTCAAAGAGTTACGGCTGGTAATTCTTTAAACATCACTCCAATAGTCGGTCATGGTGGTATTATTACGGTTCAAGTCGAAGTTGAAGTTTCAGCTAATGGTGATATCAACCCAACAACGGGTATTCCAGTTAGTACTACGAGGCGTAAGATTAAGTCAGAGGTTCAGATACCTAATCATAGAACTATAGTTATTGGTGGAATATTTGATGATCAGAAAACACGTTCAGCTAATAATCAAGTACCCGTGCTGAGTAAGATTCCTATTATTGGTCAGCTTTTTGGTAATAGTTCTAAATCGAAAAATCAAACTGAATTAATGATATTAATCACTCCTCATGTTAAGAATGCAGATAAAGAACAGATACAGCAGTATTTCCCAACTACATAAAGGTCTAAAGATGAAAACTTTTTCTAGATTGTGTTTAATAATGATTTTATGCTTTCTTTTAGCTCCTCTAGAGCTTTTGGCTAAATCGATAACAGATAAAAAACGTTTTGAGTTTGTTATTAGAAATTCTTTGAAAAATCCACTGAAGATTTCTGAATTTAAAATTCAAGATAAAGGTATTAATAAACTTGGTCTTAAGGATGTAGCGAATCAATTCTATGTAAAAGTTAAAAACCAGTCACAAAGAGATATTCTTGCATATAAATTAAGAGTAAAAGAATACACTCCGTTTCAGGATGATTCTGTAAAAGAAATTATAATCACTTCTACTAAAAAAATTAAACCGCGTAAAACTGATAAAGCTTATCAAGAACGTATGATTAATTTTCATTTAGAGACTTTATATATTATTGCAGTAGAAGAAGTTCTATTTGAGGATGGAACCGTCTGGTCTGCTGATAACGGTATAATTAAACCTCAAGGAAATGCTGGAAAATAAAAAACAGTTAAGTATTCACCATGTCAGATGAGATTCTTGATGCTGAGTCTAGTACATTAAATAAAAATCTAGGTCCTATAGATCATTTAAGGCATTTACTCAAAATCGGCTGGGAGGCTAAAAGCCCACTGATACAGTCCTTTATTATAAAATATGGTTTAGAAAGAGAATTAAAGCAAATCTTGGATGACAGGTAATTCAGAAACTAATCTTGAGCTTTTAGAATTTTTTCTGGATTTTCTAAAAACTAAATCTAGAAAGTCTTTAGATGCCATATCTTCTATTAGCCGTGATTTAGAGAAGTTTATTGAATATTTATCTATAAATAAGCTAGAACTGAACGCTGATTCTATTAGAGTCTATTTAGTTTATCTTCAGGAAACCTATAATTTAAGTACTTATAAAGTTAAACTGTCGAGTTTAAGACAGTTTACTAAATGGTTAAATTTGGAAAATGATCCTTTTAATGAAAATCTAACTGTGAAAAACACTCCAAATGAGCCTGCTGAGGATTTTTATACGAAATCAGAATTATTAGAAAAATTATCTAAGATTAAAGATCCAATTGAATTACTTTTTTGTGAACTTTTGTTTGAATTATGCTTATCTCCTTCTGAGCTTTTGAACATAAAAGTTTTAGATTTTAATTTTGCGACAGCCTCTTTTAGATTGCGATTTGGCACTGTTGCCGAAAATGCAAAACTTCCTAGTCGTGAGCAGTCACGGTTTGCAGAAATAAAATTATCAGATAACTTAGCCTTAAGACTAAAACAGTTTTTAAAAATTAAAGAAGGACTGAGTTTAGATGCATGCATTTTTACTGGAATCTCTGAATTAGATTCGGAGGTGAAAATAGCGAAGTTATTAAAGAAGTATGATATTCAGGCTAAGAAATTAAAACGCAGTCGCATAGTACATTTACTTGAAGATGGTTTAACTATTCAAGCTTTAGAAAATAATTTAGGTATTAAAGTTCCAGCGCACTACTTATCATTAGCTAAAGAGACTAAAGACTATAAACTATTGAAGGCTTTTAAAGAGTTTCATCCCCGAGCTTGATGGCACCATTGCCATGATCTTCTCAACTACAGAGTTCTAAAGCTTTTTCGAGGGTTTTAATTTTAGCTTTAAGCTGATCGTTTTCTGTTTTAAGAAGATCGTACTGAAGCTTTATAGTCTTACTATCTTTCTGATTAATAAATCCTTTAGGAGTAATGCCTTTAATGCCGAAATATTTACCGTAAAGCGTAAACAGGGCACAAAAAATAGCACCCACAATAAAGCCTATAACTCCACTTATCAAGAGCTCTTCCATATATCTAAGTTTATCAGGTTTTTAAAGGAAACTAATCTCCCTTTCCACTTCAGAAGCTAGGCTGTGATGTACCGGACAGTTAGTAGCGAATCGCTCTAGTTTCTCTCTCTGTTCAGTTGTGAGAGATTTTGGCATAGTGAACTCTAAGACTATCTTAGAGACCATTCTTGGTTTAGTATCCGACATATGCTTTTCAGTTCTACAGCTTAACCCCTCTAAACTAATACCGTCTCTCTCAGCTACTATCGCCATAGTCGTCATAATACAGCTAGCTAATGCTGTAACTAAAAGGTCAGTGGGAGAAAACTTTAAACCCTTCCCCATGTTATCAAGCGGGGCATCTGTCTCTATCTCGGAACCAGAGCCAGAATGTATATTCTTAACTCTAAGATCACCAGTATAAGTGCTTTTTACTTCAGTTGACATATTAGCATTTTACGCTAAGCACTGCGAATCAGTCAAAATGGATTGTAAATTTTATGAGCATTCTCCGAATTCTACGTTGAACGGTGTAGAGTTATTATTCACGGTAATAAGGCACCCAACCACTTTCATCACTAAAAAATCTTAAGCATTTAAACTCTGGGCAGGGACCCATATCGAACCAATGCCAAGTATTAGCTGGAACTCTAATGAAGTCACCAGCAGAGCACGATATGCTATACACCCTATCTAAATGATGAATAGTAAAAAGACCAGAACCAGAAATAAAATACCTGACTTCATCATCTGCATGCGTATGCTCTTTTAAAAATTTATTCCTTATCGAGGGGAAATCTTCCCTCTGAGCTAATTCTGGATCAACAGACATTAAGTCCACTGCTTTAAAACCATAGGCTGCTTTAATCTTCTCTATATCAGATTCGTAAAATTCAAGTAGCTCATTATCACTAGAAGACTCTACCAAAAGGGGGTTCCAGCGTTCTATGGAAACGCCCGAAGGCGCTAAAGAATCCTGAATGAATTTTAAATCTTCTGACTCAGAGATTAAATTTGCAGCTTCATCAAAAATTTTCAATAATGTCATGTTCTTACAGTTTCTTCCTTCTCATAAACGATTTTATTTAATTGCATCTCAAGTAGATAAGACTCGATTAAAGTATTCAGAGCATCTACATGCCTAATAGTTTCACTTACTGTGCTTCCCCAAGTATATAAACCATGTCCTGCTAATAGATAAGCATGTAAAGGTTTATCTGAATTAGCAAGCTTATAAAGAACAGGTTGAATTAAATTAGCCAATTCTTCTATATCTTGATTATTAGGAAAAATCGGCAAAATTTCTGTATGGTCATGAGTATCAACACCTGAAAGAGCTTTTAAAAGCTCAAAACCCTCTAACTTAACTAACTTAATTCCCCTTTTTAAAAGAACTTTAGATAGAACAGCGCTAGATGATGAATGAAAATGAGCTATGAACTGAGCATTAGAAAAAACTCTGTATATCTGTGTATGCAAAAGGCTTTCAGCAGAGGGCTTAAGACTCGACTCTTTAGCCCTACCTAGAGAATCTATTAGCATTAAATCAGCTTCCGTTAAGCCAGCTTTATCTTTGCCAGAAACGGTTATTAAAATTTCTCGACTTGCTATGCGAGCAGAAAAATTACCAGAAGTTGCTGGTACCAGACCTTTTGTAGCACAAAAATGAGCGACTTTAATTAGATCTTGTTTTATTGAATCGAGATTAAGCACATTCATCGTTTATAAATTATACTTATTAGTAACTTCCAGTATTAACAAATAAATGAAACTCTTAGAATTAATTAAATTCGATGCGAGCAATTTTCTTCAAGAAGAATATGACTTGTTAATTGGTGTCGATGAGGTGGGTAGGGGTTCTCTAGCTGGACCAGTGGTCTGTGCAGCTTTCTCCTCTGAACAGCTTTGCTGTATTGAGTTTCAGGATAAAAAAAAGAGTAAAAAAGCCGAAAAAGTCTTTATAGAAAGTGTTTTAAAAAGCAAGCCTATTTTAAAAAAATTAGATGATAGTAAAAAAGTAAAAACCCAAGACCGAGAATTATTAGTAAATTCCCTAAAAGACCAGCTTTACAGCACATTCTATGCATTAGCAGAAAAATCAGCTGAGTATATAGATGAGCAGGGTATAGTAAAAGCTATTTTTAGCGCCATGAGCGAAGCTATCGCTAAAATCATTAATCAGTTTTATGAAGTTAATCAGTATTATCCTAAAAACATTTTAGTTTTAGTTGATGGACCTAAATCGATTCCAGCTCTAGAAGAATATATAGAGGAATATTTATTTTCTAAAGCTAATAGTGAAAAGAGTTCCCTTGAAATGGATAAATCAAATTCAGCCCCTAAAATAGTCATCAAGCAGATAGCTATAAAAAAAGGCGATAGCCTAAGTGCCGCAATTGCAGCAGCAAGCAATATAGCGAAAGATTTTCGCGATAAATTAATGAAGAATATTATTAAAAATGAACCCCAGCTTTCGATCTACGGTTGGCAAACTAATGTCGGCTACGGTTCTTTAGCTCACTGTAGGGCTATTCAAAAACACCATCTAAGCATTTATCATCGTCGCAGTTTTTGTGAAAGCATCCTCTCTAATCAGAGCTAATGCCCTTTCTGCAAGAAATTCATTTTTAAGCCTTTTATCTTTTCTAAGTTTTTTTTCCAGTTCCTCTGGATTGGGGTTTATTAATGCCCAGTTAGAGTTAATCGGCTGAAAGCGTTTAGGATCAGCACTAGTAACATAATTCGCTAATGCTCCAAGCATGGTTAATCGTGAGAGTGGTGCAATTCCATTTTTTGCACCGTTGTCATTTTCAAGATCTATTGCCGTGTTCAGTTTAATTCTACTTAGAATTTTCATAATAATACTTCTAGCCACAACGATCCCCGTTCCCGCAGATTCCGTATAACCTTCTACGCCAGTAATTTGACCTGCGAAATAAATATTAGGGTGTGTCTTTAAAGAAAGATTTTCTGAAAGCAGAGTGGGGCTATTTAAAAATATATTTTGGTGCATAACGCCGTAACGTACTATATCTATGTTCTCTAAACCAGGAATCATTGAAAAAACTCGCTTTTGCTCTCCCCATTTAAGATTCGTCTGAAAACCGACTATGTTATAAAGTGAGCCTAAAACATTATCCTGTCTAAGCTGCACTACTGCATAGGGTTTCTCATTATGGCGGCGTGGATCTGTTAAGCCGACAGGTTTTAAAGGACCGAATCTAAGTGTATCCTTTCCTCTTTCAGCTATCGCCTCAACTGGCATACAGCCCTCAAAATAACGCATATTTTCTTTCTCAAAATCTTTAAGCTCAGCTCTCTCAGCGCTTAATAAAGCTTCTTGAAATCTATAATATTCATCAGCACTGTAAAATGGACAGTTTATGTAATCATCAGTTTCACCTTTTCCATAACGAGAGGCTTTAAAAGCGATATCCATATTTATACTTTCAGCTGTAAGTATTGGACTTGCAGCATCAAAAAAATTCAGAAAATCCTTTCCTTGAGTGAGTTTCTGTATCTCCTCAGATAAATTAGGGCTAGTGAGGGGGCCTGAGGCGATGATAAGAAATTTATTTTTATTATATTCAGAATTAGCTTCTAAAAAATCAACAGGTATATTTATAAATTCTTCTCGAATAACCTCTATATAAGGATTTACAGATATCACCTCAGAGATAATCTCCGCAAACTTATCTCTATCCACGGCTAAAGCCTGTCCTGCTGGCACTTTACTTTTCAGAGCAGAATTTATTATAAGGCTATCGAAAAGCTTCATCTCCTGAATTAAGACTCCACGAGCAGTGGTTAAAAACTCTGAACCTAAGCTGTTACTACAAACGAGTTCAGCGAAATTATCCGTATGATGAGCTGGTGTTTTAACTTTAGGGCGCATTTCATAGAGTTTTATCCTAATATTTAGATCATAAGCTTTAGCAAATTTAGCGAGCTGAAAAGCAGTCTCAGTACCAGCTAGCCCAGCTCCTACTATGGTTATTTCGTGCACAGAGTTTTATTTTAGCAGAGGGCACTATTGCCGAACTCCAAGTTCTGCGTTTAAAATCGTAAAACTAACCTTAAACTAATAATTTCAAGCCCCTTCAATTATCTAATTTTATATAACAAGCTAAACTAAATTATCTAATTTAATCAATCATAATATATTTTTATAGATATATTTAACTATTTGGGTATAATATTTTAGATATATGATAGATAGAAAATTCCTTAGTGACCTTATATATAATGCCTGCACCTCTAAAAAGGTTACTCTATTATTCGGAGCTAGACAGGTAGGTAAAAGCACATTATTAAAACAGTTTTTAAACGAGCAGGAGAAAAAAAAGAAAACCTATAAACTTATAAATGCTGATAACTATTACGACAGAGCCTATTTTAATAATACCGATAAAATAACTTTGATTAATGAACTTAGCCAATACGACTATCTCGCTATCGATGAAGCTCAGAAATTAGAAGAGATGGATCTCTTTATAAAAAACTTCGCCGATTACGTGAAAACAGAAAGTCGCCTAATCCTGACTGGATCGTCTAGTATAGAGATCAAGAATCAAATCAAAGAATCTAATGCTGGCAGAAAGCGAGAAATAGAGATATATCCACCAGCTATATTTGAAATATATAAAGATGAAAAAACAGCGAAGACCAATCTTGAAGACCGTTTAATCTTCGGCTCTTACCCTGAAATATCTTTAAGTGATAAGCCTTTACATAGAGATGAGAGAATCGATTTACTCAGAAGCATAATTAATGATTACCTTTTTAAAGATATTTTCACTTTAGACGGTCTTAAAAATGCAAGTAAGATAGAACACCTCGCTATGCTAGTGGCTTACAGAGCAGGGCAGATATTAAACCTAAATGATTTAGCAAATGAATTACAGCTTAATCGAGCTACTGTAGAGAAATATTTAGAATTAATGGAAAAATCATTTCTGGTGTTTAAGCTAGATAGCTTTTCTAAAGAGGCTGCTACTTCACTTAAAAAACAGAATCCGAGCAATGCAATTAAAAAACAAAAAAAATATTATTTTTACGATAATGGAATTAGAAATGCTTTAATTAATGACTTTTCTGGATTAGCCTTCAGAAGTGATATCGGGGCTTTATGGGAGAATTTTATAATCGCAGAGAAAAGAAAACTAAATAAATATATTCATGGAAATTCTCTTAAAACATATTTCTGGCGAGTGAAAGCGAATCTAGGAGATCAGGAGATAGACCTAATCGAAGAACTTGGCGACGGTAAATTAAATCATCTCTATGCTTATGAGCTTAAATACAGTAAAGAAGAAACTAAGATTAAAATCCCCAGCCAATGGGAGAAAGACTTTCCTCTAGCGAATTTCAATGTTATTAATCGCAGTAATTTTTATGAGTTTTTAGAAAACGTGTAGGGAGGAGATTTCATGCAACGCAAAATTACTGAACATGATTTAATACGCGAGCTAGGCAAATATAACCTTCAGGATGCTCTACTCGAAATAGGAAAGGTCTCTGAATATCTCTATGCTAATCCAGATGCCTCAAGTGAAATTAGTAATGGCTTTGCTTATAAAAATAAGGATGTGATGTTCACTCAAGAAAGCCTCGGATATTTAGTTCAGTTACTTATCATCAGCGGTGCAAATGATACAAAGGCTTTATATCTCAGTGCTAGAAAGGATAAAGTTGAGAAGCTTGAGTATTTTTTCAATGTCAGTGGATATCTTTGGTATCACGTAGTTCATAAATCTCCAGACTTGAAAACTGAAAATGGGGAAGAAATAAGAATTAGAGATTCAGATATGTGGAATGCTCAATTTTGGCTGCATTTATGGGAAATGCAAGCTAAGTATCAAATTCAGAGACAGTCTAATCGCAGGCACTTACTTGCTAGGCAGTATTTAATTTTTATTAAAGCCTATAAGCATCTCACAGAGAAAGATGCGAAGAAAGAAGAATTTAAAAAACGTCATAAAAAACTATTTAGTAATATTGCCACTGAGGCAAAGACTGAGAGTATTAACCCAGAAACTAAATTTAAAGAAAAATTTTCTTTATCCATGAAGGCTTTTCTGATATTTGGTTCCCTCGGAGTCTTACACGATAAAGAATTGGGCTGGAAGCAAGGCAAGTATAATTTTAGTGGGTGTATAGATTATCAGAGCATCAAATGGGAAGAAGAGGATCTTCCAAAAATACAAGCTCGCTTGCTTGAGGTAAATGAGTCAATAGAAAAAGATTCAATCATTAAAACCCTAATGCCCTTCTCCCTCTCCTATAAAGAATTTCAAGAAAAAGCTAAAGAATTAAACCCGATAAACCCTCTGATGATCTATCCATTGATAAGACCTGATAGAAAATATAAAAATCGATATCCTTTTTTTCTTAGTCCCGTATATCCATATTTGAGAAATATAATTTTAGAGGACGCGTTATTTAATGCTCTAGATGATATTTATAGAGAAGAATTTAAGAGCGAAGGTCTCAGAGCTGCTCAGCCCTTTAGAAGCTTTTATGGAGATTTATTCGAGCAGTTTATTAAAGATCTATTTATTAATATCTATGGTCAAGAAAAAGTCTCAGATTTAAAAATCATCACGGATGAAAAAATTTATATTATTGAAATCAAATCACTGAAACTAAACTATCACTTCGCACTTAAGGATATTTATGATGAAGATAAAATAGAAAAGAATATAGAAAAGCTCGCAGAGGGTGTTATTCAGCTTTATAGTGAGAATCCAGGTTGTAAACAGTGCAACACTGAAGATGGCGCAAAGGGAGCCACTAAAACTAAAAAGGAAGCTGAAATTATACCGATATTAGTCATTTCAGATCAAACTTTTAGTTTAATTAACACTGCAAATAGTGAAGGAAACAGTATCTTAAAAGAAAAAATAACTAGGCTTGCTATTAAACATAATCTTTTAAATCCAGATAAAAAAAAGAACGAGAAAAATGCAGGAAATGGAATTGCACAGGAGTCCCTCGATTTTAATTTCTATATATTGCCGTTAAGATTTTTAGAAGGAAATTTTAATCGTTTAAAAAATAATGAAATGAGCCTAGAAGATGCCTGTTATAAAAGTCATTCTAGAACTGTATTCTTTAATTACGATGAAAGCAAAGATACAGACACACTTAGCCTAGATACTGATATTGAGAACTCGAATAGTTATTATGATAAGGCATTTAATGAATTAATGAATTTTTAAAACGCAGAAACTGGAGCTGATGAGCAGCCTCTCACCCCCGATAAATCGGCAAAATAAACTTAAACACACTACCCTGTCCAAGCTCACTCTCACACCAGATCTTACCACCATGAGCTTCGATAATCTGCTTGCAGATCCATAAACCGAGCCCCGTGCCACCGATTTTACGTGTATCACTATTATCTACTCGCATAAAACGCTCAAAAACCTGTCCTACATTCTCTTTAGCGATACCCATTCCGTTGTCACTAATAGATACAGAAATTTCATCAAAAAAATTCTCTGGACTTGCTGCCGTGACTATATCTATTCTACAGTTAATCACTTTTCTATCTGGCTTAGAAACCTCTATCGGTGAATACTTTATGGCATTCGAGAATAAATTATGAAATACCCTCTCGACAGCTACTACGTCACAGAGTATATAGGGCATCTCAGAATTCACAGCCCACTTAACCGAATATGGTTTATGTTGATCCTGAATCTCATCCCATGCTTTTCTTGCAAGAGTCGATATCTCAACTGCTTCAAAATCACTTAGAAATAATTCATCATTTGATTCTAAGCGTGATAAATCGAGGAAATCATCTATTAAACCAGCAAGTTTTTTAGAAGCTTGATAGATTTCTTCTAAATATTTTTTTGTAAGCTCGGGGCTGTACGAAGCATTTAACAAAAGCTCACTAAAACCTAATATCGCAGACATCGGAGTCCTTAATTCGTGCGAGACGGTGCCTAATATCTGGGTCTTATTTTCGTTAAGTTTCACTAATCTTTCATTGTTTAACTGAATATTCTCTAAAGCTGATAATAAAGAAATTTGATCTAATATAGCGCTCACCATTCTATTTAAAAGCTCTAAATCCTTCTCTGGGAGAGTGCTAGGGGGCTGCTCGTGATTTTCAAATTCTGCGTTCTTAGCTAAATTATTAGCTGATTTAGTTCGGCTAAAAACAGTGAAGGCAGAACTAATATGACCTTCTGTTTCTTTGTGTATGTAATAAATCTTTTTAAATTCACTAGTGTCAGATTCAGTAATGGAAAATTTAGCGGCTTTTTTATCATCTTTCAGTGAATAATATATTTTCCCTTCGTAACCAGAAAGATAGAAATAAGCGAAGTCAGCATTTTGCTTAGAAAATTTCTCTACCAATAATTTACAGGTCTTATTTGCAAGTTCTACAAAATTTTTAACATTTAAGATATCAATAAATTCAATTAAATTTTTGGCATCATTATTAGGCATTGCACTAGCTTTTGTATCTCAGTAGGGCTTGAAAAATACGATATTTAGTCTTTTTCGATGAATCCTTAAGTTGCGGGCTTAACAGCAATATCATACAATTAAATACGATTATGGATTGGAATCTAGTATCTAAAATTCTGCTGCCTGAATTTATTATTCTTAGTGCAGTACTTATAACCCTTTTACTCAGTCTCATGGACAAGACTAAAAAATACACTGGATTAGTAGCGACCTTCGCACTACTTCTAGCAGCTTTAGTGGCAGCGATTAGCACTCAGGGCGAGGAAGTTACCAAAATCCTAAACTCAGCCTTTATCTCTGACTCACTTTCTAGATACTTAAGAGTTCTTATATACGGTATAGCTGCTCTTATCGCCTTAGCTGCGACTAAATATATAGAAAAATTTGAAAGCCCAGCCGAGTATTTCCCAATATTCTTAACGGCGACACTAGGAGCGGGTTTCCTTGCTGGCGTAAATGATTTTCTTACTTTGTTTATTGGGCTTGAAACACTTGGACTAAGTGCTATTCTCTTAGTTTCCTACTCTAGAAAACTTCAAAAATCTAATGAATCTGCGATTAAATATCTTTTAACTGCGGCAGTAGCTACAGGCATGTTACTTTTTGCAATTTCCCTACTCTATGGAATAACAGCTTCTACTAATTTCGCTCAAGTAGCTAGTAGAGTAGTACAGTTAGAATCTATTTCTCTACTTTCAGTACCTTTAAAAATATTAATATCAGGTTTGCTAGTAGCGGCGATAGCCTTTAAGCTCGCAGCAGCTCCTTTTCATAATTGGACGCCAGATGTTTATTATGGTGCACCAACATCTAGCACTCTTTTCTTATCAGTCATTTCTAAAATAGCTGGTTTTGCGGTAGCGATAAGAGTCTTCGGAACAGTCTTTCATAATGAATTCCTTTTACCGATGCTTTCTATCATCGCTGTACTTTCGATCATCGTTGGTAATTATGTAGGTATCATTCAGATCATCAGTAGAGGTTCAGTGAAAAAACTTTTAGCCTATTCTTCTATAGCTCAGTCTGGTTATTTATTAGTCGCTCTTGCTTGTCTGAGATTAGAGAGCGTTGGCTCTTTACTTCTATATATCACCATCTATGCGATTATGAATACCTGTGCTTTCGCTTGCGTAATATATTTTGAGCAGGAGACTGGCAGTGACAGTGTTTTTGACTTTGCGGGTTGGATTCAGAAAAAGCCTATACTTGCCATTATTTTCTCTATCGCCCTCTTTAACCTAGCAGGCTTACCATTTATTCCAGCTGGTTTTATCGCTAAATTCTTCCTCTTCTCCACATCATTTAGTTCTGGACTGATTTATGCACCATATTTAGTTATCATTGCTTTAATTGGTTCAGTTATAGCTCTTTTCTACTATCTATATTTAGCTAAATTAATGATAGTAGACGAACCTTCCTTCGCTTTAAAGCAGTTAGAGACCGTAGAGGTAGTAGCTGTAACAGAAGATGGGGCAAGTAAATCTACATACTCTTATGATCCAGCAAGACTTACAGCGATGCTGTCGGTGGGTGTATTAATTATAGTAAGTATTTTTGGAATGGATTACCTTCAAGGCCTTTCAGAGATGGCTATCTATAAGATAGGTGTTTAAGAGCATGGATGATAAAAAACTTAAGCTCTTAGAAAAAGACCTAACTGATACAGATTTAGAATTTTATTTAAAACAGGAACTTATCTCCGTAGACTGCGAGATGATGGGTCTAAATGTTTATCGTGACAGACTGTGTCTAGTGCAGATCTCTGATGATGATCGTAATGTAAGATTAGTTAAAATTGAGCAAGGGCAAGATTTAGCACCTAATCTACAGAAACTATTTGAAAATGAAAAGGTACTAAAGCTCTTTCACTTTGCACGAACTGATGTGGCTTGGTTAAAATTCTGGCTGAATATCAGAGTTAAAAATTACTTCTGTACGAAGATAGCTAGTAAAATTGCTAGAACTTATACTGACAAACACGGCTTAAAAGATCTCTGCAAAGAGGTTATCGGCAAAGATATTAGTAAAGCTCAGCAAAGTAGTGACTGGGGTGGCTCTTACCTAAATAAAGATCAGCTTAATTACGCTGCAAATGATGTTTATTTTCTGCCTGAAATTTATAGGACTCTTCGTACTATGCTAGTCAGAGAAGGGCGTCTAGAGTTAGCAGAAAGAGCGATTAAATGCATAGATACTATGACTGAGCTTGATAATCTTGGTTATTTAAGCGTTCTAGAGCACTAGGATTGAGCCTGCTCATCAAGCATAAATCTCTTTTTCATTAATACTTTCCCTGCTGGTGCAAGCTTTTCTAAATCTTCCATCCCAGCCCAAAAAATATCATCTATCTCTGCTGCCGCCTGTATTTCACCCAAATAATTAAAGCTAAAGCAGTTCATTATCACTATTCTAGGCTCTTGAAAGCCGTAGGCTTCTGCCTCAAAGCGAGTAAAAAGCTTTATAGACGAAGGTATGATATCTATCATTATTTCTTCTTTACATTCTCTAATTAAAGCTTCTTCTAGACTCTCACCTGGATTTATCTTGCCACCTGGAAGATAGTAATGCTCACGGCCACGTGAACGGCACATTAGGACTTTATTCCCTTCTTGAATTATTCCAGCGACTACTTCAAATTTAATCATAAATGACTGCCTTTTATAGACTTTTCAAATTGCTATACTTAAGTTTTGCATAATGAACGTTACAAAATCAAACATCGAAAAAGACCAGATCGATTTTCCTGCTTTAAAAAATATAGTTTCACGCTTTAAACAAGCTCGCATACTGGTCGTTGGCGATTTAATCGTCGATGAATATCTCAGAGGAATTCCTGAAAGAATATCTAGAGAGGCTCCAGTAATTATTCTTCAATATATAAATTCTCGCTTTACTCTAGGAGGCTCTGCCAATGCTGCTAGTAACCTTGCTAGCCTTTCTGCTAAAACTAGTTTAATGGGTGTAGTAGGGGAAGATAAAACAGCAGAACGCTTAAGAAATCTCTGCAAAGAAAGAGATATAGAGCTTTATTACTGCATAGACCCTAGTCGTCCTACTACACTTAAGACTAGAGTCATCTCCAGTTCTAGCTCTGATCCAGATACTGGAACAGTCTTAAAACAGCAAGTATTAAGAATAGATCACCAAATAAAAGATAAGCTCAATGATGCGCTCAGTAAAAAGCTTCTAGAGTCCTTTAAAGATACTATTCAAGACTATGATTTAATTTTACTCTCGGATTATGGCAGTGGTGTACTTCATGAGGAAAATGTAAAAGAGATTGTAGACTTAGCGAAATATCATCAAAAAAAAGTCATAGTAGATAGTAATGGTAAATTCTCTAAATATGCTGGTGTTTACTGCCTTACTCCGAATCAACCAGATGTAGAAGCTACACTCGGGTGGAAGATTAAAACAGAAGAAGATCTATTTAAGGCGGGTCTAGAGTTATTGAATTTAATTGGCACCGAGCAAATGCTTATTACTAGAGGTGCGAAGGGCATGGTTTTATTTACTAAATCAGAGGATGGCGTAAAAGCTGAATTAATCCCAGCTTTTAATGTAAGTGAAGTTTTTGATGTGAGTGGCGCTGGAGATACTGTTTCAGCTTGCTTTTCACTAGCTCTAGCGGTCGGTGCGACTAATTTAGAGGCTACTCTTTTAGGAAATATCGCAGCTAGTATAGTGGTGAGAAAATATGGCACTGCGACGACGAATGTAGATGAACTATTACACGAGTTGGATTTTAAAGAAAAAGCTATTTCTGTTTAATGATAAAATTATCCATCCTCACCTATGAAAAAAAAGGCTCTAATCTCTGTTTCCGATAAATCTAAGTTAGAAGAACTTTTAGAAGTTCTTGATGCTGAGTATGACTTTATCAGCAGTTCTGGTACAGCGGCTTTTATCAAGGCTGCTGGTTATAAAGTAACTGAGGTTCGGGATCTCAGTAATTTCCCAGAGATACTTTCAGGCAGAGTGAAAACGCTACATCCGAAAATTTTTGGAGCCATTCTTTATGACAGAAATAATCACCAGCATTTAGAAGAAATAGAAAGAGAAAATATATTATCTATAGACCTTGTTATAGTTAATCTCTATCCTTTCGCTGAAGTTACTAAAAACCTTAACGCAGAAATTGAAGATAGGGAGCAGTCCCTAGATATAGCTATAGAAAATATAGATATAGGTGGACCCAGCCTTTTAAGAGCTGCTTCTAAGAATTTCAGGCACGTTATAACACTGTCTAATCCTGATCAATATGATGCTTTTACTGAGAGATATAAAAGTAAATCTCTAGATCTAAATTATAGAAAACAGCTAGCTGCTGAGACTTTTAGGATGACTAGTGCCTATGATACTGTAATCGAAAGATTTTTAGCTCAAGCGAACACTGATTCTTTTAAAACGACTGCTGAAAGCAGCTCCACAGATGAAAATTTACTACCTGAAAAACTTACTTTAAATTTAGAGAGAGTGAGGACGCTAAGTTATGGTGAAAACCCTCATCAGCAGGCTGGTCTTTATATTGAATCTAATTCAAAATATCGTGGACTTGCTGATGCAAATAAATTACATGGAAAAGATCTGAGTTTTAATAATTTACTTGATCTTTCCGCTGCCTATAATATAGTCCAAGAGTATGGTCCAGAGATTCCTTGTGCAGCTATCGTTAAACACAATAATCCTTGTGGCGTAGCAATAGCTCCTAATATCACTTTAGCCTTTATAGAAGCCCTTGCAGCCGACTCTGTAAGTGCTTTTGGTGGAGTGGTAGCTCTAAATAATCCAGTAGACATAGCTCTAGCAAATGAATTAAGTCAGATTTTCCTAGAAGCAGTTATCGCTCCAAGCTTCACCCCTGAAGCGTTTGCGATACTCACCCAGAAAAAGAACATCAGATTAATAGAGCATCCTAATTTTAAAAATTCTCAGAATCTTTTAGATATTAAAAAAATTGATGGTGGTTTCCTTATACAAACAGCTAATCATCAGCTTATAGACCAGACTTTATTAAAAACCGTTACTAAGACCACTATAGACGAAAGCCTATGGGTGGATCTCATACTAGCTTTAAAAGTAGTGAAGCATGTTAAATCTAATGCGATAGTGACGACTCAAGGCGGCAGGACACTAGGAATCGGTGTCGGTCAGACGAACAGAGTCAAGTCAGTAGAGGATGCTCTGCGTAATTTTGATTTAGATACAAGGGGAGCCGTAATGGCTTCTGATGGTTTTTTCCCATTCGCTGATAATGTGCACCTCGCTGCCCAAAACCATATAGCTGCGATTATTCAGCCAGGTGGTTCTATTCGTGATGAAGAGGTTATTAAAGCTTGTGATGATTTAGGCATTGCTATGGCGTTTACTCAGATAAGGCATTTTAAGCATTAAGGGCATGTAGCGGAAGCTCCTATTTCTGCGTTTTTGCCGGTCTTATGACCCAGTTTTAAACTTTAAAAACTCTCTTATAAATTCATCTAGAACTTCTGTACCATTGATCACAGCATCAACATCACGGGTCTCATACTTAGTTCTATGATCCTTAACCCTGCCTTCATCAAAGACGTAAGAGCGAATAGCGTTTCCCCAAGAAGCATTTAGAACTTCTCCTTTAAGCTCAGCGAGCTTCTTCTGCTCTTCCTCTTCCTGTAAAGCAAGCAGCTTAGATTTAATCTGCTCTATCGCTCTATCTTTATTTTGAGCCTGACTCCGTTCCTGAGTACATTTTACAGCAAAGCCAGTAGGTATATGCCTTACCCTGACAGCTGTCTCAACTTTATTTACATTCTGCCCGCCCGCTCCACCAGAGCGCATAGTAGTAATTTCTAAATCAGATTCTTTAAAACCTTTTAGTTCAGTAGAACTATCTATTAAAGGGCAAACTTCGACCCCCGCAAAACTGGTCTGCCTGCTGTCAGCAGAAGATTTGAATGGAGATTTGCGCACTAACCTGTGAACGCCTTTCTCCGCCGAAAGATAACCATAAGCATAAGGACCAGAAATTTTTAAAGATGCTGATTTAATCCCAGCTTCCTCGCCATCAGATTTATCTAAAAGCTCTACTGTAAAGCCTTTCGTTATCTCCGCCCAGCGTGTATACATCCTTAAAAGAATTTCCGCCCAATCCTGAGCATCAGTACCACCAGCTCCAGCATTGATATTTATAATCGCAGATGATTTATCATAATCTCCAGACATCATCAAGAGAAATTCATAGTCCTCTAATTCTGTTAATAATTTAAAATATTCTTCACGAATTAATTCATCTAAATCTTGTTTTTCGAGTTCTTCCTCTGTCTCAGCTAGCATCTCCTGCATAGCTAAAAAATCCTCTAGGCGCCTTGCCCAAGAATCTATTTTATCTATCTGCTCTTTTTTAAAACTAATCTCTTTAGATATAGCCTGAGCCTCGCTGACATCATTCCAGAAGCCCTCTACTAAAGTCTTCCCCTCTAAAATCTTTAATTCTTCTTTGAGCTCATTAAGATCAAAGACACTCCTTGATTGAATTATATTTACTAGAGATTATCTCTGAATCTATAGCTATTTGAAGATCTTCTGGCATAGAGGGCTTATTTTAGCAAATTAAAATAAGTCTTATAAAAATGATATCGATCAAAATTAACGAGAAACCTCTCGCCAGGGTATGATATTATTTTGACCAATAACTCGTATCACGAATTAGTTAAATGAATACTATAAATTCGATTTCTGCTAACTCCTTACCTGTAGATGTAGATGTAAAGCCCGCGCTATTAGCTACAAGGAAAGCTGACGCCCGCGCTCCTAGAGCTCAAGGAAAAAATCTAGCAAGCCCCCGAAGCCAAGTAGATCAAGCAGCGCGCGATCACATCCCTTATATCACTCAAGAGCAGCTCCGAGGCTTACTCTCAGAAAATCAAATTCAACTTCAACGATTAGAAGAAATAACTAAATCTTTTATGCAAGAAATACTAGATGGCAGGGTTGGAATAAAAAACCTTATGGCCCCTCAAGGTACTGTCGGTAAGACCCAAGAATACTTAATGTTCAGGGGTGTGCCGAGTGGAGAAACAGTACTAATTCCGGGTATCCCAGGAGCAGTTTATTTTGTTCCAGATAGAGTGAATGTTAGTCAAAGTCGGGCAATGACTGAAGAAGAACGAAAAAAAGATAAAAAAGAGGTAAATGAATTTGACGGAGAATGCCACAGAACCCTCCTTCGGCACGTACTTACGATGTATGGGTACCTGCGATTAGATGATTCCCCAGAGCATCATGCTGCAAGACCAGTAGATAATTTACACATACACCCAGACGATTGTCGACCATCATTTCCTGACATACTAGGGGCAGGTACGCATCCAGATGATCTTTCAATAGTAATGACTAGAAATCATCTTTACATTATCTTATTTCCAGATAGACCTCACTCAACAGCGCCCTTAAAAAATTGCCGAAAAAGTCATAGTATTAGGTGTGAGGGACCTAATTATACTTACGATGAAAAATCAATATTCAGGCATGCCTCTAGTGCTATAGACCGTAAAAACACTCAAGCTCCTGAGTTTATAAATAATTTACTGGAAGAAATAGAAACACCCGCTTCAACGCTTGGAGCCAGCAGTAAAAGGAACCTAAAGATGATTCTTGAGGAGATTCAAAAACAGCCAATAGCAGCTCAAATATTTAAAAATGCTTATGAATCACAAGATAATGGAACAATAAAGCAAAAAATTATTACTGCACTCAAAAATGTAATTAAAATTATGAATGCATTCTTTCTTGATAAAGAACTACAACCAAATGAATTAGCTTTCTATCTGAATCCTGATTCATTAACAGATCACACTCTAATTAAAGAGTCTCTTCTATTAAAAAAACTTTGCTCTGCTCATAATTACGGCCCTGCTTTACGGGAAGGTAACCTTGGTAAATACCTTGAGCAATACTTTGGCATAAAAATTATAAAAATGCCCTTAAACGATGTCATTCCCGTTAATTTAATGACAGAATTTGAGAAAAAAAAACAAGCTTATATTCAAGATCTATTCGATAAGGCAATTGTAATCGATTTAGAGAATAATCCTTATCACCGTTATTACCTAAATCAGTATCAAATAAACAGTTTTGACCAAGGTTTAAATCTTATCAAGAAGCTAAACTCCAAAAATATTGATTTATTTAAGTTCACTATAGACCTTACGAGGGATTCTTTTAGTAAGGATTTTGATGATTTATTAGAAAAATTGCTAGAAGATCACGTAAACTCTAGAAATCAAATGAAAGCCTTTCTTGATGAAGTAATTAAAAAAAATCAAGCAGAAAATCAAGTGTTACTTAAGATGCTGACGATGATTTATAGAAAATTTCCAGAAAAAAAAGCATGGTTCAAGCAGGCTCTCTCAAAAGATCAGATCTATAGCATTGAGGAAACCGTAGAAATATTAAAAAGCGGTGAATTCCTGGATGCTAATTTTAATTTACAATAACAAGAGACCGATAAACTATAAAAGCTAACTTTTTATAACTTCAGCTCCATGCGCCTAAATAAATTCCTAGCCGACCAAGGACTCTGCTCTCGTAGACAAGCTGACCTAAAAATCAGTCAAGGACTAGTATCCGTAAACGCTGTTACCGTAAGCCTAGGCTACTGCCTAGAAAGCGGTGACAGGGTTAATTACGCAGGTAAAGAATATATCTATAACCCAGAAAGCTCACAGAGATTAATTTATCTAGCTTTAAATAAACCAGCTGGCGTAGAATGCACTTGTAATGAAGAGATAGAAGGGAATTTAATTCATTTTTTGGAAAAAAATCCTAAATTTCAAGAATTAAAAAAACTTCGCCTCTACCCCATCGGCAGACTAGATAAAAACTCACGGGGCTTAATAATTCTTACTAACGATGGTGATATCACCCATAAACTCAGCCATCCTAAATTCGAGCATGAAAAAGAATATTTAGTTACAGTAGATAAACCAATCACCAAGAAGTTTTTAAAAGATTTAAGTGCTGGAGTTGAGATTATAATTAAAAAAAATGGCATTAAAGCGAGAACTCTACCATGCCTAGTGAATCAAGAATCAGAAACTTCATTTAAAATCATTCTAAAGCAGGGTTATAAAAGACAAATCCGTCAATCCTGTAAAGTTTTAGGCTATGAAGTAGTAGATTTACTGCGTTTTCGCATCGTAAAATTAAATTTATACGAATTATCACTGAATGAAGGTGAGTTCAAGCTGATAGATAATTTATACTATTGATTGATGCAACGAAAGATTTTAAGAATTCTTAAAAACAAAGTAGTAATAGCCGTATTAATTGGGCTTTTAGCTTTACCGTTTTTATTCCGTCTCTCAGTACCTATATTAAATAGGATATTAGGCGCTCCTTCTCTAGATATTTTAGAGAATTACCAGCCTATAGGTAGTATAGAAGTCTATGACTATAAAGATAAATTAGCTGGAGTGCTTCAGGGAGAGGAAGATAGGCAGGTTATACAGTTAGACCAAGTCTCAGACTTAGCTAAAAAATCCATTCTAGCTGCTGAAGACAGCCAGTTTTTTAAACACTCTGGTTTCAGCTTAACTAGCTTACTTAGAGCTGTTATAACGAATATTAAAGCCGGAAGAGTAGTTCAGGGCGGTAGCACTCTTACCCAGCAGATGGTAAAAAATCTTTTTATCCGTGAAGATGAAAGATACCAGAGAACTTTAAGAAGAAAAGTTATAGAGCTTCTTATCGCTCTTGAAGTAGAAAGTAAATACTCTAAAGAAAGAATACTTGAGATATATCTAAACCAAGTCTATTTCGGTAACTTAGCCTATGGTATAGAAAGAGCTGCTCAAAGATACTTTAGTAAGCATGCAAGTAAACTGGATTTATTAGAATCCACCTATTTAGCTGGATTATTAACGGCTCCTAGCCATCTTTCTAAAAATTTAAAAGAAGCGCAAGTCCGCCAGCAGTATGTTTTAGACAGAATGTTAGAGCTTGGCTATATCACTAAAGAAGAATACGCTAAAGCAGATATTCATAAAATGCAGTTTAGAAAATCACAGGGAAACTTAGCTCAATATCCCTATTACTTTAGCTACGTAGAACAAGAGCTTAATAAGAGGTTTACCAGGAATCAGTTAAAAACTATGGGACTTAAAGTCTATACTGGCCTCGATCCTAAAGCAGAGATGGCTGCTGCTGAAATTATGGAAACTGGTATTAAGAATGCTGCCTCTGGAATTAATCAAGCAGCTTTAGTTACTATTGACGTAGAAACCGCTCAAGTAAGAGCTTTAGTGGGAGGAGTCGGTAATTTTTGGCAGAATCAATACAATAGAGCAACTAACGTACATACCATTGGTAGTGCTTTTAAGCCCTTTGTATATTTAACTGCTTTTATGAATGGCGTCATAGATCAGAACACTATCATCAAAGACGAGCCTATAGTCTTCGATGATGCCTCTACAGAAAGCATGGTGTGGTCACCACAGAATTTCGACTTGGAATTTCATGGACCTACCACGGCAAGAGCAGCTTTAATTTTCTCACGTAATATTCCAGCCATTAAAGTCGCTATGCAGGCTGGTCTTAACAACGTTATAGACACTGCACACAAAGCAGGTATTAAATCAGATATGCAGCCGAACTTATCACTAGCATTAGGATCTGGGGCATTTACTCCACTAGAAGTAGCGACTGCTTATTCTACCTTTGCTCGTGGTGGAGTTAGGGTAGAACCCGTGCTTATCAGAAAAATTTTAGATAATAAGGGAAACGTAATAGAAAAAAATGATCCTGTAGCTGTAGATGCGCTTCCTCAGAGACATGTATCGTTATTAGTCGAAATTTTAAAAGATGTAGTTAATTATGGAACTGGTGCTTTAGCTAAAATCGAAGGACGAGTCGTCGCTGGCAAGACTGGTACTGCAGATGGTAGTAGAGATATATGGTTTACTGGATTCACTCCAGATACAGTTACCGTCGTCTGGGCTGGTAACGAAAGAAACCGAGAAGTGCTTTCTAGCTACGCGACTGGCGGTAGTACTCCAGCTTGGATATGGCGTGAATTTATGCTTAAGTATTATGAAAATAATCCTAGAGCAGCTACCGATTTTAAATTTAATAATAATTACGTATCAGCGAAGATAGATCCCCTTACTGGTCTTCTGGCTACTGAATACACTCCTAATCCGGTGGAGATGAGGTTTACGCCAGGCACAGAACCTAAACGTTATGCGCCTGTTCCAGACACTAGTGATATTAAATCTAGATCCGATGAAGCAGAAGATGAAAATTTTACGAATATTAATGATCGTAAAATGTCTGAAGAAGATGAGAAAATTCAGATGCTTAAAAAAATTAATGAATCAGAAAAAGCTAAAAAGCCTGAAGCGAAAAAAGCTGCTAGCGATCCTAAAACTAAGCCTACTGCGACATTTAGCGAGTATCAATAATGGATAAAAAAAATCGAATATACGGAGCTAAGCTGATTTTAGAATACATAAAATCCGGTGGTTCTATTTCTAAAATATGGCTCGCTAAAAGTCTAAATGCTTTAACTCAAGAAATCGAAGAGTTAGCTAGAAAGCATAAAATCCCTGTAAATAAAGTTGAAAGAAAAGAATTAGATAAAATATCTGACGAGTATAAAGGGAAGTCCGTAATCGCAGAAGTTTCACCTATTACTCTTTATGATGAAAAGTTTTTATTGGAGCAAGGGGGCGATAGAACTTATATTTTCGCAGTAAATATAGAAGACCCGCAAAATTTAGGGGCTATGCTGCGCTCAGTTCATGCCTTTTCTGCTGACGGCCTAATAGTTAGTAATCGTAATACTACGACTATAACTGATTCAGTTATTAGAGCTAGTGCTGGTGCGATATTTAATACTAAAGTTATCAGAGTAGGAAATATTAGTAATACACTAAAGAAACTTAAAGAAAATCAGTATTGGGTTTATGGTACTGACGTTAAATCAGAAAACAGTGAAGAAATCCAGAAGGTAAAATTCGATAAGAGATCAGTCATTTTACTCGGTAATGAGGGAAAAGGTCTGAGCCCAATTCTTAAAAAAGCCTGTGATTTTATAATTCATATCCCCTGTGCATTTAATAGTTTAAATGTTTCCGTTGCAACGGGCATAATATTAAGTAGCGTCTACGAACAAAGAAAAGATCAATGATCAATCTTGATATGGAATTTAAAGATTACTATAAAACTTTAAACATAAGTTTCGGAGCTAGTGACGAAGAAATTAAGAAATCTTACAAACAGTTAGCTAAAAAATATCATCCAGATAGTGATGGCGGCTCTGAAGAAAAATTTAAAGAAATACAAGAAGCTTATGAAGTTTTAAAAGACAAAGCTAAAAAAGATAAGTATGACTCAATGCATAATAGTCAAACTAATTTTTCCTCTAAAAACAATACCTATCAAAGTAAATCTTCAAGCTATTCCTATACGAATGCAAGCAGCAACAATTCTAATACAACAAATAATCAAGCTAACGCTAATTCACAAACTAATACTAAGAATAATGAGAATAATGCTTCTAGCGCAAACAACACTCAACAAAGCTATCAGCAAAAACAATATAATGACGTAAAATACAAAAACGCCAATACTAATTCTCCGAGTAAAGAGAGAAGCTCAAACACTAAATCTAACGCTCCGAATGAATCCTTTAGTGATTTTTTTCAAATGTTTTTCGGAGAAAGTAAAGAAAAAGCTAAGGGTCTTAAAGGTGCTGACTATGAGATGAACATCGAGTTAGATCTAGAAGACGCTTATAATGGCAGCACTCGCAAACTTGAAATAACCAGTACTGGTCAAGGACAGAGAAGGCTAGAGGTTCTTATTCCACCTGGTGTTCGTGAAGGCAATAAAATAAAAGTCACTGGTGAAGGTAAAGTCGGGAAAAATGGCGGCGGGAATGGCGATTTATATCTAAAGGTAAAAATCAAAGAACACCCTCTGTTTAAAATAGATGGTGATGATATACACAGCACTCTAGAATTAGAGCCGTATGAGGCTATCCTAGGTGCGGAGAAAGAAGTTCTAACACTAGGCTCTAAAGTAGAGATAGTAATTCCACCTCAGACGAATCACGGGAAAATACTTCGGCTAAGAGGACGCGGGCTTATGAATACTAAAACTAAAGTACCCGGCGATCACTTTGTGCATACTGCAATTAAAATTAAAGATCATTATACATTTGAAGAATTACAGCATTATAAAGCTATAAAGAAAATTAATCAAAATTGAAAATGCGATTATGGAGCAGCTCCAAAGATGGAATCTTACTAAGGGCTTAATATGCTAGATAGATAAAATCAGCTCTAGGATTAGTTCCCGTATTTTTCTGTTTTTTAGTTTTCTCAGATTTCACCGTCTTAAGCTCAAAGTCAAAATCCTTCAAAAACTCAAAAGCTTTTAAATTATATGCATAATTTTTACGATGTTCAACTAATTTTATAGAGGATTCTATCACTCTACCAGTCTCATCTATATCAAAAGTATAACTACAAAACTGATCATTTCTATGCTTATCTGCAGGCTTGTTAAAAAGAATCTGATCATTATCTAATAAAAAGAATTTCCATTTAAGATTCAGCTCCTGCGGCTCAATGCCTTTCACTGCGACATTGTAAAAATTTATATCATAAGTTTTTAAAGTTTCAGCATAAAGAGGCATCGAAAAAATATTTAAAGTAAAAACTATAAAAAAATAAGGCAGATACTTCCAGCAAAGAGGGCGTAACACACTCACATCGCCTAGCTTCTCAGTGGTCTTTAACAGAGACTGTCTGTTCAAATTTAGCCTTAATGACTTGTTCATGAATAAAAGTATTATACATTACGCTAAAATAAGCTAAATGCAAGCGCTGAAGACTGAGACTATTCCTATTTACTGGAATCATGAAAGCCAATCTGTGTTTATTATTGACCAAACTCTTCTACCCTATGAATTAAAGTGGGTTGAAATAAAGAATCATGAAGATATGGCTCTTGCCATTGAGAAAATGCTTTTACGTGGGGCACCTTTAATCGGTATTGCTGCTGCTTACGGCATGGTGCTTGCTTTACAGGAATTTATACAGACTAACCCTAATTATCAATGTTTAGAGAAAAATCATGAAAACAATGAAAATACAAAAAATGCTGCTCTAAACCCATCTTCAAAAGATAAATTAATTAATTTTCTAAACCAAGCCTCAAGCCGACTACTATCCACGCGTCCGACTGCTGTGAATCTAGCATGGGCATTAGGAGAAATGGCTGCCACTATTCAAGAACATAACAGCAATATAGAAAATAAAGCGTTACAGATATCACTTGAACAAAATACTGACTTAGAAAAACTACACCAGATACTTTTAAACAAAGCTATTTGGATTCAAGAAGATGATTATAATCGCTGTAAGGCAATGTCCGAACATGCTCTAAAATTAGTTAAGAAAGATTTAGCCCTAAAGATTAAAGAAACAGGTAAATTAAACGTTCTCACTCACTGTAATGCTGGTGCTTTAGCTACAGGTGGCTATGGTACTGCTCTAGGTCTAATAAGAAGTTTACATCGTGCAGGTTTACTTAACATGGTTTATTCTGATGAAACTCGCCCTCGCCAGCAAGGCTCTCGTCTCACTGCTTGGGAATTAGCACAGGAGGACATTCCCGTTACTATGATCTGCGATAACATGGCTGGTTTTATTATGGATAAAGGTCTGATCGATTTAGTAGTAGTAGGCAGTGACCGTATTACCTTGAATGGCGACGTCGCAAATAAAATAGGTACTTACCAGGTAGCCATTCTTGCAAAACATCACCGCATACCTTTCTATGTCCTCGCCCCAGAAAGCACTATAGATTTAAATCTAAAGACTGGTCATGAAATCGAAATAGAATATCGAAATACAGAGGAGGTTAGCCATATAAATGGCAAAGCCTGCACTTTTATTAAGAATAACAGCATACATGAGGATCATGAGGACGACGAAAATGCAGAAATTGAAGCTCGGGAACAATGCCAAGACCTAAATTCTGTCACTAAGGTCAAGTTCCTTAACCCAGGATTCGACATAACGCCAAATTCATTAATTAGTGAAATAATTACAGAAAATGGTGTTAAAATCTTCAACAGTTAATCTTTAGGGAAAACTCAAGATTTAAAATTACGCTGTACTTGAAATGCTAAAATTAAACAAATAAGTATATATATGAAAGTAGAACTTTTCACTACAAAAAAGAACAAACCGCCCACATTTCCAGATATTGCCATCGAAACTAAAGCACAAATTACTGGTACTTTAGAAAAAGTTGGGATGGAAAAGGTTGAACTTGCCCTTAAGCTTCAATCTAGCGAAGGGGAAGTCACCCTAATCCCAGCTTTCGCTAATCTTTATGTTAGTTTAGATGCTCCTCATAAAAAAGGGATACATATGTCGAGGTTGCTATTGCAAGCACATAAGACTTTTGATGAGAAGCCTTTAAGCTATAAATCTCTTGGAGATTTAGTTAAAAAATTAAAAGAGTCTCATATAGATATGAGTTTAAATGCCTTTGTTGAAATCCAGTTTGATTATATGTTGCGTAGACCAGCTCTCGTGAGTGATAACAATGCTTGGAGATCCTATCCGGTGGTTTTAAAAGCTGAGATAAACCATGCAGATGAAATATCATTCACGACCAGTATTCGAATAACCTACTCTAGTACCTGCCCTTGCTCCGCAGCCTTATCTCGGCAGCTTATACAAGAAGAGTTTTTAAAAACATTTGGGGATCAAACTCCTAGTATTACAGATATATATAATTGGTTGGGTAAAGAAGAAAGTCAAGTTGCTACTCCTCATAGTCAAAGAAGCTATGCTGATATAGATTTTATGCATACAGGGGAGCCTAAGATTAATGATAACGACGAAAACACAGAAATAGAAAATTGTGATCAGTCTCTTAATCTAGATGAGATAATAGATGGTCTAGAAAAGGCTATATCAACACCCGTCCAAGCAGCGGTGAAAAGGGAAGATGAGCAAGAATTCGCAAGGCTTAATGGTAGAAACTTTATGTTTAGTGAGGATGCTGCAAGAAGGTTAAAGTTTTTCTGTGAAAGCTTAGAAAATCTCTCCGATTTTAGTATTAAAGTACAGCATTTAGAGAGTCTTCATGCACATAATGCTGTAGCCTTTGCTAGAAAATCATCTAGCTGAACTATGCAGAATTAACTAGACCACGTGAATATATGATTCTAGCTGCAATGTAAGAAACTAAGTTTTCTCGTTGCTCTTTTAATCATGTTAGACGCATTCGCTAAACACTCATCTATAGCTAGTATCGAAGTCGGCATTAATGCATTGATGGAGAGATATAATGCCACAGCTGGAAATATTGCTAATGCTGGTACTCCTAATTTTTTAGCTAAAGAAGTTAGCTTTGAAGATGATCTGAGAAGAATACAGAATAAATTACGTTATAACACAGAACCTGAACTAACTAAAACCAATGAGGATCATTTTCATATTACCGCAAACAGTGCCTACGAAGCTAAAGTAGAAGTTACAGAGCCTAATCGAGATTTTATAACCTTGAATAATACCGTAGATCTTGAAAGAGAGATGCTAACACTGGGGAAAACAGCCATGAAATACCGTGCTGTAGCCACTATGGGTAGAAAATTTTTCGATGGCTTAACCAATATAATCAAAGGATAACTTAAACTATGCAGAGCTATGACTTAATGGATATCGCAGGTAGTGCGCTCAGAGCTGAAAGACTGAGAATGGATGTTATCGCAGGTAATATCGCTAACATGAATACTACGCATGCCGCAGATGGTACCGTTCAACCATATTTAAGAAAACTAGTATCTTTTAAAACCATTATGGATGAACAAACAGGCATAGTACAAGGAGTCGCAGCAGACAGCATTATAAATGACGTAGAAGCTTTAAACACAGTCTACGATCCTAGCCATCCTGATGCTGATAATAAAGGTTATGTCTATTATCCAAATATCTCTATAGAAGAAGAGATGACAGATTTAATTACTTCTAAATCAGCTTATCAAGCAAATATCACAACTATTCAAACCTTCAAAGAGATGTTCAGTGCAGGATTAGAGATTTAAAACTCAGAGGAAATAAATTATGGATGCAATAACTAACTTAAAGCTTTTTAATACTTCCGTGGAGACACCTCTTTTACAGGCGAGTACTGCCTATTATGATCAGCTTAAAAGCGGTTCAGTAGAGACTTTTCAAGAGACTTTAGAAAAATCTATCGGTGCACTTAAAGATTTATCTACTAAGTCTGGAAATGCGATGGAAGATTATATATCTGGCAAGAATGTGGATGCAAGCTCTGTAATGCTTCTTATGGAAAAATCTGGGATGGCGACTAATCTTGCGATTCAAGTAAGAAATAGATTAATAGAAGGGTACAGAGAACTTAACAGTATTCAAGTGTAATTAAGAAAAAAGTTTTAAATAAAAGGGTGATTGGAATTAAATGGCTGAAGTAGAAGAAAGACAAGGTGACGTAGTCGAGGATGGATTGGATGATACTTCCCCCGGATCAAAAAAGAAAGGACCGAATTTAGTCCTTATTATTAGTATATCCATTCTTGTTATAGCGACAGGGATAGCTGCTTATTTTATTTTCAAACCTAAATATACAGTACTTTTCTCAGGACTCGACACCTCAGATGCTGCTGCTATAAGCTCTTATCTAAAAAAAGAAAATATTAAATTTAAAATCGAGGGCGATGGAGATACGATCCTCGTAGCTGGAACATCTGTACCTAAATTACGATTAGATGTCGCTGGGAAAGGTATGCCTAAGGGAACTGGAGTTGGCTTTGAGCTTTTTGACAAAAAAGACCTTACTGTAACTGATTTTGGTGAGAAATTAAAATATCACCGTGCACTTGAAGGTGAACTCGCTAGAACTATCTCTTCGCTGGAAACTGTAAAAATAGCAAGAGTGCACTTGGTATTACCAAAGAAAAGTGTCTTTGCAAATAAAGAAGAGCCCGCTAGTGCTTCTGTCGTTATAACGACTATGTACGGTAAAGACCTAAGCCAAGATCAAGTTAAAGGTATTCAACATTTAGTTGCCAGCTCTATACAAGGCTTACAGCCAGATAAAGTACAAATCACAGATCATACTGGAAAATCTCTAGTCACATTTACTACCGAGCAAGCTCTTTTTGCAAATAAGTTAGAAATGAATGAACAAAGGCAAAGAGATTTTGAAAAACGCTTAGAAAAAGATCTTCAAGGTCTTTTAAGTCCTATTCTAGGTGAGGGTAATGTACTGGTCAATGTAAAAGCTGAATTAAATTTCGATGAAAAAGAAATGAATATTGAGACCTACGCTCCTACAGATGAAGCCGGCACTAAGCATGATCCAGTCGTCAGAAGTGAAAAATTGGTAACTGAAAAATATGAGAAGAACTCTAATGAAGTAGTGCGTGGTATTCCAGGAAGCAAAAATAATGTCCCAACATTTACTGGAGTAGACGTAGAAGGCATTCAAGACATAGGTCCTAGAAAAGATTACGTTAAAGAAGATAAAACCATTAACTATGAAGTCAGCCGCATGGTGGAAAAAGTTAAAAAAGCCACTGGTGTTATTAGAAAAATTTCTGTTGCCGTAGTAGTTAATAAGGATTTATCACCACAAGAGAGAGCCGTACTTAGACAGACTGTAACTGTAGCCTCTGGTATAGATACAGAAAGGGGTGATCAAGTCATAATTACTGGTATTAAATTCTCTACATCAAGATACGTGGATCTTGAATCAATAGAAAGAGAGAAGAGTGAACAAGACCTAAAACGCAAAGCAACTATCAAAAAATTCGCATTCTTGCTTGGAACCCTGATTGTTGGTGGAATAATGACGATGATAATGTTAGCACTGATGAAACAAAGTATTAACTCTGATAACACAGAAGAATTAGATAAATTATTAGATGAAGATGAGGTGGCTATTTTGAGTGATATTGATGATAAGATCGAAGAAGCTGAATTAGCTTATAGCAAAAAGATTAGCTTAGATGGTAATAAAACGATTACTAAGATGAAAGATGAATTACAGAAAACCATCGAAGAGAATCCTAAAGCCGTAGCGAAAAGCTTAGAAAGTTACATAAATGAAGTAGGAACTTAAACTAATTGAACTTAAATGATAAAAGAAAAAAGGTCTTTTCTAATAAGCTGGAATCTCAGTCAAGACCAGTCGTTATAGGTGGCGTAAGTGATGATGAGATAAAAGACCTACCGACCAAAGAGCAAATTTTAAGAGAAAGAATCACTGAAGCGGAGATTAAAGCTAGAAGATATTTACAACAAGCTGAAGCAAAAGCTGAAGCTGAAGCTGAAGCAATCATTACTCGTGCAAGAGAAGAAGAGCAATTTATACGAGATACCGCCTACAATGAAGGTTTTGAAAAAGGTGAGCAGGATGCAACTAACACAATACATGAAAAATTTAGCACTATACTCTCAAACAGTGCAAACATTCTAAACTCTCTTGAACAAGAAAAACGTGAAGCCTTAGAAGACGAAGAAAACAGTGTATTAGATTTTATTTTCATTTTAGCCGAGAAAATTATTGGCAAAGAACTCTCTCTAGATAAAGAGTCTATGCTCGGTATGGTAAAAACTGCTATCTCAGAATTGAACTACAAGCAAGATGTCAGCCTATTCCTCCCCCCAGAAACTGCTCTACATTTAAACAAAGTAAAAAAAACTATTCTGAGCGAATTTCCAGACTTAGAAAATTTAGTTATTGTGGCAGACTCTGCTCTTAAAGATGGGGATTTAATCGTCGAAAGTAAAAAAGAAAGGTTAGATTTCAGATTAGCAGCCCAAATAAACGCTCTCGCTGAGAATTTAAAACAGAAGCGTATCTTTAAAGCTGAAGAAATAAAACTTAAAACAGAAACAGAGGACTTCTAAGCTTAAAAGCCTTAAGTAAAGAAGAGGATAAGCATATGAAACTAAATTTCCCTGAATTAAAAAATGATTTAAAAGACTGCTCTCAAGTCCGCACACTAGGGAGGGTTTCTAAAATTATCGGTTTAACTATCGAAGCAGATGGTTTAATAGTGGAACTCGGCGAATTATGCCTAATTAAATCAAGAAATAATTACCTGAAAACCGAGGTAGTAGGCTTCAGAGACAATTACACACTATTAATGCCACTTGGTGAAGTTCAAGAACTTAAAATGGGAGCAGAAGTAGTGCCTACTGGAAAACAAGTTTCCATTAAAGTAGGACCTCGGCTAAAAGGCAGAATTTTAGATGCTTTCGGTGAACCACTCGACGAAGGAATTAAACTTAGAGCTGAACACACCGCTACGCAATGGCCAGCTAAGACTTTAAATCCTCTGAAAAAGAGTCGTATAGAGGAGCAGATGTTTTTTGGGGTTAGGGCATTAGATGGTTTCTTATCCTGTGGTAAAGGTCAGCGTATGGGGATCTTTGCTGGCTCAGGCGTAGGTAAGAGTACCCTTATGGGCATGATCGCAAAAAACGCAGATGCCGATATTAACGTCATCGCCCTTATTGGTGAGCGAGGCAGAGAAGTAAGAGAATTTATCGAAGAAAGCTTAGGAGAGGAAGGTTTAAAGAAATCAGTAGTAGTAGTAGCTACAGGAGACCAGCCTAGCCTAATCAGAGTAAAAGCAGCTCTATTCGCTCATTCTATAGCAGAATATTTTAGAGATGTAGAGGGTAAAAATGTTTTATTAATGCTAGACAGCGTTACACGTGTAGCATTAGCCCAACGAGAAATAGGACTAGCAGTAGGCGAGCCACCTGCGACTAGAGGCTATACACCTAGTGTCTTTTCATTAATTCCAAGACTATTAGAAAGAAGCGGCACTGGTGAAAAAGGCAGTATCACAGCCCTCTACACCGTCCTAGTCGAAGGTGATGATATGAATGAGCCTATCAGTGACCTTGCTAGAGGCGTCCTCGATGGTCACATAGTACTTTCACGCAAATTAGCTCATAAAAATCATTTTCCGGCCATAGATATACTTCAATCAGTGAGCAGGGTTATGGGCAGTATAGTCACCCCAGAGCATAAAGAAGCAGCCAGCCTTCTTCGTACCTATATGGCAAGCTATGAAGACGCTAAAGATCTTATTAACATTGGGGCTTATCAGCGAGGTAATAACCCCACCATAGATAAGGCGGTAGCCGCGATAGATAAAATCAATAATATTCTTAAACAAAAAACTGAAGATTATACTAGTTATGAGGAATTATTGCAGTTGTTGCAAGCTGTTAAATAGAGATTAGATCGCCCCCAACATAAACCTCTTTAACCCGAGTCTTCTCTCCATCTAAAACTAAAGCATAAGGATCTACTAAATCTAAATCTAAATTATCATCCATAACCTCAAAAACTACATAATCAGCATACTTAGCTTCTTCTAGGCTACCAATCTTATCCTCCATCCCTATAGCTTTAGCAGCAGAACTAGTTAATAGCTCAAACTGTCTCTGAGAAGTTAATTCAAGGTACTGTTGAGAGACTCCAATTCCTGCATTTCTAACAGTCTCTAACAGCACCTTCAGCTCTGACCTTAAATCTAAATCATAATTAGAAGCCTTACTATCAGTCCCCAAACCATAATTATAAGACCGATGCTCAACTCTATCTTCTACGTTTTTGCTAGGCTCGTAGGTACCATATTTCTCCCATAGAGCGATTTGAGCATTATTGTGTTTTAAAAACTGATTACTGCGAGGGCAGCTTACTAAAGAAATTTCAGGATAATTGGCGAGTTCTTTAATCTCGGTCTCTGAAAGATTTATAGCATGGGTTAGTAAATATTTAATAGACTGATACTTCACCCCATTTTCTGCACTAAGTACATATTTTTTAAAATAATCCCACGATGACCTAGCCTGCTTTCTATATCTCTTCTTTAAATCCAAAACTCCAAGAGACTCCCAGAAATCATACATCAGTGTAAGCTCCTGTTCATCATGTAATAAAGAACCTTCAAAACCATCACCAATAAGGTGATTACGCCTAAAATCCACACCGCTAAAATATTTCTCTTCGAGCTCATCTTCTGCAAAGTGCATTAATAAAATAGGAAGTAAATCAGAAACAGTAGACTCTTTAGATAAATTAGACAAGAATACTTGTGCCTCTTGCATTAATTCACTAGAAACACTATACAAAGAGTGTGGTGAAAGAGCGAATTGAATTTTATGGCACTGCTCAGGCACTTCATCGAACCGCTGAGCTTTTAGGCTAAGTGTCATCAACCTTAATTCTTCTAGCGCCTTATTTAAAATAGTTTTAGCTTGCTGTGGATCAGACCCAAATAGCTCAAGCCCAATAATTCCTCTTAAACCAGTTTTCTGAAAAGCCTTTACGCTTGCAGCTAAATGCGAAGTATTATCTACTAAAAATGTCGTACCTGTACTGAGTGCAAGCCTTGCTCCAGCAAGGCTTGCCTCCATAGGATTAAAAGATTCATTTTGAACTTTATGCATTAAATCTTTCAGCCAAGCGAAGAGATTTTTAGGTTCTAAATCCAAATGCGTATATGCAAGATGCGAGTGTAAATTTATAAAACCTGGTGAAATTATCTGTTTTTTGACTAGGTTATCTGTTGTATTTATTTGAGATAAAGCTGATACATCAGCTATATAACCATTTTCCGAGTTGATTTTAGCATTTTTGACTAGTTCTTTTGAGTTCCTTATGATTATATTCTGGGTATATTGATCTAGTACCATAGCTTTTAGCTTAACACCAACAAAAAATGTACGATCTTATGCTTGAATTAGAAATTGTCCGGAATGAAGAAAAACATCTTGAAATTGAGGTGGGCGGGCAATTACTTTACAGTGAAGCTGAAAAATTTAAGGACACTATTTTACCCTATTTAAAAGAACAGAGTAAGGTAACCATAGATTGTAAAAGATTAGATTTTATTGATAGTGCGGGCATGGGTTCTTTCGTAAGACTTTGGAAAGAGTGTAAAATCATTGGAGCGGACCTTGAATTTCAGAACGTAGTAGATCACGTTCAAAACCTTTTAAAAATCGCAAGGTTACATCAATTAACAAGTATCAGTTCGCAAACTAGCTAAAGTGAGAGATAATTCTAAAACCACTGACGCAGATAATACAAAAGAGACCGATTACAAAAACGCAGAGAACGGAGTTGTGCATGGGTCTCTAGATGAATTGCAGGCACAGCTTGAAAGCCTCGCTAAACAGCTTGAAGAAGAGAGATTATTGAATGCAGAAAAAACTGCAATGATGGAAAAAACCTTAGCTGAAACTGAAAGGCTATCCCTATATTTACAGAACACCACCTTCGCTTTAATGCAAGAAAGACAGTCTGCGCATGCTCTTGCTGAAAGAGAAAGGCTTTTAAATCAGTGGGTAGAGAAAGTCAATAGTTCACTGAACATCACTCATATACTTAAATATTTAACTAAACAAATGGCTAAATTCTTTAAAGTTAGTCGCTGCGGGATAGTTTTTTTACAAGGCAATAAATTTCAAGTTGTAGAATTTTGTGAAGATGAGCATGGACGTAACCTTGAATATAATTTACTGAAACGAGATGAATTTTTCTTTCGGATACTCAGATGTAAAAGACCTCTGCAATTTGAGGAAATAAATAGTGAATATTCTAATCATTTTTTAGATGATGTTTTTTCATTTCTCTCCGTACCTTTACTGCTCAGAAACGAGGTCTTAGGCTTAATTTATTTACAAGACTGTTCACAGCATACTGATTGGCAAGACAATGATATTCAGTTATTACAAGCGATCTCTTATCCATTAATGACAGCCATAGAAAGAGCACGCCTCTTTAAAAAATCACATGAAAGAACTAAACAAGCAGAACTCTTAAATAGCCTGACCAGCCAAATTCGCTCAAGCTTAAACCTCAAGGAGATACTCTCAAGAACAGTTAATGAGTTGGGCTTTGCCGTAAAAGTCTCTCGCTGCTTCCTTTTCATGAATGATCATATTTCAGAAGAATTCTGCGCTACTGGTGTTCCGAATATCGCAGGGCAATGCAAACATTTAATTCTCGATAAATTAAATACTAAAGATATCTACGCAACAATAATAATCGAAAACCTGATTTCGACCGAAAATCTACAAAAATTAAATGATGAAGAAAAACAAGAGCTTATAAATTCCGGAGCGAGATCGGCACTGGCTACGCCACTTTTCGCCCAAGGTGAATTAAGAGGTTGGATAGTATTTCAGTCTCTATTTCCTCGAACATGGACTGAAGATGAAGTGACATTCGTAGAATCAGCTGCTAGTCAAGTTATAGTGGCGATGACACAGTCTGAAATATATGAACAGTTAAATGCTTATCAAGGCAGGCTTTCACGTGAATTAAAGCAAGCAGCAAGAGTACAAAGCTCACTTATTGGTGGTGACATTTTAAATACCTCCATGAATATTTCTGTACTATATAAGCCGCACAGCAATGTATCTGGTGATTTCTACTGGGTTTCAGAACTTTCCCCCGATGTAGTCGGCGTATTAATCGGCGATGTATCAGGTAAAGGCCCTGCTGCTGCCCTACTTACTGGTTATATTCTCGGACAGTTTAACGCGATTATCGAAAACTCTTCGCTCGCTTGGGCTCCTGAAAAAGTTATATCTTTTTTATGTGACTCACTGTTAGCCCAAAGTAATAATTCTGATTTTTACGCGACTGCTTGGTATGGAGTTTTTAATTTACACACTGGAGAACTAGCTTACACCAATGCTGGGCACCTTAAACCCTATGTCATTAAAGATGGCAAAGCCATCATGCTCTCTGCCGATGAACCCACTGGCGTACCGCTCGGATTAATAGACCCCAGAGACCTAGAAGCTTATTACCAGAGGCAGACTATTCAATTATCACCGAAAGATAAGCTTATACTTTTCACAGATGGCTTTATGGAGCAGACTCTTATCAGCCCAAGTAATAACAATGAGGACTGGATGCTAAATGCTCTACAGTCTATGACTGATAAAAGCGTTAAGCAAATCACTGAAGGATTAAATCAACAATTAAACAAAAGAGTCGGGGACAGTGAAGTCACCGATGACAGACTTTTACTCTGCATAGAACAAAAAGAATTTAAATTAGAAGCAGTCGATATGACCAATTATCAAAACTGTGACAATTATATAAAAGTCTTAATCGATGACTGCAGAAGGCATGGACTTTCAGAACAAAGCGGATTAATCTTAAGACTCGGTCTCACAGAAGCTTTCGCTAATGTAGCCCAATACGGCGTTAAAAACTCTGGAGAAGCTCATGTTCAAGTCGGCTATGAAATTAAAGATGGTTCACTGAAAATCGTTATGATAGACCCAGGGAAAGGGTTTAATTGGCAAAGACATAAACATATGAGTATCGATGAAGTTAGCACAGAAAGTGAAGGTGGCAGAGGAATTCCGCTTCTTAAAGAAATTTTTGATAAAATTACATGGAATTACCTCGGTAACCACATGGGTCTCTTTTTTTACTGGTAGTAATTTCATGGATAAAATAGCGATACTCGGCTTAGGAAAAACAGCATTCTCTTTAATCAGACATGCGCTAGATGATGAACTCTATGACATCACAGTGATAGAGCAGAAAGAGAGAAATAATTTCAAAGAATTAATGTCACAGATTGACTTTTTAACTCAAGAAGGAGTTAAATTTCATTTCGGCACTCAAGACACCAGTCTCCTAGACGATGTAAGCATAGTCGCTATTAGTCCAGGTTTTCAGCCCGACACTGAAATCATTCAGTATATCTGTAAGCTAGTAGAACAAGACCGAATTAATTACCTGACCGATTTAGATTTATTTGTTACTAAATTACAAGATTTAGAAACCACTGTAAACGCTGTGAGATACATCGCAGTCACTGGCACTAACGGGAAAACCACTACTAGTGAGCTTACTGCTCATCTACTTGGGACTAAAGCTGTCGGGAACAATGGTACGCCTTTCTTAGATTTCTGGGGCTATAGCAGAGCTAATGTCGCAGTTCTAGAGGTAAGTTCTTTTCAGCTATTCTATTCGAAACGGTCTATCCTCGAAAGATTTCCAGCACAGGCTGCCATTTACTTAAACCTCACAGAGGATCACCTAGACTGGCACCGCAGTATGGATGAATATAAGACTAGTAAGAAAAAACTATTTAATCTATCTAGTGATTATGAAAATAGCCTTATTTTTAATTATGACGATCCTTATTTATTAGGACTCGCTCATGAATTTAATGCTGAAAAAAATATTCTTAACCAAGCTCCCCTAAATGAGCTTAGTGATAAAGGCGAAGAAACTGCTTCTAAGGAAATTCTCTCTAGAATTAAATTCTTTTCCTCTACAGTTAATTTAAGTGAAAAGCCTGAGTTAAATGAATTCGACGTCGCATTTTTACACGATGATTTTTTTCATTTAAGATTAAAAGGAGGAATTAAAAAAATCTGCCATGTAGATTCTATACAGCTCAAAGGTAATCATAATTATTCAAATGTTTTATCCTCCCTACTTGCCTGTTCAGATTTTACAGATGTAGCAAACGCTGAATTTATAACAAAGCTTCAATCTTTCAAGCCCGTAGAACACAGACTAGAATTCGTCGCAAAGATTAATGGTAAAGATTTCTATAATGATAGTAAAGCGACCAATCCAGAATCTGCGATTAAGTCATTAACAGCCTTTGACAAATGTATCGCAATAGTCGGCGGTAAAGATAAAGGTTTAGATCTTCATGAACTTATTAAAGTGCTTACAGAAAGAGCTGAAGCTGTATTTATAATAGGGGAAATCAGCGATAAAATCGCTGATGCACTAAAAGCCCAAAATTACCGTAACTTTATTAAAGTTAAAAATTTAGAAAAAGCTATTGATGCTGCTCTCGCATCTCCACAAGAAATTCCAGTAATACTAAGCCCTGCTAGTTCTAGCTTTGATATGTTTAAAAATTTTGAAGAAAGAGGAAATATCTTTAAAGACCTCGTTCTTCAAAAAATGAATTATCATTGTTAAAGTGAAGAATATTTCTAAAGTTGATCAGCCTTTAATGACTTTAAGCATAGCCATTATTCTGCTAGGTTTTGTTTTCGTTTCCAGTGCTTCTTGGAGTGAATCCTATCATTACACTGAATCTGCGTGGACTTTCATCTGGAAACAAGGATTCTATGTCTTAATTGGCATTCCTGTAATGCTAACTATGAGTTTTTCACATTTTAAATGGTGGCAAAAATACACTCTACCTATCGCCATCGTAGTGTTAGCACTACTGATAATTAACGCTAAATATGGAGTTGTTGTTGGCGGAGCACGCCGCTGGCTAAATATTTTTGGTTTTATAAATCTTCAAGTCTCTGAATTCGCGAAAATATCATCAGTATTACTTTTCACTAAAGCTTTTTTTGAAAAGCGTGGTTTTTTTTTAGCAGGTCTAATGTCCTTAGCTATGATGATACTAACTTTAAAACAGCCAGATCTGGGGAGCTGTTTAATTATCGCAACTGGTATATTTTTTGTAATACTGGCAGCCAATGTAAATCTATGGTTCATAGGGCTAGGAGTAGGTGCTGGAGCGAGTGTAGTGATTATTCATATTTTAAATACACCTTACCAACTCGCAAGAATAAAATACTGGTTAGATCCTCACTCTGACCCACTTGGCTCGGGTTATAACCTAATCCAGTCACAGTATGCGATTGGTGCAGGGCAGCTCTGGGGACAGGGTTTAGGTGGTTCACTACAGAAACTCGGTGCTCTTCCCGTTTCCCACGCCGATTTTATATTCTCTATCATCTGTGAAGAAATGGGCTTCCTTGGCTCCACTGCGGTATTATTACTTTTTTTCTTATGGATTTTAAGAGCTTTACAGATTTGTCATTCTATGCCAGATAATTTCGCCCGCATGATGGGGATTGGATTAATAGGACTCATGGCTGTACAGATCATTACTAATATAGGCGTAGCGACGGGCTTACTGCCCATTACTGGCGTCACACTACCATTCGTTAGTTATGGTGGTAGTAGTCTGATTAGCTCCTGTATTATTGCGGGGATTTTACTGAATGTTTCTCGGTTTAAAGAGTGGTGATATTTTTAGAGCTTAAAATATTAATATCTATAAACTAAATTCTAGATATTAATTAACTAGCCGAAGCTATATCTCTCATGGAAAGAAGTATTCTTCTTTCATAAGGAGAAAGCTTTTTAAGAATAACTTCTACCTGCTGACCAACTTCTAAATACTTATCTGGACTAGCATCTTCATCATCAGTAATTTCATTAGATGGAAGTAAACCTTCTACTCCTGGATAAACTTCCACAAAAGCACCGAAAGCTGTGATCTTAACTACAGCACCAGAAACGATCTGACCTTCGACGAATTTATCTTCGATCTCAGTCCATGGATCTTGCTCTAAACGCTTCAATGAAAGACTGATTTTACCAGCTTCATCTATTTTAAGAACTTTAACAGAAATATTATCACCGACTGAAAGTCTTTCTTTAGGGTGATTAATTCTCTGCCATGAAATCTCAGAGACTGGAAGTAAACCATCGATACCACCGATGTCGATAAAAGCACCAAACTCAGCTACTCTAACGACAGTACCTGAAATAACCTGTCCTACTTCAAGCTCAACAAGAGCTTTCTCTCTAAGATTAGCTTTCTCCGCTTCTATAACTACTTTACGAGAACAGATAAGCTTACGGCTATTCTTATTAAGCTCAATGATTTTCATCTTCAGTAGAGCACCTTTCTCATTCTCAATTTCAGAAGCAGCACGTAACTGGCTTGCTGGAACGAAACCTCTAACACCGTAAATCTCAATAATGATACCGCCCTTAACAACAGCAACAACTTCACCTTCGACGATTTCATCTTTATTCTTAATCTCTTCAAGCTTAGCCCAGCCTCTAGCTTGAGCTACTCTCTTATAAGAAAGTAGAAGAGGACCTTTATCACTCTCTTCTCTAATTACATAAAAATCATATTCTTTAGCGAGTTCAAGCACATCTTTAGGGCTTAATTCATCTTCTTTATTAGCCACTTCTTTATTAGGAAGGAAGCCTTCACTCTTATAACCCACATCAACAAGTGCGCCATCTTTATCAAATCTAGAGACAAAACCTCTAATAATATCGCCCGCCTTAAAGTCAAACTTATATGAGTTCTTATCAAGCAAAGAATCAAACTCAACAGCGAGATCCTCAAATATCATTTCTTCAGGTATCAATTCTAGATTTTTGTTCATTATCAGTCCTAATTACAGATGGAGCGGAAGACGAGATTCGAACTCGCGACCTATTCCTTGGCAAGGAATTGCTCTACCACTGAGCCACTTCCGCAGGCAGACTATTATATTAGCAAATTATCCCGTCTATTTTCTAGGATAATGATTAAATTTTTTGGGCATTCAGCCTTGAACTTATTCGTTTGACTGCACGCCCTTCTTATGACAGGTGTAAATCTTTCTCTTTTAAATCTGAAAAAAAGCTTTTACCCTTAGCGTTCAGCTCATCTATTTTTCTAACTACATCACTTTCTATATAGCTAAGAATCTGCTGTGCGTAATTATCAGCATCTTCTTTAATTCTTCTAGCTTTTAGTAACGCCTGCTCTTCAAATCTCTGAGCCTTTTCTATGGCTTGCATTCTAATAGCCTCAGCATCTGATTCAGCGTCTTTAGTTAGTCTTTTAGCATGTTCACTACACTCATTGAACAGGCTTTTAGCTTCATGTTCAGCCGATCTTTTTATCTGGCTTTCATCTAAAAGCTTTTCCGCTTGGTCTTTAGCTCTGATGAGCATAGTTTCGCATTCTTGCTTAGTCCTAGTGAGAAGATCATCAGCCTGCTTCCTAGCTTCAGTAAGTTCCTTATCTCTCTTCTCAATCAGCTGCCTAGCCTCTTTTATTTCCTCTGGGATAGTCGCGTAAAGATCTTCAAAAGCTCTCATCAAGTACTCGGGATCAATCATTTTCTGATTAATCATCGGTATGTTCTTAGCCTGCTCTATATATTCGCCGATTTCATCTAGTTTGCTGAAAATATCCAATATTTCTTCCCTCCAAATATTTACTCACACAATCTGGAACGAGAGTGCTTACATCTCCCCCCAATTCTAGCAATTCCCACACCCTGCTTGCCCTTATAAAAGAATATTCTGGACTAGTCATCAAGAAAACAGTCTCAATAGAATCCTTATATCCTTTTAGAGATAGAGATCTATTTATCTGTGACATTTCCAATTCTTGTTCAAAGTCATTAGCCGCACGAATTCCTCTCAGTAATAATCTATAATCATTCGCTCTTGCATAATCTATAACCAAGCCCTCAACTATAGAAACTTTTACATTGGGTAAATCAGCCGTAGCTATCTTAACTAAAGACTCTCTTTCCTTAGCATTTAAAATAGATTTCTTTCTAGAATTACTTGCTATCGCGATTTCAACACAGTCAAAAAGTTCCACCGCTCTTACAAGCACATCTAAATGCCCTAAAGTAAAAGGATCAAAACTTCCTGGATAAAGGGCTTTTTTAGCAGGCATTAATTTCATCTTATTACCTTTAAGCTCTTATGTAAAACTAAATTACCTGATATTAGAATTTTTTTCATTTGACATTAATTTAATTAATATTTGTTTATATTCCGTATTACATTTTCCAGTAAATTCCTCTGTACTTGTATATAATATATTACGTAATACTTGACTAAGCTCCTCACATGACTTCTTTCAAGCTAAATTGCATAACTGGGCCTCACTGTCCTCACAAAGACAAGTCAGCGCCAACATTCCGAGGGAGGGCTCTAATTGGTTAGTACTTCTATAGGTACGAACAAGAGCTTTCTAGAACAAGGAATAAATCCAAATACTGCAACAAGCCCAGAGCCAACTGGGACGATTTTTAACGCGGCTAAAGCTTTTAATCAAGGTTTAAAACAAGCAGAGCCTGCAGCCGAAAACAATATCAAAGCCTTTTCCAGAGCTAGTAAATCCGAAAAATCCAAACAAAAAAACACTCAGCACCAAGAAAAAGAACATTCACGAGGCTTTGCTTATTCTCTTTGGGAAAGTGTTCTAAAATCCTGGACCAATGCTCTATTAACCAGCTCGTCTGCAGAAGCAGTAGTAAATGCAATCATCAAAGAAGGTGATGCAACCAAACTATCAAACAATTTAGATGAGTACTGTAAAGAGTTGAAGAATCTTCTTGAAACCGATAGCCTCTCGGAGACAGAAAAAGAAACTACTCTTCAGCAGATTAAGAAACTTGAAGCAGCGAAAATTGATCCAAATAGTATAGAATATAATGCTTTAAACAATAATATTGAAAAGACTTTCTCAGATTCATTTCTATCACGCCTTGTTACCGACATCGGCGTAGACCAATCCATAGCAGCTTTTCGTCGAGCTTTCCCTGAATTTGCTAAAAAAAATCCAATAGTGAATACACTTATCGGTGACATGGTCGCAAGACCATTAACTTTTATTTTAAGAACTATTACCGCAGAAAATAATATACTTACGAACTCTTCCAACCATGGAGGCGAAGCAAGTCCCGAACAGCAGATCATAATCGAAGCCATGAAAGATACTGGTGTAGCTAAGCTAATCGGATGGATAAGAGGAGAAAATGAAAAGGGCGAGAAAAAATTTAAGCTCAAAAATAAAGGCAATGGTGAATTAGTCAGAGAAGAAGCTGGCTTTAATCTTAAAAAAGTCCTTGATCCATTTGTTAATAATGTAAATAAATACCTTCTTGGCATTACACCTGGTGAAACACTAAAAGACGCGCAAGGTAAAACCCTCTATACTACAAACTCTTACGGTGACAAAGAAGAACTGAAATCACTAGCAAAATTCAACCCTATTCATTTCGGCATAACATCCCTGGCCAGCCTTGGTTTAACAGCACTCACATTAGATAAAAAAGCTCAAGCGACTGGCTTCCAAGATGCAAATACTCCACTAAAAGCCTTCGGCTCAATGATACTTAGTAACGCAAATCGCATAGACTCTGCTATGACCAGCTACGCACACGCATCAGTTCGCAAAGGCGAATCTTTTATGGGAACTTTCCATAATATTATTCCGAAAAAACTACTAATGCCTATGTGTCAAAATTTCATGAAAGGCTTATCAAATCTACTACCTGGGGAAATACTCAACCCTGCCACCAAGTCTATACTATTGAATATGCTCGTAGAATTCATCGCTCCACCTTTCGTACAGAGCTTTATGCCAAAAGCAGAGAAGAGAGCTATTGATAATGACACCCAATTCGTTTCTCATTCACTAATAAAACCTCCATTATCTGAACTTATAAACGTCCTTAAAAAAGGCTGGATGTGGTGGGGTAAAAACTTCCACGCCGCAGTGGGTACTTATCCTGCTGTAATAAAATTAAACCCAGTCTCGAGTCCTTTCTGGCTCATTCAAAAAATCACAAGTAAATTAACAGGACGCACTCCAAAAGACATACCTGGATTATTTAAAGAGAAGGAAGAAGAAGTTTTCGCGAAAGAATTACCAGATCACTTAGCAAGTTATAAAGATACAGGCATCGGCAAAACCGCCCTCCTAGCCGTCAAGAGTATTCTCAAAACCCCACTGAATGTTACAGACTGGTTAATAAAATCCCGAGAAGCTAATACTATTTACTCTAATCTCACGAGCAATATCGCATCAGCAGCTAATCTTAAGAATACGCTCAAAGAGAAAATTCAGACTAGCACCGCTAACAATATCGCACCAACAACCCAACTGAGAAACACGCCTCAGGAAAAGCAATTAGCTCAAGCTTTTAGCTAAATGAAGAATTAAGCCGCACACAATTTTGCCGCTCGATCGCGAGCACCAGCACTAAAAGCCACTGAAGATTTACCAGAATCTCCCTTAAGTGACACAGAAGCAGTATTGCCGCGACCAACAAAAGAAAAGATCGCAAAAGCCAAAGCTGGCAGAGTAAGAGCAGAAACAAGGTTCATAAACGAACCTCCCTAAATATAAACATAAATCCCTCCTCACACAGTAAATAAGATTTATAGTTTTTAAATTTGTTTTAAGTTTTACGACTCTCGCCAACCGGATTTGGTACAGAAACACGGAAAGTTATCAATTTGGTTTTTATTATAATACTACAGAGACTTTATAATTACTATATTGTTTATAATTATTTAAGATTCCCTAAAGCAACATAAATCAACCTCAAAAGAAAACAATAAAAATAAAAAGCTTCTCCTCACACATTTGAAGATTTCTATTTAATTACTGTTTAAAATTAAACGTTTTAAGACTTGCGTCAACCATGTTTGGTACAGAAACATGGAAAGTTATAGAAGAATCATTATACAGCCTTTAACGCAGTCCGGCAAGTAGGCTTAGGATAATTTAATCTTTTAACGAAGCAGATATTCGACTACATTTTGCGGTCATTTGCCCTCCCCCGCCTTGAGCTTGCATGCTCAACAAGAATGTCTTGAACTTGTACATTTGCAAGCAGCCTCACTGTAAATCAGCCTCTAAAAACAAAAGCAAGAATGAAAATTCTTGCTTTTGTTAATTGTGTTTAGTTTATTTGGGTTTAAGCTGGCTGCAACATAGATGCAGCTCGTGAGCGATCATTAGAAGATTCCAAAGTAGCAGAAGCTTGCCGTGGACTAGGATTTAATGCCCCCGAATCAGAACCACTATGCCCAACCTTCGGCAAGGCTCCAAGAACAGCTAAAGCAGCAGCTGTCATAAAAGGAATAGCTAAATTCATTGAACACCTCAAAATATTTCAGGTGTTTTAAGGACTTGCCAACCAAATTTAATACATAAACTTGGAAATGTGTGAGAAAGACCACGCTCAGTTAATTTTTTTTTAAATCAATCAAACGCTTACACGAACTAGTATAAGCTAATTTTAATAAATGCAAAGTTAAAAGTCCTTCATACGATATTATCTTTTATGAAAATTTTTTAAGGAACGCAGAACTTAAAATTCGGCAACAAGTGCCTTAAAAATTGCGAGCAGCCCCTAAGCGAATTCAACCGGTTTAACACCATACTTGATCAAACCATATTCAATACTATCAACAATCGCATCCCAAGAAGCTTTTATAATATTAGTGCTAACGCCGATAGTATCCCAATCCTCAGCTAAATTTCCAGTATTAACCTGAACCTTAGTCAGAGCTGCCGTTCCAAGTGAACTATCCTGAATCCTTACCTTGTAATCTAATAGCTGAAACTCTTCTATCTTAGGATAAAAACTTACTAAAGCTTTTCTAAGAGCTTTATCTAAGGCATTAGCCGGACCATTACCCACACTCGCAGAGTGGATTTCCTCACCTGCTATTTCGATTCGTACCGTAGCCTCTGTCTTCTCGCCATTTGAAATATATACATTGTGCTCCACTAGCTTAAAGTAAGGCTTATAAGCCTTGAGTTTAGTTTCAGCAGAGCCTTCTACATCTATTAATTTACGCACCATTAACTCTAAACTCGCATCAGCATTCTCAAAGCTATATCCCTTATGCTCTAGCTTCTTCACTCTCTCTAAAACAGTTTTAGCGAATTCTCCAATAATCTCATCATTCGCTTTAGGAGAAAGCTTTTTCTTCTGTAGCCAATCTAGTATATTACTCACGCCAGACTGCTCTGAAATAATAATCTTCGTAGCATTACCTACTAAAAGAGGGTCTATATGCTCATAACTAAAGTCCTGCTTCTTCATTGCACTTGCATGCAAGCCAGCTTTATGAGCGAAGGAGCTAGCTCCGACGAAAGGCTGATGGGCACTGTGGTGCTGATTAGCTATTTCAGCGACAGAATGAGAAAGACTGCTCAAATGTTTTAACTTATCCTTAGGTAAGCACTTTAATTTCTCTTCAGTATACTTAAGCTCCAGATTAGGAATTATAGAAATCAGATTCGCATTACCACAGCGTTCTCCATAGCCATTAATGGTTCCCTGCACTTGAGTAGCACCAGCTCTCACCGCTCTAATACTGTTAGCTACCGCAAGCTCACAGTCATTATGTGCATGAATACCAATTTTAAGCTTCTCTTTATAAGCATCTGTAATCTCTTTAGTGATTTTAAAAACCTGCTCGGGTAAACTGCCACCATTAGTATCACAGAGAACCAAGGTTTCAGCCCCAGCTTCCACCGCAATTTTAGCAAACTTAAGCGAGTAAGCAGAATCAGCCACGTAACCATCAAAGAAATGTTCAGCATCTATTATCACTCGGCGGCCTTCTGATTTCAGAAAAGATATACTTTCAGCGAGCATATCTAAATTCTTTGCTAGGGAAATCTTTAAAGTATTGGTAACCTGCGGGGCAGAGCTTTTCCCAACTATGCAGATCACCTGTGTCTCCGCTCGCAAAAGAGCAGCTAATATAGGATCTGACTCCACCTTAGTATTCGCTTTACGAGTACTGCCAAAAGCTACTAGCTGAGTGTTTTTCAGCTTAATCTTTTTTGCTTCAGTAAAAAAATCTACATCCTTCGGATTCGCCCCAGGCCAACCGCCCTCTACGAAAGCCACACCAATATCATCTAATAGCCTTAGTACTTTGAGTTTATCATTGACGCTAAAAGAGATGCCACGCATCTGCGCGCCATCTCTAAGTGTAGTATCGTAAATCTCTATTGCTCGCATGGCACTATTGCCAATCTCCAATTCCTGCGTTTTCGTCTTTAATATGTAGCATTAAAATCATAAGGATCAAAATCAATAAAATCACCATCCAAGCTCATAGCCGCTGCGGAGAAAGGACTATCCTGACTAATTCTTACACCGTTAATCACACCACGCAAAAGACCTGTCGCACCACCAGCGACACCACCAATAAGAAAACCAGATGGTACACCGACTAATCTTGGAAGAAGTCCTTCGCCAAATTCTGTAGAAAATGAGGAAGCATACTGCGAAGACTTAGAAACAGCCCCACGTGCAAGACCGAAAAAGCCACCCAAAGGAGCAGAAATTAATGATGAAGTGACCTTAGAAACAGCTCCATGAGAGCTATAGACGGGACTTGCACCTAAAAATAAACTTAAGGCAAGAACCAAAAAAGATAATCTTTTAAGAAAAGTCATAAGAACATTCTAACAGAGACCGATGCAGCTTATACATCAGTCTTTAAGAAATCTAAACTGCCCCAGAATGACTTTTTAAAAACCCCTCTGGAATTAACTGATAACCACCACCATAGACAGTCTTGATATACTTCTTAGCCCCAGCTTCTATTCTAGACCTTAAATGACGGATATGTACTCTGATGGTATCTATATCATCTTCCGGTGAATAACCCCAGACTTCTTTAAGAATAAGACCTGGTGATACTGTCTGACCATGATTCTGCATTAAGCAATGCAGAACTTCAAACTCAATAGGAGTAAGTCTTAAAATTTTATCTTCAATTTTAACTTCTCTAGATTCTGGCATTAAAGTAATATCCCCAGAATGAAGAACCTCCGGGATCGACTGAGCTAAAGTAATAGCACCAGATCTTCTGAGAAGTGCTTTAACACGCACAAAAAGCTCAGGAAGCTCAAAAGGCTTAGTTAAATAATCATCAGCGCCAGAATCAAAGCCAGTCACTTTATCATTAGTGCGATTAAGAGCTGTAAGCATTAGTACTGGTGTTTCTTTCGTTACATCATTCTGCCTAATGCGCTGACAGGCTGTAAAACCATCCATATTAGGCATCATCAAATCAAGAATAATTAAATGTGGCGGCTTCTGAAAAGCCATCGCCAAGCCATCTATAGCATTATCACAAGACTCAACATTATAACCCTGCAATTCTAGATTAAAACTTACAAGTTCAAGTATAGCTGGATCATCATCAATGACGAGAATATCTTTTTTTAGTTCCTGATTCATAGCTCATAACATTCTATCAAACACCGTCATCACTAGCTATTATTTTTTTTCTTTTCCTTAAAACCTTACCTAAAGTAGTAAATATCTGCGTTCTTTTACTGCGATTATGATCAATATGCTTATAAAAATCACTCAGCTCTTGCTCTAAAGCTGCGATGCTCTCATATCGCTTTAATTTCCCCTGCTTTGCCATAGAAATATCACCAGTCTCCTCTGAAACTACGAAACACAAAGCATCTGTAACTTCACTAAAACCGATAGCAGCCCTATGCCTAGTTCCATACTGCCAATCTAACTTAGGGTTCTCTGTCATTGGCAATATAACACTAGCTAGAGCAAGCTGAGTTCCACGAATAATAACAGCACCATCATGCAAAGGAGATTTATTATCAAAGATAGTCATCATCAGCTCCTTAGAGATATCTGCATTAATAGGGAAACCTGCATTAATATAATAACGCTCTGCCTGAGACTTTTCTACGATAATCAAAGCCCCTACTCGCTTTTTCTGTAGCATCTCCAAAGAAGCGACAATATTTTTATTCGCCTTCTCCAACTGATCTAAAGATTTATGGCCCTCTATATAATTTAAAAGATTAAACTCACCGCCTAACTGAATTAATACTCTGCGAAATTCAGGAGCAAATATAACTATCAAGCCCACAATAAAAGTCTGTGAAAATATTTCAAAAATTTTAGTAAGTATACTTAGTTTCAAAATATAACAAAGCATCATTACTGGCAGAAGCATAATTAAACCCCTTAAGATTCTCTCTGCCTGCGTGCCTTTAAAACGATCATAAGCCTGATATACTAACCAAGCTAAAATCGCAAGCTGTATCGCTACTGTAAAAAGACTTATAGTATTAAACTCTATATCTAAAAACTTATATAAAAGCTCTCCTACATCTAAATAGTTCAGCTCTAGACTAGTGTTATCAGCTGGGATAGTGGTACAACCTCCTTAAAGGCTTTCTGCTAGTTCTCTAAGATAAGTTCTGAGGTAGTTCATCCCATTGTAGGACGTCCTCATAAGTCTCTCTTCTTATAATAATATCGGCTCTGCCGTTATTTACAAGTAGCATAGCAGGCCTTCGCACTCGATTATAGTTACTCGCCATACTATAGTTATAAGCACCAGTCGAATAGACCACTATTACATCATCATGATCTAGCTCTGGAAGATCGATATCACGGATCAGTATATCCCCAGACTCACAGAATTTACCAGCAATAGTAACTTTTTCAGTCTTAGCATCACTAATCTTTCCATCTACCTCAGCATAGTAACGAGCCTGATACATAATGTGCCTAACATTATCTGCCATACCACCATCAACAGCCACATATTTACGCAGATTTGGAATATTTTTAATATTGCCAACTTTATAAGCAGTTACACCAGCGGGTCCTACTATACTTCTACCAGGCTCCACTATTACTCTCGGTAACTCTAAATTTAGTGTTTTACAGTTAGCAACTATAGAATCAGCCACAACTTTCACCCAGTCATTAATCTCTGGGGGATCATCGTGTTCATGATATTTAATACCTAAACCACCACCGACATTAATATCCTGTAAGCTAATGCCATATTTATCTTTAAGGCTCCTGTATTGATTTAGTAAAACTCCCGCGACATCGTTATGCGGCATAGTTTCAAATATCTGTGAACCTATATGAGCATGCAGACCTTTAATATTTATGTTTTTATACTTCTCTTTTAAAGTAAGTATTTTAGAAATAAGTTCATCAACCTGAGAGAGATCAAAACCAAACTTACTATCAATTCTGCCAGTCTTAATATATTCATGCGTATGGCACTCTATGCCCGGAGTGACTCTAATAGAGAGGTTCACTGCCGTATCTACAGAAAATTCTTCCTCTAAAAGCTCTTTTATAAGCCCTAGTTCATAAAAATTATCCAGCATAATAGAGCCGATTTGGTTCTCTATCGCCATCTTCAGTTCATCTTTAGCCTTATTATTACCATGAAAAATAATTTTTTCTTTCGGAAAGCCTACTGATAATGCAGTAAACAGTTCTCCACCACTAACCACATCTATGCCTAAGCCCTCAGAATCTATAATCTTACAGACAGCTTTACAGTTAAGTGCCTTACTTGCATAAATAACTAAGCTTTCGCCTGAATAAAATTTCTTAAAAGCATTTACATAGAGCCTTGCACGAGTACGAATAGTTTCTTCGCAGAGAATATATAAGGGGCTACCATATTTAGTAAGTAAATCTTTTACTTTAAGTCCGGCTATTGTAATATTATTGTTTGCATCGACCGCATAACTAAGCGGTTTCAAGTGGCTAGAAATTTGGTCTAATTTAGAACTAAGAGAAGCACCTTGAGCTATCATAGGACACGATACTAGCATAAAATGAAAGCCTTTTTAGCACAAATTAACCCTATAGTCGGCGATCTTAGAACTAATTTCGAGAAGCACGTAGATATTATTAATATAGTTAATAGTAAAAAAGATTCTAATCCTAAGTTAATCATATTTCCAGAGCTGAGCCTAATCGGCTACCCTGCAAGAGACTTACTATTTAAAAAAGAATTATTAATCAGGCAAGGTGACTATTTAAAACAGCTCTCCGAACTCTGCCCTGCGAATTTAGGTATATTAGTGGGCGGAGTAAGTTCTAACGACACCACTGGTAAGGAGCTTTTTAATTCAGTGTTCTTTATAACTTGGAACAAAGTAGCTGACGTATTTAGAAAAACTTTACTCCCTAATTATGATGTGTTTGATGAGACAAGATATTTCGAATCTAATAAAGAATTTAAAACTTTAGATTTCGGTGGATATAAGCTAGGAATCAGCATCTGTGAAGATCTATGGGCAGATGAACTTAAAAATCTCTACGATATAGACCCCATCGCTAAATTAACTAACCTTGGGGCTAAATTGATTATTAACTGCTCTGCCTCTCCTTATTACATTAATAAAATTAAACTTAGACAAAGCCTGATTACCCATGCAGCTGAAAAACATCATGTACCTATACTCTACTGTAACCAAGTAGGTTCTAATGACCACTTAGTCTTTGACGGTGCTTCGCTCGTGGTAAATAAACATGGCTATGTAACTAGGCAGGGACGTTCTTTTATTGAAGATCTTATGGAGATAGATTTAGAAGCTCTTCTGAAGAATGACGAAAAAGCATTTCACGATAATCCAGATTTAAATATAGATGAAGAAAACAATACTGAACTCTTTATCAGCGATATAAAAGCCTATGGCGAAATACTCTCTGCTCTCAAGCTCGGCATACAAGATTATTTTAAAAAATGTGGTTTTAAAAAAGCGATACTAGGTCTCTCTGGCGGAATAGACTCAGCTTTAGTCGCCTATTTAGCAGTTCAAGCCCTCGGTAAAGAGAATGTCAGTGGCATAATGTTGGCTTCTAAATTTACCAGCAATGAGAGCTTGAAAGACGCTCAACAGCTAGCAAAAAATCTTGGTATAGACTACCGTAGCATCAGTATAAAAGAACTTCATGAAACAATGCTGGAGACTGTGCCCAAAATAAGTAACCTTGCAAATGAAAATGTTCAAGCAAGACTCAGAGCAAATATCCTCTTAGCTATTTCTAATACAGAAGGTTCACTATTATTAGCGACTAGTAATAAATCTGAGCTAGCTGTAGGTTATGCCACTATTTATGGTGATACCTGTGGCAGCATAGCTCCTATAGGTGATCTATTAAAAACAGAAGTCTATGCTCTAGTAGATTACATAAACCAAAACACTGTTTCATTAGATGTGGGCCTTACTATCCCTGACAATATCTGCAAAAAAGCTCCAACAGCTGAATTAAGAGAAAATCAAAAAGATGAAGATAGCCTGCCACCTTATCCTAAACTCGATGCAATTATTATGAACTACGTTGAAAAGCGAAAATCACTTTCAGAAATAGTCGAAATGGGCTTCTATGAACCAACTGTACTCAGCATCTTAGGCATGATAGACAGGAATGAATATAAAAGGCAACAGTACCCACCTATTATTAAAGTTAAAGAACTAACCTTCGGATATGGTAGAAAGATGCCAATAGCAGCTAAATATGAGCATTACTGAAACACAGATGAGCAGAGATTTTCACGACGCCTCGGGCTTAATTAAACTTGGTGAAATTTCATATATTAATTGCGAAATTTTTAATTACCCTTTAAATAAAATTATTCAATCTCAGTATTTAAAAGATGAAAGCACTGAAACTAAAGAGGATGATTTTAAAATAGAGATTAACACAGGCGTACCAAATGATTTAAATAAACTATTTGAAGAAGGTCTAATAGACGCAGCTCCTATTTCTAGCTTTGCCTACCTCAAGATAAAAGAACATTGTAAATTACTTAAACGAATTTCTATCAGTGCCTTTGGTAAAGTTAAAAGCGTATTATTCTTATCTAGTCAAAATTTAAAAGAACTAAAAAGTTTACAAGAGAATGGCTTAAAACCTAAAATAAACGTAAGCGAAGAAAGTGCTAGCTCGGTAGGCTTATTAAAAATACTATTAGCTGAAAAATATAATCTAGATATTAAGAATATCGAATTTATTAAATTTTCTGGCAGGGGAGAAGGTTTGCCTAATAAATTATTAATAGGTGATAAAGCTTTACTCGAAGCGAACCAAATATCTGAGTTCAGCACTCCGAATGAAGAAATTTTGAGTTCGCCTTGCGAATATATTTATGATCTTGGTGAAGAATGGTTTGATTTATCTAATGGATTACCAATGGTCTTCGGGGTATGGGCTCATAAATTAGATTCCAAGAAAGAGAAATTTTTACAAAGCCTTCTCCTTGCAGCAAAGACTATGGGTCTTAATCAAGACATAGATGAAATTATAAATAGAGTCTCATCAAAAACTGGCTTAAAGAAAGAGATCCTAAATGATTATTTTCAGACTTTAAATTATGATTTCACGGATGAGCATATGCAAGGATTAAATTTGTACGAAAGCTATTTAAATAAATGGTCTTTAATTTAAATAAATATAACCCTAGTTTCTTAAAATTACCGAATCACTCTCTCTGCAATAGCTCTAATCTCTTCATCAAACATTAAATCAGCCACTTCAGGGATATTTTTCTCTAAAGCATATCGCAAAAGTCTTTTAACTAGCAATTGAAAACCTCTTGGTGAAGCAATTTCAAGATGCAAGCCTAAGGCATCTGCAAGTTGAAGTACAGTAGAAAACTGTATATTCTCCTCAGCTTGTTCAAAACGTGAAATAGTTTGAGTGCTAATTCCCGTTAAGGCAGATAATCTTTTTTGAGATACTTTCTGCTTTTTTCGCTCAGACTTAATCTCAGTAACTATATTTTTTAAATATTTTTGAATATGCCGTTCCATCTTTTTTTAATATGCTCCCTAAAAGCTTTTCTCAATAAAGGATTTACTTTTTTACAAGCTTCTATAAAATCATAAACTTGATCCAACTTAGAGGAAAAATCTTTTACCGCCTGTTCTAAAACTGCTTCACGTAAATTAAAATCTGCACAAAGTATCTTTAAATGCTTAGCTTTAATATTGCTTAAGGGCAAATCAAGTTTAGAATTAAATCCCAAAGCTAGATTAGGAGTCAGTTCTTCATAATATCTCACAAAAACCATGTCATATAGAGGGCTTAACTTTAGACCAGCAGCATTATGTAACATAGCAAAATTTTTCAAATGTGCATCAGTATTGCCTAAAAGTATACAAGCCAAAACCCTCCTAAAGAGCTTTTCAACGTCAACTTTATTACACAGTTCACTATTATTCATATAATCAGCTAAATCTTTATAACTTAAATCATATTTATCTATAGCTTTCATCTGTAGCAGTGAAGCAAATTCTTCAAAATGTACTTTAGTTTTCTTTTCAAGCCTATCAAAGCGTTTCACCAATAATGCCTCGCCAATACCTTCTATCTCAGCAAGCTGAGTTTCTGCAACTTCATCTGGTCTGAGTAAAATTTCAGCTACCTTCATACAAAGATATTCATTCTCTAAAATTAATGGATACTTACCTTTCAGCTTCGCAACATAAGTAGAAGTCTCTCCTAGATTGACTGGTACAAAACCATTCTCTCCTGAAGTTACTAATATTTTAGGCTGCACACCAGACATAGAAGCTTTAGATTTTACAGCTATTTTTTTCACAGAATCATTTTTATCAAGATGGATTTGATACTGTGGATCTGGATCGACTACCGTCACAGCTCCGATCAAATCATAACCAAAAGCCATTAATAATTTAAATCTATCATTTTCACGGATACCTAAGGCTTTAGCTTGAATCTGTGCAAGCCATCCCTCTGCGACAAGATTATCAAAAAAAGGATGTAAGCCGTTTTCAGAATAATGCTTAGTTATATTTAAAGGTAATGTTATTGATACTGGATTATTACTGCTTTGTATAAAACTCTCATCGTAAGTAAAACAAGTTCTTCCACCTGGTTGTTCTTCTAAGTAACCAGCAAAATCATCATTTAAATAGACTTTCGCCCAATCAGAATTAGCCATATATAAGATCTAATATATTAGATATTATACCCAGCATATTACAGAATATCTAATTCCTTTGATATTATACTTACTATATTATAAAATATCAAATATATTAGATATTTTATAATATTATTTTCAAAATATCAAATACATTAAAACTGCCCCCCTTAATTTCTCCTACAAGGCAAGCCTAAATCCCTGAGAGCGAAGCATTTCCCCCATTTCAAATCAAATTTTTCATAAGAAGAGTAGCCTTATCTATGACTAGGTTGTGAAAATAGGCATAGATATAGAGTATATGTTCTAGCATATGAATTCTTTTAGTAGTACACCAAGTACGCCTACTTAGCCTTTTAACATTGTCCCTGATCATGGCACAGCTATGATTTAGAGCGAAAAGGGGATCTCTACCAGAAGCTT
>DUDT01000008.1 GCA_005110385.1 Candidatus Melainabacteria bacterium | reverse complement strand
TCTTATAACGAAGTACCTACGAATATAGATGCTCAATCAGTACTCACTATAGGTGAATAGTAGTACATAATATTCCCTTTTTAAGGGAATAAAAACTGTGTAATACTCTAAGCACTCAGAGGGACAGTACATGAGAAATCTTTTTCAAATTTTAAGTCGAACAACCCACTTAGCTTTTTTATTGTTAATAATGCTTACATTAAATAGCTGTGCAAACGAATTCGAGACAGAAGAAAGCACTTGGGAATTAGTAACCACTTCTTTAAAGGGTGTTAAAGCTTACGTTGATAAAAATAGAGTTGAGTGTGATAAGACCATGTGTAAAGCATGGACTAAGTTAGTTTTTCTTGAAAGTACCAGTTTCTCTAAAGATGAATTTAAAGACAGTGATAACCCTCAAATAAATTTAAACTCCAAGAGAATCGATTCAATGATTTATTTTTATTGCTTTGCAAAGAAATCTATGATGACTTCATATCAGCTTTATGACGCAAATAATAAACTTATCAATACTCGCTGGATTAATAAACCAGAACTCACTTATGTTCAACCTAATTCAATAGAATATGATGTTTTTCAATATGTATGCAAACCCCTTCTTGAAGAAAAAGAAAAAGAAAAAGACGAATACCAAGAATCTGTTAATGAAACATAAAAATTGGGTATAAATCTACTATACATATCAAATAATTAGTTTTTGGGCATAGGGGGGAGCGTCATGTCTGAATACAGTCTAGATAGACTCAATGAACAAAATATTCGTGTTAATGCGAATATATATTCTCTTAAAAAGAATTCTAATCTGAATATAAAAGATACTATATCTGAATCTTCTAAACAAAGCTCATTTTCATCTGATTCCGCTAATTCTTTAGGAAGTGGTGATGGCTTAGCAGCTAGTATTTCTAATATTCTAAATGGGTTAGAACGAATTAATTCTAATGCACGTGAAACTGAAAATTTTAATTTAAGTACGGGTCAAAGAGAAACTCTACAGAAAAATGTCAGCAGCCTTCTTGAAAATTTAGATAAAGTAAGTGACAGTAATGGTTTTAATGAAATTAAAGAACAATTAAATGCTTTAAATTTAAAACTCAAAATTAACTCTTCAGAAGAAAAAGAATTCATTAAGCATTTTTATGAAACTCAAATCATGGAAAGCAAACCAGATTTGATAGGTATTTTCGATCACATAAGTAATTTAACTGATTTAGTAACTAGAAATTTTAAAATCATGAAAGAACACATAATAACTTTAAGCAAATCAAAAGAAGATGAAAAAGATCAAAGCATAGCTCTTTTAAATAAAGAAACTTCTCAATTAGAAAGAGAGATTAACATCAGTGGTTTACAAGACCCTTTTTTAGAACTTGGTTCTAAAACCTTAGACGCTGCTGGAAAGCATGTTTTACTTGGTATTGATGGTATGAAAATAAATGAAAAGATGCCTAAGAAATTTAATGCCGCATACCTTTTCAATAAAGATTCTGGGGAAATAGAAAGTAGCTTTTCACATCCAGACTTCAGAGACTCTAAAACCTTTAAAGGTGCTGAATTACAAGGAGACTATGTTTCAATAAACAGCGATGGCTCTGAATATATTTTCAACAAAGAAGGTGAATTCCAAAATAAATTTACTGCTCCAGGAATTAATAATAAAATTTCAAAAAGTAAAGTAGTCGGTGATTCACTGTATGCACTAGCTGCAGCTAGTAATAGAAATGATGGTCAAATCGTCGGCGCTTTATTCAAATTTGACATAAAATCTGGAGAACTTTCTAATGAGTTCAAAAATCCAAGCCAAGATTTATCTGGAACATTTGGTTCTAATATTCAACAAGATGATAATGGCAGATTATTTATTACAGAAAGTATCCAAAAGAATACCGATACGGGTATTAGTAACTCTGGAAGGGTACACGTATTCAACAGCGAGAGCGGTGAATTCGAGAAGGTTATAGAAAGTGAAGATGACCTACAAGGAATTGGATATTTTGCCAGTAATCTTGTAGTCAATAATAAATATCTTGCAGTAACATCACAAAGTAATGATGAGACAAGTTTAACAGGTAGTAAAGTTCACATCTTTGATTTAAGAAAGGATCAGCAGGCTTACAGCATAAGACTAGAAGACTTTGGCGCAAAACTTAATGGAACAATCGCCTTAGATGATGAAAAATTACTAGTCTCCTCTGTCACTCAAGGTGGCAGATCTGGCATCTATGAGTTCGATTTATCTACTAGAGAGAAAAATATAGAAAAGTTTACTAATATTTTAAAAGAAGATTTAGATACATTATCTACAGTAAAAGAAAGCGTAGTCGTAAACAGACTTAAAATAGATAACCTTGAAGTGAAAACAGATAAAAAAACTACTGAAAGAAAAGAAAATCTAGAAAAATTTACAGAATATCAAACTAGGGATCAAAAAATTAACAAAGCAGAAGGAAAAGCTTCAAAGCGTGAAGAAAATCTAGAAAAATTTACAGAGTATCAAACTAGGGATCAAAAAATTAACAAAGCAGAAGGAAAAGCTTCAAAGCGTGAAGAAAATTTAGAAAAATTTACAGAGTATCAGACTAGGGATAAAGAAAATATTAATAGTAATGAATCAACAAGAAAAATTAACCAAGAGAAAGTTATTACATATGTTAAGCATTTAGAAAAATCTCTTAGTAATAATTCAAATAATCCAGAATTATTTGGAGTGCAGACAAATGCATTAGGTTCAAAAGCTTTAGAGTTACTACCTTAATAAACTGCTATTACAAGTGTATTATGTGGAATAACTATTATATAAATTAAGGATAGTCAATGCTGACTTTTTCCATCATGCCTTGTAGTAAACTTTTAATTTACAGTCGCCTATTATTGTTTATTTTTATATTCATTCAAGCTTGCAATGTTTCAGCTAGCCTCAGCACGATAAGCTTACTTGAAAGTAAAAATATTTTTATAAATGAAGCTTTAAAGATAAATATTAAAGAGAAAATTTTAAGTAACAAAGATACTACGACTGAAGATACTAAAAATCCAAATGAAAGCAAAACAGCTATCAAGCTAGCAAGTGCACCAAGAATAGGTCCAGTTACGGTAAGAATAGATATTAACCCATTAAATATAAATCGTAACCAAGCAAGTTTAAATCTAGATATCATGGAGTCTTTAGATCTGCTAACTCATAAAAAAGAGTTTACTTACGATACCATAGACTTTAAAAAAATTAAACGCTATATCTCATTAGATAAGGTCAATTCCTTTGTCGACATAATTAAAGAAGAATTCTCACCAGTAGAGTAAGTATTTAAATTTATGAAAGATATTCTCCTAGCTACAAAATTCTTAGAAAATTCTTTTAAAATCAGCTCTGCTGGATCTATTATCGAATATTTACCTAAGAGGTGCTTTAGTAGAGCGTAGTGTGTGCAGCCTAATATGAAAATATCCTGGTCACTCGTCCTCGTCAGCCTTGAATTTGCACGCTCAACAACAGTCCCGTCTAGTTGTTGAGCTCCAACTTCTGCGTTCTCGTTGTTTTCTACATTTCCCAGGTATTCTGTTTCCAAGACCGACAGAGCTTCATCAAAATCAAATTTTTCAATTAAAGGTACTAGTTTAGGACAAGCCACAGGATTCACTTTTAATGCTAAGTTATGATATTTTCCAGAAGCTATATTAGCCTTAGTAGCTAAATAATATAAATTAGCCAAAGCTAAAGTCTCTTTTTCTTTTTCAAGAAAAGAATTTAGAGCGGTGAAAAGATTTAAGGTCTTAAATTTATATGCAGAAAAATCTAAGTCCTCGAAAAGGTTAGAGCTAGTATTACAAGCAGAAATAAAATAATCTATACCTAAATTAGCAGCAAAATCGGAAAACTCATAAACATATCTTTTAATATCTTCTAAAGATCTCGCTCCATAAGGGGCTCTTGCTGAATCTGCGATATATTGAATCTCTATCTTTAACTCAGGTAAGTTAATCTCACTTGAAGCTTTATCAGCTTGAGCTAACTTATTTATCTCCTTAAAAAACTTTAAAAATTCTCTTAAAACTGAAAAACCACCAATCCCAGAATCATAGAAAGCAAGCCTCAGAGTGTTTTCAGAATTCATACTCACGCTTATTTATTTAAATATTTAATAATACCGGCAGCAATATGCTTAGCGAGCTGATCTTGGTACTTATCTGAAGCCAGCTTTTTACGCTCTTCACGATTCGTCATAAAACCTAACTCAAGAAGGACTGAAGGGGCTTTATTATGCTTACAAACCCAAAAAGCAGCTTTTCTAATATTACGATTTGGCATACCTGTTTCTAAAATCTCTTTATGCATGACTTTAGCAAGCTCATAACCAGAATCTGAATAATAGTAAGTCTGCAAACCATCCATAGCAGTGTTAGTCGCTAAAGCATTTACATGAATCGAAACAAACATATTAGGAGAAATACTTTTAGAAATTTCGACCCTTTCTGCTAAAGATAAAAATCTATCTTCAGATCTAGTCATAAAAACCTTTACTCCAGCAGTTTCTAATAAAGCTTTAGTTTTTTTAGCTATGGCTAAGGTGATGTCCTTTTCTGCATGCCCATCATAGAGAGCACCGGGATCATAACCGCCATGACCTGCATCTAGAACCACTTTTTTATCTAATTTTTCATGTACTGGCAGATCCGAGGGTAACCCTTCTTTTATAATCGTGTCGGAAGGCACTGTAGAGATAGGATCAGTCAAAGCTGGCTTTACAACATCATTAACAGCAGGCTTAGTAATTAAATCCTTCTTATTAGTCGGGATGATGGTAAGCGTAAGTGTCTTTTTATCTACAGAAGTAGAAATATCAGCATATAAATTTTCATTTTTCAAATCAAACACAACTCTAGTAACTGGTGTACCTAAAGTTGCCAAACCATACCTCATACCAGATACATACTGAGTTGGTTTAAACTGATTAGCTCTTAAATTTTCATCGAAAACTATACCGACTAAATCCAAAACATAGCGCTCAGGTTTTTTTAAATAAAGAAATTTATAATCTATCTCTTTAGTTGACTCAACGATAAAGACTGTACCCTTATCTGCCTTATCCAAAAGACTCATGTTAAGCAACTTTCCGCCTTTTACTAAACTAATAGCATCTGTCTTATCGGAATTTCCACCTACAATAATTAACTGTTTTTCGTCAGCACTGATTTTAATTTCACGCTGCTCATATTCTTGAGCACCAGTAAGCACTATGCGAGTAGTAGAGTTATTAAACTGACTTACTTTAATAGATTCTGCACCATTAGTAGTATCTAGCTTAAGTGCTGGATTCGCTAAAGTTGAACCAATAATATCTACTACCAACCTAGCTGGATTATCTAAAATAAAAGAACGTACATTCAAAGGACGATCTGCCGTCAGATATAAACTGCCCATTTTGAGTTTAACATCAGTAATTTTAGAAACTTCTACTTCTAGATTAAAGTAAATGCTCTGTCCAATATTATCAATCTTGACTTTATCAAGGAGTGCCTTATCTGTAGACTGAATAACGACACGCACCACATCGTTTTCAAACTGAGCAACTGTAACCTTATTAATCGCACCAGAATCTAAATCAAAAATCTGCTTAGGACCCTTAAGCCTAGCACCGTATATATCAAAAACCAAACGATCCGGGCTTGCATAAAGCTTTTTAGCAAATTTAATAGTAGAAAAAGAATTATGAGGAACCTTTAAAATACCATGCTTTAAAGTTACATTCTGTATAGAAATAACCTTATCCTCTGCCTGAGCGGTTAAAAAGCCTGTACTTAAAAATGTAAAGAACAATATAGCTATTAAGCCAAATTTATTGAGGATCTTATTTTGTTTTAGGAGCATAGTTAGTATTAGGGAACCTGTAATAAATATTATGACACCATATTGCATTGTGGCAAACAAACCATGCCTATCTGCAATAAATCCAAGTAGTGGCATAGCAATAACAGCAAAGCCCCACGGTACACCCATTACCAAACTACTTGCAAGAGAAGCCTTCTCTGGAATTAGATTCTGGGCCATAGAGATAAGCTGAGCTTGAGTTAGATTAAGAATAAAACCTGCAATAAAAAGAATGAAAATATTAGAATTCTGAAAAAAAAGAAGGAATAATGGTGCTGATAATAATAAGCTGAGTAAAATAACTGTAAAATTTCCAAACCGTTTAATTAAATAAGGTCCAGCAAAGCTTCCTAACGCTACAGAAATAAAAAACATAGTAGATGCAAAGGCCCCTTTCTCTATACTGCGATGAACATTATCAAAAAATAACTCTGGTAAAAAAGTATCAAAAGTAACGACTATTAAAGTTCGTGAAAAAGTAAAAACCACGAGTAGCATTAAAGTCCAGAACTTCAATTTAAAAAGGCTCAACTTAAACCGTGGGATAGCCCTAGAGTTAGTAGTTTTAGAATCTCTAATAAATATAATCATTAGAATAGCTCCAAGAACACAACAAGGTATCGCAAAAGTTAAATTTTTATTCTGCGGTGGGCTACCAATTAAAAAATAAGCGAGTAGTGGACTTAAACCCGCTCCAAATGAACCATAGAAGATGAACTTCGCAATAGCTTTCTGCTGCTCGCTTTTATTAGCTAAAGCCCCGACATAAGCTACTGATGCTGGATGAAAAGCAGCATTTCCTATCGCTGCAATAGTCAAAAAAATTAGCATCTCATTTAAAGATCTGACGAAAGGGATTAATGATATAAAAATACCAGTAAGAAAAGTACCAGAAACCATAAGGAATAAATCTTTCGTAAAAATACTACTAAGTTTTTCTAATGGAGAATCAGGTTTAAGATTTCGCTGCTTATCACTGAGCCAACCAAATACCGGCTGTAAAAAAAAACTCAGAAGAGCTGCATAAGTACTAAAAAAGCCTAATTGAGCTAAATTTAAACTAAAATCACGCAGCATCAGAGGCATTATAGTCGGAACAAATTTCGCATAAATATCATTAAAGAAATGCGAAACGTTTAAAGCCCTTAAAGCCAATTTATTTTTTTCTGAAGGCACTAATAAGATTCTATCGTTTTCTTATATGCTTGCTATTATTATTTCTCTGTGAGAATAGCAATATTAGGTAGTACTGGATATACGGGAGTTAAGCTCATAGAGCTGCTTCTAGATCATCCTTTTGCTGAAATTGTTTTTATTAGCAGTGAACAATACCAAGATAAAAAATTCTCAGAAGTCTATCCCGCCTTTATAAATATTTTTGATCAAATCTGCCTTAGTACGGATGAATTAATTAAAAATACTGAAAAATATAAACCAGATCTAATTTTCTTCGCTACACCTAATGGCATAGCCCTAGAGTATGCACATATTTTTATAGAAAAAGGAATTCATGTCATCGACTTAAGTGCAGATTACAGATTTAAGGATCTTGAAACTCATTTTAAATACTATGCTCTTGAAAGAAAGAATCCGCAAGACCTCTCCCTGATTAAGTTAGCAACCTATGGACTATGTGAATCTTACTCAGCAGAAAAAAAACTTGAGCTGTCTTCTAAAAAAGCTCAGTTAATCGCAAACCCTGGCTGTTACACTACAGCAAGCATACTATCAGTACTGCCACTAATAGCACTCCACCAGAATGATAAAAATCTTTTAGATTTATCTAGCTTTATCATAGATGCTAAATCTGGGGTAAGCGGTGCTGGACGAAAAGCCTCTACAGCACACCTATTTACCGAAGTTAATGAAAGTTTTAAACCATATAATTTAGCTCACAAACATAGACATACTCCAGAATTAGAAGAATTTTTTAGTCTTTACAGTAGCGATAATATTAAACTCACTTTTTCACCTCACTTAATTCCTATCACCAGCGGTCTTTTAGCGACTTCCTACCTGAAGTTTAAAAATAAACCGAATCAACCAGAAAGCTTTCTAAAAGACACCTATATAAATTTCTACAAAGACAGTCATTTCGTCAGGATCTTACCTGAAAATGAATACCCTAATACTAAATGGGCTTGTGGCACTAATAATGCCTTCATTCAGATCGACTACGACCCAGTCAGTGAAAGCATCATAGCTACTTGTGCGATAGATAATACTATTAAAGGTGCTAGCGGGCAAGCTATTCAAAATATGAATATTTTATTTGGACTAGAAGAAAATCTTGGATTGAATTTAAAACCTAGAATGGTTTAAGAAATATTATCAAAAGGGTTATCCCCATAACCAAAGCTTAAAGTAATTGAGTTACCATGAACATAGGTATCTTAGTGTTTCAACACTCACCACAGATTTTTAATTTCTTCTTTTGCTATTTGCTAAACAATGAATAATCCATCACATCAATTCAATACAGATAATGCTGTCGATAATTTCACAGTAGTGGATATTACCGAAGAAAAAATAAAATCTAGTAATTCTAAAAAACAAGAATATAAAAATCCAAAAAATCAACAGCCAGATTTTAAAGAAGAGATAGAGCTGACTTTAATTGATTCTGCTTTCAGTAATGTCTTTGAAGCTGCAAGACCATGGAAAAATTATTTTATTATTCAATCACATCTTTTTAAGGAAGAGGAGCTTGCGTGCTGTTTTGATTTAGCAGAAAATTTCATCAAAAATAGACATAGCTTAGCTTTAAAATTAATCATCATTAATCGCCTAGAAGCCTACAAGAGCTTAGATTACGAAATTACAGCTATCTCTAAATTAACAGCAGAAATATTACGAAATTTAGATGCCCAGCTCAGTATAGATGATCATTTAAACTCCTTTGGGCATAAGTTTTCACAGATATGTTTTGAAAATATTTTTTATCGAGATCTCAAGGATTTTGAGTTTAGTGCTTTAAGTAAGATTGACATAGATGAATCATTACAAGTAAAAATCAGGCAAGAAGTATTCTTAGCTATGTCTAAAGCTGAGAATCGTTACCAAGATTCATTCACATTAACCATAGATCATAATTCAGATAAGCTAGCTTATCCTCAAAAGAAAAAACGCTTTGATTTTATTATTATAGAAACTGAAAAAACTGATTTAGACTTTAGTACTAAATTTAAGCTTAAGTGCTTTGAGACTGAATTCACAGACTATATCAAAAATAATGCATTACTCTTAAATGAACAAGAGCTAAATAGCTGCGAGGAATTAGCTAAAGAGTTCATCAGATGCCGTCATGAAAATAATTATCAGAATCTATTTAACTTACTTAACATCAAAAAAGCTGGGGGCGAGCATCTTTCATCCATAATCTGTGCTCTTATAGATATTTTTGCTAAATTAGACCTTAAGCTCAAAGAAGCTAAACACTTAAGCCATGACCTTTCTACAGTTATACAAGACTATCAAAAACAGAACTAATTATTTTTTCAATTCAGTACTAGTCTCTTTCTTGTCTTTTTTAGCTACTAGTTCTAAGTCCCAAAGAGCGATTTGATCTAATAAACTATTTGAAACAGGTTTTAAAGTAGGATTAGAACTCTTTAAAACTTCCACAGCTTTCATTAATTGCTTATCCTTACCATCTTCTGGAGCCCTAGTTCCAAAAAGGGCATTAGTATCAAAGAACCATGGCCCACGACTATTTTCATAATCGTACTTTTCTAAACTAACCTCATAGTCTGGTTTTATACCTTTTTTATTAATATCCGTCTTATCTGGTGTTAAATATTTAGCGATAGTCACATTAATACCACTACCATTCTCTAATTTATTAATAGCTTGAACTAAGCCTTTACCAAAGGTCGTAGAGCCAACTAACTCTGCTCGATTATTATCTCTTAAAGCGCCACTGAAAATCTCACTTGCACTTGCACTACTACCATTAATTAAAATAACCATAGGCTTATCAGTAGTAACCACTTTTCTTGCTTTGAATGAATTTATATAATTATTCTTATTGACAGTACTTACTATAACTCCATCTTCTAGAAACATGTCAGAGATTACCATCGCATTATTAAGCAGCCCACCCGGGTTATTTCTAAGATCTATAATATAAGCCTTAGCTGATTTATCTAAATTATTAAATGCAGCAAGAACTTCTCCTACGGTATCTTTCGAGATAAAAGTACTTAAACGAACATAACCAATATCATCAAAAATAATCTTAGCTTGCCCGTCTGGAATAGCTTTAATAGGTATTCTATCTCGCTCAATAATTTTAGTAAATTTCAGTTTCTCTCTCTGCATCAAAAGTTTCACCTTAGTTCCAGCTGCACCTCTAATACGCTTTGCCGCTTCTTCAATCGACAAGCCGGAAGTATTTTTATCATCGATTTCAAGAATTAAATCATTAGGTCTAAGATCCGCTTTAGAGGCTGGTGTCCCTTCTATCGGTGCTATGACAATTACACGCTGCTCTTTATCTAAACCTATCTGAATACCGATACCCGTAAGCTCAGCCTCTATTGATTCTTTTTCTTCATCAAAAGCTTTTTTATCTAAAAATCTAGTATATCTATCTCCTAAGCTCGCCACCATAGTCTCTATGGCTTTATTAGCATCTTTTTCAGTATGAATATACTCATCATAGCGGTGACGCCATATATTCCAATCCTGACCATTAAAAGAGGAGTCAACATAGTCTTTCTGGATAATCAGCCAAACCTTGTCATAAAGATCAACATAAGGTGACTTGGCATTAGTTTCTTTAGCTGAACAAGCTATCGAAAAGAAATTAATCAATAAAAAAACTATTAAGTAAAATTTACTATTTTTTTTTGGTTCTAGCACTTTATAAATTCTATCAGATTATTTTTTCCCTTTATTTAAAAAGGGAATCGCAGAAAGGCTACCAAAAAAACAAATTAACACTGCAATAAATAAAGTAACAATAGCAGTAATGACATAAAAACTAGGCTCAAGCTGAGTCAGTAAAGGATATTCAGCATTGGAATTCATCTGTAATTGTTTATTAATCATCTCAAGAATAAGCATTTTAAGATCTTCATTCTGAAGTTTCACGGCAATAATAAGAGTGATAATCGAGCCAGAAACCACTCCAGTAGCACCACCCAAGAAAAATATATCTTTCATTTTAATTTCATAATAAATATCTTTCATTTCAGCTTTAAAAAGATAAGAAGCCAAAAAACCACCCGCAAAATAAGTAAATAGTGGAGATATAAATGGCAATAAGAATAAGGTATTTAAAGCAAGAATTACTGAAGATGATATCAATATAGGCTTAAAATATGGATCTATCTTTATCATTCTTCTTTTTCTTTACGTGCTTTCTGATAAGCTTCTTTAGCTGAATCTGGATAATACCACTTAACTAGCTCACCTTTCTTACCAAGAGTCCTTGACTCTCCATTATCTGTCTTAAGTTCTAAAGCTCCAGCATTACCAGAAGACAGAACGAAACCTTGCTTATCAGAGAATTCAAGATTCGAAGAGTTAGGTTTTACATCACCCTCGAAAATAACCTTAGCAGTCTCAGCAGATATAATCTGTAACCAAGCTGGATCAGTCACTTTAACACTAAGCTTTCTAAGACCAGTACCTGCAGGATTATTAGATTCTGCTTTGTTAGTATCAGATTCAAGTTCTTTCTCTGCAATCACATCCTCATCTGTCTCTATTTTCTTGATTTTCTTTTTAATTTGCTTATTTAAAGCTTTTTCTTGAATAGCGGTGGTATCAGTCTTCTCTTGTTTTACTCTAGAAGCGTTCTGTAGAAAAGAATTAAAAACAGTAACAAAGAAAACAAAAGCGACCAATAAATAAACTAATTTTTTAGAATCTAATTTACTCTGTAAATTATTATTCTCTGGGAATTTCTTAATATGCCTACCTGAATTACTTAAATTAATAAACTCCTGCGACTCTCTCGCTAAATTATAATCAATAAGTAGCTTGTCATAATTATCAAGCTTTAGTGTTTTTAAAATTATCTTTAAAAAGCCATTTAAACAAGCATCTTCTGGTAATTCATCACGTATACCTTCTTCAATGTTAATGATATTACTATAGCCGACTCGCGATTTCTCAGAAAGATCTTTCACGCTAAGACCAAGTTCTGTTCTCTTGTTTTTAATAAGGCTACCTATTTTAGTTAAAGCTTCACTCATTAGATTATTACCTGCGGTTTAATTAGTGTTCCCGAATCTGCTTTAGAAAAAGCAGCCACACCTAAATATTCCCCAGACTCCCCTATACATTGTATAAGCTCAGAAGATATTTTAGAAGAATTATTATAAGAAATAAATTTACCTTGCTGTAAACCAAGAGAATCATCTTTATTAAAGTGTAATCTAGGAATAGTAATTACAGAACTAGGTTCTAATAGACAGTTAGTCAAATTATCTTTAGACACATCTTCGATTTTATACGAATTCGCAATCTTAAGACCATTAGACTCAGTCCTAATAAGCTTTACTAAATGACCACCTAAATCACGTGCAAGAGATCTTACATAAAAGCCACTCTGACACTTAATCTCAAGATGCAACAACGGATATTTATAATCCAGAATTGTGATTTGCTCTACTTTTACTTTTCTAAATTGCACATCGTGCAAGGACAAACTTTCCCCTGCACGCATCATTTCATAAAGCTTTTTACCATTAATTTTAATTGCACTATATAGGGGTGGTAACTGCTCAAATTCGCCAGTCATTTTAGACAAGCTTGCTTTAATAGTTTCAATATCAAGATCATCAGCATTGCGATTAAAGATCTCTAAAGTTTCACCGGTTAAATCATCAGTATCAGTGATCTCACTTAAATCTACTATAGCTTCATAAACCTTAGTACTTGGTAAAAAACGTATCAAACGAGTGGCACTAGAAACAGCAACAACTAAAACCCCTTCAGCAAAAGGATCTAAAGTACCACTATGACCTATTTTACGAATATTAAGCTTCTTTCTTAAAATTGCAACAACATCATGCGATGTCATACCATCTGGCTTATATATATTTAAAAAACCGAAGTCAGCCATTATTTATTAGATTCATCTGATTCTACAGTTTTATCTATTAAGCTAATCAGCTCAACAGAGTCTTTCAAAGACTTAGTATAAATAAAATGCAGTCTAGGAGCATATTTCAAATTCAATTTCCTCGCAAGTTCACCGCTGATCATCCCAGACTGTTCATCTAAAGCAGCTTTAGCTCCCGCTTGAGCACCAATATCATCGATAAGATCAGAGTCCATAATAGAAAAATAAATCCTAGCAGAAGACAAACTAGGACTCATATTCACGTCTATGATAGAAACCATCGCAGATAATCTATCATCTTTAATTACATTAGACCAAAGCATTCTAGCGACCTCTCTCTGTATCGCTTTAGAAACGCGTTCTCTTCTTTCGTATCCTTTCTTCAATTATTACCCCAATCTTTAATTACAAATTACTGATTAAGCAGTCCTCGCTACTTCTTTAATCGTGTAGCAAAGAATCACATCACCTTCTTGAAGATCATTATATCTCTCAAAGCTAATACCACACTCAAATCCTTCTTTTACAGATTTAACATCATCTTTAAAACGTTTCAAGTAATCTAACTTACCTTCATAAATCTGTACACCATCACGTAAGACTCTAGCTTTCTCGTTTCTAACAACTTCACCATTAAGAACATAACAACCTGCTATATTGCGCTTATCCATAGTAAATATTCTGCGAACTTCAGCCTGACCTAGATCACGCTGTTCTAAATCTGGTTCATGCAAGCCAAGTACAGATCTGCCTACATCCTCTATCAGCTTATAAATAACCTCATATGACTTGATCTTAACATTTAGCTTCTCAGCTAGCTTCGCAGTCTGTGAATCAGTACCTATATGAAAACCCACTAGCATAGCTCCAGTTGCCTCTGCGAGTTGAACATCATTAGCTGTAATAGAACCAGACTCAAACAATACTGGCTTAACTAGTACTTCTTCAGTCGAAAGTTTATTGAGTTCAGAAGCAATAGCTTCAGCAGAACCCTGAACATCGGCTTTAATGATAATTCTCATCTCCTTAGCTTGTCCCTCCTTAATCTCGGAAGCAAAAGAAGATATGCCTTTGAATCTCTTCTCGTCTAGCTCTTTCTCTCTTTCAATTTCAGAGACACGTTTAGCTTCTTGAATACTTGGATAAACTTTAATAGGATCACCAGCCTTAGGCACACCAGAAAGTCCTAGTAATTTAAGAGGCGTTGATGGACCAGCAGTTTTCAGAGCTTCATTATTCTCATTAAACATCGCTTTCACTCTGCCAGAAACAGCTCCAGCCGCGATAAAATCACCTATTTTAAGAGTTCCATTTTGAACTAGAATAGTTGCCATAGAACCTTTGTGTCGAGACATCTCTGCTTCTATAACAGATCCTACCGCTGGACGATTAGGATTCGATCTAATTTCGTCAGATAGCTCCGCATCTGCTACCAATATAATCTTCTCTAAAAGCTCTGCTATATTAAGCTTCTTAAGAGCACTAATTTGCGCGCAACTAATAGGTCCACCATACTGCTCTGTCACAATACCATAATCAGCTAATTGAGCTAAAACTCTATCAACATTCGCATCTGGTTTATCTATTTTATTAATAGCTACCAAGTAAGGTACTTTACTATCACGAATATGCTTAATACATTCCTTCGTTTGAGTATTAATACCATCATCAGCAGCGACTACTAAAACTACTATATCTGTAATATTCGCCCCACGCCTTCTCATTGCAGTAAAAGCTTCATGACCAGGAGTATCTATAAAAGTAATAACCCTTTTATTACCATCGTAATCCTCTGCTGTAACTTGATAGGCATTAATATGCTGCGTAATACCACCAAACTCTTGATCCACTATCTTACGACTATAATTACGTAGACAATCAATTAAAGTAGTTTTACCGTGATCAACGTGCCCCATAATCGTGACAACTGGCGGTCTTGTGATTAGATTACCTTCTGTTTCATCCTCTTTCAGAGTATCAATCAATTCTTCATTAGTGAGGGTATCTTCTTCATCAGTGCTAACTAAATAGCCTAATGACTCTAAATACTGAACTATTAAATCTTTTTCAACAATATCATTAACAGTTTTAATAATCTTCCTCATAAAGAAATATGTAATAATCTGAGTTTCAGGAATTTCTATTTTGTGAGAAAGCTCTCTAACTGTCATTGAATTTGCGACATTAAATATTTTTATAACTTCATCTTCTGGCTCTTGAGATTTAAACTTAAGTTTCTTGTTATTAAATTTATTATCCTGAACAGTAGTTTTCTTCGCTCTACCCAAACCTTTTTTACCCTGCACTCTAAGAGTTGGAGCAGCAACCCTGTATGGCTGTTGCTGTTGATTAGCTTGCCTATTAGCAGAAGGATTTAAAGATAAAGACCTAACATTAGAAATATCATCTATAGATTTAGTAGCTCGACCTAAAGAAGGCTTCTGTAAATTATTTACAGATAAAGAATTAACAAAATCATTCAAGACCTCTGATTCAGCAGTATTAGCATCCTCAGAAGGAGATTCATTTACTGGTAACTGCGTTTCCATTAAATCAGAAACATTTGTAGGACTAGGGTTTACAGTAATAGCAGTATCTAATACCATACTATCAGTCTTCATCTTATTGATCTCAGCATAAGAATCACTCACAGAGGAAACGTCAGCTACTTTATCCTCACTTAAAACTGGTTCTGGAGTACTTACCATTCTTCGCACTATAATTAATTTCTTTTTCTGAACAATTTCCTCATCTGGTTTAGCAGACTTATCTACAGACCTATAAGAAGAAGATGATGAACTACGAACAGCTCCTGCAGAAGCAAGAACATTACTAGAAACTTCTCCAACAAATTCATTGATAATAGAATTTATATTAACTTCATCTAAAATATTTTGCACAGCAGTAACATCAATACAACTAGATGCCGTCTTAGGGAAAGAACCATATCTAGGAGCACATTCCAGAATTCGCCTAGTAATTTCTGATTGAATTTTCTTTTGGATTCGCGCATCAGTAATAATGGCAGGGACACTGTCTCTTGCAAGGTCGTAAATTCTTATTTTGTCTTTAGCTGTCATAGACTCCTTCGATATTTAATATCATTTCATAGATCTGCCTGTATCTCTTGATACTTTTAATTTTATTTATACATTCAAGAGCTTTACATAAGTACATAGATCTACCAAACTGAAAACGACTAGGCATAAAAACCAAATCTTTACTGTCCTGAAGCTGAATAAATCGATACATCTCTTGACGATCTTTCTTTAGCCTACAAGCTACGCAAAGTCTTAGCGTTTCTCTTCTCTCTTGCAATTAAACTCGTTCCACCTCCTCTTCATCTTGATTATCATTCTGAAACTCTGCCGCCACAGCTTGAGCTTTAATATCAATCTTCCAGCCAGTTAACCTAGCAGCCATTCTTACGTTTTGTCCGCCTCTACCGATAGCTAAGCTTAACTGATCTGAACCCACTGTGACCTCAGCCCTCTTTTCCTTACCATCATCAAATAAAGCCACCGTTAATACCTGAGCTGGACTTAATGCACTAGAAATAAAGTTAACTGGATCTTCTGAGTATCTAACTATATCTATCTTCTCACTTTTAAGCTCTGAGAGTATATTCTGTATTCTAGAACCTCTAGAGCCAATACAGGCCCCTACTGGATCTACATCATCATTAACAGACGCTACCGCAATCTTAGTTCTTTGACCAGCTTCTCTAGCCACAGCCTTGATTTCTACAGTCTTATCCTCTATCTCTGGGACTTCTATTTCAAACAGCTCTTTAACTAAATTTTCGTGAGTGTGAGAAGCAACAATAACAGGAACTTTTCTATCTTCTCTGTATTCCAGAATGAACACTCTAATTCTAGAACCAACTTTATATGTATCTTTTGAAAGCTGATATCTAAGAGGAATCTGAGCATCAAAGCTACCTAAATCGACTACAACATTAGGTTGACCTGCAATAGTATACTCTATACGCTTAATAATACCAGCCATAGTCGTACCCTGTCTTTGCTTAAATTCATCTCTAAGATTAGATTTTTCAGCTTCACGAATACGCTGAGTCATTATCTGCTTAGCTGTCGTAGCAGCAATTCTGCCGAATTCAGCAAAATCCTCTGGAGTAACATCTAACTCAAGTACCTCACCTTCTAATACATCTGGAATATACTCTTGAGCCTCTTTTAAAGAAATTTCTCTTGCCGCATCAGTAAGTTCAGCAACTACCGTCTTTGGTGCAAATATACCAATCTCACCAGCTTCTTCATCGTACTGAACCAGAATATTATCCTGACTAGTCAGTCCCATTTTTTTCTTATACGCACCACCGATGGCATCACAGATAGCCCGAATAAAGGTCTGCTTTGGTATATTCTTTTCTGCTTCAAGCTGCTCGGCTGCTTCTACTAAATTTTTTCCAATATTATACATAAGATGAAATAAGCCCTAACCAAAAAAAAGTGAGACGCAAGGCCTCACGGAGGAACTTTTATACCCTTAACATTATATACAAAAATACTGTAAAATATCAGCTTTAAGAGGAGGATTTCAAGATAATTTACGGTATTAATGCCGTACCGATAGCGAAAAATTTACCAAAAGTACTTATTTATCTCTTCTATCCCCAAGGATTCTTAGCAAGTAAATAAAAAGATTAACAAAATCTAAATAAAGAGTCAAGGCTGATAGGATAGCAAAATTTGGATTATAACCATGAGTCTGCCCAAGTTCTTTAATTTTCTGCATATCATACGCAGTCAAGCCAACAAACAGTACAACACCTGCATAATTAATTAAACTAGCAAGCCCATTACTATGCAAAAACATATTAACAACAGATGTAATTATAAGACCAATTAAACCCATTATTAAATACGAGCCTAGCTTAGTAAGATCTTTTTTAGTAGTAATACCGTAAATAGCAGTAATACCGAAAGTAGCTGAAGCAATAAGAAATGTAGAAAAAATTGATTGAGCCGTATATATGACGAAAATAGAACTCAGGAGAACACCATTTAAAGCCGCGTAAATAAAGAAATTTACCGCTGCAATTGATGGAGACATTTTCTGTATATTTGCACTAAGATTCCATACTAAAGCTAAAGTACCCACAGCTAGAACAATTAAAGTCAAATTATTAGAATAAAGAGCTTTCATTAACAAAGGATTACTAGATATCAAGAAAGCCACAGCAGCACTCACCAAAAGGCCCAAAAACATCCAATTAAAGACCTTCGCAACGAAAGTTTTTTCTTTCTCCACGAAAGATGAACCTGAAGCTCCATGAGAGTTAGAAAGATCAAATGAATAGTCCGTCATGTTTATAATCTTAGCAAATTAAATAAACTCTTATCAAAGGCATCTATAATTAATACATAGATGCCTTTTCCTTATTCAGATCTTAGAGAATATTTAGCCGAGATAGAAGCGGCTGGTGAACTAATTCGAATTAAAGCTGAAGTATCTTCAGAGCTTGAAATAACTGAAATCACAGATAGAGTCTCCAAAAGCTTAGGCAGGGAAAATAAAGCTTTACTCTTTGAGAATGTACTTGGTTACGAGATTCCAGTTCTAATTAATCTCATGGGCTCTCATCAACGCTTAGAAATGGGATTAGGAGTAGGGGATAATTCTCGTGGCTATGACGCTATCGGTGAGCGTATTCGCTCACTCATCAAACCTGAATTACCTTTCACGCTAAAAGATAAAATAGATAAACTTCTAGAATTAAGCGAGCTCAGGCATATCATCCCTAAAAAAGTCAGCAAAGGGGCTTGCCAAGAGGTAGTGATACTAGCTGAAGATTCACATAGCGTGAAAGGCAGGGAAGGCCAGAAATTATTAGATAAACTTCCTATACTTAAATGCTGGCCAGAAGATGGTGGACCATTCATTACACTCACTTCAGTATTTACTAAAGATCCAGATAAATTAGGGGCGGGCAGAAATGTGGGTATGTATCGTTTACAAAAATTTGATGACATTACAACAGGCATGCACTGGCACAAGCATCACGATGGGGCTTCAAATTACAGTAAAACACTTAAAGAAGGAAAACGCATGGAGATCGCCATCGCCATAGGTAATGATCCAGTAATTCCTTATTGTGCTACAGCACCACTACCACCAGGCATTGACGAAATGCTGCTAGCTGGTTTTATCCGCAATAAGCCCGTAGAACTAGTTAAATGCAAGACTATTGACATAGAAGTACCAGCTAGCTCGGAGATAGTCCTAGAAGGTTATATAGACTTAAAGGAAGACTTGGTCACAGAGGGACCTTTCGGAGATCATACTGGCTTTTACTCGCTAGCTGACCTATATCCCAAATTCCACCTTACAGCACTTACTCATAGGAAAGATCCTATTTATGTGACGACTATAGTTGGAATCCCTCCTCAGGAAGATTGTTATTTAGGTAAAGCTACTGAACGTATATTCCTGCCTTTATTACAGCTAGTCTGCCCCGAGATTTTAGATATGAGTCTCCCTTGGGAAGGTGTTTTTCATAATTGCGCATTAATTCGTATTAAGAAAAAATATGCAGGTCATGCCTTTAAAATCATGAATACCATCTGGGGGACAGGGCAACTTGCTTGGACTAAGTATGTAATAGTCTTTGATGAAGATGTCGATATTCAGAACTATTCATTAGCAGCGATGCACGCTTTAGGAAACACCGATCCCAAAAGAGACTTTCTTTTTAGTAAAGGACCTTTAGATATACTTGACCATGCTTCGCAAATCCAAGGTTTCGGCTCTAAAGTCGGCATAGATGCGACTCGCAAGTGGAAGGGTGAAGGATTTAAACGCGAATGGCCAGATCTAATTACTATGTCAGCAGAAACTAAAGAACTGGTGAACAGTAAATGGAGTCAGTACTTCACAAGCTAAAAATCCCTGAGACTTATGCAACTTCATTTATTTCGGCAGGTACTTCTGTGTTTTTCTCAGTATTTTTTTCACCGCTAACAGCGATTTATTGTTTAACGAGTTTAGCATCTTCAGCAGCCTCAGCATCAGTATTGAAATTTCAAAAAAGAACAAGATTTTCCAACTCATCAGCTTTCGCTGCGTAAACAACCTGACTAGTATCAGCATCTATACCACCAAGATCAGATAAGCTTCCTTTAGAATTAGAGAAAATGTCCTGTTCAATTGTTCTACTTTTACTTAATTAAAAAAGGGTCAATAAATAAATTAAAAATAAAAGAGTAACCCATAAGCCGGGTTTTGTATTTAAAACGATCATCTATCTAGACTTATAATTACTTATAAGCTCAAGCGGGATCAAGCTAGAGAAGGCTTAGAATCCATGAATCTTCTCCTAACAGCTTTTACCTTGCACCTTCAGCGGGGTTTACCGAGCCTAAATCCTCACGAACCTAGCTGGTGTGCTCTTACCACACCTTTGCACCCTTACCATAACAAGAATGGCGGTATATTTCTGTGGCACTATCCTCACGCTCACACGCACTGGCTGTTAACCAGCTGCCTAGATCCTACGGTGTCCGGACTTTCCTCTAGTTAAAACTAGCGATCGTTTGGGTTACTCAAACCTTGATTTTAAAATAAGCTGGATATTTTTTCATAAATACCTTTATCTCTTCATGATTTATAATCTGAGAGTTTAACTTCAGGCTTTTTAAAAATAGTAAATTAGCAAGTGATCTCAGTTCAACAAACCTCATATCCATCAAATCTGATTTGTCTATAACATAGTCTCTGACAAGACCAGATTCTTGAAAAGTAAAATCTATATATTTAACATGCTCTATCATTATCTGAAAATCTTTAGCTAAACTTGCCCCAGCTTCCTGATTTATAATGTCACGCAAATCATTATTAATAAGCTCATAATCTATTTTTACGCGACTAATTAAATTAGAGCTATGTAATTTTTTATCAAAAATCCCAGTATCCACAAGCTTTTTATGTTGGGCTTCTAGGATTACTATGTTTTTCAAAATATGTAAAAGTGCAAAACTCAAAGTAGAACCAAGATTTTCATCTAAGCTAGAGGACTCATTGAAAGATGAATTTTCAGAAGCTTTAAAAGACATATCGGTTACAGTCTCTGTACCTTGTTCATTATTCATAGAAATTTTTTTATCTTTTTTAGACTTCTGTTTTAAAATCTTAATTTTTTTTTCTTTAGTTAATTCCTCAAAAAACATCTGGAGATACCTAGCTAAAACCAAGACTAGAACTACTACACAAAGTATAAAAATAAGTTGCAGGTCTATCATAAAGTTAAATTAGACACCAGTCTATAGTTTCTAATCCATGCTGATCAAGATAGCAATTAGCTTTCAAGAAATGATCACAGCCAATAAAGCCCCTGTAAGCTGAAAGTGGAGATGGATGAACTGCTTCTAAAATTAAATGCTTATCGCTATCTATAAATTTACCCTTATTTTTAGCATGTGAACCCCACAACATAAAGACGAGATGATTTTTTCGAGCATTTAAGTTCTCTATAACCTTATCAGTAAAAATCTCCCAACCCTTAGCAGCATGAGAGTTAGGCTGATTTTCCCTTACCGTAAGGCAAGTATTTAAAAGAAAAACCCCCTGCTTTGCCCAAAGAGACAGATTTCCACTTCTCGGAATTTTAAATCCTTCGATGCTTCTTTCTAATTCTTTAAATATATTTAATAGTGATGGAGGGAATTTCACACCATCACAAACAGAAAAACATAAGCCATGTGCCTGAGCAGCACCATGATAAGGATCTTGCCCGATAATCACGACCTTCGTTTTATCAAATGGTGTCAAACTAAAAGCATTAAAGATTTCAGATAAAGGAGGGTAAATTTTATACAAGGATTTTTCTTCTACTAAAAAACTAAGTAAATTTCGCATGTAATCTTCCGAAAACTCTTGCTTCAAATGCTGCAACCAAGAGGATTCCAATTTCATAAGATTTTCAGATTCCACTGATATATTCATAAGCTATCTACACTCTTTTAAAAATCAGACTTTAACTAAATCCTCTATAACCGCTCCTTCATCTATAGCTTCAAGAAAACGATACTCAGCTTTAATACCACTCTGCAACCAAGCAGATTGCATAGCTAAAGCCACAGTCTTAGCTACTTCCATCGAATCAACCACGGCGATCAAGGCAGAACCAGCTCCAGAGAGCATAGTACCAACAGCTCCAGACTCAAGACCAATATCTAAAACATAACTCATACCTGGGACTAAACTTGCTCTATAACTTTGATGCATTCGGTCTTTAAAGGCCTTTTTCAACACTTCAGTATTTTTAGAAGCTACAGCTGCAACCAAAAGACTGCTATAACCTATATTAAATACTGCATCTTGGTAATTAATCTGAGCTGGCAGAACTGCTCTAGCTTTAGCAGTGGGTACTTTAAAATCTGGAGTAATAGCCACAAAAAAAAGATCTTTATTCCAAGAAAGCTTTATATAACTATGCTCAGAATCAGCATAGACACAAACAATAAACCCTCCAAGCAAGGCTGGCGTAATATTATCAGGATGACCATCCAGTTGGGTGCCGATACGAAGAATTTGATTTTGATCATATGGATAGCCTAATATTTTATTAGCAGCCATTATTCCAGCTAATATGGCTGTACTACTAGAACCAAAACCACCTGTTAAGGGGATTCCCGCTTCAAAATGAATTTTAATTTTAGGTGTCTTTTCACCAGCCTTTTTAAATACATGATCAAAAGAACGGTAAACTAGGTTATCTTTATTAGCAGGTAAATCATCTAATAAGCCAGTGGATGATGTATACACGAAATCATCAACAGAGGAAACAGCCTCAAAGTCAGTACTGAAATAATACTTGTTAAATATATTCAATGCAAGACCAATAGAATCAAATCCAGGACCCAAATTAGAAGTACTTGCTGGAACTTTAACAATAAAATCCATATTTAGCTCATTTTAACAGGGTTTAAATAGTAAATTTTGTATTTTTCAGAGTATCCTTAAAGAAGAATCGTAAAATTTTATTTTTAAATGAGCCTAAGAAATGAATAAAGAAAATAAACCTAAAAATTCAAGCTCCGGCTACCTCTTAATCATAGGTGTTTTCTTCGGAGTGCTATTAATTAGTGTTTTTCTTCTATACACTAATACTTATGAGCGTAGATGCTTATATACAGCCAAAAAACTACTGAAAGCTTACAAAACTTCTCAAGCTACCGCTCTACTAGAAAACGTTAAACTTCAAATCAAGAAGAAAAATCCCCAATTAAATTTCCTACTTTTTTACGCATATGTTCAAGCTGATAAATTCAATAAGGCTCAAAATCTTTTACATAATCTCGACAAGATCAATCTTCACGATATGGTTTACTTTCAAAAAATCATAAATAGGCTTAACCTGCATGGTGAAGATCACATGATCTATGAACTACTTAAAAAAGCTCAAGAATTAAATCTCACTGAAGATTTTTTCATAAGTATAAGTGTGCAAAAAAAATCTATAGTTGACGAAAGCTCAGTCCTAGAACTTGGAATGAAATATCTTAAACATAACGAGACAGCAGTAAAGAAACTCAAAAAACATTTAATACAGAGACTAGTAGAAGTAGAAGCTTATTTAGAGGAAGATAATAAAGACTTTACTCGAACACTGAAGTATTTAGAAAAAGCTAGGCAACTTTCTATTCAAATTCAAGACAAAAGCTTTGAAGCAGATATTCACTACAGACTCGGTATTGCCTATAAACAGATAAAGGATTTCGAGAAAGCAAAAAAACATCTAACTTTAAGTGCAAAACTGGGAAATAAAAATGCCGAAAAGCTTTTAAGTTAGCGATGTATTAAAGCTAGCTCAAATTTTTCTCAATAAAATCTGTACAAACGACACCATTTTGAAAAACTTCATTCGCCATAACTTTTTGATGGAAAGGAATCGTAGACTGAATTCCAGTAATAGTAAATTCCTCTAAGCATCTACTCATCCTCCTTATAGCTTGGTCCCTAGTCCTTGCCCAGACTATCAGCTTACCCATCAATGAATCATAGTTAGGAGGCATAAAATAATCAGTGTAGCAGTGAGTATCAACTCTTACGCCTAGACCACCAGGTGGCATAAAACCAGTTATATGACCAGGACAAGGCATAAAGCCTTTCTCTGAATCTTCTGCGTTAATCCTACATTCGATAGAATGTCCCCTGAGCTTAATTTCATCTTGAGTGAAATCAAGAGCCTCGCCATTAGCTATACGCAACTGCCACTGAACCAAATCTATCCCAGTAACCATCTCAGTAACTGGATGCTCAACTTGAATACGTGTATTCATCTCAATAAAATAAAAATCATTTATCTCTGGAACATAAATAAATTCAAGTGTTCCAGCACCTTCGTAATTAACAGATTTAGCGGCCCTAACAGCCGCCATTCCCATCTTCTCTCTAGTTTCTTCATCTATAACTGGTGATGGCGATTCTTCTATAAGCTTCTGGTGACGTCTCTGAACCGAACAGTCTCGCTCACCGAGATGAACACAGTTACCAAAAGAATCTGCAAGTATCTGCACCTCTATATGTTTCATTCTTGTAATAAATTTCTCTAAGTAGAGACCAGAATTACCAAAAGCATTCTGAGCCTCAGCCTGAGCAGCTAAGAAATTCTTCTTTAGTTCCTCTTGATTATAAGCGACACGCATACCTCGTCCACCACCACCAGCAGTAGCTTTTATCATTACAGGGTAAGAAATTTTTTCCTCGACTAATTTAATGGCATGCTCGACATCATTCACCAAGCCATCAGAACCTGGAACTACTGGAACATTAGCTGTCATAACTGTTTTACGAGCAGTAGCTTTATCACCCATTTTTTTAATCGCATCAGCACTAGGTCCTATAAATTTAATACCGTGTTCTTCACAGACTTTTACGAAACTCGCGTTCTCAGAAAGAAATCCATAGCCCGGATGTATTGCATCAGCACCAGAAACCAAAGCAGCACTAATTATTGAGGGGACATTCAGGTAGCTCTTAGAAGATGGAGCTGGTCCTATGCAAAAAGCCTCATCAGCCATAGTGACATGCATACTGTCCTCATCAGCCTCTGAATAAACGGCTACAGTCTTGATTCCTAATTCTTTACAAGCACGAATTACTCTCAAGGCTATTTCACCACGGTTCGCTATTAAAACTTTCTCTATGACCATAAAATAATCTTTAGTAGATTATATAAAAAAACGCCCCGCTGTAAAGGATTTAATTCTTCTGATATAATTTTTTTAGGAAATATGAAAAAACTTAGTTTACCGATCTTAGTTCTAGTCTTAGCTTCACAAGCTGGAAGTCTTGCTGTACATTCAGGAGTTTATAATAAACTTAAGCAAGTAAATGTTACTCCAGATCAGTATTTTGACTCAGAAGATGTAAGTCCAGAGGAAAAATCGATACAAGATTCTTTGGCCCAAAAAACTGCCCAAGAAAAGCTTTCGAAAGAAGCTGAAGCTCAAATAAAAGAAGCTGAGATACTTAAAAAAGCCCAAGACATTAGAGACCAAGAAATAAATCTTCTAAATGAAAAATTCCAAGCAGAGAAAGCCGCGGCTGGGGTAGAAGATAAAGCTGCTAAGCCAGTTAAGAAGCGTGGATTTTTCTCTAAAGTTTGGAGAGTAATAACTTATCCATTTAGAGCTATAGCTAAAGTTTTCTAAATTTATAGAGAACTTGATTCAGCATCTTTATAGTATATGCGAAATTTTAAAGATCACAAAAAAGAGACGGAACTAAAATTCCGTCTCTTTTTTGTGATCTTTAAAATACCTAATTACTTTATGACACTGTCCCATTTTCATCCGTATACAGTTCCATGTCTTTTTTATGAGTAGTAGCTAAGCCTAGCTCTGATTCTGAACGGATAATTCTCATATCGTACTCCTGAGCCGAAAACTCCGTTTTAATAATTTCACAGAATTTAAGCATTTCTAATTTATCTAAAGATGAATAAAAATCGACAGTAAATGAATGATGTTCAGGCCAAGTATGAATACTAAGCTGGCAATTCTTGCTAATCAAGGAAGCCGTAACGCCATGTGGTTCAAACTGATGGTACATATCTTTTTCTATAACAAAAGTAGCTTCACTGAAAACTTTTTCCAGAGAAGCTTTTAACCTATCAGTGTGTTCAAGTTTAGCTTGCTCAGCTTGATAGAAATCGAAAATAGCGTGTGATCCCCTCATAATAAAAGCAAAGGTCTAACATTATAGCTTATTTTCAGTTAATTCGTGTAGTGCACCGTTGCCGAACTCCAATTTCTGCGTTTTCGCAAAAGTGCCTCTAAATGCTCAAATCTAAAATTACAATTAAAACGTATTTTTTTCAAAAAAAATAATATCTTATTTGCTAGAATCAATTTGCATGTCTAATCAAGGGACTACTAAATTTTTTACTAAGGACACCGTTCAGAGGAAATGGGTGTTAATTGACGCTAAGGATAAAACTCTTGGTAGGCTAGCTACTGAAATAGCTGCCATACTCAGAGGCAAGAATAAAGCAGAATTCACACCAAACCAAGACTGTGGCGATTTTGTAGTCGTAGTAAATTGTGCAGAGATTAAAATTACAGGTAAAAAACCTAAACAGAAACTTTATCAAAGACACAGTGGTACTCCAGGTGGTTTTAAAGAAGAAACATTGGAAAACCTTTTAAAGAGAAGACCTTTAGAGGTTCTTAGAAGAGCTGTTAAAGGTATGCTTCCACATAATAGATTGAGTGATAGATTAATCACTAAATTAAAATTATACGCAGGTGCAGAGCACGAACAACAAGCACAATTGAAATAGGGTAAATTTGTAAATGAAAGAAGCTAAGAAAGGCAAATTAGATTTAAATAACACTGGTAAAAGAAAAAGAGCTATCGCTAAAGTTAGAATGGCTACTGGAACTGGGAACGTAACAGTAAATGCTAAAAGCATTAAAGATTATTTTGGTCACAGACTTTTAATTGAGAAAAAGATCCTTTCTCCATTTGAACTTTGTGGTATCGCTAACAGCTATGATGTAATTGCTGACGTTGCTGGTGGTGGCATAGTTGGTCAAGCTGATGCTATTATGCATGCTGTGGCTAAAGTGTTAGCTACTGTTAATGAAGCTAATAAAAAAGCTCTTAAAGCTGCTGGTCTATTAACTAGAAACTCTTTAATTAAAGAGTCCAAGAAATATGGCCGTAAGAAAGCTCGTAAGAGATTCCAGTTTTCTAAGAGATAATTTTTTGGATTTTCTTAAGCAAGAATCCTTCGAAGCTCATCTCTTTTATCCGAAGAAATACTCTTTCCAGTGGCTTTTAGTCACTCATCTAATGATCCATATCTTCTTTCTACCGCTCCACCAAAACCTGCACCGTCATTCCAGACACTTACACTACCATTTTTGTGACAAATCACACTATGACACCTAGCATTCCACCAGTGCCTTGTTTCATTAGATTCAAGAACAATGAACCCTAACTTATGACAATTTCCTTTACCTTAGACAATGAGTATTATTGTTTTTTGACACTAAACTAAATTCAAAACCTTAAAATCATCGATAAATCTATATATATTTTCTTTGAGTTTATCACTATTCACAATCTTATAAGCAGCTCCTAGAGACATTTTCCTCGACTTCGCACCAGACTTTAAATTTAAAACCACTAGACTCTCGCCCCGATTCTGCTCCTGAGTGAGAAAAGATTTTAGTGACTGAAAAAAACTAAAATAATCTTTAATAGTATCCATATCTACCTCGAACTCTACTATAGCCTTATCGTCTAAATCTTCAAGGCTATCAATCATAATACTAGCGTTACCTTCAGAGGCTTTAGAGAGCGTACCTGTAACTAAAAGTCGTTTACCTTTAATTAAAAGGTGTTCTACTGGCCCTAATTTAGAACTAAATATTACGCCTTCTATCCTGTCATCTAAATCCTCTAACTGAGCAATGCAGATTATTTTCTTAGATTTAGTGATTTTCTTAACGAAATCTATAAGTAGCACTGGGACTTTAACTTTAGCCTTATCTTTTAAATCCTTTACTGAAGAGAGTGTGTGATTAGTAATCATCCTACATAATGACTGTATAGCCTGCATCGGATGATTATTAACAAAGAGTCCTAGCAGCTCATATTCCATCGCCTGTAAATCCCGCTCAGGATACTCATCTTGCTCGCCATTTATATAATTAGGTGCTAAATTGATTTCCACCTTACTATTACTAAAAAGACTGAGCTGTCCTGAATTCTGCTTAGACTGGGCTTTTTTAGCATTATCGATAAAAGCTTCGACATTCTCTATCATCGCCTTTCGGCCTGCTTTTAATGAATCTAGTGCCCCACAGCGAATCAGTGATTCTATAGTCTTCTTATTAACTGACTTATGGTTTATACGCTTAGTAAAATCATAGAAATCTTTAAAAAAGCCGTTTTCATTACGCTCCCTTATTAAATCCTCAGCAGGGACAGTACCCACTCCCTTAACAGCTTTTAGCCCAAAGACTATAGATCTATTTTCTAAATCTGCTTTAAAATCTAGACTAGATTTATTAATATCTGGGGCTTCTATCTTAATATTTAATCGCTGAGCTTCTTTTATATAAAATTTAATTTTATCGGTATCACCATCACAGGAAATAAATAAAGCAGTTAGATACTCAATCGGATAGTGCGTTTTAAGATACGCAGTCTGGTAAGTAATAAAACCATAAGCTGTAGAGTGAGATTTATTAAAGCAGTATTCAGCGAAGGCTAACATCTGCTCAAACAGCTTATCGGCAAGCTCCTGGCTAATCGGCTCAGGATGCTTATTCTGTAAACAGCCCTGCACAAAACGATCTTTATAAGGCAAAATAACTTCTGGCTTCTTCTTACCCATTGCTCTTCTTAAAAGATCTGCTTCTCCAAGTGAAAAACCACCAAGCACCTGCGTAATCTGCATAATCTGCTCTTGATAAACGATAGTAGCGTAAGTGTTTCTGAGTAAAGGTTCTAGTAATGGATGATCATATTTAATCTCCTGCTTACCAGATTTACGATTAATAAAATCATCTATCATCCCCGTATCTAAAGGGCCTGGACGATAAAGAGCGATAAGTGCAGAAATATCTTCTATATTACGCGGTGCTAAATCTCTAGCTACCTGCTTCATTCCAGCAGAAGTCTCTAACTGAAATATACCCGAAAGATGCCCCGAACAGATAGTATCAAAAGTCGCCTCATCATCCATACTGACTTTATCTATATCGATTAAAGGCTGATCTGGATTGGTTTCTTGAATAATTTCAAGAGCCTTATTAATCATGGTAAGGTTTCTTAGACCCAGAAAGTCCATCTTCAGAAGACCCATGTTAGCGGCTTCTTCCATCGCAAACTGCGTAATAATACTGCCATCATTAGATCTAGCAGTAGGAATGACTTCCGTAATAGGTTTATTTGCGATAATAACCCCAGCAGCGTGAACGCCGTAGGTTTTATTTAAACCTTCATTCTTTAAAGCTAGTTCTATAACCTGCTTCGCTTCAGGATCTGAATCATAATATTTTTTAAAATCCCCATGGTTACCGAGCATCCACTCTATAGTTCTAGGCTTACCTCTAACTACAGGTATCATCTTCGCTAAATCCTCAGCTTTAGCATAAGGATATTCTAAAACTCTGGCCATATCTTTAATTACCGAACGGGAGGTTAAACGGTTAAAAGTAATAATCTGACAAACGCAGTCCTCACCATATTTCTCACGCACATAGCTAATAACTTCTTCACGTCTATCTATACAGAAATCCGTATCAATATCGGGCATAGACTTTCTTTCAGGGTTTAAAAATCTCTCGAAAAGTAAACCATACTTCAGTGGGTCTATATTAGTGATTCCCAAAGCATAAGCCACAAGAGAACCCGCAGCAGAACCACGCCCAGGTCCTACTGGGATTTTTCTTTCTCTTGCCCAGCGAATAAAATCCCAGACTACTATAAAATATGAAGCGAAACCCGAATCTGCCATGACTTGCAGCTCTAAATCCAATCTAGAACTAACATCTTCACTAATTTCCCCAAAACGATCTAAAGCACCAGCATAAGAAATTTCTTTTAAATAAGTTTCAAAGCTATGCCCTGAAGGGAGTTCAGGGTCTGGCAAATGCATACTAGGCTGAGCAAAAGACTCATAATCAGAGACTTTTTCGTAAATCTCCATAGTATTGTCGTAGACTACTTCTGTGATTACCTCTTCAGGGAGGTGATCTCTAAATAAAGAGAACATCTCTTCTCCAGTCTTTAAATATTCATGACTAGAAAAACGCATACGCGGAAAATCAGAAACGAATTTCTGCATCTGCAAACAAAGCAAAGCATCATGGGCGCGAGCATCTTCTTTATTCGTATAATGACTATCATTAGTAGCGACTATCTTCACTCCTATATCCTGAGCGAGTTCTATCATTAGAGGATTTACTTTTCTATCCTCTGGGTAAAGGTGATCCTGAATCTCTAAATAAAAGTCATCTTTAAAAATAGCTTTATACTCTAAAGCCGCTGCCTTAGCAGCTTCATAATTACCAGCAAGTAAATTATTATTAACTTCCCCACCAAGGCAGGCTGACAGAGCGATAATGCCCTCTGCATGCTCCTCTAAATAAGCTTTAGAAATACGCGGTTTGTAATAAAAACCATTAATACAGCCCTCTGAGCAGATCTTAATTAGATTTTTATAGCCTAAATCATTCTTCGCAAGCAAAACCAAATGAAAAAGTTTAGTCCGTTTCCCTTTTTCACGGTGATCACCATTAACTATATAAACTTCACAGCCGATAATCGGCTTAATACCCTGCTTCTTCGCCTCGTGGTAGAAGGTATAAACCCCGAACATAGTCCCATGGTCAGTTATAGCTAAAGCTGGCATATTATGCTCTTTAGCTTTTTTACAGAGATGCGAAATCTTGCTAGCCCCGTCTAGGAGTGAAAATTCAGTATGGAGGTGCAGTGGCACGTGGTATTTTTCGGTGCTAAGCATGGGTAAGGGACACTCAGGTGGTTTTAAGCTTTGGTTTTAAATGAGTGGGTGTTTATGATTTTAGCTTAAATTATGGCAGCTTGATGGTAAAATTCATCTTTAATCCACATCAAGAATACCAAGAATAAATGAACAAAAAAACCATAAAAGCCGCTTGTATACAGATGTGCAGCTCTATAAATATAGAAATAAATATCAAATCAGTAGTATCTCTTATCACCGAAGCAGCCAAACAAGGTGCTGAATTAATCATTACGCCAGAAATGACTACTTTACTAGAGCGCAATAGCGAAGGTTTATTTGAAAAAGCTAAAACAGAAAATGAGGATATTTCTTTAGCTATTTTCTCAAAGCTCGCAGCAGAGCTTCACGTGGATCTAGTAATCGGCTCTATTCCAATTAAAATTTCTGCACAAAGATGTGCAAACAGAAGTTACTTTATAACTCATAATGGCAAAATCGCCGCCCATTACGATAAAATACATATGTTCGATGTACAACTAGCAACTAGAGAGGTTTACAAAGAGTCTAAAAATTTTCAAGCTGGGGATAAAGCGGTTATCATTGAGACAGAAGCATATAATTTAGGCTTAAGTATTTGTTACGATCTAAGATTTCCAGAATTATTTAGGGATCTAGCCTTAAATGGTGCTGAAATTATAAGCGTTCCAGCAGCTTTTACAGTTCCTACTGGAAAAGCACACTGGCACACACTCCTAAGGGCTAGAGCGATAGAGACGGGTTGCTTTATTTTAGCAGCAGCACAAAATGGAAGCCATGAAGATGGCAGAGAGACCTACGGGCATTCTTTAATCGTTAATCCATGGGGAGAAGTAATAGCAGAAAAAGAATCTGGGACTGGATTTATTATGGCGGAGCTAGATTTAGCATTAGTAGAGGATACTAGAAATAAAATTCCTTCATTAAAGCATCGTAGGGATTATTTTATAAGTAACACCCACATAAAAATTTTCTGATCAATAAAACTACCTTATACTCAAAAACCTAATGTCTAATTATGTACTTGAACTTAAACTAGATCTAAAATTAATCTGTCACAGATTCTTAAATCTTTTCAGCTCTTGTATCTGCCGTAGATGTAATCAAAAATTCATAGATAATACTCAAGATATAATCTGCAAGAACTGTTTAGAAAACTCACTACTTACTGAAAATACTGGACTTAAAATTAGCGATAATGGCATAAAAATTTATTTCTCTAGCCTATATCAAGAATCACTTATCGAAGAAGTACTGTTGGAGAATGCCTTAGACGTAGAAGAGCAGCTAAAATTCAATCGAGAACAGATGCTTGATTTTAAATATAAGAAACCAGAACTCTGTTTTCTTTTCAGTAAATATTTAGAAAGCTTTTACAGAACTGTTTTTATGGCTAGTGGAAATGAAAAAGATGACGACAAAAATGCAGAGTTTGGGATTCAGCAACAGTGGAAAAAATGCTCTCTAATTATCTGCTGTGTGCCTTGCTTTCCAGATCGAAAATACAATCAAGCCTTACTATTAGCGAAATATTTTTATCAGCTTTTAAAAACTGCTACCCCACTCCGTTTTAAGCAAAATATCAAATTTATTTCAGAACTTTTTTATCGTGTAAAAAATACAAAAAAATTACATGATAAATCAGCCTCAGAAAGGAAGCATGAATTAGAGGATGCCTTTAGAATTAATGAAAACGCAGAAATTGGAGTTCGCAAGCAGTGCAATAAAATATTAATTATAGATGACATAGTAACTACAGGAACTACCATTAATGAGTTAGGAAAAATCTTGATAAATAAAGGCATCAAAAAAGAAAATATTATCGGACTTACAGCATTAGGACGTAATTATCATTAAGAACAATAATATAGAACACACCATTTCAAGATTCGAAAACACAAGCACAACACATGAAAAAGAAAATAAAACTACACTTGAAAATTAACAATCATTTCTAACTGAGTCTCATCTAACAAATTAGCTGAAAGCTTCCAACCATGGACATCCACAATCTTCTGCACTATAGCCAGCCCTAAACCACTGCCTTTAATACCATTAGAGTTTTGGCTGCGATAAAACTTATTAAAGAGCTTAGTTAAATCAGTCTCTTTTAAAGCATTAGTAGTATTAATAATTCTTAAAGTCTTATCATCTAAATTTATAATAATAGAACCTTCTTCTACATTATATTTCACCGCATTATCTAACAGATTAGCGATTAAATGAGTAGCTAAATCCTTATCACAGAGAAGGTTTACAGATTTATTACAATTAAAATCTAGCTTAAGAGCATTAAGCTCAGCTTTCTCTTTTATATTTTCAAGTTCATTTAAAGTAATGTCTTTCAAATTTACATTTGCGAAAAAAACCGTTCCCTCGACAGTATCAATAGAACTTAATTTAAGTAAATTCTGCACCATATCACCTAGACGATCTACTTCATCATTAATACTATTCAAAAACTTACTGCACATCAAAGCATCATCCTTAGCGCCACGCAAAAGCGTCTCAGTCAAAGTTTTTATATTTTGTATAGGTCTTTTAAGTTCATGCGTCGTCTCGCTTAAATCATGCTCAAACTCTTTTACCATCTCTAAAAGCACACGTTTATGTGAAAGCTGGGTGAAATGAGTGGTATAAAAATCACCAGCGAGCCTTACTGTATATCTTTTATAGCCAGATTCAGATGTTTTAAATTTATCTAAAAGCTGCTCAAGCTGCTTTATAGAGGGATTAGAATCAGCTAAATAAGTTAAGGAAGAATTATTTAAGCGTTCAAAATTTAACAGCTTTCTAGCCGCAGGGTTAGCGAACTCTAGCTCAATAGAATCTGAACTCTGAACAGTCTCAAAGACTATATAAGCAAAGCGTGAGTTTTCAATTAATTCATCGGAGATAATTAGCATTTAATAAGATTTTCTAAATAAGTAAGGAGAATGATCTTATTATAGACCATGATCACAGTAGCCCAATAATAGGACTACTCGCAGTCTTCAATTTCTGCGTTTTCGTTCTCCCCATCCTTGAGCTTGTACGCTTACGAGCAGTCTCATAATTTAGTGAAAAAAAATATGGTGGGCCTTCCGTGACTTGAACACGGGACCTCACGCTTATCAAGCGTGCGCTCTAACCAACTGAGCTAAAGGCCCGTCCAGAGAAACTATAGTATCATAGGCTGCTAAAATATAACCAGTAGAAAAACCTATGAAAAAGCTTAAGAAAAGAGCAATTATTTTTATTATTGACGCACTAGGCATTGGTTCAATGCCAGATTTTAAAGAATTTGATGAAGAAAAAGAATCGAACACCTTTACTAGTACTGTTTTACACTGTTTAAAATCTGAAAGAGGAATTAATATTCCTACTTTAAGGAAACTCGGTCTAGGAAATATCAGCCCTCTAGAGGGCTTTAGCCCAGAAGCCCAGCCCATAGCTAGTTTCGGGAAAATGGCAGAGCTAAATAAAGCTAAAGATACCATAACTGGTCACTGGGAAATGGCCTGCATCAAAACGACTAACGCCTTCCCTTACTACCCGAATGGCTTTCCGCCTGAAATTATCGAAAAACTAAAAACTGCCTTTAATGTTAAGGGGATACTCTGTAATCTGCCTTATAGTGGCACTGAGCTTTTAAAAGACTATGGCGAAGAGCATATTAAAACTGGCTACCCTATAATCTACACCAGTGCAGACTCAGTCTTACAGATAGCCGCGCACAGCTCTGTAGTTCCTTTAGAGACTCTCTATCAGTGGTGCAAAGCAGCAAGAGAAATAATGCGTGGTGAACATGAGGTGGCTAGAATCATTGCTAGACCATTTACTGATAATCCAGATAAAAATAGTGAGCTTAAATTCATTAGACAGAATGATAAAAGGCATGACTATGCTGTATTACCTCATGGTAAAAGCATTTTAGAGACGCTCGCGGAAAAAGATATTCCAGTAATCGGTTTCGGTAAAATCCAAGATATATTCGCTGGTGTGGGAGTGCCTTTTAATATTCATACTAAAAATAATATAGATGGCTTAGAAAAGCTGACTGATATTCTTAAAGGAAATTACACGAGCCATGAATCTGAGTTAATACGCTCAAGTTCCTTTTCAGGAAAGGGAGTAGAGAATATAGATCAAATCCTAAATAGCGAAAAAGAATTACTCTTTATAAATTTAGTCGAAACTGATGCTAATTATGGTCATAGACGAGACTCAGACGGCTTCGCTCAAGCATTAGAGGATATAGATATCAGGCTCACTAAAATCTTAGAACTACTTACAGAAGATGATCTTTTATTAATTTCGGCAGATCATGGCTGTGACCCGACAGCAGCTGGTACTGATCACACTCGTGAATATGTGCCATTACTACTTTACACTCAGGGTTTGATTCCTAAAGATTTAGGTACTAGAAATAGCTTCGCGGATATTGGAGCTAGTGTTTTAAAATGGTTTGAGATTGAGGATTCGGAGATTCCGATACAGGGAGAATCTTGTGTTTAACAAAGAAGGGAAATTCACAACAATCATGAACCTCAATAACCCCAACAAAGAAAAAGTCGGCTTAGTCGCAGGCTACGGCGAGCTCCCCCACCTAGCAGCTAAAGCACTTACAGAGAAAGGCTTCCATGTCATATGCTGTGCCCTAACGGATTCTACTTATAAAATTCTTAAAGATGAATATGAGACCTATAAATATAGCCCTGTAGAGATATTAAAGGCTTTAGATCTCGCTAAAAAACTAGAAGTAAAAAAAATTCTCTTTATCGGGAAAGTCCTTAAATTAGATTTTTTTAAAAACCTCCATAAATTAGATTTAAAACTTCTCAGTCGCCTAAAGGAATTTAATGATTTCAGTGATGATTCTATTCAGCTAAGACTCGCTAAATACCTTGAGCAGGAGCATGATTTAGAGATATTAGATCAGACTAAATATTTACGTTCCTTATTCCCAGCAGCACAGATCTTCACGAAACGCAGTCCTAGTAAAGATGAGTGGGAAGAAATTAATTATGGTCTTAAAATAGCTAAAAGCATCGCCGCTGAAGATATAGGTCAGACAGCGATAGTCTCGAATCGTAGTATTTATGCGATAGAAGCGATAGAAGGCACTGATAAGTGCATTCAGCGTGCTAAAAGATTAAAAACTTTTTGGGATAAGAATAAAGATATCTTCGTATGCAAAGTAGCGAAACCTAATCAAGACCAGCGTTTTGACGTTCCTACCATAGGATTAGGCACGGTTAAATCTATTCAAAAAAATGGTTTTATCGCTTTCGAGGCTAATGAAACCTTCTTTGTAAACCAGAAGGAAGCTATCGCTTACGCTAACCAAAATAATATAAGTATAGTTTCAGTTAAGCTTTAAACTAGATCTTGGCACTGTTGCCGAACTCCAATTTCTGCGTTTTCGTCGTAAAAAACATTAATAAAATCCATAATTTCTTAATAAATGCTAAGATATTAATTGAGAAAGTTTCTCAGTTATGCAGTTTAAAGAATTTATTAATCACAATAGTCTTATGCTAAAGAATCTTTTTCGTAGAGAGATCTTGGAATTAGATTTTTCTAAAGCAGTAGAGAATTTTAATAAACAGAAATTTAATCAAGCTTATAATATACTCCACGAACTCTGGAAGAGCTCCCAGTCATGTAATCGTAAGTATTTTTATCAAGCCTTATTGCAGACTTGTGCTGTTTTTGAGCTTATTAAACAAAATAAAAAAGACGGAGCTAAAAGAATTTACCGCTCTGCGATTAAAAAACTTTTGCCCTTTAGTAGTTTAACTAAGCCCATTAATATTAAAAGATTGATCGCCGACATGATCGAATATTTTGATCATGTCGATAATGATCTAGACCCTCTGCATCACGATATAAAGATAGTCTTTAAACCTAAAATTCTTATGACTAAGAATTTATGTCAAAATCTAAAGTAATATATTAAGTATGAGTTCTGGATTCATTACAGCAGGAAGTTCACTATTCGGATGGATTACGAATACTTTAAATACTGGTCCTTTAGCGGACGGCAGACCAGCTAGTACTTACAGAAGCAATCTTCAAGCTTTTTTAGATTTTTTAAACACAGCCCTAGCAATTCCAACAAATAATCGAGATACTGGCGCTACGTTAGCTGCGCCATGAAGAATATCTCAATGAAAATAACTAAAAATATTTTTAATATGTTCAATCTGTCCATCATTCAGAGCTATAAAATCAAAGCTGATATTTATATTCAGAGGATTTATATTCTCTTTTTTACAATAGTATTGGGCAAGTTTTTTTAGCTGGCTCTGTTTAGTTTTAGATAAAGCATTTAAGCTGTAATCAATAGAGTCCTTCCGATATTTAACTTCTATAAAAACAAGATACTCTTCATTAAACCTTTCTGGATCTATAGCTATAATATCTAATTCACCACGATTTGAGTTATACCAATTTCTTGTAAGGATTTCATAGCCTGATTTTTCAAGGTAATTTACCACTAAAGTTTCCTTCTCAAAGCCAAGCTGCCTCTGGTTTTGCCTATGAGATACCATAAGGTATAGCTTAGAATCATTTAATTAATCTCTCTAACAGTTTAGTGATTTTACTGATAACTTTATTTTAAAAGAGTCTAGGGCAACTAATTAAATTTCCAGAAATTTTTAAATTTTTCTAGGAATCTAATACAGTATCGACTCTTCTTGTTATATTGATAGTAAAAGGTTAAACACTTACTTGAAATTTCGCTTTATTTCTTATGGATTCAAATATTATGAAGCAGTTGGGGAAAAGGCTCCAGTTCATGATTTTTTATTTAATTTACGAGATTTAGATAATCCCTTCTGGATCGAAGAGCTTAGGCCTCTACATGGTTTGGAAGAAGGCATTATTGATTTTTTTAATAAAAACCCAGATATTCAACAAAGAATTTCTAAAATAGAGGATTTAATTAAAGATTTTATAGAAGATGCTCTGAGAAATGGTTCCAGATCTGACGTCGAGGATATTACCTTCGCTTTCAGGTGTACTGGCGGAAAGCATCGTTCCGTCTATTTTGCCCAAAGTATTTTCACTAATATCCAAAATACCTTTAAAGATAGAGAACTTAGTTTAGAAACAGGCAAAAAAATTGATTTTGAGGTGGAACACATAGATTTGCCTCGTTATCAGGGAATTAAGAGTATCTAGGAGAGAATTGGCTAAATTACTGCGAAAACTTTATTTCCCTGGTTTTAGAAGGTGGCTTCTTTATACTTGTCTTGGCTTTCTGGTTATTGTATTTGGCTTAGCTTTAATACTTAAAGCTCGCCCAGTCACGATAATCTATAATCTTCTCTGGGATATACTTTCATTCATAGCTGATCGTATTCCCCCCACTACCAGTGGCATTATCGCTATTTCACTTGGAGCAGTTTTACTTCTATATGCTCTCTTTAGAGCAAATAAGCAGATCTTCTCGCTTATCGCTCCAGATGAGAGTTCTATGCTAGAAGCTTTAGATAGATATCAAATGCAAGGCAGAGGCTTAAAAGTTTTAGCCATTGGTGGTGGAACTGGCCTTTCTAATATGCTGCGTGGTCTTAAAGAATATAGCAGCAACATCACAGCTGTAGTCACAGTAGCCGATGATGGTGGTAGCAGTGGGCAACTGCGTGAGTCAATGAACATAGTTCCTCCTGGTGATATGCGCAACTGCATAGCCGCTTTAGCTCACGATGAAGAAGTCATTACCAAACTCTTCCAGTATCGCTTTGATAATGAAGCAACAGATTCACTCAGAAACCATAGTTTCGGAAACCTCTTCCTGACCGCTTTAGTAGAGTTAGGTGGCACTGGAAATATGGCTGACGCTGTTAGACAGGCATGTAATATTTTAAAAACCCGTGGGATAGTCTTACCTGTAAGTAACATACCGATGTCTTTAGTCGCTAAAATGGCAGATAATTCTATAGTTCGCGGTGAATCTAAAATCCCTAAAGCTAATGGAAAAATTAAGAAAATTTTCTGTGAAGAACCGATTCCACCAGTTTTGCCTCAAGTTATAGAAGCGATTAAGCTTGCAGAATTAATTATCTTAGGACCTGGAAGCCTTTATACATCGGTCATACCAAATTTATTAGTACCTGATCTTTTACAGGCGATAGATAAGTCTAAAGCACCTAAGGTTTACATCTGTAATGTGATGACACAACCCGGTGAAACGAATAATTATTCAGTATCAGATCATGTAAAAGCCATTTTAGATCATACTGAACAAGGTCAAAAAATTATAGATTATGTAGTGGTGAACAACGCAGAGCCAGATAAAAATCAATTAGCTAAATATAAGGCTGACGGTCAGTATCCTGTAGAAGTAGATTTAGCAGAACTTAAAAAATTAGGAGTAAAAGTAATTTCGGCAAACCTTTTAAATAAAGGAAATCTGGTTCGTCATAATCCAAAAAAACTAGCTAAAACTATTATGAAGCATCTTGGTGTGGTTGAGGTCTAGAGCTGTACGAGCATTTACTAAATACATCATTGTGAGAAGCATTTGGAATAATATTTAAAGAAGCTGGTGTAGTGTTAAGGCGATACTAAAGTTATATTTCCATATTGCTCTTGAGCATTTTTTTCTTTATATCTTGCTACTAGACCTTCTAAGGCTACAGCACAGCCAAGTGAATGAGCCATAATGCCAATGCTTTCACTAGGAACCTTTTCAACATCAATTAAATAATTAAAAATCGCTACCCTATCTAGCATTAGTTATTTTAGCTTCGTTTTCTAGATTGTATTTAATAGTACTCTCCACATTTGCGATTAAAACCTCCTTGATCTGCTTTTCAGATAGATGCTTACCATGAAAGAGCATCTCTGAAATCGAACTGAGCAGTGCAATACGTGGATCTATATATGGAAATCTACTGACAAAGGAGTGCTTTCCTTCTATTATTTTTTTCGGGTTCTGTGGATTAATTCCTAACCATGGAAGAGAATCGGTCTTTAGATTTGGATTTTGATCAGGCATAGATATTTTTTGACCAGGCATAGATATTACCCAATTTCCATCTCCTTTCATAAGATTCCCTGCAAAGTTCGTAACATCTATCTCACCGCCATGATTTATATCTCCTAGCTTTGTCTCCTTGTCTGTTCTAGCAGCATGTTCAAGCACTATAAAGCCTTTAGCATGAGCAGCTATTTCTTTACCTTGTGCTCTGGGATTTAGATTCACGAAACTATTTAAATCAGCTAAGCTCCTTTCTATAAGCTCTTTAGACTTAGGTTCTAAGCCTTTATCATTTAAAAGTTTTTTCTCTAGCTTAGGTAAATCTTTTTTTAAATGCTCTATGATTTTTAAAGTTTTAGGATGCTCATGAATAAAATCTACTGGACAATGGCTAAGAGCAAGTCCGCCAATTTCAGCCTTCTTTGTATTTTCATCAAAATTAACTAAAAGCTGTACAGTTACCTTACCAGTAGCTATTTCATGATTAACTTTAGGAATAGTATTTGTGTGTATTTGCTCTGCGAGCTTACTTAATTCTGCTTTATCAAGACTTTTATTTCTAAAAGGATTTAATTTACTTAAAAAGTGTAAAGGCCCTTTTTTGAGAAGCTTTGCTGCAGTTTCTGGTGCTAATTTAATTATGAACTGTGAAGTTAAATCACCATCAGTATTTATTTTAGATGGCTGAGTGATGATCATTTTATTTTGAAGCTCTGAGGTATTTATCCGAAGATTTTTTATCAAAAAATCTTGTAAAGGCTTAGGTATTTCCGTAAATTTTAAAGCTTTATCAGAAACAGCATTATCTCCAGCTTCATGATCTGGATTTTTGGATAATTCTTGAAGTCCTTTTCTGGAAAGGATTTCTTGTTTTTCGGAGATTTTCGTGGAGGTTTTCGTGGAGCCTTCATTTAACTCATCTGAGCCCGAAGTCTCACTAGGAGATTCTGTTTTTTCAAGCCGAGGATTAGTTAACTCTGTTTTAGGTGGCTTAGCTGAGCCTATAATCGGTAATTTTAAAAACATATATCAGATTCCAGAATATACCTATTACCTCTATGTAATAAAACCCGTGATTATCCGTAATTTTAAAGGCTAGACACTCGATTCGTCAAGACCTATTGAGCCGGAAGGCGAAATACTATATCGCACGGCTCGCAAAAATACAGAGATTGGAGTTCGCGAGCAGCAGTAGGATTAATCTCTTGCTAAAATAACTCAAATGAAGAATTTAAGTAAAAAAATCGCCATCATCGAAGGAGATGGAATAGGTCCAGAGATTATGTCTGAGGCTAAAAAGCTGATACAGCTTTTAATTCCAGAGTATGAGCTTATCAGCGTAGATTTAGGTGGTAAAGCTATTGATAAATATAATAATCCTTTTCCTGTAGAGAGCCAAGGAAAACTTAAAGATGTGGCTGCTGTATTGATGTCAGCGATTGGGGCTCCGCAGTATGATAATCTAGCGCGTGAACTTAGACCAGAAACTGGTTTACTTGGTTTAAGAAAATTTTTAGGAGCCTTCGCTAATATTAGACCAGCTTTCGTCTATCCGGCTTTAGCAGATTTATCTTCATTAAAGTCTGAAATAGTAAGTGGCGTAGATTTAGTCGTAGTGCGTGAGCTAACCGGTGGTATTTATTTCGGTAAACCGGCCATGAACGATGGTACTAGAGCACTTAACACCATGGTCTATGAAAAATATGAAATAGAGAGAATCGCTAAAGTCGCCTTTGAGTTTGCGATGAAAAGAGGAAAGAGACTGTGTTCTGTAGATAAATCTAATGTACTTGATGTGTCTCAGCTTTGGCGTGATACTGTAATCAAGGTTTCTAAGGCTTATCCAGAAGTAGAGCTTTCGCATATGTACGTAGATAATGCAGCGATGCAGTTAGTGCGTAATCCTAAACAGTTCGACGTTATAGTAACTTCTAATCTTTTCGGGGACATTCTTTCAGATGAGGCTAGCATGCTTACGGGTAGCATAGGCTTACTGCCAAGCGCATCTCTTGGTGGTGAAATAGGTCTCTATGAGCCAGTACATGGCTCAGCTCCAGATATTATGGGGAAAGGGCTAGCTAATCCTATCGCCATGATTCTTTCTCTTTCCATGATGCTTAGATACAGCTTAGATAAAGAAAAAGAAGCTCAGATTATAGATAAAGCTGTAGAGGAAGTTGTCACAGAAGGGTTTTTAACTCCAGACCTTGGTGGCAAGGCTAATACTACGGAGATTGGCTCTGCTATTTATAATAAATGTGAGCAGAGTTTACTGACCCCAGTGTACTAGAAGTAATTTCCAGCTATACTGAACATGCAAGACAAGTCTCAATAGTCCTAAGTATTTAAAAAAATATAAAATTATACACCCCTCTTTATTTAAGACTTCTTAATAATGGGGTATATTAAGGATATATTATGGCCTACAAAATTTTACTTGTAGATGACGAAGTCAATCTTATAGATCCTATGGCATATTCTTTAAAGGAGAATGGCTTTGAAGTTTGTACCGCTTATAATGGCGTAGAAGCTTTAGGAATGTACGAAAGAGAGGAACCAGATATTATTCTTTTAGACTGGAGCATGCCCGATCTAGCTGGAATAGATGTTTTAAAGAAGATCAGAAGTTCTCAAAATTTCATACCAGTAATTATGGTTACTGGTAAAAGTGCTAAAGAGGAGATAGTCGAAGGCTTAGAGAATGGTGCTGATGATTACGTAACTAAACCTTTTAACTGGGATGAGCTTATAGCTAGAATTAATTCTGCTTTAAGAAGATCTCAACAAACTTCAGCAGCTAAGCCCAAACGAATCCGTTTTGGTGACATAATTATAGACCTTTTAAGTCACAGAATATGGCTGAAGGATAAAGAGATAAACCTTTCACCAAGAGAATTTTCCATGCTGAGATTATTTATGGAAAATCCTAAACGTATTTATTCTAGAGATGACCTGATCGAGAAGGTTTGGGGATTAGATTTCGAGGGTGATACCAAAACAGTCGATGTTCATATCTGCTGGCTAAGACAAAAGCTTGAGCAGGATGCTAATCATCCTAAAATTATTCAAACGGTTAGAGGTTTTGGTTACAAATTAGGAAGTTAAATGCATAGCAGCTCTTTTCCTTGCTAGGATGATTTTTGTGACTGTAGTTATAACTAGAGCAAAAGAGGACTCACCCGAGTTCGTAAAAATCCTTGAAGCTAAAGGAATTAGTGATTATTTCTTCTTTCCTTGTTTATCTTTTACAGCTCCAGATGATAACTACACAGCTTTAGATGCGGCGATTAGGCGTAATCATGAGTTTGATTGGCTAATATTTTTAAGTCGCAGAGCCGCAGAAAGCTTTTTTAACCACTTATTAGAAATAGGTGCTCACTTTTTTCATTTAGCTGCACATTTAAAGATAGCTGTAATTGGTTCAGCGACTGAAAAATTTATAAAACAAGAAATAAATTTCCCAGTAAATTTCTGCCCGAGCGAGTTTAACTCTGAAGTTTTCTCAAGAGAGTTTTTAAGAGATATAGCTTCAACTGGCAATGTTTTAGAACCCATCAATCTTTTAATTCCTCGCACTAGCATAGCTGATGATTTATTAATAAAAGAATTAGAGAGCCTTGGCACAGTGAAAGTAACTCAGGTAGATGCTTATAAAACGATCAAGCCAGAGACTCCTTCTAAAGTACTTAATGATTTCAAAAGACTCTTAGATGAAACCCTTCGCTCCGTCAGAGAAAACACAAAAACTGGAGTTCCGCAACAGTGCCAAGATACGGTAAAGCTCACCTTTACTAGCTCCCAGTGCGTAAGGAATTTTTTCGAAATTATAGACGGACAGATTAACCTAGATAATTATCGTGAGGTTTTAGAATTTCACTCAATAGGTCCAAAAGTAACCCAGACTTTAAAAGAAATTATTGATGATAAATTTAAACTATTTCAGACTAAAGAAGCCTCTCTTGAAGCATTTTTCACCTGACAGTCCGTGATGAAAATAAAATTTTTCACCAATTTCCTAAAGATTAGTTTTAACAAACTTACCATTCTCAACTTTAAAAACTGCTAAGCGAGACTGCTTCGGGTCTCCTTTTTCATTAAAACTAATTTCACCACAGTAACTATCAGTTTTACTCTCACCAATAATTTCACCTAGACTTTTATCCGTCCCTGTTTCGTCTTGATTTAATATTTGAATCGCATTAATTAAAATTCTACTAGCATCATAACTATAAATGGAAAATGAACTTATGCCTGAACGAAACAGTTCCCAATAACGCTTCTCAAAAGATTTATAACTTGCTGATGCTTGATCTAAATCACAGCCTATAATATAAGCCCCTTCTGCTCTTAAACCCGCTAGATCAATAAAGCGGTTACTAAAATTTCCGTCAGCTCCAAAAAAAGTTATATCTGATTTATTGTCTAAAGCTAAATCGACTAATGCCTGAGCTGCATCAGCATATTCACCGATAAAAACTATAATATCTGGAACATTAGTCTTTAACTGCAAATGGTATCTTGAGTCATTGATATTAAAGCTTTTACTCTGTACTATGACATCTTTTCCTAAGTATCTAAAAATAAAGTTCTCTATAAGTGTTGCTAGATGAGAACCATATATAGTTCCATTGTGTAAAACTAATATATTATCCTTCTTTTGATTTTCTAATTTTGAAATCGCACTTGCTATTTTCTCTGCTTGATTTTCATCTATATTAATAGTTCTAAAAACTTTACCTTTAGCCTCCTCAGTTTCTGTAAGCCAAGGATGAGAAGAGCCTGGGCTAATTTGGATAATATTATTATCTATATAAAGCTTAGAAGTCTCTATGGATATTAATGAATTTAAGTGTCCAACTACGCCCAAGACCTTATTCTTGATAAATATATTTGCACAATCAAGCCCCTTGCTCACTTCTGCCTTATCATCACAAATTATCAATTCTATTTTCTTATGATTTTTGAGTTTTTTTTCATTCGCCTCGAGAACTGCCATTTTAGTGCCGCTCACTATAGCCCTCCCTAATTCAGCATATGGACCGGAGAGTGGCGCTGAGACACCAAGCGTTACTGGTAAGCTTTCATATTTGATCACTTCAATTTCAGCTGCAGAAAGAGGAATGAAACCTGCCGACTTAATAACTGGTATAGCATCTGCTGACCAAAGGTAATTTAATAAATCTTCTATCAAAGCTCTCTTCTTAGCTTGAGTTAAAAGTTTATCAGACTCATAAATTGATATAGGCTTATAAATCGGAAAGGCTCCAGAACTAATATTTAATTGAGTTGGAGCGATATGATCTACATGAACGGTATTCACACGATTTGTAATCGAAGAAAAACTTATATATGAAATACTGTGTTCATATTGCTGGACTAAATCTATAGCTTCACTATCATTATTTACTTCAAATTGATTAGTTGAATTTTGGCTCAGTGGTTTCTTGAAAAAACTTTCAAGAAATAATCGCTTTTCATTAGTATTATTTTTATTAATAAAAATAATTGGCTGATCTTCTAGACCCAAGAACTTCCAGTTATTAACATTTTTTAGAAAAATCCGAGATAAGGTATCTAGATTTATGTTTTTAACAGGGTTTCGTGGATTTACAATTATTACAATCCCATCTTTAGCAATAAGATTCTTACTTAAATAGAGTTCAGAACTCTCATCTAGAATGGTTCCTAAATAAGCATCGATCGAATTAGTCTTAAGAAGCTTAATAGCCTTACTCTGTTCTACTTTTATCAAATTTATATTTCGAAATCTTTTATCCTGTTCATTAATTTTTATAATTTCCTTGACTAAACTAGCTTGCTCCTCTGAATAAGCTAAATTAAGTTTTAGAACTTGATTGTTAAAAGTAAAACGACTACAGCTATTCAACAAAATACTACCAAGTAGTAAAACTGTTATAAAAACCAATTTATAAAATCTATAAATAAAATGAAACCTCAAGAACTTGACTCCTTAGTAAAGTTCACCAAGTTCATCTAATTCATCTGGGTCTAAACCCACTTCCTCTAATTCTTTTTGCAGTAAAGCTTCTTCATCAATTTCCACAAAGCGCTCTTCTTTAGCAGCTTGAGGAACTTGTCTCATCTGTTGCGGAGCTGGTCTTGTAGCTTGACTTTGACTAGGCGTATGTTTCGGTGAAGACTGAGTAAACCCATCAGAAGAAGAGTTTCCGACTCTATCAGATTTAATTCTGGTATTTTTAATCTTTAAACCAAACTGATTTCCTAAAACTATTAATTCACCCTTCGCGACTATCTTATTACCAGCCGCTATTAAAATAAGCTCACTATCTAAAAGAAGCCCAAGAGGAATCACTCCACCATCCTTAAGCTCCATTATCTTTTTTAAAGGTAAATTAACTGATTTAAATTGAGCAGTAAGCTCAATATTAAGATCTGTTAAAAGATCCGTATCATCACTTAGTGAGTTATTATTTTGCATGCTTGGTACTTCAATATCATCATAATATAAATCTACCCATTCCTCATCATCACGGGAAGGCAAATCAATATTTATATATAGATTTTCAAAGTCATTTCTCTCCCACCACATCTTATCGATTGAGCTTCGCTCTAAAAAAACGATGTCATCTTCCTCTAAATTCTTGAGGTCAGATAGATTAAGTTTGGTTTTACCCACCACTATATCCATTGGAACTCGAAAATCTAATTCGTTAATTAAATGATTAAGATCTACTTGATAATCAGCTGAATCTAAATATTCTTTAGGTCTTAATCCTGGAGGAACACTTATCGCTAAATTAGCAGTATCACCGTTTTCAAACTCAATTACCCAAATTAAAAAGTCATTCGCACCAGAAGAGTTAGGATCACTAATACGCCACTGATTCTTCCAGTGCTTTTCCATTTCCAGGAAAAAACTCTCGAAAATTTTCAGCTCTAATTCACTTAATTGAGCTAAATTAAAATCATCTTTTCTAAAACCAAGTGCATATCGAAGTAAGTTAAAAACAAGTTTTTTACTCAGCCTGAAATGCCCTGGGGAAGCCGTATAACTATCCCATTCGGAAACTAAACCTCTCCACTCTTCATCATTTACGTTTTTACTAACGGCAATTAAACGCGACCTCGTCTTAATTCCCCAAAAGGAACTAAGCAGCTTATCTATACCATATTGAGGATAAAACCAAGAGCCAGAATCTTCTGCATTAATAAATCTAGATTGACTAAAGTCAATCCCAAAGCACTCAGTAATAGATTTGGCTTTATTTGCCAGCAACATAGATTCCTTGGAGATGAAAATCGCTCCTTGTATAGACTTTCCCATAATAAGAGTTTAATATCATAACGTTATCGGGAAATATATATTTTAAGGAAGCACGGCAGAGGATGACGAAAACGCAGAAATTGGAGTTTGGCAACAGTGCCAAGATTAATTTAGGATGATTTTACACTACTACGAAAGAGGCGAGAGAAAGAATCACACAGTGCTTTTCATTCATGGTAGTGCTAGCGATGCTAGTGTGTGGCTAAATGAACTCAACTTCATCGCTTCTAGAGGCTTTCACTGCCTAGCTTTTGATTTACGCGGACACGGTGATACACAGAACTTAATACAGCCTTCAGAAAAAGTACGTTTAGACATAGACACACACGTACACGATACTATAGAGACATTAAAACATTTAAACATAACAGGCCCGATCACTATCGTTACTCATAGCTTTGGTGGTTTAGTCGCTATTTATCTTGCAGAGCGCTATCCTGATTTAGTAAGCAGGCTAGTTTTAATCTGCCTGCCAGCTAAATTGATTTTACCGATTAAATTTTTTCTTGGAGCACTGCTCGGCAAGCCACTTTATTTTATACAAGCTCATTTAGATTTTTTTAAAAAGACTCCTTTAAGACCACGCTATAAATCTTCGATAACTACCGATGCTCAAGTACTACGCGAAATATTTAAGCATGTTAAAAGCTGGAATTCCTTTAGAAAAGTACCTCGCCTAAAACAGAAAATATTTTTCGCTGCTGGTAGATTTGATTTCGTTTCACCAGCACATTTAATATACGCTCTTCATGAAAAGACTAAAAATTCAAATTTCGAATTGTTTAAGTGGTCATCGCATGCTTTAATGGAGGATGAACCAGTAAAGTTTCAAGAGTGGTTATACTTCTGCCTCTCTAAGCAATAAGGGCGTTTTACGAAATAGTGCGCAGACTAGATCAAGGATTTACTCTTAGTTATGCTCTTTTTGTAGCTATATTTTTTGCTGCTCTTTTTTCAGTTCTTTATTATTTTGGTAAACGTAATAATGAATTTAGTGTGAAATCACTTTACTCTCTTCAAGCCAAATATCTTGCAGAATCAGCTAACCAAAAGGCTTTAGCAATGCTCAACACCCGCACGTTACCAGATTCAGATGTACTTGATGAATCAGCAGATAGTGATGATGAAGACTTCGCTGATGAAAATCAAAGTCCTGCAAATGATGAGGGTGAGGAAGAAGACGAAGAAGAGGAAGAGGATTTACAAGATTCAATCCTAGAGATTCAGCCGCGGTATTTAAACTATTTCGATGATGAATTATTTTTCGTAAATATCCAAGCTGGAGACATAATTAACCAAGACCGCTATAATGAAATTCTCGCACAAGATAAAGCAGAGAGAGCGAATCTTCCCGAATCAACATTAGGAACAGCTCCTACTCCTAGTATTGAAGAATTATATTTACCGTTACCCGAAGTTAATATTCAGTATTTAGGTATTATAAAAATCCCTAAATATTCTCATTTCAAACCTGGCCTGAAAATTAAAATCGCAGATAAAGTTAAAGTAAATTTCAAACAAAAAAATATTCTTCAAGAATACTTTGGTGGACCAGATCTAGATTTTTCTCTTAAATCTAAACCTGTCTTAAGATCCATTAATCCAAACTATGCCTATGCAAGTGAGATAGTAGACATACTGGTAGATGGAGAGAATTTAGATCTTAGTTCAGCTAAATTTACCACTCCAGATCTCGAAATAGTAAAAAAAGCTCAATCAGCTGACTCTTTAACCTTAGCTATTAATGAAAAAGCTAAACCTGGAACCTATAATTTAAATCTCTCAGGTAAAAAAAGTAATTTTTACGTGCTTCCAGATAAAAGTTCACAGCATGATGCGCCACAAATTTACGACATTTATACTCAAGATGAAAATAAGCAGTTAGCTCAATTAGTTGAAATTTATGATAACGATAAATTAAGTGCTGTAAAAATTAAAGGTAAAAATCTCAGCCATGATGGTGAAGCACCGATTATTGCTTCAGAAGCAAGTGGTCTTCAATTCGATATCTTAAGCTTTAGCGATACTGAAATTCTACTGAATCTTAGTGCACGAAACCTACCATTAAATAACCCTTTTACTATTAGTATCTTTAATAAAGGTGGTCAAAGTAATTCCTGGGCAATAAATGTAAAAGCTAAACCTAATAGTGAAAATGATCTTGAACCCAATACTGGAATATTTTCAACCCAGTTAACTCTATTACAAGCAAACTCTCTCTCTAACTTGCCTTGGGCTTTTGATCCAGATTTCGAAGATGATGAGCAGGCTGGAAGACCAGGTAATTCTGACAATAATGCTCAACCTAACGCAGCTGGCAGCCCTACCCTGAAAAGAACTTTCAATTTAATTAACTCGGATCTAGAAACTGTATGGCTTCTAGAATCTATCGCTACCGTAAATGGCATTACCTATAAGGAATCTGCGATAGTAAGACGTACTGTTCCTCAGATATCAGCAGCTTTAACCACAAATGCCGAGGTAGATTTCAGTTCTAAAGATTTTAAAATTAAAGGTTTAGAATCAGCATCTGCAATCCTGCAGGACTCCATAGTCAAAGGAGATAGCTTCATCGAATTTAGAGATGAATTTAGTTTAAATAAGAGAGATGAAGAAGATGATGAGACAAAGATTAAATTAGATGGCTCAGCTGTAGTCGAAAGCTTTGACTTGCAGAATGTTACGTCTTTTACTGAAACAAGTTTATTACAGAATTTTAAAAAATCTTCCTTTGTTTCTATCATCAGCTCTGGATCTTTTGAGACTCTGACCGATTTCGCATACGTTAAGGAAGTGAATGATAATGTTATTTCTTTAGAGCCACCTGGTTTTAAACAGCCACATTTTATTCGAGATCGTTTCGTACAGTTCACTCCAGCTGTCATCAGCACTGAAGCTATCTCCGAAAAAGATGCTGAACTGCATTTAACACCTAATTATTCTTGGCTAAGCCTTGAGAATATAAATGGTTTTCAGAAGCTTACTAATATTATGTTTGCAGATTTGCCATTTTTAAATTACTTCAAAAGAAATTCTAAAGATCAAAGCCCTGGTGGTTACATCGCAAAATTAACCGCATTTGCTAAAAAACAATTAGAAGAATACTTTGATCCTAATGAATTTTTCGGTCTAAATATTATTAACGGCAGCAGATCTTTCTCTACGAGTTCTCCTCTTACTGGACAAGGAATTTTAATTATTGACACCACTGAAGCAGGGCGTAATCCAGAAGGCGGGAAAGTAAAAATTTCTGGAGATACTAAAAAGGCTATAAGTAAATTTAGAGGTCTGATTTATATTATTGGTGAACTGGAAATCAGTGGTAATTTTGAAATGACTGGTGCCGTAATTGTTAAGTCGCCTAGAAGTGGCTCTAGCATTCAAATAAACGCTGAGGGTTTTATTGAATATAATTTAAAAGAGATTCAGAAAACTATTTTCGATCTGCCTTTCGTGGTGCAGACTGGTACTAAAAAAATTACAAAAATTCAGGAGCATAAATTTCAGTGAAGCCAGCTAGAGAAAACGTAAGATCTAATACTGGAGTGACTCTTGCGGAATTATTAGTATCTTTAATAGTTATTACTGTAGTTATCTACGCCATTATAAATTTTTTCTCGCTCAATCTTTTTCAAAATACAAAAGAGTTAAAAAGGTCGAAACTTTATTATAAAGCTATGACTAAAATGGAAGAATTAATCTCTAAAGATTATTCCTCTATCGACTTAGAAAGTTTTTATTCACCACTAAACAGTATTAAGTTTATAGAGGATGATAAATTTTTAGTTAAAGTTCAGATAGAATCTATAGACCCTCTAACAAACCTTCCCGCAGATCCTTACCCGATTAAATTAAGTGAAGATCCTATGCTGAAAAAAATCACAGTTAGTGTCGCTAATTTAGATGATTATGATGAAAAAAGGCTTCCAGCTCAAGTAAATTTAGTAAGATTTGTGGCTCCCTAAGGAAGTCTTATCGAATTTTAACTTCTGTGAGCAAACCATCCCTGAAACGTAGTCAAAAATTAGAGTATTCTGCTATTATACTGTATATACATTAACCAAAATTATTAGCAAAGGACTTATTGATAAATAACCTACTTAACAGCATGACTTCTGTTGCTTCTCTTAGCAAGTCTTTGATGCATGCTCCTACACACGCCGATAGTTTTGAAGAGCATTCAGCGCCCCATGACTCATTAAGAGGCACTGGCGAAGCTTTATCACGCTTAGGATCAGCTATGCCTTTTATGGGTCAATTAAAACAATTTTTAGCTCTTTTAATTCGTCAACTTCATTTCCCCATTCTTAAACCATTTGAGGCTTTAGATTTTGTGACAAATCATATGTTTTCAGGATTCGCACCAGGTTTTGCAGATAAATCATATGAATTGTTTTGTAAGATTATTCCGGCTGAACATATTTCCAAGATCGCAGGGAAAATCGGCTTAGGTGGTGGTGTTTCTAATCAAATATCAAAGTTTCTAATAGGTGGTTTAGCTAAAGCTGGTATTAAAACTAGCGATGACAACATAAAGGCTTTAATTAATGAGCTTGTAAAAGGTCTTAGCGATACTTACGATCCTAAATTTTTAAAGCAATTCGATAATTTCCTTACTCGTGCTTTAAGAGAAGGAGAAAGACCTTATATGGAACTAGCTAATGTTTTAATCGAAAGAGCCTTAGTTAATATAGGTGAAACGGCAACTGAAGCTTTATCCCAAGGAATGAATGCCATCGGAGATAGCGCTGCTCAAGCAACTCAAAATCTTACTACTCAAAAACCAGCAACAGACCAAAAAGTACAGGATCCTAAGAATAATACAAAACCTGGATTATTCTCAAACTTATTAACCAGTATCAGTAATATTCCTAGTAAGATTACCGGCATATTTTCCCCTAAACCTGCTCCAGTAGTAGTAGCAGCATAATAATTTTCAAGATCGCAGTAAGACGAAAACGTAAACTGCCCCCATTAATTTCTCCTATAAGGCAAGCCTAAATCCCTGAGAGCGAAGCATTTCCCCCATTTCAAATCAAATTTTTCATAAGAAGAGTAGCCTTGTCTATGACTAGGTTGTGAAAATAGGCATAGATATAGAGTATATGTTCTAGCATATGAATTCTTTTAGTAGTACACCAAGTACGCCTACTTAGCCTTTTAACATTGTCCCTGATCATGGCACAGCTATGATTTAGAGC
>DUDT01000007.1 GCA_005110385.1 Candidatus Melainabacteria bacterium | reverse complement strand
GACAGCCCCGCTGTCACATCTGAAAAAATCTCGGAAACGAGATGCGATTTGTCTGAACAATATGGACACTTAGCTCAGTTGCTTGACAGCCCCGCTGTCACATCTGAAAAAATCTCGGAAACGAGATGCGATTTGTCTGAACAATATGGACACTTAGCTCAGTTGGTAGAGCATCTCGTTTACACCGAGGCGGTCAGAAGTTCGAGTCTTCTAGTGTCCACCATTTTTATAAAGTTCTATTTAAAAAAATAAAACAAGAGAGGAAGGGATTCGAACCCTCGGTAGCTCGCTTCACCTTAAAGTTTAAAAATCTAATTCATAAAATAGGGACTTGATAATAATCTGTAAATTTATTTACCACCACGTTTAAAAAACCTCAAAACTGGGCATAATATCTCTATCAAATAAATTTAAAATTTCAGGTAAGATTCAGGGAACTGAGTCTTTTTTGTTTTTAGGGTAAAATCTACTCATGGCTTCTGCTGATAAAAAATCTAAAAAGATAAGTCCGATAATGCAAGTTTTTAGTAGTCAGGCTATGAGCTATAAACGAGGGTCTTCAAAAGCTATTGTGATAAATTAACGTATATCTCCAGAAGCTTCTGCATTGACATTCTTTTCCACTATCTCGACTTGAAAATCTCTCCCAAGCAGGTTTCCAAAAGAATAATATCCACAGGGTCTAGAGTACCCAACTTTTTATAAATACTCTCTCTTTCAACAGTAAAGATCACCGATTTTAAAGCAGACTCCTTTAGTAATCCAGCTTGATCCCATTCTCGAATCTTTGCTTCACCCCATCCTAGCTTATTTACTTTGCTGGTTATAGCCATTAAAACTAAATCTGTTCGCTCTTCATTGAATTGATTTGAGCTAATGACCACGGCTGGTCTCTTTTTAGAGCCAATATTGCTACTGAAAGGAAAATCAACTAAAACAATTTCCCCAAAGCTATACGTTATTGTAGATGTCATCTTCCTCGTTGTCCCAGATTCTTTTTAGTACTTGCTCACTAAGCACTGATTTAGAGTCATCTATGAGAACTTCTTCATCTTTGGAAATGAAAATGACGATACCTTCTTCATTTATCTCAGCATCAATTGGCTCAAGCGGTTCAAATAAACCTTCCTCTGTTAAACGAACTCGAAACTGTCTCTTATTCATATCTTAATTTTAGTATAGCGAAATAAGTTTAAATTTTATACTTGCTTATGAATTTTACCATCCACAGTTGAGAACATCATTAAGCAGGTGTCCACCATTTTTTAACCAGATTTTAATAATTAATCTATATTTTTACTTAAGAGGGTACAAGATCATGGTTTCAATTAATGGTGAAAATACTTTAGTTGTTGTAAGTTTAACAGACACGGAGAATACGGAAAATAGAGCTGGGCTTAATGCAGAGCGTCAAGGTATAGGTTCTAGCATAGATAATTTAAAAAAAGATATTAAAAAAAATGAGCCTACTGTAATTACCAATCAGCCTAATATTGGTGATATTGGAGATGAAGTGGTTTTATCGGCTAAGCCAGTTATAGTGAGGGCTTCATCAGAAAATAAAACACTTAGTCCTCAAGAAATTCAAGCAAATCAAATCCAAGAATTAGTCGAAATTAAAGACAGTGGTAAGCTTAAAACAAATGAGCCAAAGGCTGTAGTAATAGCTGAAAGCTATGTCGCAGCACAGCTTTTACCTGATGACGAAAGGGTTGATAATTTAGCTGAAACCTTATCTGGAAATGGTTTAACAGATACAGATGATTCTCAAACACTTAATACTTTTGTTCAATCCTCAAAAATATTAGGTGGTCTTAAAACTGCTGGTACTGAGATTCAAGAAAACTTTTCTACTGATTTAGATGCAGCGGTAGAGAGATTTAGGGCGACTATTGATACTTCAATCATACAAGCGGAAGACACTAAGACTGTCGCATTCACGAATATATCTGTCGATAGGCTTACTATTGATGCAGGTGAAGATATAGTTACAGAGCTGAAAGTTGACGCAAAATATGAAAAAGCTCGTCAGCAGATACTATCAAGTAAATTAGATCAGCTGCAAGGCGATAAGGTTAGCGCTGAAAATGAGCGTGCGACAAAAGAAGTTAGATTAAGTGCGATTAATGATGTTTCTTCAGATGATTTAACTGATGATATTTCTGCATCTGTAGCAGAAACTGAAGTAGGAGATGGTATTGAAAATCAAAGTACCTCTAAAACAATTAACAGCAAATCTGCTTCCTCGAAGTCAGACGCCTTACAAGCTTTTGCGGAGCTTAGTGGAGCTGAATCGAGCATCAGTGCTTTAAATAATCAAATCGAAGGAATAAAAGCTCAGATTAGTTAAGGGAATGATGAAAAGTAAAGTTTATAAGTCTACTCCATAAGGTGTATTTTCTTTGATCCTTGAGCCAAATAGGCTTTAAGGGGTATATTGCAAGAAGACTATTATGGCTTTAGACGATAAGACTTTAGGTAAGTTTGTTGAATTATTAAATAATCTAAGTCAGGCTTTTGGGGCAAACCTCTCTCAGCTTCTTAATGTTGAGGTGAGTATGAGTTTTGATGGGTTGATGGAACCTATGATAGTTGATGGTGACTATAACATAGCGAATCAAGCTATTTCGGTATTTGCTGATATTAATCGTGGTGAATCTGGAAGCATAGCTTATATCGCTGATGTTAATGATGCGATTATTATCGCTGATTTAATGGCTGGCGGTAACGGCGATATTACTGGTAAATCTTTTGAAGCTATAGAGCAGGCTGCTTTTTCTGAATCATTGGCTCAGTCTACGCTCGCTATTATTCATAAGCTTAAAACCCTTGTTATTGGTTTAGATGTAGAGTTAAGTGATTTCCAAAATGTTTTAATTGACCCAGCTGATCCAGATTCTTTAAAGCATGATTTAGCTCAAGCTGATTATACGAGCTTTACTTTTAATGTTCAGATCACTGATGTCGTCAATTCGTCCTTTTACTTAAACCTTGCTGATATTTTTATTGAGCGAGTAGTGACGCTAGCTGATGTTAAAAACCCTAAATTAGCCAATAAGAATTCCGTATCTGAAGTCGAGTTTGCTCAGATGAACCACACTGTAAATAGTGCTGAGATTTATGAAAAGAAAAATTTAAATTTACTTTTGGATATTAAGCTTGGGCTAATCGTTGAGCTTGGGCGATCTGAAATGCAGCTTAGAGATATTCTGAAATTAACGAAAGGGTCTGTAATTGAGTTAGACCGCTTATCTGGAGAGCCTGTAGATCTGTTTGTTAATAATAAAATTATTGCTAGAGGTGAAGTTGTGGTTATTGACGATAGCTTCGGTTTGCGTATAACTCAGCTTGCAGGTAATATTGAGTTATCGTCTGAGCTAGGACTGACAGTTGGTGCATAAGTCTAATCAAGATACATCTTTAAATCCATTTAATTCAGAGGAAGCCTCAGAAAATTACTCGAATGCGAATTTTTTATATGAACAGAGCGCTAGGCATGCTGTAAATTTTTTCTCTCCAGTGATTGGTGACCCGAATTCTAAAATTATCGACTTAGGAGCTGGAACTGGTGTTTCTTCCATGATTTTAATAGAAAATGGTGCTAAAAACCTTACTTTAATAGATCCTTCTGTCGCGATGTTGCAGCAGGCAGAGAAGAAGTTTTCTGCGGTGGCGTCTTATATTCAAGCAGGTGCTGAAGACTTCGCTGTGCATTTCAATCATGATGTAGATGTGATTTATGCTTTGAATTGTTTTCATTTGTTTAGTGACATAGGGGCTGTATTTGAAGAGATAAAAAAAGCATCAAAGCCTAAAGCACATTTTATATTTAATGTTTCCATGCCTTCCTTTTGTTTTGGGCTTATGGCTGAAGCTGAGTATAATTGCGTGAAAGCTAATCGTGATTTTTATAATAATTTGGCTCTAGTTAGTGATTCTCCTTTGATCGGGAATACTATAAGGCTTTTCGATAGATTACTTAATGAGGATTTTGAAGGTTTAGTGAATAAAGCCGTTATGACAGAATTCCTGAATTCTTATGGCTTAAAGTTAGGAAATTATGCTGAATATGCGATAGAAGGTGATTCTAAAGCTCAAAAAATAATATGGGAATTGATTAGCACCTGCCTGATTCCAGTTAAAGAAGAAAGATTAGATTTTCTAAATAATCAAAAAGCTCCAGAAAAAATGTTCTTTAGGCAGGCGTTTTTTGATATTTTAGTTAATGATGACTGATTTTGATTTTACTAGTAAGGTTACTAGCGTTGTTACGTTCCTAATATTTATGTGGCTTTGCACTAATTTTCTTATAAATAAGGTTAAAAGCGGTGAATGGAAGATTCCTAAATTCCTAGATAACTTCGTAAGGATTAAAAGCGCATTCAGTAATGCCGATAAGCGTTATAAAATAAATATCGTACAAAGAGAGATTCTACCTGATGGTAGTGAGATTTTAGTTCTTGCTGTGAATGATCGCAGGATATTACTGTCTCGCTCTCTTAATCAAGGGATTCGTTACCTTACGGATTTAGAAACCGAAAATTTAGTAGTTGAAAAAGCTTTAACAGATTTAGAAGATATAGAAGCTTTTAAATAATTCTTAAGAAGCTTTGAAGTTTTTTGACAAGCCTTGATTACTTGTTATAATTTCAAAAGCGAAATTTCGCTGTGTCCTTTTTAATTTAAGGATTTTGCTGGAGTAGCTCAGTTGGTAGAGCATCTGACTTGTAATCAGGCGGTCGAGGGTTCAACTCCTTTCTCCAGCACCACTTTTATTCATTACTTTAAATTACGAGAAAGGAGTCATCCTTTCGTGCCTGATTACAAGTCACGACTTGCCATCTTTTAATCCAGACCTAGAAGGTCTGGGGCGGTCGAGGGTTCAACTCCTTTCTCCAGCACCACTTTTATTTATTACTTTATTTCAATCATCAGGCTTTAAGCACTTGCTAATACAGCTCCTGATCGCCGACCTGGTATTTCTCGCCCATTGGGTGCTGATTCTAGCTTAAGCATTTCGTCAATCTGCCTATCAGTTATACCAAAGGCTTTCTTCATTGCATTAAAAATTTTCTCTTGCTTTTCACCTTTTGCTGGAATTTCATTCATAAGCTTTATAAGTAATGCCTTTTCATCTTCGTAAAGATTCGGCATTGATGCTGGATTTTCAGGATTATTCTGATTATGAGCACCAATTCTTCCTAGTAGATTAAGCAGCTTTGGGTTCTGGGGACCTACTAAATTGATAAACTTATTGAGTTCATTTGGAGGTGCTGGTGTTCTTAAAGGCAGAACACACGCGCCTAGACAGGCTACAGCTTCACACAGCATTAAACCCGTACACATTCTCTCTGACATATTTCTTCTTGACATATTATTTCCCCTTGTTTTATTTTTAGAATATCTTAGTGATTAAGACAATCATTCCTACCCTAGTATAAATATAAAGAGAATCTTATTTTAATTTTGATAAAGCTTTTAAACTTCTGCATGCCTTATTCCTACATTTTATTTTCTACGATGCTGCTAAAAATCTTTTGCTTAGAGCATTTTAAGAATGCAGAAATTGGAGTCGCGTTACACGCCTCAAATGCAGTTACCTGATAAACCATCTAGTCATGTATCCATAGATTATCTGCTGACTAAGTGGAATGAATATGTCTACGAAAAAGAAAAGGACTTAAGAGAGAAAATAGCATTTAGTGTATTTAAGAAATTTTATGAATCGCTCTATGGTATTCATTCTCTAGATAGTTTTTATAAAGCAGCAGAGCAGCAATTCTCTATAGATTTTTTAGGGGAAATGGCTGGGCGTAAAATAGGTCTAGAGATTACTGAATATTTCGATGAAAGCTTTATGAACGAAGAGAGAAATGCTATCGCAGATTTAGTTTCAGTGAATTTAAATAGTAAAAGATTTATTTCTGATTGGTTTCAATTTTCAGATCGTTTACGCCGCAAGCTTTTAGAAGTGAATATCTATGGGGTTTATGGCATTTTTTATTTTAAAGAGGCTCAGCAAGAGACTTTAAAGTTAGAGCAAAATTCTTTACAGCAGATTTTATTTACTGATGAAATGTTCTTTGAAGAAGTTCTTAATGAAATTTCTAAGCGTTATGATGAAATAAAAGAGGACGGGCCGTTAAATATAGTCTTAGAGAAGTATTCAAAAATTCTTATTCGCATTTTATGCAAATACGAGCCTGCGCATAATGCTTTGTTTTGGCATAGTAAGTTTATTTCTACTAATGATTTTTATAACCCTGAGATTATCGTTAATATTATTAAGCATAAATCTACAAAAAAATATCGTGGCGATTTTGATGATAAATGGCTTCTAATTTACTGCTGGTCTAGAACTGTAAATAGTTTTATGCGTCAAGATCGAATTATTGATAACTGGGAGACTATCTTAGCTCAAATAGGAGAATATGGTTTTTCTAAAATCTATTTTCTGTCACCATTTTATTATGGTTTAGATTCGCGTTAGCTCTAATTTCTTCTCTAAATCTAAAAATGCAGAACTCGGAGGTTAATACTTTTAACGTATGTGTAGTCTAAGTGCCTAACCGATAAAGTTAGATAGTAAAGATCAAAGGATACTAAATTAATTGGGAATGGCAATAAACACTAATGTTTCTTCAGCCACTTTAGTTAGAGCTATTAAAACAGCTACGACTAATGAAACAACGACTATTAATAAGCTTTCTAGTGGTAAGAGAATTAACCGCGCTGCTGATGACGCTGCTGGACTTAGTATTAATGAAAAACTTACATCTAAATTAAGAGGCATTACGAAAGCACAGGGAAATATCGGTGATGCTTTAAGTGTTATACAGAGGACCTACGAAGGATTAAACACTGCGATGGAGAATCTCCAAAATATTCGTGAACTCATGGTTAAAGCTGCTAATGGCACTAATGGTGTAGATGAGCTTAATTACATTCAATCTGAAATTAATGATAATGTTGCAATGATAGAAGCGATGAGAGGAGAGAGTTCTGCCTTCTATCCGGGTTCTGCCCACTATGTCGGCCATGGTGGATTTAGTGGTTATTTAGATAATGGTTACGGTGGTGAAGTATTCATGGGCGCCGCCCCCGCAGGCGGCTTTGAAAAAGATTTCCAAGTTGGTCCAGATCCTAATGACGTTATCAGATGATGTCAGTGACGGATAAATATAATGCTCAATTTACTGCCGCATTTGATAAATTAGAAGCAGATAAAATTTCTTATTCTGATTTTAAGTCTCAGGTTCAAGATACTGACTATGCTAAAACCGCTTCTGATCTTAGCCAAAATCAAATTCAAAAACAATCAGCGGTTTCAGTATTAACCCAAGCTAATGCACAAATGGGTTTTGTTTTAAATTTACTGCCGTGATTTTAAACTCACAGTGCCTTAGGAGGCCGCTTCGCGACTCGATTTTCTACGCCTTAGGTGCCTCTGATATAAAATGAAAAATCTTCTCAGCAAGTGAAGTGTGCTGATCTGCACACTGATTTAAGTAAGCACCTTTAACGACAGTAATTAACAGAAGCCAAGATACTAACGCTAAAAATATAATAAATAATTCCGAATAACTCATACAAATATAATACCATATTTTTGTATGAGCAAGGTGCTTTGATCAGAGTTCAGTAATATGCTTAATCTAACTTGAATAGAGGGCTCATTTAGTGGGTAATCAGAAAATAGTACTGGGGTATAAATCTTATTAAGGTAAAAGCCAATCAATGAACACTCTTGAGCAAAAACTAAAAATAAAACTAGAGAAAGCTATTAAATCCTATAAGGCGGGAAATTATATCGAAGCTGAAACTTTATTTAGAGAATGTGTGAAAAAAAAGCCTTATGGGGCTGCTACAGCGGAAGCTTGGTATTATCTAGGACTTTTAGCTTATAAATCTAAAAACTATGAAATCGCAGCAGAATATTTCAATGCCGCTATAAAAATCCATGTCGAAGAAAAATATTTTTTAGATCTAGGTCTTACGTTGTATCAATTAAAAAAATACAATGCCTTAGAAGAATGCTATCTCAGATTACTTTCTATAAATCCAGACTCTTCTGTATACAACTGTAATTTAGGTGTTGCCTATTCACAAAAAAATCAATTAGATAAAGCCGTTGATTGTTATAAGAAAGCATTAGCTCTAAATCCTAAGAGTGCAGATACCTATAATAATCTGGGATTCGCTTTAAAGCGTCAGAATAAAATTCTTGAAGCGATGGAATGTTATTTTAAAGCGATAGAACTAAATCCTAAACATCCTGATGCTCACTTTAATCTAGGAATAGCTTATAAAGATACTATGCAGATTAAGGAGTCGATTAAATGCTACAGGAAAGTTGTTGAACTAAATCCTCAATACACTGACGTATATTTAAATTTAGCCATTGCTCTACTTTTAGATAGAAATTTTGAAGCAGGCTGGAAAGCTTATGAAGAACGTATTACTGTTCAAAAAATTAACGAAATAATGAGTCCTCTCCTAAAGAAAAAATGGAACGGTGAATCTCTAGAAGGTAAAAATATTTATGTTTTGCATGAACAGGGATTTGGCGATATTATTCAATTTTCAAGATTTTTACCTTATTTAAAGAAATTAGGTGCTAATCAAGTCTTGTTTAAGAATAGGCCAGAATTGATAAGTTTATTTAAAGAAAGCAAATTATTAGGCGTAGAAATGGTTGATGCTGATCTTGATGAAAAGACATTAGATTTCGATTACTACGTACCGCTGCTTAGCTTAACTTATTATTTGAAGGTTAACGAATATAATATCCCTTCTACTGATAAATATTTACATGCAAGCAAGAGAAAGATTAATAAGTATCAAAAGAAATTTTTCAACAATGAGCAGTACAAAATAGGAATATTTTGGCAAGGCAGTCAGACGAACCTTGGAGATGCCGAACGCTCACTTGCCTTGAAATATTTCTATCCCCTGTTTAGCTATGATAATCTGGCAGTTTATTCCATACAAAAAGACTTCGGCTCTGAGCAATTAGATGAGCTACCTGATGGATATAAGATTGTGAATCTTGGTCATGAATTTAATGATTTTTCAGACACTGCCGCTGCTATTGAAAATCTTGATTTAGTTATCTCTGTTGATAGTTCCGTTGCTCACCTTGCTGGCGCACTCGGGAAAGAAGTCTGGATCATATTATCCGAAAAACCTGAATGGCGCTGGGGGAAAGAGGAAGACCTTACTATCTGGTATCAAAATGCAAGACTTTTTAGACCCGTATTGGGAGAAGGAAGGCATGAAACAATGTCAAGAGTATTTAAAGCATTAGATAAAAAACTTGCGAATTTATCTTTGTGTAAACGTAACTAGCATTTAATTTTTTATGATCTAATTCTCGCTTGCTTAATCTATAAGCTTGCCTTTGTTATTCAAGTGTTCCGTTGTTATTGACCTTGGTCACATCATTGAACTTGAAATTTTCAACTCCTGTAACTGTCTGTGTTTCACCACCACCTTTATTAGTCAAGGTGTATGTTTGTGTACCTGAATCATAATTTATATCGTAATCAACTTCGTTACCACTCAAGTTTAATGTGTCATTGCCGTCGCCACCTAATATGGTATTGTTTCCTGTACCGCCAATGAGTGTGTCATCACCAAGACCGCCATCAATGTAATCGTCACCCTCACCACCATTAAGTGTATTATTACCAGTGTTACCAGTTATAGTGTTAGCTCCAGCGTTACCCGTACCATTTAAGTTCGCTGATCCAGTTAAAGTCAGGTTCTCAATATCACTTCCAAGGCTGTAGTTTATAGATGCATTTACTGTATCTATACCAGATGAGTCAGTTACAACATCACCAGCATCATCGACTATATAGGTGTCATTTCCAGCACCACCAGCGAGTGAATCTGCGCCAAGACCACCATTAAGTGTATTATTACCA
>DUDT01000006.1 GCA_005110385.1 Candidatus Melainabacteria bacterium | reverse complement strand
GCTTAATTCAGCCGTTACATAGCCGAGTACTTCCCTAAGTTCTTTAATTTGCTTCTTTAATTTATTGATTTCAAGCAAAGATCCATCCTGATCTACTTGCTTCGATACCTTGTTGTAAATTGTCTTTGCTGCAATTCCATAAATCTTTGCTAAGCTAGGTATACTTTCACCACTCTTAACTTTTGCTAGAACCTCTTCCCATTGCTCTTTTGATAACTTTGTCATATATCCTCCTTATGATACTTCACTCACTTGTTTAGTATATGGGGGGATTACCAGAGCGATTAGAGCGGAATGCGAATATTACAGAGATATCTGCAGCTCAAACTATAGGATCTACTTAGGATATTACAGACAAAGAAAAAAACTCAATTGCACGCAGGCTTTTCAAAAAAGTTTTAAAGAATAAAGACCTAGATAGCAAATCAAGAGAGAATTTAACTAGATTAATAAAGAAGATGAAAAACTCAAATTCATTGAGAATTTTTAACCCTGAAAAAAGACTTATCAATAGAATTAAAAAAGAATCAATAAACAAGATCAAAAGAGCAGCAGTATTTAAATACGATAAATTAAACCGAGGTCAATAGTCATATCTGGAGCAGCCTCATTTAAACCTTTACTTACCCACGAAACTACCACTAAATCCTTGGTAATGGCATAACTAGCTCCTATATCCATAGCTAAAGGGTTATCAATACCTTCAGTAAAATAAACTGTTCCATAGATATGAGAGAAGAGATTGAGTTCAGGTTTAACATAGTAATTCAAGTTAAAAACCAGTGGTGCAGAGACTATTGCGCTAGTACCAGTATTCGCATTAAAACTTGAAAAATCTACAGTCGCATTAATGATACCACCGAACTTCTTAGTAAACATTTTCCCCATAACCAGCATATAGCTCTGATCAAAACCTACATTCCTTAAATCCTTTTCCCCTAGAGGAATTTCCCAATCGGTAATAATTTCTGTACTAGGAATATATTTAGATTCATCACAGAGACGTATCTTCGTACCTAGAGACATATTAGAAAGGCCTGAATCTATTTCATTTACAGTTACACCAGCCGAACTTACTCTCGCCTCAAGTTTATTTTCAATAAGACCATAACGCAGCTTGGTCAGCCCAAGCTGATAACTGTAAGATTTATCTCCTTTAAATTTAGTCTGGTAACGCATAAAATCCTCTTCAATAATTAAATGGTTTTTATCAGCAATACCTGGAGAATTAGAAGCACCACCTAATTCAAAAGTTGTAATGGCGTCCATCGCCGCGAAACCCGGATTAGTAAAGATACACAATAGCAAGCCTAATGCTGCTAAACGACTCAACATAAAGCTCGGACTAGAGCTGCTTGGGAATAAATTCCTATTAATTTCAAGAAGATGAGGCATTACCAATAATCATGCCAGTGATTAATAATCTTGGTATGTAAAATTTATGTAAAAATGAGTATTAATGTCTTACGATAATTTTGACCATGTCTATTTAGGAATTAAACTTTTCCACGAAGGCAGATTCCATGAGGCTCACGAAGAAATAGAAAAATTCTGGCGAAATTATCACGAAGCAGATCGCTGTCTGTATCAGGCTTTTATCCAAATCTGTGCTTGTTTACACCTCATAAATGAGAAACGTTATACTGGAGCACAAAAAGTTTTAGAAAGAGCCAGAAAGAATATTTTCCGCAGCGAAACCACGGGTACAAACCACATACAAAATATAAATCATATCAACGAATTTAAGCAATTCATTGATCTTGAAAAAATTTTTCTAGACACGGAAGCCTTACTAAATGAACATCTCCGTGCCACTGATTTTATAATCTAAATCCCAAGCGGCAGAAAAATCTATCTCCCTAGCTTCTTTATAAAGCTCCAAGGCTTTTTCATAGTTTTTATTTAACAAATGATATGAACCTTGCAAAGTTAAAGCTAATGAAGATTGGTTATCGATTTCCAGTAATTTATCTAATAATATCTTTGCAACATCAGATAGAGAAGAATCTTTAATTACCTGAAACATAGTAAAAATCTCTATGAATCTCTCCAAGTAATGGTTATTTAAAAAAAACTCTCGAAATTTTTTATTGGTCGTAGCAGAATCATTCTTACATAAAATAATCCTTGCTAAACCAGCCTCTTTTTTTTGTAATGAAGAATATCCCAAGCTTTGCAGGTAGCTTATCATTAAATCCTCATTAATATAATTAGCTTTAGAATTACCAAATAACATGTAGTGTTGATTTTGTTTCTTGGTCAACAAGGGAGATGGAATATCTGCAATATAGATCATCCCGTTATCACTCAAAATTGAATTTAAAGACTTTAAAGCCGCAAGAGACCCATAAGAATAGCGAGATTGCTGACCTTCAGAGTGACTAGCGGTTAAGCCTGAAAATACATTAAAGAACTCTTGCTCTAAATCACTTGCAGAATGTACGTCATAAGGCTCCCAGCGCGGCTCAATAATCAAACTCGCAAGATAAGAGGTATTGTTAATAATGTCGTTCTCTTCACTATCAGATTTACTTAAAATTCTTATCTGCTGTTTAGAGAATAATCCATCAGAGTTTTTTGCCAAAGGAATCATAGGTAATGCGTCCATGACATAATTCAAAACAGCTAAATCAATCTCCTTAAGGTTTACAGAATCACCATCTAGATTAACCGCAGTACTCGCATCTAGTAAATTCAAAACTAAAAAACTATAATGTTCATTTTCAGTAAAACCTTCTAAGACCTTACGCTCTTTAATATGTCTTAAGCTCTGCTCAGAAAAATCACTAACAATAAGTTCTACCCTATCTAAGAAACCTAAGTCCTGAGCGGCAATTAAAAAATGCCTTGAGAATATTCCGCTTCCAGAACCACATTCTAATATTCTTAATTTTCGATCAAGTGGAAGAGTCTGAATATTATTCTTAAAAATACTAGCAACATTATAAGCATGTGCTATTGATGTAGTCACGAGATGAGGTATTATGTGTGGATTACCCTTTTTAACAAAAGCGTCCATGCCTTTCTTTGTGAAATATTCTCTGGAAATGGATTCCAAAGATGATTTATCAAAATCAACCCAATCCTCAACAAGATAGAAATCCTTAGTAATTTTTTCCATAACCCTAATATTGTAATACCCAAAAAAAGACTCAAGAAGAACCTAGAGTAGTATTAAATTATTACTTAAGCTCAAAAAACGATCTATAAATTACTTGATCCACTATATTTAAATTAAACTGAAAAATATCAATAAATTCATGCAGTCCTTCAGCTAAAACCTTATCTACACTAGTCAGCAAGAGCATTTGCTGCAATTTCGCCATTTCACCTTTAGCTCCCATATCAACTTTAGTCATATCAGTAATAGCCCCAAGTGAAGATAGAGCCTGGTTAACACAGTAGTTTATTGAGCGCGGAAAAAATGGATCAAAAATTAAAAACTCAGAAACATCACGATAATTAACTTGATGATATTTTTTTCTATACATCTGAAAAGCACTTACTGAACGCAATACAGCACCCCATTCCACAGCATCATAAGGAGAATCGACATATTCGGGGCTTGGTAATAAATGAAAATACTTAACATCTAATAATCTTGCTGTTTTATCTGCTCGCTCTATCATCTGCCCTAAACGCAGAAAATGCAAAGCCTGGTCTCTGAGCATTGCATTCGCTACAAGGCCGCAAGCCACATTATTAGAAGCTTTTATCTGAGCATACAAAGGTAAAAGATTATCTTTCTGGCGCTTTTTACTATACTTCTGTATAAAGTGATAAAGCTCATTTATAGTTTCCCATAATTCAGTAGGTATAATCTCTCTCACTGTACGAGCGTTTTCACGAGCATTAAGAATACAAGAAAGAATAGAATTAGGATTTAAATTATCAAAAGTTAAAAAATGTACTACTCTCTTTTGATCTAAAGTCTTATATCTCTTAAAAAAATCAGCCTCATCTCCAGAAGCTAAAACTAGTGGCTGCCACTGAACATTTTCACGATCTAAAGCTATATCTAAAATCAGTTTAAGATTAACATCTATAAAGCGAGCTATACTATCAGCCCGTTCTAGATAACGGCTCATCCAATATATGGAATTAGCTACTCTACTTAACATAAGCTCTGACACTTAAGAATTCCCCTCACTACCCAATACCCAAGTATCTTTACTGCCACCACCTTGAGAAGAGTTAACTACTAGTGAGCCTTTCACCAAAGCCACACGAGTAAGCCCACCTGGAAGAACGAAAATCGACTTACCATAAAGGATGTAAGGTCTCACATCAACATGCCTACCCTCAATATCATCACCAATAATAGTCGGGCAGCGAGATAAAGAAAGAGTCGGCTGAGCTATATAGTCTCTTGGATTTGCTTTAATTTTTTCAGCAAAACTCTCTCTTTCAGAACGTGTAGATTTAGGACCGATTAACATCCCATAGCCACCAGACTGATTTACAGCCTTAACTACCAGTTTCTCTAAATTATCAAGTACATAATCACGCTGCTTCTTGTCCTCACAGATATAAGTATGAACATTAGGTAATATGGGCTCTTCGCCTAAATAATATTTTATAATCTCTGGAACATAAGCGTAGACAGCTTTATCATCAGCGATACCATTACCTGGCGCATTAGCTAACGCAAGGTTACCTTTACGATAGGCATTCATAATACCTTTCACACCTAATAAAGAATCCTCACGAAATACACTCGGATCAAGAAAATCATCATCTATTCTTCTATAAACCACATCTACTTTCTCAAAGCCTTTAGTAGTACGAAGCATCAATTCATCATTCTCGACTACCAAATCTGATCCTTGGGCTAAAGTAATACCCATCTGCTGAGCTAAATAAGCATGTTCAAAATAGGCTGAATTATAAATACCCGGAGTGAGGATAACTATCTTAGGCTTTTCAATATGATCTGGAGCTAAGTATTTTAAAGTATCGTATAAGTGGTCTGGATAATCAGCAACTCTTCTAACATTCATCGTCGCAAAAGCCTGTGGGAAAGTGCGTTTCTGTATAGCTCGATTTTCCAGAACGTAAGAGACACCAGATGGACACCTAAGATTATCTTCTAAAACATAAAATACACCATCTACATCCCTTACTAAATCAGTACCAGTAATATGAATCCATATTTTACGTGGAGGATTTAACCCCTCGCACTCTTTTAAATAGCACTTAGATGAGAGTATTAAATCCTGAGGTATGATCTTATCTTTTAGAATCTTCTTATCATGATAAATATCGTCTACGAACAGGTTTAAAGCCTCTATACGCTGCTTAAGTCCATTCTCGATATTCTGCCATTCACTTGCTGGAATAACTCTTGGAATAACATCAAAAGGAAATATTTTCTCAGTGCCTTTCTTATCACCATAAACACTAAAGGTTATGCCAAGCTGATGCAATGCGAGTTCGGCGGCTTTCTGCCTGCGACGCAGATCTTTATGAGATAACGCATTAATCTGGTCTATAAGTGGCTTAGAATGTAAATGTGCTTGACCGTTTTGATCAAAAAGCTCATCATAGAAAGAACCTGCTTTATAATTATCAAAATTTAAATTAGTTTCCTTCATACATTTTCACCACTAAATTTTTTTAAATATTTACCTCTTCTATTCTAACCGTAACTGAAAGTTTTTCAGAACCACCGCCTTTGAAAATCGTGCCTGAAGTCGGCGTAGCATCTCGATAATTTCTACCACAGGCTACCCTAATATGATCTTGCGCTACTGGGCAACCATTAGTCGGATCATAACCTCGCCAGCCAACATAAGGCAGGTAGACTTCAGCCCAAGCATGAGAAGCCTCAGACTGCAGCTTATTTTCATAGTTAGCCCCAGTATATATATAGCCCGTGCGATAACGAGCTGGAATATTTAGAAGACGGGCTAAACAGATAAATAAGTTAGCGAAATCCTGACAGACGCCTTTTCTTGCAGTATAAACCTCAAATGGTGTCGTATTCAAAGAAGTAGTACCTTGGACATATTTATAATCATTATAAATACTCTGATTGATATCCTCTAATGTGTGGTGTAGACTGTAATCATTTCTTTCCACAAAGCTCATCGCATAGTCAGTCAATTCTACAAGCTGAGTTTCTGGCAACTCCGGTGGCAGTAAATAAGCCATCATCATCTGTCTCTGCCACGGCATCCAGACTAGCGGAATAGTAGTCTGCCTGCGTGAAAGACTGTGATCATCTGGGGGACAAGCAAAAACCTTCACTCGACTTTTACTCTCTATAGATAATTGAGCATAAGGTACATTAATACTGTAATGCACTGATTGATTACCAAAAACATCCTCATAGCGAATCTCTTCACCACCAGTAGAGACTTTCAGGCTTGATAAAAGTACTTCCTGTAATTGATCTTCTATCGGCTGTAATCTAAATCTATGAGTGCTGTGCTCTACTATCTGTTCATATTCGTAACTGGTAACGTGAGTAACATCAAAAGTTCTGTATGAGAGTGCTTGACCATCAGGTGCATGTGTCATTGCCCGAAGATTAGTTATAGATAGATGTGGAAGACTCGCTAAAGCCTGCTGGGTAGAGTCACTTAAAGATGATAAGCTGGCAGAACCCGATAACTGTTGTTCAGAAATACCTACTAAAGATCCAGCCATTAAATCAGAAGAGTTTTCAGATTGGTAAGCATAATTAAAATTTTGCAAGCCTTGCTTATTATCCCAAATCAAGCTGCCTCTTCGAGAAATCAGTAATTGACCAGACTGCATTTGATGCCAATCACCTTGAGGAAAAGATGAGGAACTGAATATTAAAGCCGTTCTATAAGTATCCCTTGGGTCTTTTAAATCTATAGAAGCTATTTCTGAATCAAAGACATTGAGTTTGCTTGGTGGCTTCCTTCTTGTATAATACATATTCGTCTGTGACTTAGTTCCATGAAAGCAAACTAAGCTATTACCATCAGTAAGTATCATATCTGCACTACCAAGCTGGTCAAACTGTTCAAACCAAACTAATAATACTTCAGGTTTAATGTCAGCAAGCTTACGAATATTACTATCCTGCATCAAGCCAAGTAAATAACAGAAAGCTATCTCTGAATCTGTTCGCCCCAATGGCTCAAGAAATCTAGATTTATTAGAATGCAGAGCCTGTAATTTAGTTTTATCTAAATCTCCTTTATGCATAAATAACCAATCCCTGCCAGCAAAGCTGCGAGAAAATGGCTGCGTCTCATGATTCGTATAACCTTTAGCACCCTTCATCACTTTACAGATAAAGACTGTTGAACGAAATTTCTCCCAATCCATCAAAGCTTCAGTAAGTATTCGAGTATCTCTTGCCGCGGGGTCTTTAGCAACAATCGCTCCCTGATTATTGTTCGGATACCAACCAAACCCCCAACCAGTAGATATACTCGCCTGAGCTTCATCAAAAAGTTTCAATTTAATGGATGGCGAACTTAAGCCATCAAAATTTAGTGCAAATATATCACTCAAAAGTCGACCCTTAGATAAAGAAAGCCCTTGTAATATTGGCTTATTAACAACTATATTATAGATAGCCTAGATTATCAAAACAAATTTAGGAAAATTCATGGGTATATTAACAGCACTACACCATATTACACGCTACAGCTATGATAGACCGATTAAGCTTGGCATGCAGACGATCAGATTGCGCCCAGCACCCCATTGCAGATCACACATCCAGTCCTATTCATTAAAAGTCTTACCTGAAAAACATTTCATAAACTGGCAACAAGACCCTTTTGGAAATTACTTAGCTCGCTTAGTCTTTCCGGAAGAGACTAAAGAATTTTCTGTTGAAGTTGACCTAATTACAGAACTTAGAGTTTTTAACCCTTTTGATTTTTTCCTAGAAGATTACGCCGAGAAATTTCCTTTCTCCTATAGTGCTGAATTAAGAGAAGAGCTATCGCCATATTTAGAAATTAAGGAAAATGGCAGCTTACTTAAGGCTTGGATAAAGGATTTCACGGAATCAACCCAGCTCAATAAAGAAAATAAACTAAATACTATAGATTTCTTGGTAGCCATAAATAGTGAATTAAACAAGTCATTAAAATATGTAATTCGCTTAGAAGAAGGTATTCAGAGCTGCGAAGAGACACTCAAGCTTAAAAGTGGCTCATGCAGAGACTCTGCATGGTTACTTTGCCAAGCCATGCGCCATCTCGGCTTAGCAACTCGCTTTGCCTCTGGTTATCTCATCCAATTAAAAGCTGATATTAAATCTCTTGATGGACCATCTGGTACAGACCATGATTTTACTGATTTACATGCTTGGACTGAAGTCTATTTACCCGGTGCTGGCTGGATAGGGCTAGATCCTACATCTGGTCTCTTTACAGGTGAAGGTCATATACCTTTGTGCTGCACACCGAACCCTTCTAGTGCAGCTCCCATCAGCGGCTTACTTGAAGCTTGTGGTAGCACTTTACACCACGAGATGACTATAACTCGTATTCATGAAGACAGACGAGTCACCAAGCCATATTCAGACCATGAATGGAACAGCATTGACCTGCTTGGAAAAGCTATAGATAAAGATCTCAATAAATCTAAAATTGAGCTCACTATGGGCGGGGAACCGACTTTCGTCTCTCTTGATAATCGCTCTGGTTCTGAATGGAATTTCACAGCTCTCAGCGATGAAAAGAAACAGCTTGGGGAAAAGCTTCTGCTATCTTTAAAAGAAAGATTTCAGCCTAATGCTTTAATACAGGTCAGTCAAGGGAAATGGTATCCAGGTGAAATATTACCTCGCTGGGCTATGCACTGTTTCTGGCGCAAGGATGCTGAACCCATCTGGGCTAACACTGGTTTAATTAAAATATCGACTGCCGAAATTAAAAGTAAATCTAAAAAAGATAAAAGCAGCACTTCCTTAGAAAACAGTAAAATCTTTTTAGAAAAATTATCTAAAAAGCTTTCCATACCATCATCTTACATAATTCCAGCTTTTGAAGATACTATATATTATCTCTGGCAAGAAAATAAAATACCTATAGAGAAAGAGATCATAGAAGCTGATACATATGAAGCTGCTGAGCGTAAGCGTTTGCAGCATCTATTAGATAAGAATCTTAATAAAGAAGTGGGCTATGTTCTACCATTACATTTTTCACCAAGAAGGCAGAGATGGATTAGTAATAGATGGGAGTTTAGAAATCAAAGGCTAACATTAGGAATAGGGGATTCACCTATAGGTTTACGCTTACCTCTTCAAAGCCTTCCCACTGTAGTAGCCCCTCATGGTGAATTTTTACTGAAACCTAGTCCTTATGAGCAGAAAGCCCCACTCGCTTCTTATAGTCAGCTACGCGAGCATATCTTAAAAAATCCGAAGAAAAATATTCACGACAAAGATTTTAAAGACGACCCCTGCGGTCTAGTTCGTAGTGCGATTTGTGCTGAAATCAGGGGTGGTATATTACATCTGTTTTTACCACCGTTAAACTTTATAGAGAACTTCCTAGAGATTATAGTCGCTATTGAGTTAACGACTGAAGAATTAAACATTCCAGTCGTCCTTGAAGGTTACACTCCACCAAAGGATCTCAGAATCACGCATCTAAGCGTAACACCAGACCCCGGTGTTATAGAAGTAAATATACAACCTGCTCATAATTGGGAAGAATTAAAAGATATTACTTTCACCATATACGAAGAAGCTTACAAAACACGCTTAACCACCGAAAAGTTTTTAATTGATGGGCGCAGAGTAGGTACTGGCGGAGGAAACCACATAGTACTAGGTGCTTCTAGCCCTGAAGCTAGCCCATTTTTAAAACGCCCCGATTTATTAAAAAGCATGATCGCTTTCTGGCAGAATCATCCATCACTTTCATATCTTTTCTCATCTATGTTTATAGGACCTACTAGTCAGTCCCCAAGGATAGATGAAGCTAGGCATGATTCTCTTTATGAATTAGAGATAGCCTTTGAGCAGATTCCAGATGGTGAAGATATACCGCCATGGCTAGTGGACAGACTATTCAGAAATCTGCTTGTCGATCTTACAGGTAACACTCACCGAGCGGAATTCTGCATAGATAAACTTTACAGCCCAGACAGTAACACTGGCAGATTAGGTCTTCTTGAGATGCGTGGTTTTGAAATGACAGCTCATCCACAGATGAATTTAGTTCAAGCATTATTAATTAGAGCTTGCATCGCTAAATTTTATAAGACACCATATAATGGCAAGCTTATTCCTTGGGGAACACAGCTACATGATAGATTTATGCTGCCTCATTATCTTTGGGAAGATTTTAATGATGTATTAAATTTCCTCAATTCTGGCATGCCGAAAAAAGCAGCTAAATTTGAAAGCTCTTGGTTTGAGCCTTTCTTTGATTTTCGCTTCCCAAGATATGGTGAAGTACAGCTTGGCAGCATAAAGCTTGAGTTACGCATGGCATTAGAGCCGTGGCCAGTATTAGGTGAAGAACTGGGGGCTGCTGGCGTTAGCAGATCAGTAGATTCTTCCTTAGAAAGACTAGAAGTAAAAGTCACTGGTCATATAGATTCTAGACATTGCATAACTTGCAATGGCACAGAACTACCTCTGCAAAGCACTAGTAAAAAAGGTGTTTACGTGGCTGGTCTGCGCTTTAAAGCTTGGGCACCTTACTCTAGCCTCCACCCGACTATCCCCGCACACAGTCCACTGAAATTCGATGTCATAGATAAAACATTAAATCGTTCTCTAGGTGGCTGTACTTACCATGTTATGCACCCCGGTGGCAGAAGCTATGAAAGCCTACCAGTAAATGAAAATGAAGCTGAAGGCAGGTGCTTATCACGTTTTCAGGCTATGGGGCACAGCCCCGGGAATTTAGCTTTTAAAGCAGCTAATATTAATCCAGACTTTCCATGTACACTCGATTTGAGAAGGTCATAAGAGAGACCGCTGCACAACTCCATTTTCTGCGTTTTCGTCGTCCTCATGATCCTCATGTATGCTTGATACACTGCGGTCATTCGTCCTCCTCAGCCTTGAAACTGCGCATTGTGCAGCGGTCTCTATAAACAGCCTAAAGAATATTAAAACTCGCCTGCACATTAACTGTAATTTCTACAGTTCCAGCAGAATAAGCTTCTACGCTACCGCTATCACTCTCAGCATTAGCAGCTTTAGCCATAAGCATCATCGGCATCGCTCTTGGTGAGGGATAATCAAAAGAAGAACTTTCACTCAGCTTCTGCACTAGACCTAATTTAGCAGTTACTGGTATTAACATAGCTTCGGCTTTAGCTTTAGCATTTAACACCGCCTCCTTTAATAGTGGAAGCCTGTACTGCTCAGGGTTTTTCAAAGTATAACTCACTCCATTTAAGCTATTAGTACCATTTTGAGTGACAGTCGCTATTACTTTAGGCAGTAAATCTAAATTAAAAACCTCTACAGAAAAGGCTCTTACCGCCTTATAGCCTTTAAATATATATTTTTGCTCTTTCTGGCTATACTCCTGATCTTCCTCTATATTAAATCTCTCTAAATTAATCTCAGCTTCAGCGATGCCCATTTTACGAATAGCATTTAAAACATTTTTAGCATTCAGCTCATTTTTAGAACGTGATTCTTCAGCCGTCTTCGCTTCATTAATAACAGAAAAACTACAGATCGCCATATCTGGCGCGACTTTCTTTTTAGCAGCACCCTGAACTTCTATCAGCCTCGGCTCTAAATGTGGCTCATGGGCGGAGACGTAACTTACACATAAAGTCAAAAGCAGTAATATTCGAATAACGAAATGCATCTTAATTTAATAATAGCAGGACGAAAAATAAAGATTAAAGAAAAGCTTGACTAATTATAAAGATATACACTAAATTAATGATTTATGGGAATTACGAGTCGAAACTTATTCCTTTATCCACATACCGTAGAGCCTGGCTCTACAATATTATCTCCAGTGCAAACAGGGAGGTTAGCAGAACACGAAAAAATAGACCCTAGAAGTCTAATAGGGTGGATGTCGTCAATAGTAACTCCATTAAGACCTTTGGACGAAGTTCATCCAAAAGAAGGCGATGAACAGGGATTTATGGCTGTCTCCAAACTGCCAATTACAGAAGAAGATACTAGTAATGCTGCGGGTACTGCAAAAGCGATAACAATGCATCTTCCTGCTGAGAGTAGGCAGTCTAGTACCTTTGGGTCGCAAAAATTAAGTTTCCAGAATGAAGTCCCCGAAATTAAATTTAAAAGTAAAGAGTTAATGGCTTTACTAATCGATGACACTATGACAAGTCAGCAAAAATTTACTTCAATAATGGGCGATCCTAAACACTATGGACTGAGCAGTGCCCTCATAATCGCACTAGAGCAAGATGTTATACGTAAAGATAAATTAGGACTTTTTGAAAAAAATACTGACCATGCTCAATCCGTAAAAGCTTCTCAAATAATCACTAGGTTAAATTCAAGCCCATTACAGTTAATTATGAGCTTAGATAACCTCTCTCCAGAAAATAAACTTGAATGGATCAGGGAAGGCGCTATAGTTGACCAAAAATTCTTAGATACTCTCCCTCAAAATGCAGCAGAGGCAGTAGCTTTAATTCAGCAAAAAATGATTTATAAGCCAGTCTATGACGAAATGGAAGCAAAAGATCTAAGACTAAAAAGAATATTTAGTCCTAATCCTAATTCGCCAAGTGGTGAACATATAATCTCAGAACTAACCATAAAATATGGAGACCTCCCTAAAATAACAGTTAAGTGGGAAATACCTAAAGGAGCTAGATCGGCAGAAGAAATCCGAGAAGCCATGATGAACCTTGACACAAGCAATACATCAGATCCTGATAACAAATCTTCTCTTGATCTTGCCAAAGCTTTTCGTAATTTTACAGCTGGACTTTCTCGCCCCCCGCTTGAGGAAACAGATGATGACGGCCTTTCTGCCTCTTTAAACAGACAAATAGCAAAAATACATCCAGAAGCTGCAGGACAAAAAGAAATACTCGCAAAGCTTGATCCAATATTTAATAGAATTATAGAGAGCGGCATAACTACACTTAATAAAGAGCAGCTTATTGACCATTTTTTCGCCAAGCTCAGTGAGGGACTTAACATAGAAGAATCAGAAGCGTATGAAAAATATGAAAAAATATTTACAGCATCAACTCAGCACCTAAACCACAGTGCACTATCTATAAAATTAAAAGAAGCAATGAGTAGCGTAATCAGAGAAAACTTAGCTCAAGCTGAAATATCAGAAATTCTAAACCCAAGTAAGTACCCCAGCCACAAAGAATACACAGCAGCAGTAGAAAGAAATAAGCACCTTGGTCCAGAAATGCTGTCAGATAAAGACTTACAAGAAAAATACCAAGATATTATGCAAGCAGGCTTCGGAAAGAATCACAATGACGCTGATATCCCAGAGAGTCAATTGGTCACTCAAACCATAACAGTTAATACAGAAAATCCAACTAAATTAGAATTTTTACCAAATCAAGAAGTTCCTGGAAAAGAAGTGAAAATGCCGGGAGGCGTCGTCGTCCACACAGCAGGAGCTGCTCCCAAAGGAAAACCCTATGAGACTTTTAGTCTAAGGAGCGATAATGGAACATTTAAGCTAGAGATTAATAATGGAATTATAAGTTTATTTGGACCAAATAAAGAAGGGCAAGAAAAGCTGACTGCACAAGTTAATCCTTCTGGGGTCACGTTATTATTTGATGAAAATAATAGGAATACTAGGCCAGCTTTCACCCTCCCAACGGCTAATCGCCCAGAAACACTTAGAGCCCAGGAATACTTTGCATCCTCAAAGCGTAAATTTCAAGCAGCTCTCAGCAGGAGAGAGGGATTTGTACCTCAAAATATTAGAAATGATGGAATGATAAGAGCAGCTCTATCCCCGTACGGTGGAGCTTTAATATTTAGACCAAATGGGACCTTCGGTACAGATTTTCACCCAAATGGAGACACATTTAGATACCCTGAAACCATAGGATCTATGGCTAGCAATCAGCTCAGTAATAGCACAAAAGTCGTACTATAATGCAGCAGATGATAGGATACTTTCATTTCGCCACCTTTTCCTATCAAAATAACCCCCTCCCTCACCTTATATCCATAGAAGTATTTCAAAAGAAAACAACGAAATATTCTTCTTATTAAATAAGCAAAGATTTACAGAGACCGCTGCACAACGTGCAGTTTCAAGGCTGAGGAGGACGAATGACCGCAGTGTACTCAAGGTACATGAGGATCATGAGGACGACGAAAACGCAGAAAATGGAGTTGTGCAGCGGTCTAGACACAATCCGAGGGGAGGCTTAAATGCAGGATAGAAAGAAGCTATTTCTTGATAATTTTTTTCGTAAAAAAATCGCAGAGGTTGATGTAAAGAGAGCCCTGAATAGAGCAAATATAAAATTTTCAGAAGAAGATGTCACTCAGATCAAAGATGAGATCAGTAAAGTTTTACTAGATCGAAAAGAAATTTACTCAGAAGAAAAATTAAAGTCTGGGCGCATTGATGAAATAGAATTATCAGCTTTTAATTTCGCTAGTGTACTTTACGCAGTGGAAAAAATAGAAGAGCGTCGTGGACCGAGTCCTTTCCTAACTGCAATAAAAAAACAAGCTAAAAAACATAGGCGCCTTTATGAATTAATACAACTATAATTGGAAGACAACAGTCACGCTTCCATCAATTTTGATGCATTCATAATCAGCTCCCCAATGTCTGCTAGACTGAATGCATCAATCTATTTTTTCAGATTCAAACCTTTCAAACACTGGCAGCAAAAGAAATAATAGTATCTGAACTTCCTCAAAGAATACACTGACGTCAAAAAAGCTTATAGCTATAAGAAAAACCGCTAGTATTTTCAGATAAAAACTATTTGCAAAAAATAATTTAAAATAAAGCATGGTTGAGCAGAGGAAACCTAAGAAACCATACTGAATAAAATAATGATAAAAGGCATTATGAATATGATTATATTCTGGCTTTTTAAAACTAGCGAGCCAAGATGTATATTTCTCAAAGCCAATCCCGAAGAAGATTTCCAGAGATTTAAAATCTAAAACCAAATCATCAATATTACGCCATAGCTTAATACGTGGAAAAAATTTCTTTCCCCAAAATAACTGCTTAGCTTTAAAGCTCAGATCCCCAAATAAAATATAAAAAATTAACGCTATGCCAAGCAATAACAGAATTGCACCAATAATTAGCCAAACCCTCTCCCGTAAGAGTTTATAAGCACCGATGCAAAAAAGACAAGCTAATATACCAATTAAAGTAGCTAGAGAAAAAGCTTTAGCGATACCAATCAAACAAAGAAAAATAATAATTACGCCAGGAATTATTACATAAGGAGAGAGTTTCAGTGATTTCTCTTTTCTATACTCAACGAAAGCTGCCACTATAACTAAAAGCACAATAGTGGATTCACAAGCCCAAATATTAGCATTACCAGCAGAGCCATTCCAACGATAATCTGCAAAGATCAAACTTTTATAAAGTGAGTAAAACCAATCTATAGAAAAACTTAAACTAAATAAAGCTGCAAAAATAGACAACTGCCAAACTCTCTTTAAGCCGAGTAACTCTAAAAAACTTAGAAATAACTGCGAAGCGAAATAAAACAGAGGCACTATAAATACAGTTGAAGCATTTATCCAATGAGCATTTTCATGCCGAGAATAAAAATAATCACCCTGAAATGCTCCCCATATAAGTGGCGTAAAGAAAATCAGTAAAATATAAAGAGTAAATTTATTACATAAACTCTCCTTAATAGTAAAAAATAAGCTTCTTTTCACTGCCCTGCTAAAGCCAAATAAAGCAATTAAAGCTATACAGGGCAAAGCTATCACAGTGTAATAAATATCAATGCACGTTAAAAAAATTGAAAAAATTGGGGGAACAGATAGAAAAATCGCTAAAATAATCAGTAAATATCTATCTCTTACAGTTAAATCTGTCATGTGGATTTGCTAAGCTTAGTAGATAAATTTTAATTGATTATGAGAAACAGCGCAATGCAAAAGAACAAAACAAGCTTTCAGAGACCAGATTTAAGCATAGATAAATCATCTGAAGATAAAGCTTATCAGCTAATTGATAATTTTGCGAATGGCATTCTAAGACAGGTTAAAGAAAATGCCAAAGAGTTCGGCACTATAAAGGCGATTCAGCGATTTTTAAAGCAGGTTACCAGTGAAGATCCTAGCGACAAAATAATTTATGAGTCTATTAAACGTATGGATAGAGATAAAATCAGCTCTCAAGTCTCACTATCTATGAGTGAGATAGCCATGAAACGTGCCCAGAATTTACAGAAAACATCCATAATTAAAATGATTCCTTATTTATTAGGGCTTGCGGGGCTGCTTACTGTAATCATTATGAGCTTCTTTTCTGGACCTTTTAATTTTACTAATCCCGCGGTTCTCAGGAACCTAATCTTAGGAGTTTTATTTACTGGACTAATTATCTGGGGAACTATACAGAGACGCAGTACTAAATACTCTATGATTACAGCATCGCTACTACACCAAGCCTGCTCAGCTTTTGCTTCAGCGAAACTCCAAGGAAAAGGTGCAGTGGGAGCATTACAGAGCTTAGCTGAAATGAGAACCAGAGCTAAAAGCATGCAAACAAAAGCGAAAGCCAAAGAAGCTGAGAAAAAAATTAAAGATAAAAAAGCCAAAAAATAGAATAATTATCTAAATAGTGTTTTTATCTAAAAAAATATCCAGTATATTAATTTTATTTCTTGTTCTAATAGACCAGCTTTCCAAGTTTTGGGCTCGTGAATATTTAAGACCCGCTATTAGAACTGATTTCATTCCATCGTTTTTAGAGTTTAAATATGCAGAAAATACTGGCATGGCTTTTAGTTTCTTAGCGAGCCACCCACTCATTCTTACTATACTTATCAGCATTATTAATCTTGGGATTCTATTCTATTTTCTCAAAGAAGCACAGCCACCTGTATTTCTCATATTTATCTTCGCGGGCGCGTTTTCTAATTTATTAGACAGATACATCTTTGGATTCGTAACTGATTTTATAAACCCTATTTTTATTAATTTTGCCATATTCAATCTAGCAGATGTTTTCCTGAATATTGGTTTATTTTTTTACATACTAGATATTATTTTCTCTAGAACTACTCCGAAGGACGAATGACCGCAGTGTACTGCGAGTAATTTCCAGCGATGCCGAGCATGCGACATTAATGTCATATGCGAGCAAGCGGAAATACAAGCTTGATTTATCAAGCTTACATGAGGATCATGAGGACGACGAAAACGCAGAAATTAGAGTTTCGCTACGCGTCCTTTAGCCCTGATTGACAGGCCCAGACCAAGTCTTCTTCCTATTACTAATCTCAAGCATACGCTCAATCGTAAGTCTAGCTGGCTCTATAATCTCATCGGGGATTTTAATCTCAGTAAACTCTTCTTTAATACCTAGATAAAGGTTCTCTAAGCTATGATATTTCATATTAGGGCAAAGAGGTAGTGGAAACACTGTGGTAATCTCTTTTTCTGGAATATCAGCTTGCATTCTAGCTACTAAGCCTTGCTCAGAAAGTATAACGAACTGAGTTGCCGTATGATCTTTCACGAAATTATAAATCGCAGAAGTACTGCCTACGAAATCAGCCTTACGCCAAACCTCTGGATTACACTCAGGGTGAGCAACTATAATCGCATTAGGTAATTTTTCCCTCTGCTTATCTACTTCAAGTGGAGTTATCTGCCAGTGCGTAGGACAGAAACCATCATAGATATGTAGTTTTTTATCTGGTAGATTAAGCTGAACCCACTCACCCAGACCTTTATCTGGCACAAAGATAACTTCTTTTTCACTCAAAGACTCTACTATGTCGACTGCATTAGTGCTAGTGCAGCAAATATCAGATTCTGCTTTTACCGCAGCAGAGCTATTTATATAACAAACCACTGAAGCCCCAGCATGCTCTTTTTTAAAGGCTCTCAAATCATCAACATTAATCATATCTGCCATAGGGCAGCCAGATTGGATATCTGGTAGCAGAACTTTCTTTTTAGGATTAAGCAATTTAGCCGTCTCTGCCATAAAATGCACACCACAAAAAGCAATTAAATCAGCATCAGTAGCTTCTGCCTTCTTAGATAGCATTAAAGAATCACCAACGAAATCTGCAACCCTCTGCACCTCTAATCTCTGATAAATATGCGTCAGTATAACCGCATTTTTTTCTTTCGCTAAAGCACGAATCTGATTAAATATTTCTTGTTTCTCAGCTGTTTTATCAATCACTGAGCGAGCCATAATAGACATAGTATTAACAATTTTACAATAGGCGAGTATGAATTGGGGGAATACCACCTTAATGTTTAGGAAAAATTCAAGATGGGCGTGTACTTGAACTTGTTCGTTCGGCTACACGCACAAGATTCGAGCTAAAGCTCTAGCACTCAAGAGGCTAGCTTCTACCCCCAAAGAGCCTAAAATATAATCCCCAACAGCGTAAATTTCCTCATTCTCCGCTTTTAAAAACAAGCTCTCAGAATTATCCTCGCGAGAAATCATATTACGGTCATTTAAATTCCTCGGTCTCAAATCTGCATATTCTTTAACAGTATTACTAGGAGTCGAATATAACCAGCGATGTAAATGCTTAAAACCCAGCTCTGGTATAGAATCTGAATCAAATCCCATTATTGAGAAAAATTCATTCAATAAAGCTTCTTCAATCAAAGCATGTTCCATTTCTAAATTATTTTCCGTAAAAGATTTAGAAGCTTTGATAACAAAAGCAGGTGTATTAGAATCTCGCAGAGGCTTTTTATGATTAAAAATTATTTCTTCTATAATAGAATTTTTGATTTTTAAAATATCTGCATCTCGTATTTTAGATATGGACTCTGATACCGCAGGGGATGAAAACACGGCTGCTGCCTGCTTTAAAGAAAACATTAAAACAAAAGCAGGGTTATATTTCACTGTAGATAAGCCTTTTACTAAATCATCGTAATTCGCATAAATCGCTGCGGACTGGGCGGCTGGAGCCGTCGAAATTATTATGTCAAAATCTACATCAAATTCAGCAGCATTCTCTAAAATCAGCTTATATTTAAAGTCATCTTGTAAATTCTGCTGCAGAAGTCCACTTCCCACGACAGATTTTTTTACAACACCCTGAATCCTAGTTTCCAAAAAAATATTTTTAATATCTTTTAAAAGTGCCTTAGCAAAAGAATTGCCATAAGGCTTAGATACGAAAAGTGCTTCAGTGGACTGTTCCCAAACACCACTTTCTACGTTTTTGCTAGCAGTCCCTTCAGAAACTAGGATTCGATTCCCTGAAATCTCCTTATCGTTACGGTCTAATTTAACAACTTTTCTATCTACCAATTCAATATTTTCATGAAACAAAGAATCTGTTAAAAAGCTTTTTAGATCTGAATCGTGAATACTAAAGTAAGATACTCCATAATCAAAACTAGTCTCACCTTGTCTTTTCGATGCTGACCTGCCACCAAGCCCGCGAGCTTTCTCAAATACATAAACCTCATATTTAACAGCGAGTGAATAAGCCAGATAAGCCCCACAGACACCAGAGCCGATTATCGCCACTTTTTTAAGTACTTCCATATTTAATAGTGTATAATTTTTATTAAGTAAATACTATTTTTAAGATAAGATATCAAAAAAACCAACATTATTCCCTTATAAAGTTAAGCACAGATTAATTCAAGCGATAACCAAGACTAAATCAGGTTTAGCTGCGACTAAAGTGAGAATGCAAGATTAAAAAAGGACAAAATAGCATGGGTTTTAATATAGGTGGCTGGTTTAATGATAGACTTCAGGAACTGCAAAAAAAATATGAGTCGATGACCGGAAATCCCAGAGGTTATGATAAAGATCAAGACAAAACAATCTATCAAAACACTCACGATATAAAAACCAACCAGGGCAACCAAAGACAAAAAGATACTTCTCAAGATCTTCAGATTCAAAGAGTCCAAGGCGATATTAAAGAATTTGCAAATCAACTTGGCTTAGATCCTAATAATTTAAGTGCTAAATCAATAAGGAACCGCGTTACAGAAATTACAAATGATGCAGGTTTAACCCAATTATCAGACGAAGTAAAGAACACGGTTAGAACTAGCACAGCTTTAGATAGCAAACAGAAAAAAGTGCTTGAAGATGAACTAAATAAACTCGAAAGTGCTTGGAAATTAAAATATCAGGAAAATGGCTCCAAATTTAATCTTGATAATGCTAACGGTACGAACATAGTTTCTAAATTACTAGCAACTCAAAATTTCATACAGCAGATCGAAGCGAAAAACCTGAAAACTGATTATGTAAGTGGCATAGCAAAAACATTGAGAGATACCACTAATCGTATTAACAGTGGTTTAAGAGCAGCACTCCCTACTAATGAGGTAACTCTTATAACTGCATAATAAAGACTGTAATTAAATTGAAAAATAAACAAAAACTAATAAAAGCAAACTTGCTTTTTATCTTAAGCCTGTTACAATAATTATTTAATATTTATATGCAAACAAGCCCCACTAGCTTTCTTGACATAATCACTCGCTTTATTAATTCCGCATTGACTCTTACAAGTTCCACCCTATTTTCTTGCCTACAACAAAATAGATCAAGTTTCACTAACATGAAAAGTAAATTAGATTATTATATCTTCGTAATAAGGCAATACTGGAAATTCTATAGCATCAAAGAAAATCAGAATATGCTGAAATATTTTCTTAAACAGGAGTTTAGAAAGTTTCTCAGTACGCAAAAATATCAATTAGGTCGAAAAAAAGATGATCTTTTTGATAATTTTGATTATGAAAAACGTAAACTAATTAATAAAATCTATGACTCTAAATATAAGCTATTAGAAAAAGTAGATGAAATGAAATCAAGCTCAGAAAAAATATTAGCTAAACTCAACTCTTAAATTAACTAAAACTGCCCCAATTAACTTCACTTAAATAAATCTGGGGAAAAATGACCCCTAAAAAACAAGTTATGTAAGGGGTGAAAATATTATGAATGAAAGAGAGAGTAGATGTTCTTGGGGAGTGTTTAATATGTAAAGCTAGGGGAAGTGTGATTCGACGTGGATTTTTCGAGAGAAAATCAGATAGAAAAATAATTCAAAAATATTACTGTAAAAAATGCAGGAAATCCTTTTCACAGCAGACTTTCAGCTATGACTACCGCCTCAGAAAGCGTTATCTGAACCAAACAGTATTTAAATTAATCTGCAAAGGGGTATCACAAAGAGGAATTGCGCAGATACTTAACATTAAACAAACTACAGTAGCTGTAAGGATAAAGAAATATGGTTTTAAAGCTAGAGAACATCTAGAGAAAACTAGAAGAACAGAAGATCTTAGTGAAGTATTTTTTGATGAAATGGAGACCTTTGAGCATTCTAAATGCAAGCCATTAACTATTCCTTTAGCAGTTAATCCAAAGAACCGTAAAATACTGTCCTTAAGCGTGGGTAAAATACCTCCTAAGAAGAAATTAACCGCGATTGCTTTTAAAAAATATGGATTTAGGGAATCAGAAAAAAAGAAAAAAATCAAAGAAATGCTTATGTATATTAGGCGATATAGAGATAAGAATATTTTATTTTCTTCAGATCAGGCTACTTGTTATCCAAATATACTGAAGGAGTTATTTTCAAAGTACGAACATTTTGCTTTTAAGGGAAAAAGGGGTTGTATAGTGGGTCAAGGTGAACTTAAAGCTTCTGGTAGAGATCCTCTTTTCGCTCTAAATCACAGCTGTGCCATGATCAGGGATAATGTTAAAAGGCTAAGTAGGCGTACTTGGTGTACTACTAAAAGAATTCATATGTTAGAACATATACTCTATATCTACGCCTACTTTCATAACCTAGTCATAGATAAGGCTCCACTTCGTATGAGGAATTTGATTTGAAATCAGGGAAATGCTTCGCTGTCAGTGATTTAGGCTTGACTTGTAGGAGAAATTAATGGGGGCAGTTTAAATTAACTTATCAATAGCTTCTTGGATTTTTTCCTTAGATAATGCTCCTACAAGCATATCTACTGGTTTTTTATCTTTAAAAAGAATCATAGTCGGAATACTATTAATTCTAAACTGAACAGCAATATTAGGATTATCATCAGTATTAAGCTTTACGATCTTAGCTTTACCAGAGTATTCCTCTGCTAGCTGATCTATAACTGGAGCTAAAGCTCTACAAGGACCACACCAAGGAGCCCAAAAATCTACAAGTACAGGTAAATCTGAGTTAATTACCTCCGTGTCAAAATTAACATCATTAACTTCTGTTGCCATAATACTTATCATTATAGCTGATTTTACGGAAGTATTCCCTGCTTTCCACCAACCAAGGAAGAAAGCCCAGAATTAGGACTAGGAGCGTAAAAACAAAAAGTATAATCTTTATTCTTATCAAGTTCTAGAAAATGATTCTCTAAATTAGCCCACTGATAAAGAGTTAACTCATTTACTGAAGAATTAAGTCCCTTAATCGGCTCTTTAACTATAAATTTAAGAGCGATTCGCTTCAGGGAGCCGCTATCCTCGACCGCCTCTGAATTAATAAACCTGCCTGAAAAAATAATTCCTGCATGATCCTTTACTTCAGAAAGACTCAGTGATCTACTTAAAGCACAAGATTTTTTATTAATAACCTGAACTATTTCTTCAGCAGAGGCTCCGAGAATCAGCAATGGAGTAATTAATAAAACTAAAATAAAAATACTGCTTCGTAGCATAATGATGAAGTCTATTATAATTAAAAATCACTATGAAAAAGTTTTTATCTTATTTTTTTCTTTTAAGTTCTTCTTTCTTGATTTTTACTTTAACTAGCTGCTCTTCTCTAGAAAGTAAAAGTTCTGGAACTGACACTGCTATCTCCAAAGAAAACCACCCTAAGACTGAATTACAGAAATTCCTAGATTCTAAAGGCTCAAAAAGAGTCGCTGTGATTAAATTTTACGCTGATTGGTGTGGTACTTGCAGGGACTATCAGCCACAGTACGCTGCGGCAAAGGCATCATTAAAAGATGCAAATGTAGATTTCTATGAAGTTAATGTTGATCAGAAGGAATACTCTGCCTTAATTAAAGAACTTAAAGTTGGATTAATACCCATTACCTATTTCGTAAGCCAAGATAAAAAATCTATAGAAAATAGAGTCGGCTATATAAGCTCTGGACAATTATCTGAAAAAGTTCAGTCACTTAACTTAAAATAAATATTAGCAAGGAAGAGATTTAATCCATGACAGCCAGTACTATTATCGTTGCCAAATCTGCCATGATAGGTAAGTCAGTAGAAATCGGTGAAGGTACGGAGATTGGTGAAGGCGTTATTATCCGCGATGGAGTTAAAATTGGTTCTAACTGTAAAATATTCCCCTACGCTGTCATAGGCGAGGCTCCACAGGACTACAGTTTTAAAGGTGAAACCAGTTCTATTGAAATCGGTGATAATAATACTCTTCGTGAATTCGTAACCATTAATAAAGCTGTCGGTGAGGGAGCTAAGACTGTCATTGGTAATAATAATTACATTATGACTTACAGTCACATAGCCCATAATGCTACTGTCGGAAATTACGTAACCATAGCGAACTCAGTACAAATCGCAGGTCATTCAATAATAGAAGATTTCGTAACCATAGGTGGTCTAGCCGCTATACACCAAGGATGCAGAGTGGGTAAATACTCCATGATCTCTGGAATGTCCGCTAGCAGTAAAGATATGCCACCTTATTTTATGTATGGCTTAACACCAGCTATCGCTGCTGCTGTTAACAGACATGGCTTAAAAAAACATAATTTCAGTACTGAAACTATTAATGAAATTTTTAAAGCATTTAAAATAATTTATAAAACAGGCATATCCCTACCACAAATTATTGAAAAGCTCGAAGCCGAATTAAATCCTCTTGATGAAATTAAATACCTAATCGACTTTTTGAAAAATTCTAAACGTGGTATTAAATTAGGCAGGAGCTTAATTCGGGTCTAGCTTTTAGATATCTATACATCAGAATTTTAATTAACTATGACTAAGAAGAAAATTTTCAAATATGGCTCAGAGGTTTTAAGAAGAAAATCCACTCCTGTTAAAAAGTTTGACAAGCGCATAGCGAAGCTAGCTGAAGATATGATTCAGACTATGTATTCAGCAAATGGTGTAGGTTTAGCAGCGCCTCAGATCGGCGTCAATCAAAGAATCATCGTAGTAGATACTGAGTACAGCTCTGATAGATACGAAAATGAAAAACCAGCTAAAGCTAAAAATCCTCTTGTAATGATCAATCCAGAGATCACATATATGGAAGGTGAGATGGAGAGCTTTGAAGGCTGTTTGAGTTTCCCTGAGGTTTTCTTTAATGTCACTAGAGCAAAAAAAATCAAGTTTAAATTTCAAGATCTAAAAGGCTTAGAACAGGAGATGAGTGCAGAAGAAGATCTTTTCTGTAGGTGCATTCAGCATGAAATAGATCATCTTAACGGTCAGCTTTTTGTAGATATAGCCAAGGATAAGGTTATCGCTAGATCAGAATTAGATGAGCATGGCTTTGCTAATGTAAACTCACAACCTCTCGCGTAATTATTTTTAAAAATCTATAAAAAAATTTCTTGACCTTGCCTTGTATAGACATAATATCTCCCCGATATAACAGAGGCCTAACTTGATGAAAATAGCTCAATCCCTCATGCTTAATATCTCCCCTTCATCATCTCCCTATCTAGCTATTTCAAAACAAGTTAGGTCTCTCCCCTTATAGTGTTTAACGACCGTTTTCAAAACTAGCAAGTTAAACCCTTTTCAAGACAAAAGAGTATAATTATATTTAAATATAGTTCTAACGGTGGTTCTTTCTTGGCTTTAATTTTAGGAATAACTGATTTGTGTGATAAAGGAGAAATTTACATGAAAAAAATATTACTAACTGGTCTTTTTGCTTTTCTAGTCTGCCCTGTAGCTAATGCTCAAACTTATATTAGCCCATGGAGTAATGGCATCGAAGTCGATGAGAATCAAGCCTATAGCGTTGAGACACGTGATTCTGACAAAGTTTTAGTGCAGTATCAATTCCCAAGCTTAACTGCAACTGGTAAAGAATTAATTTTAAATCCTGAATTTGACTATGGAATAGTTAATTCTTATGGCTTAGTTCTCTATGATTACAAAGAAGATCGTACTGAGACAGATTCCGAAGTTACCGTTAATATTACTGCCGATATTAAAACCTATGATGCAAATTTCGCTCCAGTAAGTACAAAAACTGTGAGCTTAGGTTCATATAGTTACCCTAAGGGGAACGAGTTTCAAGCAAAAAGAAAAGCTAAAAAGAATAAAGAAAAATTCTTACCTAGCTTACAAATTACGAATCTTAGACGCTGAAAGTAATTAATAATAAAAAAAGCACCCTCCAGAGACTACTCGCAAACGTGCAAGTTCAAGCCTAGGGTGCTTTTTCTATCTAAATTGCAGGTTATACTAAAACAATGGCAATTAAACCTGCGATCAGATCCTTATACCGTATTATCGGGAACCTCGTTGGCAAGCAGATTTGGAACAGGATTAACTTCGATAGTAATATCAGCACTGATAGCAATTTACGTAAACAGCTAGCTTATGAATTTATTGACTATATAAGTGCATTTAGAAATATATTAAAAAGCGAAGATAGAGATTTAAGTAAAGTACTTACCATCTTTAGTAAAATTTCTGAAAAACCAGAATATGAAACGAAGATATTCGCCTGGATTTTAGAAGCTTATCTTTTATTAAACCAATCCAGCACAGCGAGTGCTGATGTAAGTAAAAATAAAAACTCTGAAATACTTTTCGCAAGAAAATTAATCAACTTCTTTCTTGAAAATAAATTCAGTAAGGAAGAGATTTTAAAGATATTCTCTAAAGACTTATCAGCAAATCTCGTTCTCACAGCACATCCTACTGCTGGTATACAGCCAGATTATATGCATCATATTTCAAATATGATAGAGAAAGTAAACTCTGTAGCAGACACTATTCGAGATGAATCCAGTCAAGAAAAGATCGACGAGAAACTTGAATTAATTAAAGAAGATCTCGCCATATCAATCAGCCACATGATTAGAGTTAAGCCTTATAATGAAAATAAGCTTAAACCCTCTGATGAATCACAGAATTTCCTAAAAAGTGTCAGTCAAATTTATGAAATCATCCCAGAGACTCTAGTCGTACTCGGCAATGAACTTAGTAAAGCCTTAGGTGAGAAGTTTTATATTCATCCAGAGTTTTTTAAATTACATAGCTGGGTAGCACGCGACATAGATGGAAACCCAACTGTAAACAAGGAAGAACATTTTAAAACGCTTATTAATGAAAATCTACACTTTTATAAAAAATACTTTGCTGATATACAGAGGCTTTGGCAGACTTTAAGCGACGACTTCACCTTTGATAAAGAACTGCCTAGTAAAACTTTTTTTATAAACAGTGACTTTAAAAAACTTTACGACAATATCATCACAGAAAACCCAGTCTACAAATCAAACAAACAAGCTTACAGACTGGTGATAGACCATAGAATTTTACATCCTCTAGCTAAAGCGATCGACTCTTTAGAAACACAAAGGCAGAGAATCGCCTACACTGGTGACTATAATTTTGACTTTGATTTTGACAAATACTGTAGTGAAGAGACTTTGCTTGCACCATTAAAAGCCATAATCGCAAATAAAGAAGGCGTGAACAGTAAAGAAATAGAAATTATTATCAAAAAAATAGAAATTTTTGGTAAATTCGGCTCACATGGTCATACAAGACAAGGAAACGAAGTAATTAATTTTCTTACAGAAAATTTATCTGGCTTCAAAGTCTACGGCGACATTTCAGCAAAAACCGATTTTCTCTTAAAAGCAGAACTCAATAGAGAAGAGACTCAGAAAAAAATAATAGATTTAAAAGAGAAATTAACTGACTCAGACGGGAAACTAAACCAAAAAGCAATTCAGACCTTAGAACTTCTCTCCCTTACTCGTGCGGGTGGCATTAAAAGACAGATTATCAGTATGAATACCTGCTTTGAAGATATGTTAAACACTTTAATACTATCTAAATATATTATCAGCAGTTCTAGTCAAGGATCTTCGATGATCCTTGAAGACACATTAGCTTCACTTGAAATAGTTCCTTTAACTGAACAAATTTCCGATCTTAGGAATTCATATAAATGTACAATAGAAGCTCTCTCTAATAAAGCTTGGCGCTTATACTTACTTAGACATCGTGGCGAATTTATTAAAATGCGCGGTCCTTCAGATAGTGGTAAACAAAATGGTTTCACCGCTTCACAGTGGGAAATGTTTCGCTCAAAGCAGCTTGACACTATCGTTACAGAAATTTTTAATGCCTTTCTTGATGAGTATATTTTCAATGAAGCCGAGGAAAGCTTAAATACAAGCAGCAAGGGAGTTTCCCTTGCTGCTTGGCATAATTTATTAAAAAACAAGCCTGAACTAGAAGAAGCTCTAGCAATAAAGCTTGCAATAGATACATTCTCTGATCTTTTTCAGAATAATTTCAGCTCAGAAGAAAAGGCTTTATGGCTAAGAATTTACGAATCACAAAAAATCAAACAAGTTAAATTAATCAATTTCGACGGCTGGGGTGAACCAATAGAGCGTGGTGGCGGGCTTGAATTCAAACGCACAGCCACTTGCACTCAGCCTATAGGCTCAAATGCTCACTATGAAAGAACCTTACAGGGCGGTGGTGCTCAGCAGCTTATTTCTTTTTTTAAAAGCCATGAAATGATACAGGAATTTATTTTCGCTACTTCTGAAATTTCAGGCAGAAAGCTCGTCCAAGATAAACTAGGAGAGCCGCAAGAACTGCTACTCGATCCTAAATTCGTAAAATTCTTAAACTCTCTAATAGAAAGAGTTAGAAAGCAGCTTAGGGAAGAAGTCTTTGGCTTAGATTTAAATGACGATAATATCTGCACTAATGAAAACACTCTTAGAGAGTATTTTGCACACGTTATAAAATCACCGTTGATTTATTTAGATCTCTTTAATATAGCGAGCAGACCTACTAGCCGCTCTGGAGCTAAGGTTAAAGGGATACTGAGTGACCCTGAATATAATAATGATTTAGATATTTTAAGTAAAAAGCTTTCTATAAGTGAAATATTAGGCTTGCTTGCTGACATAAGAGCCATCCCTTATTCTGCGATGTTTAATTTACTCGGTGGTAACCACGTATCTTTCTATGGCTATCAGGGATTAGATAATGATGCGGAGTTTATACAAGAACTAAACTACCACTATCATCAGCCTGAATCTAAACAAGAAACTCGCCTACTAAAACATATTATCGACTCATTAGAGCGAGGCATATTTACAGCAGATATGGCTGCTTATTCTGAAGCTAGGAAAATTATAGAATCAGCTAGTAATCCTAATTACAGAGTAGAAGAGGATAAGTTATTACAGAAACTAATTATCGGTAACCGAGCTACTAAAAGCTTTATCGCTAAAGTTAAAGGTTATAAAGTAAGTGATCCAGAAAATATCTCCCTTAAAGAGCTTTTACAGAATAATCCTGAAGAAAGGGATCTACTATTAGCTCGCAGAGACGATGCTGTAGTTCCTAGACTAGGACTTGCTTACAGTATCAGTAAAATCATTCACCACTGCAAGGAGAACGAATTAAACCCACTAAGTATTAATAGCATTCCGCTAAAATATTTAGATTTACTCAGAAAAGCTTTCTCTGCGGGGGCTTCTACCTTTGGGAATGGCTGTATCGACTAAATCAAGCTTCATAATTAACTTGATTTATTACACGAGAAGAGTAACTACCTGCTAAATAAGTCCAAACCCAATCAAAAAGAACTATAGCGCGATTTCTAAAGCCTATTAACAATAATAAATGAACTAATCCCCATAGTATCCAAGCTGGGACTCCCTGCAAATGAACTAAAGGTAATTCAGCAACAGCAGCTCTTTTACCAATTATGGCCATAATGCCATAATCCTCATACTTAAAGGGTTTTATCTCTCTACGATCTTCACCTCGAACTATTTTCCTCAAAGCTCTACCTAAATAAATACCCTGCTGCTTGGCCACCGATCCCAAACCAGGTAAAGGTCTATCATTTTGGATAAATTCAGCCGTATCACCAATAACAAAAACTTTATCATCGTCACATAAATTTAGATATTCAGTTACTGTTACTTTATTTCCCCTAGCCGGTTTCAAGATATTCAAGAGGCTTGCAGCCCCTACTCCTAAAACCCCAGCCGCCCAAACAATGGTGTTAGAATGGATTTCACCTTCAGAAGTTTTAATATAATTATGTCGTATCTCTTCTACAGTAGTATTGAGCTTTACCTTAATACCAAGTTTATGCATAGCCTGTACTGAATAATCAGACAGATAAGTAGAAAAAGCAGCTAATGGCCTTTCTGCCGTTTCAATTAAATTAACTTTGATATCCTGAAACTTAATTGTCGATTCCTCTTGAGTAAATTTCTTCGCTATCTCAGAAATTATCCCAGCCATCTCGACCCCAGTAGGACCAGCTCCTACTATTGCAAAAGTCAGCAATTTTTCTTTTTCAGCAGAGTCTTTAATAACTAAAGCTCTCTCAAACTGAGTCTGAATATGATTCTTAAGTTTCAATGCTCCAGCTAGAGTTTTCAGCGTAAAAACATGCTTAGCCCATTCATTATGACCAAAGAAATTATAAGTACTTCCTGTCGCAATAACTAAAAAATCATAAAAATATTCATTCTCATTAGTTATAACTTTTTGAGTAGTTTTATCTACGCTAAGAACCTCTTCCATACGAACTTTCACATTTTTATTATCCGCGAAAACCAATCTCAAAGGTATTGCCACGTTCTCTGGTGAAAGAATTCCAGCTGCTACCTGGTAAAGTAGCGGCTGAAAAAGGTGATGATTCTGTTTATCGATAAGTAAAACATCAATATTATGATTAGCCAGTTTCCGAGCAGTAAAGATTCCTCCAAAACCACCACCAATAATAATAATTTTCTTTCTTTGAACCATATAATCTATACGCCCACTGATAGTATACTCAATTGTTGTAACAAAAATGAAAACTCTAAAGAAATCTTTACCTAATATATTGAGCCTAACTGCCTTTATCAGCATTATATTCTTCACTCAATTAAACAGTTCTGCTTTTGCAGAAAAGAAAAATAAAGAAGCAAAGGAAAAAAAATTTCCCACTGCGATTATCGGCGAAGCTTTAGAGCTAAACCCTAGTCGCAGCTCAATAAGATGGTACGGCACTAATGGCTCACCTGTAATAGCAGAACACAGTGGCGGCATTAAAGTAAAAAAAGGTAAAGTCATAGTCAATACAGCTGGAGAAATTACTGCTGCTGAATTAATCATGGATATGACTAGCATTACTAATGACAATCTCAGTGGTGAATTACAAAGTAAAATAGTCCAGCATTTAAAAAGTCCCGATTTCTTTGACGTAAAAAAATATCCAGAAGCGACATTTAAATCAACTCAAGTTCAAAAAATTAGCGATAAAAAATATCAACTAATTGGTCAATTAACTATTAAAAATACTAAAAAAAATACTAATATTACTGGATTCTACGCTACAGATGGTTTTAACTATAGCTTTAAAGGGAACTTTATCTTTGACAGAACTGATTTCGATGTTAAATACGGCTCAGGGAAATTCTTCAGCAATCTTGGAGATAAACTAATCAGCGATACCGTAAAACTAAGTTTCGATCTTAGAGCAAATCCTTTCTAGTTCTGCTCTAAACTAAATGCAAGGCTTAGAGGAAGCTAAGAAAAATGAAAAAAATATTAAAAAACATTTTAATCTTTTTCGTAATAACTCTAATCTCAGAAGTTCAAGCTAACAGCTTTGAAAAGATTCGTCTCAATAATGAGGCGATTCAGGAACTAAATAACTATCAAGTAGGCTACAGGTCAAATTTAGCTCCACTTGAAACTAATAATGAATCTACAACAAACATTAAGATTCCTGTAGCTAAACTAAAACCTAAAATCGGGATACTTAACACTGAACTTATTTACCAGCCTTGGGATAAAACTTATCAAATCGGTGGCAGCCTAGATTTGATGGAGATTAGCAAAAGACACAAGCAGGAACAACGTTTATTAAAAGAATGTGACTTTGATCTTTCTAGATGCCCAGAATTGACCGCTCCTTCAATTGAAGAAAACGCTAAGACTATCGTCATAGACGTGTTTTCTCGTGTAAAAGAAACTACTAGAGAAGTTTATAGAGTGACTAAAGACCAGTTTTCCGTATGTAATGAAAATAACATTTGCTATTAAGGCTTAAGCTTTGCTAAAATCCTTTATGCGGAGTGGAGCAGTCTGGTAGCTCGTTGGGCTCATAACCCAAAGGTCGTAAGTTCAAATCTTGCCTCCGCAACCATTTTTATCTATACCTCTAAATCAGCATAAAGCACAGTCGATAAGTATCTTTCCCCATTAGATGGAATAATTACTACTATCATCTTGCCTTTATTCAGTGGATCTTTAGCTAGCTGTAAAGCCGCATCCAAAGTAGCTCCAGAAGAAATACCACAGAGTATACCCTCTTTAGCAGCGACTTTACGAGCAGTAGCTACTGCTGCAGTGACATTCACTTTTATAACCCCATCTAGTAAAGATTTATCCAAGTTATCTGGAACAAAACCCGCTCCGATACCTTGAATTTTATGTGGACCAGGCTCACCACCAGAGATTACTGGAGATTCTTCTGGTTCTACAGCATAAAGCTTGATACTCGTTTTTTTAGATTTCAGTACTTGACCTAATCCAGTAATAGTCCCCCCTGTTCCTACACCAGCGACGATAATATCTACCCCGCCTGCGGTATCTTCCCAAATTTCATCTGCAGTGGTATCCCTGTGGATCTTAGGATTAGCCAAATTGCTAAACTGCTGTGGCATAAAGCCGTTTGGCAAAGTATTAGTTAATTCTTCAGCTTTAGCGATAGCCCCTCTCATCCCTAAGGCCCCTGGAGTTAACACCAAATCAGCTCCATAAGCTTTTAATAATTTTCTTCTCTCTATGCTCATCGTATCTGGCATAGTGAGTATTAATTTATAACCCTTAGCCGCACAGACTAAAGCTAAGCCTATGCCAGTGTTACCACTAGTTGGCTCGACAATAACTGACTTATTTGGAGAAATTAAACCTGCTTCTTCCGCCGCATTAACCATACTCATAGCAATACGATCCTTGACAGAACCACCTGGATTAAAAAACTCTAGCTTTAAAACGACATCCGCAAGATGCTCTGAATCAAGCATTTTTCCCTGATTCAGCCTTACTAGAGGTGTTCTACCAATAGTCTCTATAATATTGTCTGCAATGTTTAATTTATTAGTTATAGTCATAATTAACACAATCTCTTTAGATTTCTCTAAAATTATAGCTTAGGCAGAATAAGTAAATAAAAGTTTGAGATTAAAACTGATAAAGCAATTCAGAAATGATTAATCAGATACAGAGCGGTCTACAGACCATAAATAAAATCAGGACTGGCATTCGCTTTGAAATTCAGCACAACTATATCAACATAGTAGGTAAAAATGGTGACTTCACCACGTTTATGAAAGAAGAGTCTAGGAACGCTCTTAAAATATTTGAACATAGTGAAAAATGGAACAAAATTTACGCACTAATCTCTAGATATCCTTTTCTAGACCTATCCTCGCGCATCGCTAATATTAATCATATTTTAGATATCCTTTTAGAGCTTGAGGATTATTACGAAAGTGACATAGAGCATCGCAATCTTTCTATAAATTCAGCAGATGCAGCGAGGTTAAAGGCTCTAAAAAAAGCTAAGGAAGATAAATTTAAAGCTGATCTTAAAAATGTAGATGCTGAAGAGATTCCCGTACAGTTCGTAAAAGGCGTTGGACAGAAATTAGCAGAAAAATTCGACAAAATAGGCATACAGACCTGCAAGGACTTACTACTTTATAAACCTCGTGATTATATTTTCTTTGAAAGCAAGGATCTTATTAAAGATTTAAAAATCGATGATAACGCTACGATATTCGGAGAAATCACGAAAATCAATGCTTTTAAAAGTCCGAAAAAGGATCTGGTGGTAATGAATATAGAGATTAGCGATATCTCTGGAAAAATTAAAATCATCAAATACTTTCAGGGTAACTCTAGCCACTTTTATTTAAAACAATTTAAAGGTATGTATCCTGAAGGCAGTAAAGTTATCTGCTTCGGAAAAGTAAAAATAGATAAATTTTCTCGAAAGCTCAGCTTCGCAAACCCTGTTATAGAAATCATTGGTGATGACATCAGTGAATCAGCAGAGCAGAATGAAAATCGCATTATCCCCGTTTACCCTCTCACTGAAGGACTTTCTACCATTCAATTACGAAAAGCTATTAGAAGTAGCATAGATCTTTACATAGACACTGTAAAAGAATTTTTACCAGAAGAAGTTTTAGATACTAATCAATTAGTGAGCCTAAAGTCTGCGATTACTCAAATACATTTCCCTGAATCACAACTAGAAATTAACAATGCTGCTCATAGACTTATCTTTAATGATTTCTTTCTGCTTCAGCTACAGTTTATGCTAATTCGGAAACAGGTTAAAAAAAAATCAAAAGGTATTCAATTTAACTGCTTTTCGGGTGGCTTAGTAGATAAATTCTTAGATCTTTTACCCTTCCAGCTCACAGACGCTCAAGCACGAGTATTTTACGAAGAGATACTGCCAGACATGGTTAGCGATGAGCCTATGCATAGGTTAATACAAGGGGATGTAGGAGCTGGGAAAACTGTAGTAGCGTTTCTTGCTATTTTAGTAGCGATAGATGATGGATACCAATCAGCGATTATGGTTCCCACCGAAATATTAGCAAAGCAACATTTTAAAAAATTTCAAGAATGGATAAATCTACTCAACGCTCATTTAAAGATTAAAGTTTCTCTATTAATAGGCAGACAGGGAACTAAAGAGAGGCGTAGTGTATTACAAGAAATAGCTGGTGGCACTGTTAACATAGTAGTCGGCACGCATGCCCTCATCCAAGATAGTGTGGAATTTCAGAATCTTGGCTTAGTAATAATAGATGAACAACATCGCTTTGGTGTAAAACAGCGTGAACAATTGTCTTTAAAAGCTAAAAATAAAGCTGGATCGACAGTACTTGTCGAAAAGCTCTTTATGACGGCGACTCCGATTCCAAGGACACTAGCCCTCGCTTTACATGGAGATTTAGATATGTCAGAAATAGATCAGCTCCCTGCTAATCGCCTACCGATTATTACTAAAATATCCAAGAAAAAATCAGAAGCCCATAAGCTTATTAAAACCGAATTAGATAAAGGTAATCAAGCATACATAGTTTTCCCTTTAATTGATGAATCAGAAACGCTTGCTGCAGAAGCCGCAAGCGTTGAATATGAAAAGCTTAAAGAGACTACTTTTAAAGACTATAAAATAGGTCTTCTGCATGGAAAGCTCAACGACGAAGATAAAGAAGCTACCATGCAAGCCTTCTACAAAAAGGATTTACAGATTTTAGTTTCTACCACCGTTATAGAAGTAGGGATAGACGTAGCAGATGCCACAGTAATCTTAATTGAGTCTTGTCAGAGATTTGGTTTAGCACAGTTACATCAGTTAAGAGGCAGAGTCGGCAGAAGTAATAAACAGTCATACTGCCTGCTTTCTAGTAATTCTAAAAATCCAGAGACTAACCAGCGTTTAGAAATTTTAGTTAAAAGTAATAATGGCTTTATCGTCGCCCAGCATGATTTACAGATCAGAGGTGCTGGAGATTTTCTTGGAGTTAAACAGTCTGGTATTGGAGACACTTTTTTAAGTTCACTAGTAGATCAAGAGCAGTTATTAATCGCAGCAAGAGACTCAGCAAGAGTATTTAGCGAAAAACATGATGATATCAATAAAGAATTCCCTCCGTTAGCACGAGCTTTAGAAAAGTTTCAAAAATCAGTTAATCTTAATGCTGGTTAAAAATCAATTCAGAAAAGCAGTTAAAGCTTTCTTTGATCTTAAATCTTCTGAACATTTTTTATCAACGCAAACCCTCAGCACGGGTTCTCTTAAATTCTCATCAAAGCTTAGCTCCAAAATATAATAATTAGTAGGCTTTTTAAGAAAAGTTCTGAGCAAATCTAAAAAATCTGCATCTCTTGAATTTTTTGCGCTTAATTTCAAGAAAACCGGCTCACTAGCTAGTTCTGCTTTTAGTAGCAGAAGTGAATAGTAATTTTTCTCATTATCCTTAAGCTGTTCTTTAACTATTTTCTCTAAAGTCTCAGCCGCAAAGTCTTTATAGCTCTGCTCTGCTAAAAAATAGTAGAGGAAATTCATAAACCTTGCATGTTCAGATGTTCTAAAAGATTCGGGCTCATTTAAAATTAAATCAGCAAAATACCTAGCCTTCTCCAATAGATACTTTTCACCCGTATAATTATAGAGATAGAGCATGGAATTAGCTAAATCAGTATTCACGAAAGATCCTTCTAGTTTATCTAGGATCTGATCACCCAATCTCAATGCCTTTTCTAAATATCTTAAGTCTAAAGTATTTCTATAAAGTTTAATTATAGTCAGCAAGGCATAAGCATTATCATCCATGTCTGGGAAAGACTCTCCTGTATGAAAAACGAAAAAGCCCTCCCTATTAGTCAATCTCTCTAATAATTTTTCATAAAGCTGTTCTGCAAGAGAGATATAGGATTTTTCACCTAAAAATAAATAAGCATCTGCATAATAATTAACCAAATACATATGTGTGAAATCTAAATCTTTAGCTTTTAATTTTTTTAATGACTTAAGAGATTTTCTGGTTATATCCTCCGCCTGCTCGTCTGAAAGATCTTTAGAAATATGAAAACAGTAAGGAATTTTAGAATTAGCTAAATTAAACATTAACTCCATGACCATAGATCTTTCACGTGCATAATTGCCGAGTAAATCACCATGGTGTAACTCTTTACTAAGAGCTTCTTTTCGAGAACTGTTTAAATAAACCTTCTTATACCGAGTACTCAGATCTGCAAAATATCTATCTAGCTCTTCTGCACTAAGGGGCTCATCTTCTGAGATAATTTCTTCAAGCTCAGCTTCTGCATTAGCTTCTAAATCATTCTGCCGATTCTTATTAATAAGAGAACAGGCACTTAGGGAAAATAAAATTAATATAAAAAATATTCGCATCCTTAGGAAACTTCGTTTCGCATCACTTCCTCCAACATGATAACAAACTTTTTGCTAAGATATTTTGAGCCTAGTCTGAGTGGCGGAACGGTAGACGCGCTATCTTGAGGGGGTAGTGACCTTTGGGTTGTATGAGTTCAAATCTCATCTCAGACACCATTCCATATAATTTATGCCCTTTACACTTGATGAAATTAAACAAATCCCAAAGACTGACTTGCACGTACATCTCGACGGTTCAGTCAGATTAGAATCTCTTATCGATTTTGCAAATAGGCTAAAAATAAAACTTCCTTCTTATACCAAAGAAGGTTTGAAAGACCTAGTCTTTAAGAATAGTTATAAAGATCTGCCTGAATATTTAAAATGCTTTGATTATCTCTGTGCAAGCATGCAAGATTTAGAAAATATAGAACAGGCTAGCTATGAATTCGCGTTAGATGCTTTCCTCGATGGTGTTTATCACATAGAACCACGCTACTGTCCATCTTTACTATTAAATGAAAAAAATAGCTTTTCGATTAAAGATATTATCCTAGCTGTAGAAAAAGGTCTGAGTCATGCAGCTAGATTAATTAACGAACAGATAACTGGTTCGGCTAAAACAGAGAAGCTTTTCTCAGACTACTCTTTTGCAAATAAAGCCTTCACTTATACTCAGATACTTTGCATAATGAGACACTGGAGTCCAGAAGATTCCTATAAATATATAGAAGAATTACTTGATATTAAAAAAACTGGTGACATAGAGATTCAAAATATAGATCTAGCTGGACCTGAAAATGGCTTTCCCGTAAGCCTACACCAAAAAGCTTTTGACCTAAGCAAAGGTCTAAATAAAACCATTCACGCTGGAGAAGCTGATGGACCAGAAAGCATATACTCTGCTATCAAGCTTGCTGACGCTAAACGAATCGGTCACGGCGTAAATCTTTTTAATAAAGAATATAACTACAGTGATAAAAAGACAGCTGAATTAATAAATATAATCAAAGATAACGATATAACGATAGAAGTATGTCTCACTAGCAATTTACAGACCTTACCTCAACTCAAAATGAAAGCGGAAAACCATAGTCTAATTAAAATGCTAGAAGCTGGCATCAGTATTAGCCCTTCAACTGATAATCGCACTGTTTCTAATACTACTGTTAGTGAAGAAATATTTAAAATCCAATCGGCATTTAAGTTAGATAAAGATATAACTCTATCTTTGATCAAGAATGGCTTTAAAGCAAGATTTCATGGATAAAATCTATTTCGATAATTCTGCGACTACTCCTCTTGCTACAGAAGTTATAGAAGTGCTGATTGATAGTTTTAAAAACAGCTTCGCTAATCCCAGCAGTATTCATGAACTCGGCAGATCTGCAAAAAAGAGAATAGAAGAAGCTCGCACTTTCATTGCACGCAGCATAAATGCTGAACCTCATGAAATATTTTTCCTCAGTGGTGCTACAGAAGGGAATAATACTGTTTTTAAAGCTTGTAATTATGACCTAATCATTACTAGTCCTAGCGAGCATGCAAGCGTAATTGAAGCAGCAAAAGCCTCTCGCCAAGAGATTATTTGGTTAAACCTTGATCAAGAAGGTTATATTTCCTTAAACGAATTAGAAAATATTCTCGCCAAAAATTCTAACGCAGGAAATGGAGTTCTGCAGCGATCTCCTAAAAAGATTTTAGTATCTATAATGCATGCTAATAGCGAGATTGGCACTATACAAAATTTAAAAGCCATCGGAGATTTATGCGAAAAATATAAAGCTACTTTCCATAGTGACTGTGTTCAAAGCCTTGGCAAGCTTGATATAGATGTTAAAAACTATAAGCTAGACCTAATATCAGCTTCAGCCCATAAACTACACGGACCCAAAGGATTAGGCTTTATTTATATAGCTGAAAAACTCCAAGACCATATTTTAGATAAAGCCCTAATTACAGGTGGTGGTCAGGAAAGAGGTTTCAGAGCTGGAACAGAAAATGTAAATGGAATAATCGCATTCGCTAAAGCTCTTGAAATATCTTTAGATCCAGAAAAACGTAATAAAGTTAAAGAACTACAAAAAAAACTATGGCTGAAAATAAAAAACCTTAAATCTGTCATTTTAAATGGCCCTAAAAATTTAGAAAAAAGATTAAGTGGTAATTTAAATCTATCTTTTATGGATTTAAAATTCAATAGTGAGCAACTAGTGCTTCAGCTAGATCTAAAAGGTATCTGCGTAAGCTCTGGATCTGCCTGTACTTCTAATAAAAAAAATACGGCTGAGATCATTGAAAGTTCTTATGTACTTAGAGCTTGCCAGATAGACGAGGATATAGCGAGAAGAGCTATCCGCATATCGCTTTCATGGATGAATGATGAAGCAGAACTAGAGAAATTAACCGAGATAATAACAAAGCTCGTTTGACAGGTTTCTGATAAGGGTAGAGGATTGTATAGTAAGGGATAGGCATTTAATTATCTTAGATGACAGAAGATGAAGACTTATTAATAGGCCCTAGCGAAGCTGATATAGATGAAACTCGTGAATTTCAGAGGGATCTGGACGTTGACGAAGAGGTTATTTTTAAACAGCCAAAAGAAAGTTCACCATTAGTCAATGACAGTGTTTATCTATATCTAAGGGAGATTGGGAAAATACCGACTATTACCGCAGATCAAGAAATAGAAACGGCTAGAGATATTCAGTCTGAAGATAAAAAAACCTCAGATAAAGCCCAAAGGGCTTTAGTAAGAGCTAATTTAAGGTTAGTTGTAAGTATCGCTAAACGCTATGCAAGAAACTCTAATCAGTTATTAGATCTGATACAAGAAGGAAATCTTGGCTTAATGAAAGCCGCCTCTAAATTTGATTATAAAAAAGGCTATAGATTTAGTACTTTCGCCACTTGGTGGATTAGGCAGTCCATCAGCAGATCTATTGCAGATAAATCTAGAACTATTCGTATACCTGTTCACATGATCGAATATGCCTCCAAACTAAACAAAAGCAAAGTAGCTCTAAGACAGGCATTAAACCGTGATCCTAAGCCTGCCGAGATAGCTCAACATATGGCTATCAGCTTAGAAAAATTAGACGAGATTGAGAATCTACAGATTAAAACTGTTTCTATGTCAACTAAAGTCAAAGGTGAAGAAGGGGTAGATATCTCTGACTTTATTGCTAGCAATAACGCTTTCGCCTCTCCAGATGATCACACCAGCGCGACATTACTCAGAAAAGAACTTAAGACGATTATTGAAGAATTAAGTGAGCTTGAACAGAATGTATTATTTCTTAAATACGGCATCGCCACAGACAAAGAATATACTCACGAAGAACTCGCTGAAATTTTAGAAATCCCTAAAGCTCAGGTTAAAAAGCTTGAAGCTAAGGCATTAAGAAAATTAAAACTCTACGCTAAAGATATTAAGGACCTTAAAGAATTTTTAAATTAAAGATAAATTCAGTCTCATTTTGTTAAAATTCCTTTTAGGAGTAACTGAATAACCAAAATTTTTCATGTCTAGTAATTTCCCTGATCTCGTTCAAGTCAAGGAAAAAGCCTTAGAAATAAGAGCTAATTCTTTAAAAATGATACATGCCGCTAAATCTGGTCATCCTGGTGGCTCACTATCTATTGCAGACATACTCTCTGTTTTATATTTTGGTGGTCATCTAAAGCATAATCCACTAAATTCTCATGATCCGAATCGAGATATTTTAGTTATCAGCAAAGGACACGCTTCACCAGCAGTGTACTCAGTTTTAGCCCTAGCTGGCTTTTATCCTATCGCAGATACTATGAGCTTTAGACAGCTCGGCTCTAAATTCCAAGGACACATAGACAGCTTAAAAGTACCTGGTGTTGAGATGTCGACAGGCTCTCTCGGACACGGTCTTTCTAACGCCTTTGGCTTTGCTTTAGCAGCGAAGCTTGATAAATCTCAGCGTAAGGTTTTTGCCATACTCAGTGATGGTGAATTACAGGAAGGACAGTGCTGGGAAGCTTTTATGGCATGTGCTCATTATAAAACTAATAATTTAGTTGCGATTATAGACAGAAACCGTATCCAGCTTGATGGTGGCACAGAAACCACTATGGCACTTGATCCGTTAGAGGATAAATTAAGTGCTTTTAATTGGGAAACTAAGACGATAAATGGTCATGATCTTGAAGAATTAGATAATGCTCTAAAAGAAGCTTACCGAGTAAGTGAAGAGACTAATAAACCATTTGCGATAGTCGCAAATACTATCAAAGGCAAAGGTGTATCCTTTATGGAAGATGCGGTTGCTTGGCATGGAGTAGCTCCAAGTGATACTGATCTAGAGAAGGCTTTAGTAGAATTAGCAGGGACTAAATAATTATGGGTGCAGCGATAGAACCATCAACAGAAAAAATAGCTACTCGAGTAGCTTACGGTAAGAGTTTAGTAGAATTAGCTAAATCGAATCAAGATATAGTCGTCTTAGATGCAGACTTATCTAGTAGCACTCAGACTAAATTTTTCGCTAAAGAATTTCCTGAAAGATTTTTTAACATGGGTATCGCTGAAGCGAACATGGTTAGCACGGCAGCTGGATTAGCTAAGGCTGGGAAAATCCCCTTTGTGAGTAGCTTTGCGATGTTCGCTACTGGCAGAGCTTGGGAGCAAGTACGTAATTCAGTCGCTCATAATCACGCAAATGTGAAAATTTGCGCTACACATGCTGGTCTTACAGTTGGTGAAGATGGTGCTAGCCATCAGATAATTGAAGATATTGCTCTAATGAAAAGTATTCCAGGTATGGTAGTTATAGTTCCAGCCGATGCTAAAGAAACAGAAAAAGTAATGCAAGTAGTTACTGCTTACAACGGTCCAGTCTATGTGAGACTTGGAAGATCCGCGTTACCAGTGCTTTTTGATGATAAATATAATTTCCAGATCGGCAAAGCCAATGTCATCGAGAAGGGAGAAGACTTAAGCATAATGGCATGTGGGATTATGGTTAGCGCAGCAGTAGAGGCAGCTAAAATCCTTAAAGAAAAACATAATAAAAGCATTGAAGTCATAAATATCGCTTCCATAAAGCCTTTAGACACTGAGACTATCGTTAATTCAGCATTAAAAACCAGAAATATTATAGTCGCAGAAGAGCATAATATATGGGGTGGACTGGGCGACAGCGTAGCTAGTGCTCTACTAGAGAACTGCTCAGAAAAATTAAAATTTAAAAGACTAGGTATAAATGATTCCTTTGGTCAATCTGGGAAAGCTGAAGACCTACTAGTACACTACGGTCTTACCGCAGAAAATTTAGTTAAGCTGTCTTTAGAAATGCTTGATTATCAGTCTTAAAACTGCATACCCTGCCATCTGTCCCTTTTAACAAAATTAAAAAGCAGTTATACTGAAGGTGCTTTCTTTAAAATAAAATGTTTTACGATTTCAGCCGCACTTTATTTACTTTAGCTCTCAGCATGCTCGCCACAGTGACAATATTTAGCATTTCTGGTTATAATTATTCACCTATTTTCTTAGTGCTATTTCTTGTAAGCCAGATCTTCACTAAGAACTACGCTACCGTGGGTTCCATCGCTTACATTATCTTAGGCATTCTTGGCATTCAAGTCTTCGCCTTTGGTGCTGGAATTTCATATATAACACAGCTAGGCTTTATGTATCTAATCGCTTTAATCCCTTTTACTATTTTTGCTTTCCTCTATAGATCATCATTTGAAGAAACTTTAAGCAATCCATCTAAATTATTTAAGCCTTTAATTGCCTTTGGTATATTACATCTTGTAGCGAATATGCTAATTATCCTTACAGGCAGATTTAATATTTTCAAGTTTATAGACTTAAGTATATTAACTGGCTTAATAGATTTACTTCTCGCTTATTTAGCATTAATTGCTTTACAAAAAATTCGCTTAAAATTAGCTTCTACTCAGGCTTAGTGCTGTTTCACTGCAGAGTCGCAAATTTCATCTAGGATATAATTAGAGATCATGATTAATCCATCTATTCAAATCAAAAAACTTCACCCCGATGTTATCATCCCTGAATATGCCACTAACGGCTCTGCTGGCTTCGATCTGAGAGCTTTTTTTATGGATCAGTCTTCAGTAACCATAAAAACTGGTTCTAGAGCGAAAATCCCTACTGGAATTCAGATGGTCTTACCAGAAGGTTTTGAATTGCAGATACGCCCGCGCTCTGGACTTGCTTTCAAGCACGGCATCTCTTTAACTAATACACCAGGAACCATAGACTGTGACTATCGCGGTGAGATACAGATACTTATGATTAATCATGGCGAAGAGGATTTCACGATTAATCACGGTGACAGAATCGCGCAAGGCGTTCTTGCACCTATATATCAAGCTAGTTTTACGGAGATTGCTGAATTGCCTTTAGAAGAAAGTAACACTAGATTAGCTGGTGGCTTTGGTAGCACTGGAGTGGCTTAGAGCTAATTAATTACTCATCAGAGAGAAGGTCTACTCAGGTTTGATTAGGACCAGATTGATATATCGTTAAATTAGGAGCAATCTTTCCAAGTTCGCTCAAAAATCTTGTTTGCAAAGTATCATAACCTTGCGACTTCAGGTCAGACTGTGGAGTGATTGCGGGGGGGGGGATCTATGATCAATGGCATCTATACTCAAAATAACATCACAGTAGCTATCATATTATTTAATTTTCAAAAATAAATTTTTTAATCCTAATACCAAATCAAAAAACATTCTATATTTCTCACGCGAGCTGCTTTACAAAAATCATTTTTACTTATAAATTGTTAAAATGGCGATTACTGTTCGCTTCCAGAATCTTTCGCATGCGAACCACGAGATTTTAAAGACATTTAATTCAAGTACCGCAGAAAAAGCTCTAGAGGCCTACCAACCACTTACCGAAAAAGAACGTAAACTGAGGAAACTCAGGGCATTACAGATTTTAAAAGAAAGCTCAAACTCTAATTCACTAGGGGAAATAAGTTTAGATAACAGCAGTTTAGCTCTTGCATTAAAGAATGCAGAAGGAGCGACTCTTCAAGCCATGCTGAATTTACTTTCAGCTAAGATGATCGAACAGAATAAAATTTTAATTAATCAAAAAGCTCAAGAAATTAAAGATAAGGATGAAGAAGAGCGTAAGGCTAAGCTAGAAGCAGAGAAAAGAGCCTGGGAAGAATCTCAAAGAGAATTACTAGGGAACAAAGAAGAAAAAGAAGCCGAAGCTGAAAAAGGTTTAGTTGAGACGATTATTGAAGATATAGTTGGAAGATTTGAAGATTTAAAGAAATTCACCTTAAAGACTTACCAGAACACACTTGATTTTTTCACTTTAAAACGCCTGAAACAGTTCTACGATGATGCGATTGACATGATTAAAGACTTCTTATACAGACAGCCACGTGAATATTTCGAAACTGAAGTCATTAAACCTATTCGTGAAATACCTTCTAGAATTCAGAATTATATAGAAAATAACATCAAAGAATCTATCGATAGATATAAGCGTATGAGAATACCTACTACTCTCAGCTTCATATCACCTGCGACTTTTTCGAATAAGGATTTAAAATTTATTTTAGAAAAATCGGCTATAAATAAGATTACTGAATCTAAGCCAAAAACAGCACTAGGTAACAAAATAGATAAAACTTTGGTGAATCAAATTCAGATCAGAAAATTTGCCAACAAAAAGGAAGCTATTGCAAGTCTACATCAATAGTTTGTAGAATTACTATTGATGGTATTTACAGCAGAGTCTCATAGTTCTAACACTAGGTCATTTGAAGCAGAAGTTAGGCAGGTTCTTGATCTAGTTATACATTCTCTATATTCTAATAAAGACATTTTTTTAAGAGAGCTAATCTCTAATGCCTCAGATGCTTTAGATAAATTAAGATTCGCAGCCCTAAGCGAGAAAGAATTAATCGGGGCTAATGAAGAGCTAGCTATTAAACTAGTAATAGACAGTGATAAAAAAAGACTAATTATCCGTGATAACGGCGTTGGCATGAATGAAGAGGATTTAGCTTCTAATCTTGGAACTATCGCTAAATCAGGGACTAAAGAATTTATTAATTCGATTAAAGAATCTGGTTCTAATCAGGATTTTAAAGAATCTTTAATCGGTCAGTTTGGGGTTGGCTTCTATTCAGCTTTTATAGTCGCTGATACAGTGACAGTTTTATCGAAAAGAGCGAAAGAGGAAGCAGTAAATTTTTGGCAATCAAAAGGTGATGGCTTTTATACTTTAAAAGCTGCTACAGATGAAGATATCGCAGAATTTATCAATCCTTATTTCGATACTATTAAGCAGGGTACTGTTATAGTCTTAGATTTAAAAAATGATGATGAAGCGGCAGCATTTTTAAAAGAGTATCAGATTAGATCAGTCGTAAAAAAATACTCAGATTTTATCGAATATCCGATTAAACTTAAAACAGAAAATCCGGAAAAAGAGAGCATCGAGTATCAGTTAAAATCCATTGAAGATAAAATTAAAGATGCGAAAGATGAAACGGAGAAGTCTTCAGCAGAGCAAGAAAAAGCTGACTTAGAAGAGAAATTAAATAACGAGCCCGAGCTTGTATTTGAAATACTGAATTCTCGTAAAGCTCTATGGGCTAAAAATAAATCAGAGATTAGCGAAGAAGATTATAAAGAATTTTATCGTCATATTAGTCATGACTTTAATGACCCTTTAACGCATATCCACTTTAACGCTGAGGGTACTAATGAATTTACGGCTTTACTCTTTATTCCAGAAAAGGCTCCCTTCGATCTTTTTATGCAGGAAGATGTAAAAAGCTTACAGCTCTTTATTAATAAGGTATTTATAACTAGTGAAAGTGATTTATTACTACCTAAATATCTTAGATTCGTTAAAGGCGTAGTAGATTCTAGCGATCTGCCTTTAAATGTTTCTCGTGAAATGCTGCAAGAGAACCAAAAAGTAGTAAATATCAAGAAAAACATTACGAAAAAAATACTTTCTACTTTAGAAAAACTTAAAAATGATGATAAAGAGAAATATTCTAAGTTCTTTAAAGAATTAGGTAAGGTTCTAAAAGAAGGCGTGCATCTAGATTACAGTAATAAAGAAAAATTACTTGACCTTATGATGTTTGAAAGCAGCACTGAGAGCGCTGGGATACTCCGAACATTAGAAGAGTATTCTGATAAATTAAATGCTAAAACTGATCTAGACGAAGAAGTGCGTAAACATATTTACGTTATCACTGGTGAAAATAGAAAGGAATTAGAAAATTCCCCTTATCTAGAAGCTTTTAAAGCTAAGGATATAGAAGTTCTGTTTTTAACTGATCCTATTGACGAGTGGGTAATTATGTCAGCTCCAGAGTTTAAAGATAAATCTTTTAAAGCTATCAATAAGGGTAATATAGACCTCGGCGCTAAAGAAGAAGAGAAGGCTGAGCAAGCTAAGAAAAGAGAAGATTTTAAAGATTTGCTTAGTAAAATTCAGAATGTCCTTACAGAAAATATCAGCGAAGTTAGATTTACCGACAGATTAGTAAATACCCTTGCTTGTTTAGTAGTTAATGAACACGAGATGGGTGCTAATTTAGAGAAAATTTACCAAAGTGCGAACCAGAAAGTAGGAAAAAGTAAAAGAATCCTTGAGTTAAATCCTAATCACAAAGTTATAGAGAAATTAAATAACAGCTTCAAAAACAATCCAGAAGATAAACTTATTAAAGATTATAGTGAGCTTATTTACTTTCAAGCATTACTACTAGAAGGTTCTAAAATAGAAAATCTAAATCGTTATAACGAATTAGTAACTAATTTAATGTAAAGCTATCGAGTCTTGCTTGAATAATTTTTCAATTATTTTAATGTTGTTAACCAAGCCATAACAAAGCTTACCAATATAAGCTTTGTGAGTGAAAATCCTTAGGGGTAAGTAAAAAGTGGGAGTAGAGAACATTATGACGAATTCAACAAACAATCGGTCAAAACTTTTCATCACTGATGCAGATGATGAAAACAATAAACCAGAAGAAGATATACTAGCATCTAGAGCTAATACTAAAGCAGATGCAAGTGAGTTAAAAATAAAGCTTTTTAGAAAAATTAAGCTTGAGCTCTGTGCAGCTTAAAAACTCAAATAATTTTAAAACTGAATTAAAAATGATTGAGCTAACTAACTAAAAAATCCCTCGCTAAGCGAGGGATTTTTTTTATTAATGATAGTATTGAAAAAAAATGCTCACAGCGAAAGAGTTAGAACAACAGATAAAACATATTAGCCAAGATCCTGGTGTATATCTGTTCTTTGATAGATTTAATCGAATAATCTATATCGGTAAAGCAATTAAACTTAAAAGCAGAGTTCAATCTTACTGGAATGAATCAAACTGGTCGAATAGATATAAATTAAAATTCCTCGTTCCTAAAATTACGAAAATAGAAACAATAGTTACTAAATCAGAAAAAGAAGCTCTGATACTAGAATCTAATTTAGTCTTCAAACATCAGCCACAGTATAACGTCTTACTGAAAGACAATAAAACTTTTCCTTGGTTAGTCATTACCTATGATGAAGACTATCCAAGGCTAATTCCAGTAAGGGATATAAAAAAATTCAAAAAAAGACGTAACTCTAAAAATAAGTTTTTTGGTCCCTATACTAATTCTGGAGCCATGTACGAAAATCTAGAATTAGTAAATGAATTATTTCCTCTAAGAAAAAAACGCACTCCTCCTTTTAAAAATCGTCCCTGCCTGAATTATGACTTAGGTAAATGCCTAGGTCCCTGTCAGAAGCTAGTTTCAGAAGAAGAATATAGAAATATGTTAGAGCAAGTCGAAATGCTACTTAAGGGTAATTACGATGATCTAAAATCTTTACTTACAGCAGAAATGCTAAAAGCTAGTGATGATCTGAATTTTGAGAAAGCTGCTAAATTAAGGGATCAAATTAAATCTCTAAAAACCTTTAATGAAGTACAAAACGTCATCTCCGTAAATTATGATTTAAGCCAGGATATATTTGCTATCGCCTATGACCCAGATGAACAGTGTGATTTCGCCTGCTTACAAATATTTAAAATTAGAGAAGGGAAATTAATTAATCGTGAAAATCATGAAATCGATTTCGGTGATGAGAATGATACTAAAGAGATTTTCGAATCTGCTTTTATGCAGTATTACACTCAAGTCGCTGACAGTGATTTACCCAAAGAAATACTTTTAAGCGAGGAATTAGCTAGCCCCGAAAAAGAAGAAGCAGAAGATGGGGTCTCAAAAGAATCCCAAAATGAAATTTCACCTCCAAATACTTTAGAGGAGTGGCTTAGTGAGAGAAAAGGTTCTAAAGTAACTATAAATACTCCTAAGCGTGGTGATAAATATGCTCAAGTAGAACTTGCTAAGCGTAATGCTAGGCTAACGCTCAGGAAAATGAAAATAGATATGCTTGAAGACAGCTCTAAAGACATTAATGTCGCCTTAGATAATCTTCAAAAAGCTTTAGACCTAAAGTCCACTCCAAGTCGCATAGAGTGTTTCGATATATCTCATATACAGGGAACTAATGTCGTAGCGAGTATGGTTTGTTTTATCGATGGGCTTCCCGCTAAGGATCAGTATCGTAGATTTAAAATTAGTATAGATCAGAATAATGACTTTGCTTCCATGCAAGAAGTCGTCAAAAGGCGCTATAAGCCTTTATCTAATGGACTAGATTCAAGCCCAAATCTAATCATCATAGATGGCGGAAAGGGGCAGTTAAGCGCAGCGTGTGAAATTATTAAGGAACTGAATCTTTCACATATTCAAATAGTCGGTCTTGCCAAAAGAGAAGAAGAAATATTTTTTCCAGAGAACAAAACACCGATGGTGCTTGATAGAAAATCGCCAGAACTCTTTTTAATACAGAAAATCAGGAATGAAGCACACCGTTTTGCAATAGAATATCACCGCAAACTGCGTGCTAGAAAGGCTAAGGAGAGTCTTTTAGATTCAGTTCCAGGTTTAGGTCCTAAAAAGAAAAAGATTTTATTAGAGAAGTTCGGGACAGTAAATAGAATACTTACAGCACCATTAAATCAGATAGAGGCTCTGCCTGGGTTTAATAAAATACTTGCTGAAAGGATTAGGGAGAGATTAGAAAACTAAGATCCAAGAGTCCCTTCGCTCAAAAGAACTTTAACATCTCTAAGCATCTGCTCAGTTTGACCATCGGCATGATTGAATGTCCTTCTTAAACCATCTACATTGAACCAGCCTCCACTAATCCCCTTATATGTATCATTTAAATGGTTTTGAAACTCAGCCCTACGCTTATCAAATTCAGTAGGATCTTTAGCTAGTAACATTCTAGCTACATGCTGCTTCATCTGCTTATGCCACTTTTTCTGATCTGCAGGAGCATTACCTTCAGAAGTATAAATTTTTTCTAAAATATTATTCAAAACATTTGCATAAGTGCCTGTTTCACGAATTCGCCTAGCATTTTCGCCAACTCTTAATAAACTAGTTGGGTAGATGCCGCGCGTTGAAGTGTCATACCCCAAATCACTCTGAGCAGCTAAATTTAAGAAATAATTTCGATCTGACTCCATTGGTAAACCAAGAATCTCATTTTGATTTCTATAAAATTTAGCTTTTCCATCACCGAAATCTACTAAATAACTATCACCAAATTTATAAAGTTTCCCATCAGTAGAATTTTGTGAGTATTTAAATGGTTGTTCAATCTTAAGAGGAACTGTATTTCTCGTCAAGGCTGCTTTTATTTCAGCTCGATTGATGATTTTTTCAATTTCCTTAAGGGGCTTTGATTGGAGCCCGCTTACGTAGGATAATACAACATCAGCATTTAAAATATCACCAAGAGATTTCTCTTTATTCTCTGGCTTATCTAATTCACGCAGCAGAGATTGTTTGGAAACAAAGCCCAAAGAAGATCTTAATAAAACAAGCTCCGCTGGCGTTAATCCTTGAATAAATTCCTTTTTCTTACTGAGGTCTGTATTTTTTGGATCATATTTTTTCAGAAGATTCTCTCTATCCGTAAAAGAGATTAAATCTGCATCATCAGACAAGCTTGAAGTAGAAAGTTGGAAGTAACTATCTAGACTCAGTTTATGCTGAGACAACTCCCTCATAATAAAATCTCTGGAATGAAAATTATTCGAACCCCAACGATTGAAAAGAAGCAATTCTTTATCCGTGAGTCCCTTTATAAACTCTATACTCTTTCCTGAATCACTAAAATCTATATCAGTATATTTTTTAAGAAAGGCTTTTTTATCCTCTGCATTAATAGTGATAGTTTTAAATTCTTCTGAAATCTTTTCATTGAGCTTATTTCTCGCAGCCACAGATAAAGTAATTAACTCATCTTTATTTTTTCCATTAATGGCTGCTGTATCAGCAGGAAAATCATCTATTCCTAAATCCTTCAAAGTATCATAATTATCAGTTAAATATTTTTTCAGCTTTTCCTCTGAGACCTCGCCTTTTAATTTAGTAAACTTCTTCTGATAATTTTCAAAGACTTTAGTCAAAGCTGATTTTTCATCTTCCGCCATCGCATTTATTTTTTTATCTCTTGCTGTTTCAGCCTTTTCAGCAAGTGTTTTATCAATTTTCTTGTACTCTTCTATAGCCTGTTTTAAAACAAAGGCTTCAAGTCTATATGGTGTTTCGCCATCAGTACTACCATTATCTATCTCAGAATCTGGAGCAGGAGATTTTTTCAAACGTTTAAGAACACGATTAACATAGTCCTCCTCATCACCTAATAAGGCCACATGCACATCATCTTTACTCTCTAACAGATCTAAACCATACCTAAGATTTACTAATTCCCCTAACTTCTTCTCGCCTGCTGACTGCTTGGCATCATCAGCATCTAAATTTAGCTTGGTGACTGGTTTATTAAAACCATTAGAACTTAGTGAGGCTGGTTCTGGCTTATTTGTTTCTGCAGCGGCTGTCCCTGCCGCTGCCTGCTGTTCTTGAGGAGTTACTGATTTAGCCGCCGTAGTAAAACTTAAGCCTGTATTTGCAGTTATGCCAGCATAAGCATTGTTGTTTTCACTAGTATCAGTTATAGCAGCAGAATCTATCTTCACATAATATTCTGTACTAGCTTCTAAATCTGCTTTAGGCTTAATTCTCAAAGTCTTATCACCCTCTACAGATGTATCTATTTGCACTTCAGAACCATCTTTCTTAAAAAGCTTTACTTTTGCAGCATCAGCTAATCTGATATTTTCACTAAAAGTAAGATCTATATTAGAATTTCTAGCTATATTTTTAGCAGCATTACTTGGGCTGCTAGAGCTTAGTGTCGGAGCTGCTGTATCTTCAGGAGGTGTAGGGACAGCTGGAGGTGTAGGTGCCACAGATTCAGGTCTAGTAGTAGGAGGAGCAGCCGGAGAAGAATCAGGAACAGTAGCTGGAGAATTAGCAGGATTAGAACTTTCTCCCGGATCTTTAATTACGACTATACTCTTTTCCCATAAATATTTCTTCTGACCTTCAGTAAGCTCAGCCCCACCATTTTTAGTAAGTTGTTTATTAAAAGTATCGACTAACTCTTGCTGGGTAATCTTCTTATCATCAGCACCGACTAAAGTAACCTGATCTGGCTCTAAATCAGCCATTCTAGGACCGATAGCAGTCTTCTTTAATTTTTCTTTTTCTGTATCATTAGCTGCCGCAACTATAGATGAGTATTGATTTTCAGTGAGCTGAGATAGATGAGATACTACTTCTTTTGCATGTGAAATCGTAATAGAATCTGGCATGGGCAACTCTTTATTAATTTAAGGCGTAAGAATCGTAAAATTTGATATAAACTTAAACTATGCTTTCAGGAAAAGGCACTGTTTTAATTAGCCAAAAGCAAAATAAACATCTTACTTATCAGATCTACGATCATAAACCAGAATACATACAGACTTTAAATCAAGCAGCCTTAGATCTAGGCTATGACTCCCTTCTCAGCTATCTTAAAAAAAACTCAAGCTCGATAGAATTTAACGGACAGGTTCTTTATACCTGCACGGAAGAATTAATGGATTTAAAACCAAATTCTAAGTTAATGATTTCAGAAGAGTATCAGATATTTTTTTTCGCTGAATTAAATGATCAAAAAAACTTAGAGTTAGAAAAATCCTTAAAACTATCTCCCTTACCTAAAACTAAAAAAGCCTATGAAATTTTACTTAAATTCCAGCAAGGTAAAAATCTGATAATTCCAAGTCATACAGACCCTCATGATGATGATTACTGCCTAGGACTCAGTTACTATTCTTCTGAAGGTGAGGCTTCTGGAGAGCTTTGGTATGATTTTACGAAAAACACCTCAGTTACTTTTCAGGGCTTAACTGAAGAATATTTTTTTACTAATAATACTGAATCTAATATCTATAATCATTCTGGTAAGAAATATGGACTCTATATCAGCCAAGATGATTTATCCATAAGGTATTTAGAGCGGGAAGGTGAATTAGATGAGTCTCAGCTACATGCTTGGCGTAAAGAAATAAAAGAAAAATCCCTACTCTATTTTCTTGGCTTACAGCATGTAGAATCTGTTCATGGCTCATATTCACGCAGATCTGCTTTTATATTCAATGCTAAAAACAAACTCATCATGCATTACAGAACAACTGATATAGGAGCTTCACATATTTCAGATTATATTAAAATCAGATTAAATAATTATCTAGAAAGAATTGGTGAAAGTTTCTCTAATATAAAAATCCTCCTTGCTGATGGCGATCATAATGCTCAGACCCATATTCCAAATGAAGCTTTCTCTGACGAGAGATTAAATTCATATGGATTTCATTTTATTCTAAGACCTTTTACTGACAGAACTTCACTTCATGTTGCAAAAACCGAGAATATTACTGAAACAAACCCCCAAGGAGTCTTTAAATCAAGCAAGCTAGTAAAAGATTTAAAGAAAAAACTAGCTTTATTAAATCCATTCTCCATTCTCTCTGGCTTTTGGCGTTATAAAAACAATTCCAAAGAGCTTTTCACGCGAATTAAAAACAATATTTCAATTCTAAGCCTGAATAGTGAAGGTGATTCTGGAAAAAGAGAATTTGAATTTAGGCTAGATGATCTTGATATAAATATTCGTACAAATAATCAATCTGAAAACCTCCAAGCCAGAGACTTTCTTCTCAATAAAAAAAACTTAGAAAATTTTCCGCATAAATCATTAATTAATTTGATCACAGAACCTTTTACAGAAAAGGAATTTGTGCTACTAAGCTCAACATCAAATTCACCTACTGTAGTCTACATCAAAGATTTTAAAATTCACTTAAAAGAAATCTATAAAGGTTATTCTACTTACGTTTTAGATGAAGAAGGCAGTAGAAAAAGATTATATTTAAAAACCACAAAAAACATTAAGATCTTAAACGCCGAATCCAAAGCAGTTTCAATGATTAAAGACGAGCTCACAATTCTCAATATAGAAGAAAGAAGTGGGCAAAAACAGAAAAGGAATAATTCTCACCTAAGATTTGACACTCAAACAATTTACCCAACAGAATTCTGTCAATCAACACCTGACGGGCATCAAAGAAAAGAAACGGAGTTTGAGCTTGCTAAGTTACTTTTCGGCTTTGATAGCAATCATAAATTAACTTCTGCCTATGGCATGCGAGGTAGGCATCCAGTAACAGGTGAAACCAAATTTCATCATGGTATTGACTATAACGCTCTTCGCGAGCAAACTATATACGCACCAATAGACTTAAAAATCTGCCAAAGCAATTTCAACAAGGAACTTGGTAATTATCTAATCGCCGAAGTCTTAAATTTACAAACTAGCACTGCTCGCGAACTCCAATTACCACTTCCTGAATCAAATCAAAAAAATCACGAAAGCCTATATATTCTCTGTGCTCATCTAAATGAAACCCTTGATTATAAAGCAGGTCAGATCATTTTAAAAAATTCCCCACTCTGCAAAGCAGGTAGCAGTGGTCTATCAACAGCTCCACATTTACATTTTGAAACCCGCTTTGCAAAATTATGGAATCTATACTTTGAAGCTAGAAGCATAGATCCCATAATCGTTTTCTATTCTTTACTGAATCAAGAATAAGCTCTTTAAAATTTCTTTAAAACTCATCTTCAAAAATTTCTAAAATTTCAGGATCATGCTCTAGATGCTTTAATTTTATAAAGCTCACCTTGAAACCCAAATGATAAGCTTCTCCTTCAAGATTTTCATTAAGAATAAAAGCTTTCTTTAATTTTGGATAATTTTTTATAAAAGTTTTAATTGACTTTGGGATCTCTAGTGAATTGAGTTTTGATTTAACTTCAAAGATTGTGGGCTCCTGATTAATTAAAAGAATGAAATCAATTTCATCACCGGTTTTAGTACGCCAGAATCTCAATTCTCCATTTGAAGGAAGGCGATTCTTTAAAAAGTGACAAACATAAGCCTCGTATAGAGATGATTTGTCCTCGCGATTCTTGATCCTCATAAAATTATTTATGACGGCATTTCGTATACCGTTATCATAAAAATAATATTTTTTCGATTTTTTAAGTTCATTACTTAGATTTTGAGAAAAACTAGGAATCCTATAAATGATATAAGTCTGTTCTAAAATACTAATATAATGCTCGACAGTCATTTCAGTCACTCTGAGTTCATTTGCTAATGTTGCTGTTGGTAAAACTTGTTTTTGAGCTTGTGCTAAATGATATAAAAGATTATTGAAAGCAGAGATGTTCTCCTCCTTAACTAAGCCCTTAATATCTTTCATCACATAAGTTTGTAAAATCTGCTTAAGTAAATCTCTTTTCTCAGCGGCTTTAGACTTAGCTAATAATCCAGGATAACCACCATAAACTAAATAATCTTCAAAATCATTGAATTGCTGACTATATTCAATAAATGATAAAGGTCTAATAATTTTTTCTATTTTTCTGCCAGTCAAGCTTTCCTTGAGGTGCCTATGCATATCTAAACTAGAAGAGCCTGAAGCTATGACCTTAACATCAATACGCCGATCATCATAAATAGCTTTAAACAATTTAGAAGCATTTTCAAAATACTGAAACTCGTCTATAAATAGATAATCACAATCATCCGTTAAAAAACTATATAGTTCAGATTTATCACGATCAAATAATCGACTATGATCTGGCAACTCTAAATCAAAAAATTTAACTTTTTTTTTCTTTAAACGAAGAAAATTCTCTAACTCTCTCATTAAAAAAGTTTTACCAACCTGCCTTGCTCCAAGAAGTATTAAAACCTCTCGCTCAGCTAAATTTTCAATCAAAAAAGAAAGAACTTCTCTTACAACAGTCATAAACCAATACTATCACACACTATAGAATCGTCATTTTTTTACCATTCTATACCGAAGGTCGTGAATCGATACTTTTAAAAGGATAGGACACAAGTCCCTTTTCTATGTTTTAGTAATGCAAAAAAATAAATTATGGAATCTATACTTTGAAGCTAGAAGCATAGATCCCATAATCGTTTTCTATTATTTACTGAATCAAGAATTAAACTAATAATTCATCATCTTCAACAGGCATTCCAGCCTCAACACCTTCATCATCAAAAGATCTAGTAGCCTTAACCTCTTTACTCATAAGGCTAATTTCGTTTTGGACTCTATCACCTATTTCTTTTAACAATAGTGGATTAGCTTTCAAGAATTCTATGGAATTCTCTCTACCTTGAGCTAGCTTATCATCCTTATAACTATACCAAGCACCAGCCTTATTAACGATATTCATATCTACCGCTGTATCAAAGATACAGCCATTAGAATCTATACCGATACCGAACAGTATGTCAAACTCAGCCTGCTTAAACGGTGGCGCTACTTTATTTTTCACAACTTTCACTCTAACCCTGTTTCCATAAAAATCTCCATCCTTCTTCAAGCTTTCAATTCTACGAATATCCAACCTCACACTGGAATAGAATTTCAAAGAATTTCCACCAGTAGTAGTTTCAGGTGAACCATACATTACACCAATTTTATGACGTAACTGGTTAATGAAAATCACAGTAGTATTAGTTTTCGCAGAAATAGCCGTAAGCTTACGTAAAGCCTGAGACATAAGCCTAGCTTGGAGCCCGGGTAACTGATCTCCCATTTCACCTTCGATCTCAGCACGAGGTACTAATGCTGCGACAGAGTCAATAACTACTATATCCACAGCCGATGATCTCACTAATTGTTCAGTAATTTCCAAAGCCTGCTCACCAGTATCTGGCTGAGCTACAAGTAGATCATCAGTATTCACACCAATAGCTTTAGCATAAACTGGATCTAAAGCATGCTCCGCATCAACGATAGCCGCAACACCACCTAATTTCTGAGCTTGCGCACAGATACTCATCGCAAGGGTAGTTTTACCAGAAGACTCTGGACCATATATTTCTATAATACGCCCCTTTGGTATACCGAAAACGCCCAAAGCTAAATCTAAGCTTAATGTACCTGTAGGGATTACATCTAAATTAACCGCAGGCTTATCACCTAATCTCATTACGGCTCCCTTACCAAAACTCTTTTCTATCTGCCCAAGAGCTGTACCTAAAGCAGTCAATTTAGCCTGCTTATCCTTTAGTTCAACTCCGATATTTTTTTCTTTTGCCATGTTTATCTCCTTCGAGACTAGATCCTAATACACTTGGGTAAAGTATTCGAGAAATTCAGGGATCCACCCTCTTATGCTTGTAAGTGTAGCATGATTGTCTTTTTTGTAAATATCTTTTTAAATTAAAAATGATTTATTTTAAGGAATATATAGATGGCTTATCACAAAGAATTTCTCATATCATCCTGTTTTAAAATTTCTATCGCCATACCAATGTATTTAATCAAATCACTAGCTAAAACTGAATACTCCGAATCCTTTTCTGCGGCTAGTAAACCCATGAGATTATGAACATAAGCAGCAAGAATTGCTGCCTGATACAGTTCTAATCCTTGAACCGTAAAAGAAAGAATCAAACCGGTTAAAACGTCACCAGAACCAGCTTTAGCAAGGGCTGAACATCCTGTCGGAACTATGTATACCTCACCACTACTGCGAGCAACGTAAGTAGGAGCTCCTTTATAGAGTATATTCAAGGAATACTTTTTAGCCGTTTCACTCAAAAATTTAGCCTTATCATAAGGAGCATATTCTGAAATATCTTCTTGAAATAATCTAGAAAATTCTTTAGCATGCGGCGTTATCAAAAGCTCACCAGAATAAGCTTTTAGAAGATCAGCAGAACCCACAAAAGCATTAATCGCATCAGCGTCTAAAATTAATGGTTTAGAGTCAATCATAGTCATCAATTCAAGAATATTCTTCACAAGACTAATACTTTTAGCATTCGTCGACAAACCAGGACCTAAGGCTAAAGCATCTATCTTCCGAGATACAAGAAAATCTTTTATATAATCAATATTAGCTTTCGCATTCTCTATAATCGGGTGCAAAACAGCATCCCAGAGATTAGCTGCGATTACTGGTAAAACAGCTTCATAGCTAAAAACATGCAGTAAACCAAGCCCCGAACGCATAGCAGCACTCCCAGAAAGCATCGCAGCTCCACTCATACCATAGGAACCAGCTAAAAGCATCCCAACGCCGTGATCAAATTTAGAACCAGTTATTTTCCTTTCTGGAATAAGAGATTTAACCATAGAAAGATCTACTGAAAAAATCCTTACAGAAGATGAGCGGGAAATCAAATCTACAGGATACTTTAATTCTTGAAAAACTATCTGCCCATACTTGGTTTTCGCAGGATAAAACAGTGAAGATATTTTAGAGAAGCCCATCTGCACCGTATAATCAGCATTAATAGAAGGTTCAAACATTTCACCACTATCAACATCAATTCCAGATGGGATATCAACAGACACACAGAGTGATTTACTCTGCACTTTAGTAGAATTTATAACCTCAATTAACTTTGCACAAATGCCGTGAGCCGCACCCCTAGAGCCAATTCCAAGCAATGCATCAACCCAAATACCATTTACCTGCTTTAAAAGAAAATGTTTTACAGATAATACATCTGCGTCATTATGAATCACATCAAGCTTTCCACCAGCCTGCAAGAAAAGCTGGTAAGCAAGAGCTGATTCACCTTGATACTCGCTAGGGTGAGCAGTAGAATAGCATTTCACTTTATAATCGTGCTTTAGTAACTCTGCTGCAAGCAGAATACCATCTCCGCCATTATTTCCCTTACCTGCAAAAACTGTTATTCTCGGAAAACTTAAAAGAAAATTCTGATGATTTTTTTCGATCAGCCCAACTATCAACTTAAAAAGCCCCTGAGCAGCTCTCTGCATATAGAAGATTCCCTGCTCAGCGACAGCGACTTCGTCTATATTTTTTATTTCTTCAGCTTTAAGTACTCTTTGCAGAAAATGATCTCCTCACTAGACTTGAACTTGCACGTTTATAAGCAGTCCTTAAACTAATCTAGAACCCTGCTTATTAATTAGGATATATCAATAGTATAAGGGATAAGTAAGATAGAGGCAAAAAAGGGCTAGCCCATATAGACTTATCAATATATAATAGATAAATCGTTACCATTAACATAATAGTGCTTAATGCGAATCAAAGAAATAGAGCTTGATAATTTTAAAAGTTTTGGGGAAAAAACAGTTCTTCCTATCTTAGATGGTTTCACCACCGTCTCAGGTCCTAACGGCTCAGGGAAATCCAATGTTATAGATTCTTTAATGTTCGCCCTTGGTTTAACGACTACGCGTAATATGCGTGCAGAGAAGCTTAGCGACCTGCTGAATAATATAAGTGGTAAAAAAGAATGTTCTGTAAGAGTGACTTTTAAAGATGAGAATAGTGGTGTTGAAATCATTATACAGAGACGGATTCGAGTCAAAGGTGATACTTACGACAGTAAATACTCCCTCAATGACAGTCCAGCTACTTTAACTCAAATCCATGACAAGCTTGCAGATTTTAATATTAGCCCTAAAGGCTTTAATGTAGTTATGCAGGGTGATGTAGCTTCAATTATCAGCATGTCTCCGGTAGATAGAAGAAAAATCATTGACGAAATAGCTGGTGTCGCTGAATTCGACAGGAAGATAGAAATGTCTGCTAAAGAATTAGCCATAGTCTACGAAAGAATAGAAAGCCAAGAGATTATACTTACTGAACTAAAATCCAGACTAGAACAGCTTCGTAAAGACAGAGACCAAGCTGTTAAATATGCCGAACTCAAAAAACAAAGAGCAGACTTGGAAAGAAAATTTTTAGGGATACGTAAAAAACAAGTAGAAAAACAGTATCTAGACTCTCTAAGCTTAATTAATGATTTAGATTTACAGAAAGTCTCTCTGCGAGATGAAAATATCGAAGTTAATCTTAAAATACAGAACAACCAAGAAGATTTACAGACTTTAAACCAAGAAATAGAAAGATTAGGTGAAGGCAAGCAAAGAGAATTAGGTGAGAAAAAGGAACAATTGCAAAGTACTCTTACTCGTGAAGAAAGTACTCTAGAGTTTTTAGAAAAACAAATCAATGACTACGAAACTGAAACTAAAAACATCACTCGCGAGATTAAGTCTTTAAAAGATAAAATTAAAGATTTCACTTTTAAAGCGGAGGAATTTAAGAGTGAAAAACAAAATATAGAAACAAATATAGAAACTGAACAAAAAAATTACGAAAAAATTCAAAATGAAATAAAAAATATAAGTTTAAATAACGATGTCAGCAACAAGAGTTTAGCTGATGTGCAGAATAAAATCAGTGAGATTAAAGAAGAAAAAAGTAAATTAGATCAGGAAAAAGCAAGATTAGAAGAGCAAAAAAAATCACATACCGAGAGAATAGAATTTCATAAAGAAGAGGCTGCTAAAGCTTTAAACGAAATTCAAAATATAGAAAGCTCACAAACTGGTTCAAGCAACCTAAATTTAGATGCACTGAAAGAGCAAATAGCCTTTCAAAGCCGCAGTATACAAGCTTTAAAAGACGAGCAACGTGACACGCAAGAAGAAATCTATAAGCAGCAAGATAAATTAAAGAAAATAGAAAAACAGTTAAACCAAATCGAAGGTCAAGAGCTTGCAGCGAACGCCGCAGGCTATGGTAAAGCGGTAGAAGCAGTGTTAAATATAGATGGTGTTCATGGAACATTAGCCCAACTAGGCGTAGTGGAAGATGAATATAAAATGGCACTAGAAACTTCTGCCGGAGCTAGGCTCCGAAGCGTAGTTGTAGACGACGACTATGTCGGGCAAGACTGTATAAATTTCCTTAGGCAGAATAACCTTGGCAGAGCTACTTTCTTACCTCTAAATAAACTCAGTGCCGCTCAGGATTTACCGACACCGACCATGCCAGGGATTATTAACTGGGCGATAAATCTAGTAAGTTTTAAAGCTGAATATAAAGATGCCTTCGCCTATGCCTTCTCAAATACTTTAGTAGTCAAGAATATAGAAATCGCACGAAAACTCATCGGTAGATATCGCATGGTTACCTTAGACGGTGATATCGTCGAGCGAAGTGGAGCTATGTCTGGCGGCTCAGCTTTAAAAAGTAGTGTACACTTTGGTGCGAATAGTGCTCACGAAAAACAAAAACTAGAAAATTCTCGCATTGATTTACAGAACTTCATTACACAGTTAGGACAGGAACATAAAGAGCTTGAAAAACAGATAGAAGAAGCTCGTTTAAAAGTAGAGTCTCTCAGAGCCGATTTCAGCGAAAAATCAGCAAGTTCAAATATACATTCGGTTCAATTAGAAAATAATAGAAATCGCTATGAAAAAGAAAAAGCCAGCCTCACCAAATTCGCTACAGAACTCAATGAGATAGAACTAAAGATAGAAACCATAGATAAATCTATCAGCAGCGAAGAAACTAAAATCGAATTACTCAATAAGAGCATGGAGGAGATAGCGGACGTTTTAAAAGACACTGGTCTTGGAGCTTTAATGGAAGAGTCGAGAGAAGTAGAAATCGAGATTAAGCGTTACCAGACCATGCTTAGTAATCTTATTAATGAAGAGAGCCGCTTAGAGATAGAGCAGAAATATAATGAAGAAAATATCCTTAAATCTAGCCTCAGACTGGAAACAGCTAATACTGAACTAGAAAAGCTAAAAGCAGGAGTACCTGTTCACCAAGCAAATAAGGAAAAACTCTTTAAAGAAATATCTGTTATCCAGAGTGAAATAGATAGCATAAAATTAAGCATCGCTGATTTAAGCGAACAACGTAAAGTCTTTTCAGATGAGCTACTTAGACTTACTCAAAGAAAAGGTGAAATAACTAGTTTAATAGAATCTACAGCAATTAAATTAGTAGAATCCCGTAAAAAATCTACCGAAATTAAACTTCACCTTGAGCAACTAGAAACAGAGTGGCAAGCTCAAATGGATTCACAGACAGAAGAGAATATCCCGGAAGAGCTTAGTGAAGAAGATTTACAGGCTTTGCAGAAACAGTTAAATAAAATCGAAAGAGACATGACAGCGATGGAGCCAATCAATATGAGGGCTATAGAAGAATATGAAGAAGTTAAAAGCCGTGAAACTGAAATCGAGAATAAACAGCACTCACTAGCTGAAGAGCGCACTATGCTCATCAATAAAGCGGATAGCTATAAAGAGCAGAAGCTAACAGCCTTTAAAGCGAACTTCGAAGAAATTAATGGTTACTTTATGGATATTTTCGCGAATCTCTCCTTCGGGCAAGGGCAGCTTATTCTTGAAGATCCAGAAGAAATTTTCAATGGCGGTCTAATTATTAAAGCGCAACCTAGAGGTAAAAAGATGCAGAGACTAGAAGCCATGAGTGGTGGGGAAAAATCCCTTACAGCTTTAAGCTTTCTATTCGCTCTCCAGCAGTGCAATCCAGCACCATTCTATGCTTTCGACGAAGTAGACTCAGCTCTAGATGGAGTAAACGTAGATAGACTTGCTGAAAAAATCCAAAGCAACGCTAAAGACACTCAGTTCTTAGTAGTCAGCCACAGACGCCCAATGTTAGAAAAATCAGATAGAGCCATCGGTGTTTCACTTAACAAAAAAGGCTTTAGCACTGTAATCGGCATGCAAAATATCCAAAAAGAGGAAAAAGAATTAGTAGCATAGAGACTAGTAAAGAATATGGGACTCAGCAAGATTCGCTTGGAAAGCTCAAGGAGTTAAGTGCAGAGGAGCCAAGCCTAGAAATCTTAGTAGAAATGGCTCAGAATGGTGAAATAGATCCGTGGGATGTAGATCTAGAAATAGTTACAGAAAAATACCTCAGTCGTATCCAAAGCTCCATCACTAATAATTTAAAAGAAGCTGGCAAAGCTATATTCTTCGCCTCTACTTTACTTAGAATGAAAAGTGATGTTCTTTCGATGCAAGCTGCTTCAGCACTGAATATTGGCAGAGAAGATGATGAAAACTACCTTCTAGAACAAGAACTCATGGATTTTAATTTACAGGAAATTCAGCTCGGAGTCTTAGATACAGCGATAGTGCGTAAAAATATAAGTAAAAAGACTCGCTACCGCCCCATAAAGTTAGAAGATCTGCTTTTAGCTCTGAAAGATGCTCAGGAAGAAGATGAGAAAAGAAAAAGAAGAAGCTTCGACTTAAGTCAATTCATGGATATGGATATTTTTATAGAGCCAGAGATAGAGTCAGATGATATGCTAGAACTCACTCATGCAGAGAATATCGAGGAAGCTATAAATAAAAGTAAAGTCTATCTAAAAGAATATCTTCTAAATGGTAATGGTATTAAGTTCTCTAGGCTTTGTGGTTTTTTGCAGTCGTGGTCTAATGCCTTTCTAGTAGTGCTTTTCCTTGCACATGAAAATAACGTTAAAATTATCCAACAGGATTTTTATGGGGAGCTGTGGCTATATGAACCTGAAAGATGAACCCCTTATTAACGAAGCAGCGGAAATTAAAAATACCTCAGACCTTCGTAACAAGGTAGAAGCGATTTTATTCCTAACTACCGAACCAGTCTCCTCAAAAGCAATCGCAGAGCGTATAGGCACGGATACTAATCTTGTAAGATCAGCTATCAGTCAGCTTTTATCTGAATATGAGACTAAAGATACTGCTCTTGCCATAGATACGACTAAGGGTTATATTATGCGAGTAAAGGATGAATATTCAGATCTTAGTGATGAAATTTTAAACTTTGAACTCAAAACCTCATGCCTGAGAACGCTTTCGACTATAGCCCTAAAAGAACCTATATATCAGAAAGATCTTATGGAATTACGCGGTTCTAATGTCTATGAGCATTTAAAAGAGTTAGAACAGTTAAATCTAATAAAGAGAAAAAAAGAAGGTAATAGTAACGTAGTTACGACGACTTCAACTTTCGCTGAATATTTTAAATTAAGTAATAATGGACTAGAGCTTCAGCATTTACTTAAAAATACCGAGCAGAATGTGAAGTTCGTGAGAGGTTCTTAGAAAATTATCTCCTGGCTTTTATAGACTGAGTAGCTTTTGTGATTAGCTCATTATAGTTTATCTCTGGCTTATCACAAAGCATCTTACGCCATTCTTCATATGTTGGTAATTTCAGTTCTTTATCTGTTCCCAATCCAGTAGACCTTTCTAATAATTCCATATTAAAATAACCATTCTCATCCATAACCTGCTGAATAGTTTTATTTTTTTCTTCTGGACTTAAAGCTGACAAATGCCCCATACATTTTAAAGCACAGAACTGAGCATAATTAGTGATATCTTCGACCTCCTCATCCTTCAGCCAATGTTCCTCCAAGGTGAACAGATGAAATTCCCCAGAGCTTGATAAGAACTCTTTACGCTTTAAAAAGCTTTGAATATTTTGAAGTGATTGATCAACAAGCTTCATATCATACCCCTTTGGGAAAGTCCATTTATTAAACAATACTTTAACCACCTGTTCGTATAATTTATGTGTGTGTTCGTATTCTTTATACAATTTATCAATAGTTGATTTAGGCAAGCTGGGAAGTTCACTTGAGATATTTATGGCATTACACATTTCTGCCAGCGTATTAGAATCATGAGTTAATGACATATAATGAGAAGCAAGCCTTGCAAGCTTGAAATTTGACTGAAGAGAAAGAGCCAAAGTGTCGTTTACCATAAAACCTCTGAGCATATGCTGGAAGTACATATCAAAAATAACCTGCTGAGCTTCTCCTCGCTTAGAAGGTTTAAAACCCGTTAGGAGATGACCATAATCATGAACTTCACCACCATGATAACCTAAAAGAGGAAGAGAATTCGAGTTACAAAATTTTTTTACTCTTTCGGATATTTCCGGATCAAGCATCGCCCCTCCTCTCCGCAAGTAAGGCTTGATATGAGAGAATCGATGATGAAGCTCTCGCAAACTAATCTGATCCTCAGCTTCAATTCCTGGTATTCCTAGAGACCTGCTCATCTCCCTTAATTCCTGTCGCAATCGCCCTAAGTCCCCACGCGTTATGCCAGGCAAAGCTTCTCTTACATCTTGCTCAAATTCAGGATTTCGCTTACCTAATTTAAAATACTCATAACGCAATCCAGCTAGATATTTTCCCAGTGTCCAAGGTTTATTATTGGAATTAACAACAACAGAGCTCAAGATAATATAATATTACTAAAATTTCACAAAAAATACCTCAAATCATTGATTTTAAAGATTATATATCTCACGAATCTCCACATCTATCATCGGATCTATATTGGCTACAGCTTGCTGTCCAGCAAGCTCAATCAGCATTCTTCTACTAGACCTATAATCTAAATCTAAGAGGCGGACTTGCCTTTGCAGTTCATTATTAATCATCCTAGCTAAAAAAACCTGCTCGCTCATACCATTTTCTGGAGCGGCATCCAACGCTTCAGCAAGATCATAGCCAGAGGCTTGCAGATCCTCATCTAAGAAAGCACGCTTAATTCTCGTATCCTTATACTGATAATAAGACTGTCTAAGCCTTTCTGCGACTTCATCTACCAACATAAACATTACCACCATATCAGTTCTAGTAATCTGCTGATCTACAGCTCTCTCTTTATCACTCTTATCGACTACATCGCCGATAACCCTCGCCCCAAGAAGAGATCCACCTGTAATTAAAGTATTATCAGCCACTGCTGAAACTGCATAGAATGGCACGAACATCGCCCTAGTAAGTGCTTGCATAATATTATTTTTCGCAGTAACACTCTTCGGATCAGCTGCTAAGGATTTGAGAATAAATTGAATACTTCTATTTCTGAGCAAAGTTGCTCGCCATAACTCTAGAAGCTGCTCTTTTTCACTATGGGTAAAAAATTCATCAGTAGCTAAATCTACATGTTGTTCTTCAGTACTAGCATTAATAAACTGAAAAGCACTCTGTTCATTTTTCTTAAGCTCAGCACGCTTCGCCTCTAGAAGTGATAATTCCTTATCTAAAGAGCTATCATCAGCAGAAGCAGAATCATCTATCTTAATAGCTGAAAGCTCACTATAATCTTTTATCGCGAGTACTTGGTTCACTGCAAGAGAGCTAAGCAAGAAAGCTAAGCTAAACAGGCAGAAATAACGATTCAACATGATCTGAATTATACAACCTGAGCGGAATTTTCTCTAATTAATTGCCTTAGAGTAAACTGTAGAATCCCACCGTGTCTATAATACTCTATCTCAATCGGTGTCTGTAGTAGTATCTTCGCTGTGATAACAGTAGTCTCACCAGATTTCTTTTTCGCTAAAATCTTAATCTCTTGGCTAGGCACTATATTATCATTCAGACCTTCTATGCTAAACTCTTCAGAACCATCTAAGCCATTATCTTTCAGGACTTTACCTGTAACCTCTATCGGCAGAATTCCCATGCCGATTAAATTACTTCTATGAATTCTCTCGAAAGACTCAGCGATAACGGCTTTTACTCCTAAAAGCATCTGCCCTTTAGCAGCCCAGTCTCTAGAACTTCCATTACCGAATAACTTACCAGCAAAAACCAAACAAGGCGTGCCAGTCTCTTTATACTTTAATGAAGCATCAAAGACTGATAACTGAGGTGCTGATTCAAAATCTACAGCATCAGAGAAATGCTTAGTCACTGGTCCTGAGCTATTCGGCACCAGTAAATTAGCGAGTCTAATATTCGCAAAAGTACCTCTAGTCATGACTCTATCATTACCTCGCCTAGAGCCGTAGCTATTAAAGTCGATATTCGCCACGCCTTCAGCATTTAAATATTTAGCTGCAGAAGAATCTTTCGCAATAGAACCAGCTGGGGATATATGATCCGTCGTAATAGAGTCACCTAAACTCAGTAGGACTCTAGCTTTCTCTATAGGCTTAATCGAAGGTGCATTCACACCGAACTCTTCAAAGAAAGGTGGATTCTGAATATAGGTATTCTTATCATCCCACTCATACTGTGAGCTAATATCTGCATTAATAGAATTCCAGAGAGCAGTTCCCTCTGAAACTTTAGAGTAGATATCTTTATATATATCTGGACTCATAACCTTTTCGATAATGGCTTTCACTTCATCTTTAGTTGGCCAGATATCCTTTAACTTAATATCTGCCTGAATAAAATCATTTTCTGGATCGAAGTTTACATTTCCTCTTAATGCCATAGCCACGACTAAAGGGGGTGACATTAAAAAATTAGCTTTAATCTGCGGGCTAATTCTACCATCGAAATTACGGTTACCTGAAAGCACGCTAGCAAAGACCTTATCTGGACTAGCATTCACAGCTTCCATGGCAGCAGAGCTTAATGGACCAGAATTACCGATACAAGTAGTACAGCCATAACCTACGATATTAAAGCCAAGCTGCTCTAAAGGAGCAAGTAAATCAGCCTTTTCTAAATACTCTCTTACCGCCTGAGAACCAGGTGCTAAACTGGTTTTCACCTTAGCATTAACCTTAAGTCCTTTAGCGATAGCTTTTTGAGCTACAAGCCCCGCTGCGATTATAACCGCAGGGTTACTAGTATTAGTACAGCTAGTTATAGCAGCGATTAATATATCCCCGTGATCAGCTGGATTAGCCTCTTTTAAACCAAAGCCATGTTCATCAGTAGGTCTTGCTATTGCTTTAGCGAACTGAGATTTTAATTCAGAAAAATTTATTCTATCCTGAGGTCTTCTTGGTCCTGCGACACTAGCCTGTATCTCATCTAAATTAATTTCATAAAGCGTCGTAAATGAAGCTTCATTACGCTCAGTACCCCAGACTCCCTGAGCTTTAAAGTATTTCTCCACCTTCTCTATATCTTCTGCTGATCTGCCAGTTCTACTTAAGTAATTAAGCACCTCTTCATCAACAGGGAAAAGACCTACAGTAGCACCATATTCTGGAGCCATATTAGAAACTGTCGCTCTTTCTTCTAGAGTTAAACTCTTACAGCCATCACCATAGAACTCTACTAATTTTCCGATCACGCCGATTTTTCTTAAAAACTCTGTCACATAAAGAGCTAAATCAGTCGCAGTGACTACTGGGGAAAGACTGCCTTTAAGCTTAATACCCACTACCTCTGGAGCTGGCATAGTGACTGGCTGTCCGAGCATAGCAGCTTCAGCTTCTAAGCCCCCTACCCCGAAACCGAATATCCCAAGTCCACCGATCATCGTCGTATGCGAATCAGTACCAACAAGAGTATCAAAGAACAGCTCATTATCCTTTTCTAAAACGACTTTTGCTAAATACTCCATATTTACCTGATGGATAATACCAAAACCCGGAGGAACTATGCGAGTCTGATTAAAAGCTTTCTGTGCCCACTTTAAAAACTGAAACCTATCATAATTTCTATCAAACTCTAAATTTTGATTCTGCTCTAATGCAGCATCCGTACCAAAAGAATCTACCTGTATGGAGTGGTCTATAACTAAATCTAATGGTACTAAGGGATTTATTTTCTGTGGATCTAGCCCGACGTTTTTAGCAGCATCACGCATGGCTGCTAAATCTACGAACAGGGGAACACCCGTAAAATCCTGTAAAACCACTCTAGCAGGACTAAATGGCACTTCATTTGCTATAACATTTTTAGGATCATAATCTAAAAGAGCCTGAATATCCACAGTACGAACTTTCTTTTCATCTAAATTACGCAGCATCGACTCTAGAATTATTTTTAAGCTAAACGGGAGAGAAGCTAAATTCTTCTGAGTTAACTCTTCTATTTTTCTTAAAGAATAAAACTTATATCTTTGATTCGATGAACTCAAATTAATCTCATCTAGTAAAACTGATTTTTCTATCAACATAGCCTTAACCTATTTTAAACCCAAGTGGGAATAATGGCGAGTAGGCTTATTACCCTAAAACTGGAAGCGGTGCTTATAAGTCTTACAAATCTAGAAAAAATAATTGTGAAGTGCTACAATTGCATTTTGTCGTTTCCAAATAATATTTAAGGAGTAAATTTGGCTGAAGTAAAAATACATGAGGGAGAATCTATCGAAGCTGCTCTAAGACGCTTCAAGAGAGAGGTTATTAAAGCAGGTATTATCCTTGAAGTTAAAAAACGCCAGCATCACGAGAATAAAGGTCAGATGAAAAAGCGTAAAAAAGCGGAAACGAAAAGAAAGCTCACATTAAGTCATAAACCACGCGTTGCGACTCCAACGAAAGATAAAGAGAAAGAAAGAGAGAGACCATCTTTCCCTAGATCTTATTAAACTAAGGTTTTTCTTATATTATCCACAGTTCTATCTGCAAATAAGCTCATCAAGTCATATAACCTGCGTAGGGTTGTAAACTCGGTGAGTTTTTTCGTTAAGCAGGGTGAAGCTGTCGCACTGCTAGGCCCAAATGGAGCTGGTAAAACTACCTGTTTTGATATCGCGGTAGGCTTAGTAAAGCCTGATGGCGGCTCGATATTATTAGCCGATCACGACATAACTAAATTAAAAATTCATGAAAGGGCTAGACTCGGCATTTCATACTTAACTCAAGAACCCAGTGCTTTTAGGCAGCTTAGTGTCTCAGATAATCTTAGATTAGTCTTAGAATTAATGAATTTAAGCGATAGAGAGATTACTGAAAAATCAAAATATTTATTAGATGAGTTCGGGATTTATCATCTCAGAGAGTCTCTTGCTATAAGCCTTTCTGGCGGCGAAAGACGCCGATTAGAGATAGCGAGAGCTTTAGCTCTTGATCCTAAATTTATATTATTAGATGAACCTTTTACAGGTATAGATCCAGTGGCTATTCTCGATATTCAGGCGATTATTCATGATCTCTGTAAACAAAAAAACATCGGACTTCTCATTACAGATCATAATCCTAATGCGACTTTAAACATTACCGACAGAGCTTACATAATTTATAACGGCGAAATTATTAAAGAAGGTAATTCAGAAGAAATCGCTAGGGATGATGAAGTTAAAGAAAAATATCTTGGTTTGAATTTTAGGCTTTATTGACACGATCAACGATTTCATAATAGTTCGCGATGCAGGCTCGGCTGCGATCCTGTGCTTTATCACCAGCATAAGCTAGATATTTTCGACTAGAGACTTCTCGAGGAAAGAGTTTTTCAAAATAATCAAGTGCATTAAAATACTCATCTTTAATCCGATTACTAGATTTAATCTCAATAGCAGAAAGCTCTTCAGCATTTTTATAAATTAAATCTACCTCTTTTGATTTATCCTTATAAAAATATAAATTTGCTTGTTTCCCGCTGTTAAACCTATACTTTAAAAACTCGATTATGACCAAGTTCTCAAATAAGCTTCCACGCATGCTATGAGTCACTAACTGTTCTGGTCTTTCTATGCCTAAAAGCTGGCTAGCAAGACCAACATCATAAAAATATAACTTCGGTGACTTAACAAGCTGTTTATTTATATTCGCAGAGAAAGGTGGGAGTAAATATACAATAAAGCTGAGTTCTAAAAGATTAATCCATTTTTTAATGGTTACATGCGAGACACCGAGATCATCTGCTATATTTTTAGTGTTCAAAACCTGTCCTATCCTAGCAGCACACATTTTGATAAATTTTCTAAAGAGATTTAAATCTTGAATTCTAGACCAGTCACGTAAATCTTTCTCTAAATAAGTCTGAATATAATCAGAGAGAACTATTCTTGCATTAGCTTTTTCATCATAGATACGTGGATAAAAGCCTTTATATAAAAGATCTTCCAAAGATGGATGAATTTTATAATGTGCCACTATTTCGAAAAGAGAGAAGGGTAATAAGTGAACTATAGCCGTTCTTCCAGCTAGAGACTGAGATATGCTGTTCATTAAAGCGAAATTTTGACTTCCCGTAAGAATAAATTTTGCTTTAATTTTCTCTTCATCAACAATAGCCTGTATGTATGAAAGTAAATCTGGGACTTGCTGAACCTCATCAAGTATGACTCCTTCTGGAAACTGCTTTAAAAAGCGAAGTGGATCAGCTGAAGCAAATTCTCTCTCATCCAACCTTTCTAAATTTACATAAGGCTTCCCTGGAAACAACTGTTTAACTAAAGTGGTTTTCCCAGACTGACGAGGCCCCGTTATTGTGATTACTGGATATATTCGAGACAACTCATCTTTTATGAAATTGCTTATCTCTCTTCTGATTGTTTCCACATAAACACACTAGCACGATATGGATATTTTGAAACTGATAGTTTCAAAATATCCATATCGTGTATTTATGGCTCAAGTGGAAGAAATTACAGAACAGTGTCTTGGTTTGGGTTTTAGGCTTTATTGAAATGAATATTGACATGTTAATTTAAAAAAGGTTATCATTTACCTTATAAATTAGTTAAATAAGACTCTTTCTGGGATTTAGTTTCCATGAAGGTTTTAGAAAGAAAAAGGAATTAGTCTTTAGTGCTTAGTCAACTTCTTAAATCTACTAGCCTTCCTGTAGAAAGTTCATCTGGAAATTCGACTGGGATTCCTAATACTGGAGAAGTAGGCAGTGAAGCTAAATTACCAGAATTACAGAAGATCAAAGGTAAGAGCGAAATTAAACCCACTGGTGGTTTTTTTGGAAAATTACTCGCGAAGCCACCAGCTAGTACCACTAATCCAGAAGGGGCTTTGGTCAAATCAAAAGCCACTGAAAAGAATGCAGCTCTCGATCCAAGCACAGAAGCAGCAAACTCTTCAGAAGAAACAGCTAAATTACTAAATTTCAGGGACTTACCAGAAAATCTTCAAAATTCTCTTAAATTCTTAAGTGCTGAGAATAAAGGAAAAATTCAGGCGATTGAAGTTGAATCTGGAAATCCTGAAGTCAAGAATTATCAAATCATGTTTACAGGGAAAGCTGCAAAGCAGCTATTTTTAAACACTTTTCAAAAAATCTTACATGGAATGAATCTCTTCGGTAAGTCTAACGCGCCTGATCAAGCAGCTAAATTAGTCACCGCATCAGATCGAGATAGGTCTTACTTATCTAAAGCTTTAGCAAATGATAGTGTCTACCTACAGGCTCAATTTGCTGTTCCAGTGAATACTAAAGAAAAAGCAGAAATTAAAAATATAAGCGTAACTGAGTCACCATTTAATCTTCAGAAGCTGTTACTAGAAAGAAAAGATTTAACAGAAGTCGTATTAAATGCAGCCAAGCAGATAATCGAAAAACAACCTAATATTTCAATTAAAGCTGAATTAGAGGCAATCATAGAAGCATTAGAGAAAAAAGATAAAGAAGCACTCAAAAAAGCTTTTGAGCCTTTTGCCAGAACCTATTCACTTGAAGCATTAAAAGCATCCCCAGAAGCCAACAAAGCAGAGAGTATTCTAAAAGATAGTACTAATGCACTGATCGCACAAGGCGTAAGTAAAGAAGGTCTAAACGCAACTGTCGTAATTTCAGGAACTGAGGCAAAGCCGACGACAATAACTGATGCGATAGCTATCCAAGATGTACTTTTACCAAGTAAAGACGGGACATTTAATTCAGGCGAGCTAACTATTGTTAATAAAAATAATAACAGCATACCGAGTCTAATTTTTTATACTCTTCTAACCATGGCAGATTTTACTAGAGCTGGAAAAACTCTCAAAAAAGAAGAAGCTCAAGCACTAACTAAAGCCATGGTAGAAAGCACTATAAATGCTGACGCCCAAGCGAAAGCGGCAGTAGCTCACTTGAACTAAAAATTTTCTAAGACTAATTCTTAACGCGTGAAAGCCTTATCTATTAAACAACCCAGCTAGCATCTTAAAGGGGTTAAATGAAGAGCCAGACTCAGAAGATCTTTCTGCATCAATATTTTTAAAAGTATCATCAGCAAGAGCTTTAATTTGTTGTTTTGCAGCAGCTCCACTGAAACGCATTACGGGACCAGCACTCAGTTCACTTAAAACTTGTAGAAGTGTGAGTGCCTTTAATTCGTGTGCCTCAAAATTTTTCGGATATTTAGTAAAGATAGTCGTAGCTTTAAGAGTCGGATACTCCCTGCCCTCTATTTCATGCCTAGGAGTAATCTGAATATCACCATTAACACGAGTAAAACCTATATGATTCACTCCTTTCACTACTGTACTTGAAAGCTTTTCTACAGCATCAGCTCGCCACGGCACCATCAGTACTGAATCACGGGACTGCATATTCATAAAAGCCTCTACCGAAAAACGCTGCAAGGCATTCATATCGATATTAGAATCAAAGCCATTAGTAATAACCTTATCCAGAAAACTTACATTAGTATTCTTAATATCTGCTGCACGAAAAGAGCTGTGTGCAAGCTGCTTAAATAGTGAAGTCTTAGTCTCCCCCATATTAAGTTTCTCAAAAACCGTAAAAGCAGCAGGGTCTAATAGCCCCTTAGAATTTTCATTATATATAGGCATTAATTGGTAATGGCCAGTGGCAAGAGCTTTTTTAAAATGCTCCCAAGGCTCACCTAAATTATCTATATTCGCAGCATTCTGGCTTTTCTGATAAAGGACTTCTAAAGGTGAAACTGAATCAGTGCCTGTATCTTTGGCTTTCAGGTTAAATACAGTCAAAAAGGTCTGAAATAGATTTTCTAAAAAATTCTTAGACTCTAGAAGATTCGATGATTTAGAAGCCGAGCTAGAACCAAAAATCTTAATAGCCGTCTGCCCGTCTAAAAGACAGGTAGTTAAACTATTTGCTGTATAAAAAATTTCAGGATGTATACCAGCTTTAGCACCCTCTTTTTTTAAGGTCTCAATTAAATTAGAATTTACAGCTTTAGTTTCAAAAGCGTTTCTAGAAGAGTTGGTACCATTCTCACTTAAACCCACATTAGCTCGTGAACGCGGAGCTGCTATGTTATTACTAACCCCTCTCTCTTGCGAGCCTAGAGCCTGATTCATAAAAGTCTTAGCTATAGCACTAAACATTATTTTTCAAAACCATCAGCATTCGGCACTAGTGCCACCACTTTCAGAAAGCTAAAAGAACTACTAAAAAAGAGCGACTTTAAATAGTATAACAAGATTATTAATGCTAAAATTTTTATTCGTTGAGAACTTTGTTTCTTGTGAGCATTGATTTGCGGGTGTAGCTCAGTTGGTAGAGCTTCTGCCTTCCAAGCAGACTGTCGCGCGTTCGAGTCGCGTCGCCCGCTCCATTTTAAATGACATTCTATAATTCTTGCTCTAGGTAGTCTTTCGGACTACTCTCTCCATACGTGCTCAATAAATTAAGCGTGTATTTTATGTGCTTAGATACAAAACGTCTCAGCGTTGTGCAGTAATCTCAAATATATTTTAAGAATTATTTTTTAGAATTCCTGCACGGCACTAGTTCAAGATTCTCAGAATCCAAAAATCATTATTCTTATGGGTGCAAGGCAAGTTGGGAAAACATATCTAATGAAAAAATTAGCGAGTGAATTAAAGAATTATCGCTATTTCAACTTAGAATTCTCTGAGCAACTACTGCTCTTTAATGGTAGTGAAAATGAAATAATTCAGCTGTTAAAAAGCTCAGGACAATATATTTTTATAGATGAATTTCATAAACTGCCCCAATTAACTTCACTTAAATAAATCTGGGGAAAAATGACCCCTAAAAAGCAGAGGGGTTATGGAGGGAGAATATTATGAATGAGAGAAAGAGTACATGGTCTTGATGAATGTTCGATATGTAAAGCTAGGGGAACAGTGATTCGTCGTGGTTTTTTTGAGAGAAAATCAGATAGAAAAATAATTCAGAAATATTACTGTAAAAAATGCAGGAAATCCTTTTCACAGCAGACTTT
>DUDT01000005.1 GCA_005110385.1 Candidatus Melainabacteria bacterium | reverse complement strand
CCCCTTTTCGCTCTAAATCATAGCTGTGCCATGATCAGGGACAATGTTAAAAGGCTAAGTAGGCGTACTTGGTGTACTACTAAAAGAATTCATATGCTAGAACATATACTCTATATCTATGCCTATTTTCACAACCTAGTCATAGATAAGGCTACTCTTCTTATGAAAAATTTGATTTGAAATGGGGGAAATGCTTCGCTCTCAGGGATTTAGGCTTGCCTTGTAGGAGAAATTAAGGGGGGCAGTTTATGTACTTCCAAGTACAGGTACTAATGATAAGTTTATAATGATTATTAATGCCTGATAAGCCTTTATTTAACTCAAGTGCTGCTTTTTTTATTGAGCAGGTGGCTTTAGATAAATCCTCGGAATTTAGCGAAATCGCTGCAAAGATAATCGCTGCCGAGCGTTTAAGCCTAGAGGATGGTTATAAAATCATTAGATCTAACGACATTATAGTCTTAGGCCAGTTGGCTAATTTCGTTCGTCAGCGTAAAGCATATGAAGTCGCTTTAAGAAAGGGTTTTAGTGAAGATACAGCTTTAGAGCAAACGAAAACCGTTTGGTGGAATACTAATCTACATTTAAATCCTACGAATATCTGTATCGCTAGCTGTGATTTCTGTTCTTTCGCTCGCAAGCCTAAAGAAGAAGGGGCTTATACCATGAGCGTTGATGAAGCTGTGCATCGTGTCGTCATGGCAAGAGAAGAAGGTGCTACTGAAGTTCATATAGTAGGTGGTTTAAATCCTAAATGCCTTATAGAGTATTATTCAGAGCTTATCTCGGCTATAAAGCAGGCTGTGCCAGCAATTCATGTAAAAGCTTTTACGGCAGTTGAAATAGATTTCTTTAAAAAATTTGAAAAGGATATGAGCTATGAAGATATTTTTAATCGGCTTATTAAAGCTGGTTTAGACAGTATGCCAGGTGGGGGTGCGGAGATATTCTCTAGAGCTGTTAGAGACGAGATGTGCCCAGATAAAATTTCTGCTGATAGATGGGTGGGGATTCATCAACTAGCTCACAGTAAGGGTCTTAAGACTAACGCTACTATGCTTGCTGGTATAGGTGAGGAGCCTGAAGAAAGAATAGATCATTTAGATATATTAAGAAAGGCTCAGGATGTTAGCCTAGCTGCGAAAAACCCTCAGGAAGGTTCTTTTCAGACCTTTATTCCCCTGAGCTGTCATTATGAAGGAAACGATCTTCTGGAGCGTGGTGTAAAGCCTATTACTGGTCAAGATCAGATTAAAAATATAATCGCCTCTAGGCTTATCTTAGATAATTTCGATCATATTAAAGCTTACTGGATTCAGCTAGGCGAGAAGACCGCACAGATAGCTCTTTCTATGGGGGCGAATGACTTAGATGGCACAGTGAAAGCTGAGCGTATAACCTTCGCTGCTGGGGCGAAACAGCGTTCTATGGCAGAGACTACTTTAGTAAATATTATTGAAGGTGCTCGCCTGATTCCAAGAGAAAGAGACACCCTGTATAACCCAATAGAATTGAGTTTGCATAAGATATGATCAGTTGTTTAAAATGAGTATATTACTTTGCAAATCCACAAACCAGTTTTTATAATAGGATCTTTTAGAGGTGGAACTAGTCTGCTGTTCCGTTTACTTAGCGAAAGTGATGAGCTTTGGTCACTTTATCGAGAATCAAATCATATGTGGCAGCCATGGCATAGAGATACGCGCGAAACAGCTGATACTGTCATTCTTAAAGCAGAAGATGTGAAAGAGGGAGATAGAGAGCATTTTGATAAACATTATCATTTTAGTGCCTATGATAATCACTGGATGGGTGAATTAAGTCGCATTCGCCTTCTAAGAAATAGGCTAAGCGTCGTGTTTAACCTTATAAATATTTTTAATTATTTATATAAATGGTTAAAACTCTGTATATTCAAAAGACAGAGTGGTGATAAGAAGTCGATAGCCTATCGTATTATAGATAAGACTCCACCGAATTGTTTTAGAGTAGAATATTTAGCGAAACTTTATCCTGACGCTAAATTTATTTATATCACCCGTAATGGCTTAGACAATACGAGCTCTCTCATGAATGCTTGGCGATCTAAGCAGAAGTTTCAGTTTCGTTATAGAAAATATCTTGAAGAATATTTAAGTCCTTTAGAAGCGAATCAAGAAGTTGAAAACGCAGAAATTCGAGTTCAAAAAGAGTCTATGCAGACTCCTAAATACTTCGATATAGATGGTTATCAATCTGATGTCTGGAAATTCGCTATGCCCCCAGGCTGGGAAGCCTATCGTAATAAGACTCTAGCTGAAGTCTGTGCTTTTCAATGGCTTAAGACTCATGAATATGCTTTAAACTCTTTATCTAAGCTTGCCCCAGAAAGGGTTATAAAATTTAAATTCGAGGATTTAATGGCAGAGCCACATCACAGTATAGAAAAGCTTTGTTCTTTTCTTGAGATAGAATTTACTTGGAATATGCAGAAAATAGTTAGTGAAATGCCTTTAGTTAATACGTTTACTCCAGCGAGTAAGCGAAAATCTAGGAAAAATCAGGCTGATTTAGAGACTATAAAAGATTACATTGAGCCAATGCAGCAAGAACTTGGCTATGCAACTATTCTAAAATCCGAATGAACTTGCGTATTAATTTCAAAACATACTTAATTTAATTTTTTAATAACTCCTAATATGTAGATATAATGTCAATATGGGGAATTAAAAGAATATGAAAGAACTTTATGTCAATGTAGATCATATTGCCACATTAAGAGAGGCTAGAAAAACTTTTGAGCCAAGTCCACTTGCTTTGGTTGAATTATTAGAGGATACTGCTGTGGCAGGTATTACAACTCATCTTCGTGAAGATAGAAGGCACATCCAAGATTCTGATATTTACGAACTTTCCCAATATTTAAATAATTCTCGCTTAGGCTTCGCTTTTGAAATGGCGGCAAGTAAAGAGATTCGAGATATAGCTTTAAGAACATCTGCTAATATCTGTACTATAGTGCCAGAGAATCGTACAGAGATTACGACTGAAGGCGGTTTAGACGTTATTGGTCAAGCGGAGTATTTAAAGGAGTTTATTAAACCTATTTTAGATAGTGGGAAAAAGGTCAGCTTTTTTGTTGAACCTGCTCTAGATCAGATCGCCATGGCACAACATGTCGGAGCGAACTATGTAGAAATTCACACTGGTAAATTTACTAATTTACATAAATTCCATTCTCTAAGAACATCTGACTTGGAGAGAGAAGCGGCAGCAAATCTTTTAAAGATAGAATATGAACATATTAAGCAAGCAATTATTTACGCGCATGGCTATCACTTGAAAGTCAATGTAGGGCATGGTCTTACATTAGAAAATCTTCCAGATTTAGCTAAGATCGAAGGTATAGAACAATACCATATCGGCCACTCAATTATTAGCACGGCTTTAATACATGGAATAAAAAACGCTTCTGCTGAGTTTATTAATACTTTAAATAAAGTTGCTCAAGAAGCGTAACTCTTCTTTGACCTCTTTTGCATGACGATCAGTGATGAGAAACGAAGTTTTCCATCACTGATTTAAGCTTTAAATTCCTTAATGACCTCTAGTATAGAATTAGGCACTAGATGTTCTGGGTAAACACTAATCCCAGAGTTAACTTTAAGCTTATGTGCTACCTCTAGGCTTATGGCTACTTCATCTGGAGTGGTTCTTTCGCCATCAGTAATCATGTGAATATTTAAATCATCTTTTTTAGTATATTTTCTTAAGTTATGGATGCTGTCAGCGACGAAAGTCGCTACACGCTGAGAGTCACGCTGTTTGATACCATGCCAGTAAACCATCGGCATTAATATATCCCAGTTCCCAGCGATATACTCCCATGGGTAGACAGGTTTAATCTGTGGTGAAAATACGATGGCTATTAAAGGATAATCTTCTGGTACAGCGGCTTTAATCAGCTCTGTATATCTTTTTACTGATTCTACTTTATAATTTTCTTCTATATCCGCTGCCATAGCATCGAAACTATAGCCTTCAGGGCTTACATATAGAGCGGGTTTGATAAATTTATCAGCATCAGCTTTTACATCATGAAGATAGGCGTAAGACCAGCCAATGATTTTAATATCAGCTTTTTTACAGGCTTTTAAAATTTCATCTATCTGCACTTGGTGTCTGAAAACCTCTGTAGTAGAGCGATTTACCTGCAAATAAACTGTATCAATATGATAATCTGTAAGCCTGTCAATAAAAGCATCTACGTTTTTAGGATAATTCCAGATATTTACCCAAATACCTTTTCCCGAGGTAATAGCATTTTTATTGGATTTTACTGATTTCAAAGCTTGTTTATCCGCACTATTAAGATCAAAATTTCTAAATGTTCTTAAATGCTTAGATTTTTTAAAATTAAATTCTAATCCACCGAATCTTTCTAAATCATCATCATCTGTAAAACCTGCTTCTAGATCAAGAAATTTATCAGAAGATTTTTCATCTTTTAATTTTTCTTTATCCTTGTCTTTATGGTTAATTTTATCTTTAGATTCTATGTTTAAAGTCTCTTCATTAAAAATGGTGTCTGTCCTACTATTCTCTATTTTAAAAGCAGATATATTTAAAAAAGCACCCTCTAAGCTCACAAGAATTAGAGAAATGGCTATTAAAGGTATGAATTTTCTTGGCATACTTAGATAAGTTTACTAATAAAACCTTTAATTAGGCTTAAATAGACAAAAGATGATGATAAATCTATCATCGTCGTAATTAGCGGGCTGCTTGCCACAGCTGGATCTATATTCAGCTTTTTAAATGCAAGCGGTGTAATCGTTCCGACTAACACAGCACTAAACATAGTAACTGTAAGTGAACATGCGATTAAGCAAGCAAGTAGTATATTCCCAGTCATCGCATAGCAGATAACAGCTGTAATTAAAGAACAGGTAATGCCGATGCCAAGACTGAGGCTAAGTTCATGGATTAAAAGACCCAAGCTTTTTTCGGTATTAACTTCACCTGTAGAAATACCTCTAACGATGATAGTGGCTGATTGATTACCGATATTACCAGACAGCCCTGCGAGTAATGGCATAAAGGATATCGCTAGTGGCAGAGCTGAAATAACATCGCTAAAGCGGATGATGCAAGAAGCAGAGAGAACCTGACCGAGTAAGGTGATTATGAGCCAAGGTGTGCGAGCTTTATAGGCAGTAAAATATTCACGAATATCAGTGAAGGCAGAGACCGTGTCACCTTCTAAATTAATACCGCTGGACTGATAAATATCCTGAGTAGCTTCATCTTCTAAGATTTCGACTACATCATCTATCGCTATAATCCCTACTAACTGGGAGCCACTATTAATAACAGGAATCGCTAAGAATCTATATTTAGAAATTAATTCAGCAGCTTTTTCCCTATCATCATTAATTTCAACGGAGATAATATCCGTATCCATGTAATCCTTTACTAAATCCTCATCCTTCGCTAGAAACAGATTTTTTAAACTTAAGACACCCGCTAATTCACCGAATTTCTGTGTAACATAGATATAAACTATCTGGCTGTTAAATTCCTTAGCTTTTAATCTCACGAAACGCAGTGCTGCACTGACTTTCAAGTCTGCTCTTACGCTGATAAAGTCTGGGTTCATAATACCACCACAGGTATCTGGCTCATAACTTAAAAGCTCTTTAATCTCAAAGGGTCTCTGTAGCTTATCTAGAATGCGCAACATGCGTTCATCGTCGAGCAGACCAATGATGTCAGCAGCATCATCAAGTTCAAGCTCATTAGTGAATTTAACTATTTTTTCATCCGATAAATCTTCAAAGAGTTCTTTAATTTCTCGCGGCTCTAATTCTGCAAAAACTAGTGCGCCTTGTTCATAAGAAAGAACATCAAAGAGTAATCTTTGCTCGGCGGTGTCTAGTTTTTTATATTCTTCAGCTATATCCTGCGGATAATACTCATCAAGCACCATGCGCAATTCTTCGACTGGAGTATCATCAATCTGAGAGATGATATTTTTTAAATTAGGACTATGAATCATCTTTCTAAGCTCAATCTAGGGACTGCTCGCAAACTCCAATTTCTGCGTTTTCGTCGTCCTCATGATCCTCGTGTACACTTAGTACACTGCGGTCATTCGTCCTCCTCAGCCTTGAACTTGCACGCTTGTGAGCAGTCCCATCTTAAAATTAAGGTGAAATAAAACATTTTAAAAACTCAATCTTAGCACTTAAAAACTGTCAAACATTTGCGTTTGTGACATTTGTTCTAGCATAGCGGGGTCTATACTTCCCATCCCAGCGTTACCCTGCATACCATTCATGACAGGCATTCCATTCATAGCACCCATACCGTTCATATTGGGCATGCCATTCATGCCACCCATGCCTTGCATGCCATTCATATTAGGTATTCCCATGTTTCCTTGCATGCCATTTATTCCAGCGCCACCGAGTATCATGTTGAACATCGGGTTATTCATGATATTTTCTATACCAGAGGCTTTATCCTTATCATCATTATTATTTCCTAAGCCTCCAGCGAGCATTTGTGATTGCATAAGCTGCATCATGGCTTGAAAGTTTTCACCTTGCTGTGGATTTACACCACCAGCATTAGGATTCGCTACTGGATTCGCTTGAGCGACAGCTGGGTCATAAGGTACACCAGAACTAGACATAGTTTCTAACTTATCGATTCTCGTGCTGAGGCTATTTATTCTGCTCTCGGCACTATTCATACCGTATCCACTACCGCCGAAGTTACCGAAATCCGTCATATCAGATGTATAGGTAGTTTTAGTTAAAGCTGGGTTAAGAATAAAGTGGCAGGCCGATGGCTTTTAAAATCTTCTCGGACTCCCAGGTTTGGGAACGATCTCTTTTTAAATTATTCTGTTCTAAAAATTGTTCAAAAGACTTAAGACCCTCTTCCATTTTGGCGATTAGCATTATTCTTAAACCTACTGGCTCATCAGGATTCTTTTGAAGTCCTAAAGGTAAATCTAGGTAGTGACTATATTCAGCTTTCAGTCTTTCGTTATCATCTTGGTTGCTAATGTCATGGATATGATCAAAAATACAGTTCAATAAAGAAAGATGAGCGGCTGCGTTGTCTGGATTAATTTCTAGAGATGGAATTTCTTCTCTGAGTTTTACAGTCAGTCTGTCAATGAGGTTTTGATTCTCTAAAGTGAAAGCCTTATCGACAAGAGATTCTAGGTTGTTTATGATATGTGTGTTTGAGTTTAGTATTTTTGTCCAAGAAGGATCATCGGCGAGCTGAGATCTTAGATTTAATTGAATTTGAATTGCTTTGAAACTGTTTTCAATACTGGATTCTAGAGCATTTCTTAAATTAGGACTATGCTTGAAAAAATCTTTAACCAGTTTTGTGGGTGTTAGTCTTACTAAATCTTCTGCTTGGAAATGGTTTTTAAAGGTTTTAAGATTCTTCTCACTTAGTAATTTTAATTCTTTTCCTCTTACAGCTAGTCTAATTAAATCAGGGAGATTATTCTCTAAATATATGGGACTATTTATTAATTTTTCAGGAGCTAAAAGCCTTTTCATTAATGCTTCTTGGTAACGGCTTTTCAGTTCATCATTATTTAATCCTTGATTAGAATAGAGTAGTTCTAAAGATCGTAATATCCCTTGATGAGAGATTTTAGGATTCGCGATCTTATCAAGACAATCTTGCTGAAAGCAGTTCTGTGCAGCTTCGTTATTTTGATCTAAAGAGTACCGGAGCAGCTGATCAAAATTATTAAAGTTAATATCCTGCTCACGATTTTTAAAGTTTTCAAGATAGCCGTTGTCTTTAGCGTATTTCAATACAGGTCTAAGACTGACTAGTCTCTCGTTATGGCTGTCTGAATATTCGCGAAGAGCATCAGCTATGCTGTTATATAGAATAATATTAGCTTCCTTTCTTAAATTGCTTTCTAGGAGACTAAAATAAATAAAAGCAATTCGATCTGCTGCGATAGGGGAAGAATCGTCAAAATACCAACCATTGATCATGTCATTAAGAAGGGTCTTCGACTCAGGTGCTAGCTCTCTGATTTCTCCTGCATGCTTTTTTTCGTTAAAGAGACTAATAAGCTCCCCTATAGTTTGGTTTCTAGCTCTTTCGTCAGTTATAAATTTAAAGGAACCATCTAGCTCTTTATTAGGTGCATTTTTATAAAATTCTGTTTCTCTATTTACAAAAATTTCTAGAAGCCTTAAGGCATCTACAATATTTTTTGGTTTTTGATCTTTTAAATCATCTCTTAGGGCAACGTCTTGACTTTCTAGTGTGAATCTCAAGCTCTTGCGACCTTCTTGTTCGTAGATAGTAATCAGCTTTTGTAGAAGAATATTATTAAAACGATCAAAACTAGTATCGTCATTAAGATCGAAATATCGAACATCGGAATAAGTTTCTTTAAATTGAGCTAAGCTTTCATTTGCGACCTGTAAAATGCATTTAATGTCTAAATCCTCTATAGTTATTCGGGCTATATCTATTCCTAGTTTATTAATTTTCTCTATATCCAATGAAGAACTTAAAGCCTCATTAATCTTCTCAAGGAGAGTTGGTACATTAAGGTAGTCTGACAGAGGAGGGTCTTCTACATCACTCTCCACCTCGGAGTCATCATCGTCAGGAGGATCGTCCATATCCTCCCAATTGTTCTCATCAAGAGCATAATCAATATATATTTGTTTTAATACATTTAAAACATCTTCTTGATTTGGTTCTACTGTGTTATGTGAATCAGCACTTGCAGGTACAGCTTGGGTGGTTGGGGAAGTCGCTTCTGGTGTTGAGGATGGACTTAGTGTGTTCAAAAATTCAGGAACGGTCATTTCTGCAAGACCTTTACTTGAGGCTGCTTTTTCAGCTTCTGGAAGTCTCGCGTAATGAGCTACTTGAGAAGAGTCTAATTTTAATGAGTTTTCTAATAACTCTCTGTCTTGCTCTAATGTAGTAAGCGATTTTGTTAGCTTATTTTGCTGATTATTAAAGCGCTCTAGGATTTTACGAGCCTTACGAATAGAGTAATCTGGATTGTTTTGACCGTAATATCTTTGCTGTAGCCTGTCTAATAAGGTTTCTAGTAATTGATACTTAGCACTAAGTTCTGGAAGTTTTCCTGGATCATCTTTGAGCTTATTTGTTTCAGTGATTAAAGATATAAGTATTTTTTTAAGATTTTTTTCAGGAAAGAATTTCTGATCTACAGCCCATTTCAGAAGATCGATAAACTCATCAAATTCTCCTTTGTCAGCATGATATTGGAGGAAAACATCACTTGACGAAAAGGCTTTAAATCTATTTTGGATGGCAGTAGTTAAGAGTTCATTAGCTTCTTCTACATAGCCTTTCTGAATAGCTTTTAAATAGAACCGTGTTGCTGGATCTGAGTATAAATGCTGATAGTTAAGCTCCTTAATGACTTTGTTTAAATATGGCTGAATGGCTTGATCTACTGGCTTTGGATTTATTTTTTTTGTACGTATGTAATCATTTGTAAAATATTTAAGAGTTTCAGCTACATTAATTACTTGCTTACCAGAGGAGTCCCAATTAGTTAATTTAATTAAAGGCTCATTCTCTATGCCAGATTTTTGAGGATCTTGTGCGGCATCAATTATCATAAAAGGTCTTTCATTAGTAATCATTGTTAAAGGATTAAGCTTTAATCTTTTTGAAAATCTTGCATCCATGTCAAGTAATAGGTCACGGGCAGAATGTTTTAGCCCAGCGGCAATAAAAGCGTCGAAGAGTTTAATTACAAAGGAGAGTTTTTCATCACTGCTATTTGCACCATCTCTTTGATTGGTTTCTGCAGGCTGAGTTTCTGGTTCATTGAGCGTAGCTATATTAGCTTCTGATTCAGTTAAATCATCATCAGCCCTGATTCCCTTCTTCTCAGAATTAGAAGAATTTAGATCTCTAAGGATTTGCTGAGTGGTATCGTCTATTATTGACTCAATTTTATGCTTTAAAAATATTCGACCCTCATCTGAGTTAAGGTGTTTAAGCATTTCTGCTGATCGTTCTTTCTGAAAATCAGCTTCGAGGTTTTTGTTTAAATTACTAAGAGCGATAACTAAATCATTTGCAGATTGAGCTTTGATAAAGCTTTCCATAAGGTTAAAGGATTCTGAGAATTTAGAGAATTTAGAGAAAAAATTAAGATCTTTAAGTTGACCCCTATATCTCATCTCATCAATAGCAGGGGGGTTGGAGCTTGAATTTTGTCTTCTATGTAGTTGATTTATTCTTGAAGGGTTAATCTCAGAAGATTCTGCTGGAGATGGGGGACTGGTATCCTTTGAACCATCAACGCTTTCTAGGAAAGCGCGTTGAATTTCTTGAAGTTGAGTCCAGATATTGTTGTTAGGTAAATGATCAGATGGATTTAAATTCATTACATTTAAATAAAACTAAGTTTAATTAGTTCCCTCTTTTCTTACTTTTCTTAGCAAATAATCGAATAATAGTTTTAATTCCAGATTTTTTTTTGTAATATCATGAATTATCAGCTTTTCCCGTGCGAAGTCATATATTGTTAATAAATGCTGCTTGAACTCATCCGATTTTGCCTCTAGTTCATCATTTGGCTTAAATGCTTTAATTATTTCCCCCTCAAGGAGATGATTGGCTGCTTTGAAATAATGGTTATCAAGTAAATTAAAATAAACATCAGTAATGCTTTCTATGCTTTGATGATGAGCGCCTGGATCACTAAAAGATTTGTCTATGAGAGAAGAGATTAATTCCTCATTAAGTTTGTGCTCCTCATTTTCTGTAGAGGGTGTTTCTTGGTCGATTTTTGGTCGATTGTTTTTTTCAGATTCATATATATTAAATGCTTTTTCGATATACTTATCAGTCTCTTGAACAGAGTTTGTACTTAGATTGTGTTCTGCAGAATTGTGCTCTTGGTAAAGTTTTTTAGTGGGGTCGCAGAAAGCTTTAGTGAGCAGTAGATGGTTGAAGGGATTTATCGCATCATCTTGAAAGTCATCTGGGAGCGTAAGACTATCAGGGTCTAAAGACTGATTTATTAGGCTGCGAAAATGTGTTGGATCTTTCTCTCTTACCTTTTGAAGAGTGCTGATAATTTCAAGATTAAGTGTAAAAAGATCATATGGATCTTGAGGATTGAATTTTTTCCCGTCTAGTGAAGGTTCTTCAAGGATTTCCTCTATTAGATGATCTATTCCAGCTTCCTCGTCTAGTTCCGTAGAGCTGGTTTGATCAGCTAGAGAATTTAAATTATCTACAGCTTGTATCCTATTCCCGACTTCCACATAATTTGGTAAGAACATCTCCAATGCTTCTTGAGTAATAAAACCTTTATCAGCTGCTGCTAAGACCACTCTTGCAAACTTATTGAGGTCTGTATTGTTAAATAGCTGCTCTAGATCAATATTTCCCCCATTAATATTTCTCCTAATATCAGGAAGATATTTTTTAGTATGAATATCGGCGGAGATTAGACTTTGTAAATCACCTTGCAGGTCAGTATCATTGATTTTCTTTAAATCAATGTTTTTAATAATGAAAATAGGCTTCTCTTCGATTAATTCATTAATCGAATCCATATTATCAGAAATAAAATTAGAATATTTTTCATTATTGATTTTATCAAGGGCAGTGCTTGAAAGCAGAAACATCAGACTTTGTTTTATAAAGTTAGGATCTCTTAATTTTATGTCTCCGAAGATATCTAAAAAATTCTCACCGAGTGCTTTTTGGTCATCTACAGGAATGATTCCCTTAGATGTTGCTACGTGAAAAAGATTAGTAAGATTTATAAGGTCCTCATATAGAGCTGGCTCATTGATATTTCTGAAATAGAACGATAAGGATTTGTTTAAAAGCTTATTAGCTTCAGTTTGGTGATTGGTTGCGGTTCCAGCTAAATAAGCATTTAATATTTCTAATGAATCGACGTTATTAAAATCTTCTCGTTCGATTAACTGATTAATAGTATTAGAAATGCTTGATCTTACTGGTGTAGTCTCGTTTGCTTCAGTAGAGTGCTTGGGGATACGTATATCTAGGATATTACTTAGGTGATGATGCTTAAATAACTCTACAGTAGCATATTGCAATTGCAATTCTGACATCTTCTTTTCTAACATCTCCTCATTATCATCATCACTAAGCTCTAATTCATTATCATTGCGGTTTGTCATTAACGAGAAGAGAAGACTTATTTGTTCAGTAAAACTTAGCTCAAATGGATAAAACTGCCTAATGGTTTGTACATTGCTTACAGGTTTATCAAGTTCGCTATTGTAATTCTCAAGAAGCTTCTGGGCAGACTGTTTTAAGTTTAGCGACTGTAAACTTAGAAACAGTTGAACTATATTTGTGTCAAAGTCTGAAATTAGCTTATTTATTGGTGCGACACCGTCTTGGCCTGAGGGTGTAGTTTGAATTGTTCCTAATTCATTTTTTATAAACCCTGAGATTTTTTTCTCAAGCTCTTCTGCCCCCTTATCACTCTGCAGATATTCATAAAATTTCTCCTCTGGACTGTTTTTAGTAGCTGAGTTTGCAGATTCTAGGTTCAGCTGATCAGCAAGATCTACAAATAGCTTACTTAATGCTTCAGGGGATTTAGCTTTATTAAACTCTTGAAGAAATTCATTTACTTTAGGCAGAAGCGCTGCTCTACTCAAGAAACTAATGACTTTTCGATTGTGGGCTGGATCTGGTTCGCTACGGTTTGATGAAGATTCCAACTCACCTGATAAAGGATCTTGATTAAGCCTTAACATAGTTATGACTGACCATAGGTTTTTATTAAAATCTGGGCTTAAACTATTCATAGCTATACACATTTAATATGTAATAACTTAAAATAACATATTATCATTCACAAAATTTTAATTTAATCGATTTTTAATCTACAATGATATAAGTCCATGTTTTCCAGCCAAAAGCTTCAATCAGCTTTAATAATTTTCGCATTAGCCATTGCGACGTTTTTTTTATGGACTAAACCTAGCTTTGAGAATTATTTAACTAAAAATGAGGAAATTAAAAAATTTCGTGAAGTTTTAAGTGAACCTAAAGCCACTAAACAGGAGCTTGCTAAATTAAAAGCTGAATTAAAATCTATAGTCGACGAGATAGTCATTTTAGAAGATCAAATACCGATGTCAGAGGAAAGAGGCTTTTTGGTAAAGGATCTTGAGGATTTAGCTTTAAAGCATGAGATAGATTTGATTAATTTTTTACCTAAAAATGCAGTGCCCGTTAATTATGATGGTTTTGAAATAGACAAGAGGTTAAAAAGTAAGGCTAAAGGAAAGACTCTTATCAATGATAGTTTTTTTGAGCCGAAAGTTTTAAAAACATCTATTAGTATAGATTCGAAAGGTTCATTCGAAAAATATTTAGCCTTTTTCTCAGAACTAAATCAGTCTTATCGTGCTGTCGAAGTCAGTGACTTAGTTATAAGCAGAAGCGGTGAGAAAGCTGGTATGGGAGAAGATCCTCGTTTCTCAGTGAAACGTTCACGTGCTACTAGTCTTAAAGAAAAAAAATCACCGCTTCTAAATGTAGCTTTTACACTTCAGTCATATACTTCTATTTCAGCTGATGACAGATTGCTAATGCAAGCTGAGAATGGATTTTAACGAATTTATATGGAAAAGATAATTTCGCCACGTGGCACTAAAGATATACTCCCGTCAGAGTCTTTCCTTTGGCAGTTTATTGAAGCGAAGGCCATAGAGACCTTCTCCCTTGCTGGTTTTGAAGAGATACGCACTCCGATATTTGAACATACTCAGCTATTCTCTCGTGCAGTAGGTGAATCTAGTGACATCGTAAATAAAGAAATGTATACCTTTACTGATCGCAGTGATAGATCTATAACTCTAAGACCAGAAGGCACTGCTGGCGTGGCTCGTGCATTTATTGAACATAGCTTAGATCGTGGCTCTCGCCCGCAGAAGCTATGGTACAGAGGCCCTATGTTTCGCTATGAACGCCCGCAGACCGGTAGATACAGACAGTTTTATCAGATCGGAATGGAAGCCATCGGACTAGAGGCGCCTTTTATTGATTTAGAAGTTATTAAACTTGCCTATAGTTTTCTTCAGGAGATGGGTATAGAGAATCTTACCTTAGCTATTAATTCGATTGGCAGTGCAGCATCTAGAGAAGCTTATCGTCAGCAGCTCTTGGCTTTTCTTTCTGAATATCAGGATGATGTCTGTGATGACTGTAAAAGGCGTATGCAGCAGAACCCACTTAGGGTGCTAGATTGTAAGGTGCCTGAAGATCAGGCGCTATATAAAAATGCACCTCTGATTCAGGATTCTTTTGATGAAGAATCGAAGCAGATTTTTATGCAGATGAAAGCTGGATTAGAGGCTTTAGGGATCAGTTATACGATAGACTCGAGTTTAGTTCGTGGTCTAGATTATTATAGTCACTGTGTTTTTGAATTTAAGACAGATGACAAGGGCTTAGGGCAGCAGAGTACGGTGCTCGCTGGTGGACGTTATGATAATCTCATTTCAGAGCTTGGTGGGGTTAGTAGCCCAGCCGTAGGCTGGGCATTAGGCATGGAGCGAATCGCCTATCTTTTAGAAGCTAAGACATTTCCGCCCACTAAAAGAATTTATATAATTTCAGATTCAGCGCTAGAAGCCTCAAAATTAGCTCACCAATTACGCTCTGATGCGAAAATTTTAGTGGAGTATGATTTTGAAGAGGCTAAAGTAGCGAAGCAGATGAATAAAGCTCTGAAGCGCAATGCTAGCCATGGCATTTTTTATCTTGAAGATGAGCGTAAAGCTGGGAAATATCTAGTTAAAGATTTTCAAGCTAAGACTGAGTTAAGCTTAACTTCATATACTGAATTACTTAGTTTTTTTACGCAAGATTCACTTTAATTAGGAAATTTACTCTTAAATTGGGTAATAATATTAGAGTAGTGCTGTTGTCTAAAATCAACAGCGTACCTTATCGGAAAAATTAATGTATAAGGTTAGTTTTAGAGAAAAATTATTATGTGCTTTCTGTTACATGGGAGCATTCTTGAGCATTATTGCTTGGTTTCCACTTTTGTGGTTAATAATTAGTAATCTCAGAAAGGTTTATATTAAAGAGTTCGTCCGCTATCACTGTTACCAAGCGATTTTATTTAATATGCTTGCCTATTTTTTACCAGATCTTTTTAATTTACTTACGAATTTCTTTAGTAATCTACTCAGTTTAATGGTGGTGTTTGACGGCACTATAGCGATGATAACTTCATTAAAAGCCTGGATATTAGCTACTTATCATTTATTTATCCAGTTCGTTTCGGCTTATGCGATTATCTGGACACTGAGAGGAAAGTATACTTATCTTCCACCTATATCTCAGGCAGTAAATTCTATATTGCGCTAGGACATTGCTGGTGACAGCTGCACCAGTGGTCTTTATGATTTAGCGGCTAATTTTTCTGTAATATAGTGTATGATCGCTGGAATTACTGAAACTATTACTATTCCTATCACTATAGGCAGTAGATAGTGCTCGGCACCTGGAATAGCTTTACCCAGGAAGTACCCTGCACTAGTAACTCCTACTCCCCAAAGCACGCCACCGATTACGTTATAGCGAAGAAAGTTTTTGTAATCCATTCCAGCAAGCCCAGCTACTATTGGTGCAAAGGTGCGGATGATTGGTATAAATCTTGCAAGTACTATGGTTTTTGCACCATGTCTTTTATAAAAATCCTCTGTCTTTAAAAGATTTTCTTTACGAAAGAAAAAAGAATCTTCTTTCTGAAAAAGCTTTCTACCAAATTTATGCCCAAAAGCATAACCCACATTATCACCAAGAACTGCTGCAAGAAAGCAACCTATTAATAGAATAGGCATAGAAAATAATCCCTGAGAGGCTAAGAAGCCAGTCATAAATAAAAGGCTGTCACCAGGCAAGAAGCAGCCAAAGAATAAACCAGACTCTGCAAAAACTATGCCGAAAATCCCAGCATAGCCGATGTTTTGAATTAAAACTTTTAAATCTATTTCCATAATTTTTTATCTAATATCAAAATACCATTTTAGTCTGGAAAAAAGTTTTTCATATCTCTAGAAGTGTTAAGCAGAGATATTATGCGCATTTATAATCACTACAGGGCATGTCGCTTCATGTAAAATTCTCTCTACACTTGGTCCAAGAAATAATCTTTCTGATGCTGGTTTTATTTCAGTACCAAGAATTAAAAGGTCTACTTTCTCATCAGTAGAGGTTTTCAGGATTTCAGCATCTACATCATTCGCTATTTTCACTTTACCTTCAGCTTTAATTTTATAGAATTTTCCTAAATCCACTAACTCGTCTACAAGCGAGCGAGCGATTATTGCTTGAATATTATGGGCTTTATTATAAATGAAATTCCCCCAATAATTTTTATCCCTTGCGATGACATTTAATATAGTGACTGAGTCTTCTGGGGCTGCTGTGAAATAAGCTAATTCAGCTGCGTTTCTAGAGGATATTGAGCCGTTAGTAGGGACGAGAAAACTCTTTAACTGCCAATCTTCAGCTATGTTTTTAGCATAAACTACTGCTGTTACCATAGTTGGCGACAGCCTAACTAAAGTATCCATTAAAGGCGAGAAGAGTGATTCTGAATCTTTATGATTATTCACAGTACCTAAAATAAGCATGTCATAATCTTTTTGAGCTTCGCTTAAAATCTGATTAGCGATATCCCCTTCTCTATCGAGAACTTTTTTTACTAATTCAGAAGCTTTTAGATCTTTACTCAGATCATTTAGCATAATACGTGCTTCTTCTTTCTGATCTTTATTGACTATGCTTAAGAGTGTTATGGACAGAGAGTTTTTATCGGCTATTTTAGAAAGAAGAGAGAATTTAACGATTTGAATAATTAGATTATTGTAATTAGTTTGCTGCGGGTCAAATCTGATCGGCATTAAAACACGATTAATATTTTTAATTGTGCTTAATTTAGTCACAGCCTCTTCTTTTAGCCTTGCGATTTCATCATCATCACTTTCTATATGTTTCAGAGTGTATCTTAGTAATATAGGAGCCATAACAGAAGTTACTATCGCCATTAAAACTATCATAGAAAATACTTCATTCGTTAAAATACCTATGGAGAGTCCAATAGAAGCGACTATGATTTCCATGCCACCTCTTGCATTTAATGCAGCACCGTAACTAAGTGCGGTCCAATGATCATGCTTAGCTATGTAGCGACTCACCATATAAACTCCGACGATTTTACCGAAGCTAGCTATAAAAATAATTAATAAGGCAATTAAAAAGAGTCTCATATCCACTAAAGCAGATATATTCATCTTAAGACCTACTACAGCAAAGAAGATTGGTGTAAAAACACTCATCGCAAAGCTACGAATTTTTTCTACAACATTATGCGGTAGTCTTTGCATTTGTCCGAATATAATTCCAATAGCGAAAGCACCAAAAACCACTTCAAGGTGAAGTGCTTGTGCAAGCGCACCCCATGCAAAGGTTAGAACCAAAACTAAGCTTAAAATTTTATCGTTATCATTATACTTATCTTGAATAAAGGAGAGGCTTTTTTTGACTATATAAAAACCCACAGTAAAACTCAGAACAATAAAGAGCAGCACTTTAGAAACTGATGAAAATAAATTTATCCAAGTAAAGCCATTTGCAGCCACCATACCTATTACTACTGACAGTAAAGTCCAACCAACAGCATCGTCTATCATTCCTGATGCGATAATGATTTGACCTATGTTTCTGCGAATTAATTTTAGATCGATTAAAACTTTAGCTATAACAGGAATGGCTGAAATTGACATCGCCGTCGCAATGAATAAAGCAAAGACATGGCGATTATTTGGATCAGTGAGAAGATCATCTGGCAAGAATTGACCTAAATAGAAACCCGTAATAAATGGCAAGAATATTCCGCCCAGAGAAATTAAAGCAGCTGTGCGTCCTCGACGTGCGATGAAATTTAAATCAGTCTCAAAACCAGTAATTAAGAGCAATAGAACTGCACCAATTAAACTAATAGTTTCTAATAAATAACCTTGTATCGGTGTCGAAGGAATTATAGTCCCAGAGAACCAAGGAATTAATCCGCCTAGAAATGACGGTCCTAAAACCACACCTGCAAATATTTCACCTATTACAGATGGTTGTCCCCAGCGTCGCAAAAGCTCCCCAAACACTCTTGCAACTAAGAGCAAAACAGCGATTTGTATCACAAGAGCTAAAACATCAGCGTGAGAAGCTGAGCTTATTATATTCACATTTCTCCAATTAACTACGAACTAACTCTAAAAGATTATAACTTATTCTTTCTTTGTAATAGTTTAAAGTCAAAATATCTCCTCACCAAGTATTAGAGATTTCGCAAACTATTAATGGCAGCTTGATGTGAATTTATTTGAGATCTATAATTATCAATTTTACCTGTATTTGGCTGTTCCTTTGCACTTTCCTGAGCTATCTGAAGATTAAAAAACTCAATCATGGATTCAAATTGCTCTATTTGCAGGTTAGCAACACTAACATTATTTAATCCCAATTGATTCCTGTAAGTAGAATTATTTTTAACCTGCTCACTACTGCTCTTTATACCTACTGCCCCATTGTAGTATAAATCATTTCCAAATCCAGCAATTACTCCTGTAATAAACTTGTCGTAAGCTGCAGCACTAAGTGTCTCTGGTTTACCTTCTAGCGTATCTTCAAGAGAGTCAAAGAAGGCTATAGTTAAATCTGATTCTATACTAGTATTAAATCCCTTTGCATTGTTTAAAACAGTTTCAAGCATAAAGTTATTTGCAGCATAATTAGAATAATTCTGCTCTTTTAAATTCTGACTGAATTCTAAGATGTTATACGCTACTTCTATGTTTCGTGCTGATAAGTTTGTATTGCTGAATCCTCTAGCTTGATAAGTATAATTATTATCTGCTCCTATAAAATTCGCAATTTGAGCTAATTTGCTTGCAGAGGCATTATCACCAGTAGCAACCAATTTACCATAGCTTTGTAAAAATTCTTGATTATCAGCAAGTATCATATTGCCCTGAATCAAT
>DUDT01000004.1 GCA_005110385.1 Candidatus Melainabacteria bacterium | reverse complement strand
AAGCTTCTGGTAGAGATCCCCTTTTCGCTCTAAATCATAGCTGTGCCATGATCAGGGACAATGTTAAAAGGCTAAGTAGGCGTACTTGGTGTACTACTAAAAGAATTCATATGCTAGAACATATACTCTATATCTATGCCTATTTTCACAACCTAGTCATAGACAAGGCTACTCTTCTTATGAAAAATTTGATTTGAAATGGGGGAAATGCTTCGCTCTCAGGGATTTAGGCTTGCCTTATAGGAGAAATTAAGGGGGGCAGTTTTGATCAAATTAATAACAGCTGAGCTTTTTGGTGTAAAATATCGATTGTATGTTTAAAAACCTTCAGAGCAATTATTTTTTAAGAAGAATGCATTCCCTTAGTGGAATTTTCCCTATCGGGATTTTTATGGTTTTTCATCTTTTCGCTAACAGCGTTTCTATCTTTAGTGCAGATAATTACAATCTGATCATAAATTTTCTAAGATCATTGCCATTCGTTGAATTAATAGAATGGCTTGGAATATTCCTCCCGATTATATTTCATGCCACTTATGGAATAATCATTTACACGACTACTAAACCTAATCAGCTTCAATACAGCTATTCAGAAAACTGGCGTTATATTTTCCAGAGACTAACTGGAGTTATAGCCTTAGTCTATATAATTTTCCATATTCTTCAATTTAAAACAGTCCATAACTTAGACTACAACTATATCGCCGAAAGTCTTGCTAGTTATCAGTTTATAGAATTTCTACCAAGCATCCCTGTAATAAACCCTTTTAGCATTTACTGGTTTTATGTTATCGGTTTAATATCTACTATCTATCATTTCTGCAATGGAATCTGGAGCTTCTGTATAACTTGGGGAATTACTATCGGCAGTAAATCTCAAAATATAGTACTTGCGATATCTTCTGTATTATTTCTAGCCCTCAGTACTCTTAGTATCATCACTTTAAATAATTTACATGCGGTTGGCTTAAGCCTTGCAGCTGGTTAAAGGCATAATACGTTTAAGAATTTCAGCAAGATTAGCTTCTTGACCTATGGCCATCAGATGGATACCTTTAAATCCTAGTTCTTGGACTCTATTACAGATCTTCTGCGAAAACTTTAAGCCTACTTCACGCTGAGCCTCAATAGATTCAGAAGAATCTGGATCAAGATTAATCACCGCTTTCAACTCACTGAAAATATAATCAGGTACAGCAACTCCCCAAATGTTTTTATGCATAAACTCGGCCTGCTTAAGGCTTTTTATCGGCGTTATACCTAGTAATGTCTTAGAAGCTAGTTTTTCACCTATAGTATTTTTAAAGACCTCTAACTGAGATAAATCAAAGCATATCTGAGTCTGGAAAAACTCAACACCTAAATCAAGCCTTCTGAGCATAGTCTCGCGCTGTCCTATTAAATCTGGAGTCCCTGGATGAGCAGCAGAACCTACGCAAAAAGAGAAATCACCAACAAATGGTTTCAACTCCTTCATCGCTAAATCGTGACCCTTTTCAAGCTGCTTTATAACTTGAATTAATTCTTCCGTATTTAAATCAAAGCTAGCTTTAGCATCAGGGTAATCCCCTTGCTTTAACTCATCTCCACGCAAAGGTAATATATTACTCAAACCAAAAACCTTAGCAGAAAGTAAATCTGACTGAACAGCTAATCTATTTCGATCACGACAAGTGATTTGCCAAATAGGCTCGATATTAAAATCTCTTTTAATTAAATGACTTATAGTCATGGATGAAACTTTCACACTCGCTCCAGAATTATCAGTAATATTAATGGCAGAGACTAGACCTTTCAATTTGCTCGCGTTGTCTAAAATCTTTTCACACTCAAAACTTTTAGGAGGATTTAGCTCAGCGGTAGCGATAAAACTAGTATTACTCAAATCCTCTTTAAAACTCATATCCATTAGTGTCCTCTAATTACTAATTTTTTACCACGTTTTCTCAGAGTATCTATTAAAATCAAATATATGGGTTTATTTAGTAAATTTTCGAAGAATATTGGTATCGATCTTGGTACTGCTAATACTTTAGTTTGTTCTGAAGAGGGAATCATTCTCAGAGAGCCAAGCGTGGTGGCTGTTAATAGCCTAACATCAGAAGTTCTTGCTGTAGGTGAAGAAGCTAAGGCGATGATAGGTAAAACTCCAAGCCACATAGTGGCGGTAAGACCACTCAGAGACGGCGTTATTGCAGATTTCGGCTATGCTGAAATTATGCTCAGATACTTCTTAGAGAAGGCTAATACTAGTAAAGGCATTTTCAAGCCCATCTCTAAGCCAAGAATCGCAATCGGTGTCCCTAGCGGCATTACAGAGGTAGAAAGAAGAGCCGTAAGGGAGGCCGCAGAGAATGCTGGTGCTGGTACTGTTTACTTACTTGACGAACCTATGGCCGCAGCTATCGGAGCAGGACTCGCTGTAGCAGAGCCTATCGGCAGCATGATAGTAGATATCGGTGGTGGTACCACTGAAGTAGCCGTCATCAGTCTTTCAGGAGTAGTTATTTCTGAAAGTATCCGCATAGCTGGTGATGAGCTTAATAGTTCGATTATCATCTATATGAAAAAAGTATATAACTTGTCAATCGGTGAAACAACAGCAGAAAACATCAAGATTAAACTAGGATCAGCTTTCAAGATCTCAGACGAGAGCGATGAGGATCAGATGGAAGTGAGAGGACTTAATCTTCTAAATGGTCTGCCTAGAACTGTCATAGTAAATAGAGCTGAAATTAGAGAAGCTATGGTAGAACCGCTTACTTCTATAGTTGAATCAGTAAAAAGAACCCTAGAGAGAATTCCTCCAGAATTAGCTGCCGACATTTACGACAGAGGTATAGTTATCGCTGGTGGTGGTGCTCTTCTTAAAGGTTTAGATGAAATGATTGCTCATGAGACTGAAGTTCCCGTACATATTGCAGATGATCCCCTTTCTTGTGTAGTATTAGGAGCTGGCAGAATCTTAACTGATAAAACCTTAAGACGTGTTTTAGAGCTAACTACGACTAACCACGCACATCTAGTATAAGCATCTAAAGAATGAATTTTAAAGATCTAAAATCTATTTTTTTATCTTTACTGTTAGTAATATTTTTGGCTTGGTTTTTTATTAAACCGATAGCTAATCTTATTTCCTACAGCTATCTCATTACAGGGAAACTCATCTATGACATAGGTTCAGGCGTTAATGAAAGCCAAGGAGAAGTTAAAGATTATATAGACTCACTTCGCACCATTAAGGAGTTAAATAAGAAACTTGATAAAACTAAGTTAGATAACATTAAGCTTCGTGCAGGATTTAAAAAACTAAAACTAGAAAGCCTTAGTAAAAGAAAACAACTAGAAATACCTTTCCCAACTATACGCAGTCAAGTTATAGGTAGAAGCCCTGAAAGCTGGCATAAACAGATCATCATTAATAAAGGAAAAAAAGATGGTGTTGAAGTTGGCAGTGGTGTATTTTCCTTGAATGGTATTGTAGGTCAAGTCAATCAAGTCTTTGACCATACTTCTATAATTAAATTAATTTTCGATAAGAGTTTTCAAATGGGTGCCAAAATTGAAAGGACAGAAGAATACGGAGTACTCTCTGGCTCTTACCCTGATTATGCGATACTCGATTTTATTAGAATCGATTCATCAGTTCAAGTGGGCGACAGAATAGTCAGTACAGGCTTATGTTTAGATGAAACTAATTGTCCGTTCCCGACTAATTTCCCAATTGGTAAAGTGGTAGAAATAAAAAAAGATCCTAATACTATTGGTCTTATTGTTAAAATAAAATTCTTTGAGACATTAAACACGATTAAGGACTTATACATATTAACTTGAAATCACCTAAAACATTAACTAGTAAAGAATTAGCTCTATGCATCGCAAAACTCTGCGAAGACAAGAAAGGTAGTGATACCGAGTTACTTGATATCAGTGAAATATCTGATTTAGCTGATTATATAATTATCAGCTCTGGCGAAAGCTCTTCACAATTAAAAGCTATAGCAAGACACGTAGAAGAATCCCTCACCGAAACTGGTCTAGAGCCTAATCTTAAAGAAGGAAAATATGGTGACAAGTGGTATCTACTCGACTACGGAAATGTCATTGTAAACATTATTCAAAGCGAAGCAAGACTTTACTACAATCTTGAAGAATTATGGCAGCACGCTCATTTCATTCCAGCAAGTGAGTGGGAGGAGTAATTTTATAAACAGATAATTGTATGAGTGCAGTTCAAGAATTCTATGATCCGAATACCATAAGAATGTTATTCACAAATGCAATCTCTGAAATGTATAGAAAGGAAGTGCCTCTATACCAGAATCTCTTAGATACAGTAGTTGAAGTAAATAAAGAGGCTTTAAAAAATAGAGATTCTATTGCAGACGAGATCCTTGATCTATCTAGAATAGAAGGGGAAAAGCACGGTGCTATAAGATTAGGTAGTAAAAGTGAACTCTATAACATGAGACGCTTATTTGCCGTAATGGGAATGCAGCCAGTCGGATATTATGATTTAAGTATCGCTGATCTCCCTGTTCATTCAACAGTATTCAGACCTGTTTCCAGAGAAGATTTAAATAAATCTCCTTTTAGGATTTTTACTTCTTTGCTTAGATTAGAGCTTCTTCCAGAAGATATCAGGAGTAGCGTTGAAGAGATTTTAAGCAGGCGACAGATTTTCACGGATAAATGCTTAAAATTAATTGAGACTCATGAAAAACAAGGTGGACTCTTTGAAGCAGAGGCTAAAGATTTTATAGCTGAAGCTCTTGAAACATTCAGATGGCATAATCAAGCCACCGTACAAAAGGATTTCTATAAAGAATTACTCTGCATTAACTCACTTATTGCAGACATAGTAAGCTTTAAAGGCCCTCATATTAATCATCTTACGCCACGCGTACTTGATATAGACCTGCTTTATGAAAGGATGCAAAAAAAAAATATTCAAATGACTCCAACTATTCAAGGACCACCAAGGAGAAAAATACCAATATTACTAAGGCAAACTTCATTTAGAGCATTAAGTGAAGAGATTTTGTTTCCAAATCAAGATGGCAAAGGCATACAAGGAACTCACAGAGCAAGATTTGGAGAAATAGAAACGAGGGGAGCTGCTTTAACCAAAGCTGGCATGGAGTTATATGACGAACTTTTAAATGAAACCCTGTCACAAACTAAACAGGATGATAAAAATTACCAAGAAATACTAGAGAAAAGTTTTTCAGAATTTCCAGATACAGTAAGTGAGCTTTTCGCTAAGAACTTAGTACATTTTAATTTCTCTATAAATAATCAAATTTTAGAGCAAAAAAGAACTACAAAAGAAGACTTCAAAGGATTTAATCTCCCCAAATTAATCCAAGAAGAAATTATTAAAATTACTCCTATGACCTATGAAGACTTTTTACCTGTAAGTGCGGCTGGTATATTTAAATCAAATATAGTTGAAGGTGGCTTTACAAAAGCAGAAGCTGACTTACAGCTAAGTAATCAAAATGATATAGAAACAGCCTTAGGCGTTAATATCATAGACCCTCAAACTATTTATCAAGAAGAAAGTCAAAAAAGCCTAAACGAATCTTTAGAAAAACTTGGCATTAATATTTAATTTTAGGAAATGATGCCATCACATAATAAAATCAACTTTCATTTTTTATTATTTGCGGTATATGTACTTAGTTATTTCATTTTAAGAATCACCGCTAGCCCTTTTCTCGATTGGGATGAAGCTGAACAATATATTAATTCTCGCAATTTCAATCTAGGAGATGGTCAACAACCACCTCTCTACAGCTGGATTGTAAAAAGTCTCAGTGTTATTACGAATGACTCGCCTTGCGCTTTAATTAGCGTAAGATATATTTGCCTTTACATATTTATAGTCTTTCTATATCTGTCTATTAGACAGTTTTTCACGGCTAAAAAATCTTTAACCTTATCTTTACTCATATTAGCTTTAATTCCAGCTTATGCCTACACCATTAATTTTAAGCTAACCCACTCAGTATTAGTCTTTGCAATGTCATCTATGACTTTTTATTTTTATGTTAAAGTACTAAAGAAAAACTCTCTGCTAAATTTTCTACTCCTAGGTATTGCCGTAGGTTTAGGACTTATTTCTAAATATAATTTTTCGTTTTTACTATCTGCACTAATTTTAGCCAGCTTATTTTCTAAAATAGCCCGGAAAGCTTTTCTTCGACCAGAGTTAATAATAAGTATTTTTAGTAGTCTTGCTATAGCTCTTCCACATTACCTTTGGTTATATAAGAATTTCAAATTAGCTGAAAATTATTTGAGTAGAAGGGGCGCATTTCAATTAGAACCTAACACCGATTATAATTATCTATTAAATTTCTTCAATCTTTCCCTTAGTGCTTTTAGTCAAATGCTTATATTTACAGCTTTTATACTGTCTCTCTATTTGATTAGTAAATTTAAAAAAATCGGCATATTAAGTACAAAACCAACTTATTACGAAAGTAAACTTAGATTACTTGGTTATATTAGTTTATTTTCATATCTTATTCCTGTAATAATTTTCTTGCTATATAAAAGTCATAAACTACTCAGTGGTTGGCTTTCAGTTAGTCATTTCATCACAGCGATTTTAATTTACATGCTATTTCATAAATTCAGCCACCTGAGGTTTTATAAATTTTCTTACAGGCTAGCTAGTACCTCTATTATTATTCTATTCTTTATCAAATATCTATGGATTTTTCATCCTAATATTTTCAGTAAAGTAAATACCATAAACATCAACTATACGGCTATTATTAATAAACTTGAAAAATTAAACTTAAAAGATAAAGAAATCATCTGCGATAATCAAATGGTTTATGTAAATCTTAAAATCTTAAAACCAGAATGGAATTTGAGCTATTCGGGGATTATTACAAAAAATACAAAATCAATATCATATCTAAATAAGCAGAAATACGAACTGCGGGTACCTTATCTTCATAGCAAATCTAATAAAAGCACTACTCTATTATTTTTTGTTCATAATAAGCTTAATTAAAAGCGTTTTGGGTAAATATCTAAGATGGGGTGAATTTTGCCGCAGGTAAAGAAGCTCAGATCTTATTATGTTGCCAATAATTCAAGATAAAGAAAGTATAATTAAACAAATTTGCCTAGAATTAGAAGAAATTCTGAATGAAAAATCTTTGCTCATTGGGGATAAAAGACAAAACATTTTTAATAAAATTAAATATCTACATGGGTTTATTGGTCAATATCCCTTTAAATGTGAGATTAACAATATAAAAGTTGAAGATATATTATCTATTGAATCATTAAATCAACTTGACCCCATAGACAGGGATAAAATTATAGAAAGTCTTCTTCGCAGTCTGAGGACTAGATTATTTGCGACTGAATTTCAAGCAGAAGAACTTACTTTAGACCTAAAGAACTATACTTTTCACTATCATGTTTTTAATGATTTTTTTAAGGATCCTAAACCTTATTATGCAATTTTCGACTTAGAAGAACTCTTAACTGATCTAAATGAAAAAAAATTATTTGATTTCAACACCAATCCCATAACAGGATTAATAGAGACTTCTAATACCATTAACTCTAATATGCATTGGCAATGGCTTACTGATAGCTGCATGGCTGGATTATGGCAAAAAGAAAATGATCCTTTCAGTTGGCGTAAAAGCATGATCGTTAATGCTGCTGTAATGAATACAAATGAAATAAACACTGCGATAGCACATATTTCTAAAGATCCAGATTGGTACAGAAAGGCTCAAGAAGATAAAGAAAGCCTAGATAGAGGTATTTATCATATCTTCAACCCTCGTTCCATCAGAATCAATGCTCTTGGCTCACCCATAGTTAAAGAAATAGAACTCGGTAAATGGATACACCCTCGCCGCGTAGAATCGCAAGCCTTGCTCTTATTAAATATCCTTGAAACTATAGAAGCAGGTATTCATCATGAAGCATGGGGTTTTAACTACACTAAAGATTTTAATGAACAAAACAGGGAAATCATTTTTAAAGCCATTTATAACTTACTCACATTCTTGATGAGTATAAACTGGAATACCAAGCACAATATGTACGATGCCAATGCTCCAACTAGCAGCTCTTGGGAGGAAATCATTTTTTGGGAAGGAGCAAGCTTAGACACAGCATACACCTACTTAGCCTTAGATAAATTCTGCAAATTAGTTTTCAGTGAAAACTACGGTAGAACTAATGCCATTATTGATTTAAAAAATACTTTAAACAATTTAATAGTAAATTGCAACGCTTATGCAGATTGCCTTAACGAATCACAAGTGAGAATGTTGATGCAGGCTTGTAATAGTAAAATTTACGACTGGGTTGTTAAACCTATTCTTTACGATAGAACTCAACCCATCCACAGCCCCGAAAACAAAATAGATACATCTTTAGTACTCCTAGCATCTTCTAATTACAGATTTTCAGAGGATGTTATATTGGATACAGAAATACGCAAGAGTATAGTAGATCTCTGTGATAACTTACTAGCTGATGACTATGGGATGCGTAGATATAATAAATTTACTCGAGAAGATATAGTCACTGGTACATATGTAAAAATTTTTGATAGCTATTTAAATATTAATAGTCAAATAATAAACGAAGTTACTCCTATAGCTCAAGTAATGGTCGGACAAAAAGCTGATATCGTTCAATTAGTACCTAAACATTCATCTACAACTGAATTTCTTAAAAGACAAAAACTAGCTAAAGCTGATTTCTCCGCACAGTGGAGCATCGGCACTACTGCTTCATTAAAAGCTTTAGCTAAAAGCAAAATTAATCTAATTAGCCAAAGCAAAAGTATTAAGTACCTGTCGCCACAAGTAGAAAATTTAATTAAAGAAATAGATATCAAAATCGCCCATTACATTAATAAAACATTAGCTTTAGTAGCTGGTTTTAAAGACAAAGACATGATCCGTGCAGATGGTAATAAGCTAGGAAGATCCTATTCTATTTTAGAAGCCTACCAAGCGGTTACGGACCTTACAGGAAAAACCAAATGGCTTCCTGGTGCTCACACTTTATCTTGGAGTGCAGCACAATTTTATTCAGGTTTAAAACTTGCCCTGAAAGCTGAGCATGAGTTAAGATCTTTTAATGATTATAATTAAAAGATTCTCATGAAAAACACTAAGCTTTATATTGTTTCTTTAATCGTTTTAAATTTTTTCAGTTTAGCTATCTTAAAAGCTGCTGATCCCGCTGAAGAGTTAAAAAATACAAGAAAACTCTTTAAAAATGCCAGTTACTCGCTAAAGCATTTAAATGCATTCACCGACTCTGCTCTAGCACTTGATAATGAATGCTACGCTAAAGCCTACAATGCTGCTGGAACTATGATAGGAGCTAAGTTTGAAGGAAACCCCTTTAAAAAAATCAAAGACTTCTCTAAGGGTAAAAATGCTCTAGAAGAGGTAATTGAAGCTAATCCGGAGAATCCTGAATTTAGGTTTATAAGGTTAGCTGTACAGTTAAACATTCCTAAATTACTTAACTACAGAGATAATATTAAAGAAGATACTACCTTAATTAAAGTCTTTCTAAATACAGATAAACACAGAGATGAAGATTTAGCTAAAATGCTTAAGACTTTTTTAGAGCTTTATAGTCTCTAAAATACTCCACTAAGTACACATTCCAAATTAACATTACTCCACCATAAATAAAATCCTCGACGGGAATAGTAAATGCTCTTATCGAAAGATTCTCAACATTATTATAAAAAACAACAGGTTCATCAAAAGCAATCCCAGTAAGTAAACCATTCACTATGAAAAATGGTATTAGAGTAACCAAATACATCAAATAAAAATTAGGCAAGAAAGATGATTTACGCAAAAATATTAAACTCAAAGCCATAAATAAGCTGGTATAAAAGGTATAGAGCCTATCATAAAAAATAAGAGCCACAGCAAGCAAAGCTATAGCTAATACAATATTTAAATAAGCAAAATTAAATCCCACAAAGGGTTTCGGGAAATAATACTTTAAAACCTCATAAGTAAATATACAAGCATAAGGAACACAGATGAAAAATAAAAGTTCTTCTAAAGGCAGATTTAAAAATTTAATCCCACAGAGATACTTTTCCGTAAAACCCCAGACACCTAAATAAGTGAAAATACTATCCCAAACTGCAAAAACTGCAAGAACTATAGCTATAGCCTTAAAGATAAAAGGAAATAATTTATATAGCTTAATCTTAGTCTCAAAACTCAAACACACTGGCACAAGCACACTAAAAAAATTTATTAGTAAGTAGGTAAAAGGCAGCATCTTAATTCTGAATCATAGTCCTTGAACTTGTACGTTTGCGAGCAATCCCATTATTCTAAATAGCACAAGAAGCACTTTCCCTAGGCTGCTTTGAATAATATTTCAGTGGTACCCATAACATACCAAAATTTTCACCATCTTCTTTATAAATATGACTATGATGGTCTTTATGAGCTCTTCTTAGCCCATCAAGATAAGGATGTGAAAAATTATCTAAAAATTTAAAACGCCTATGAATGTAAACATCATGAACTAAAAAATAACATAACCCATAGACCGTAATCCCCAAACCTAATGCATAAGCATATAAATTAGAAAAGAAGAAACCTCCCATAATCAGTAGCATAGAAGGTAAAGCAAAAATCACAAAAAAGACATCATTTTTTTCAAAAAAACCAATATCCTTTTGATGATGATCTTCATGGAAATTCCACATAGAGCCGTGCATCACATAGCGGTGCATGATATTAGCGACTAGCTCCATGCAAAGAAAAGTGGCGATAATAATGCTTAGATATAAAATAAACATTCTAAGATAATTCTAGCAAGAGGCTATGCAGAGTTCGACGTAATTTCTTACTGTCTTCTCTCAAAATAAAGATGAAAAGTTAGAGTTTCTTATCTTTATAAATACATGCGTTCAATAATGGATTCTAAACACTCTATTAGTAATATATTAGATTTCTATAAAAAGTCCTCAGAGATTCCAGAATCAGTGATGGGAATGATTTCAGAAAATATAAAAAAAATTGATACAAATGGCGATAATTTTATAAGCTACAGGGAGCTTAATCAATACGAACCAACAAATGGTAGTGAAAAAAAACTGTTACTTGATAATTGGAATTATTTATCTCCCTCAGATGAATCTGATGGACTACAGCAACTCCCTATAGATACTTGCCCTATCAATCACCCTCTTAAGAAAGAACAATCTAAAAGGCTTGCTTTAATTATAGACAGTCCTTTAACATTAAATCCTAAAAACGAAATTAACGTAAATAATAAAATTGATCCAGGTGAAATAACGGTAAACCACGCTAGTCTGCATGAAATGGCAATTAAACTTGACAGCCCATGTATAAAGACTAAACACCTTAACAAAACTGGTCCTTTAGCAGATGATATAGTGAATCAAATAAAAAAAATTTCAGAAGAAAATCCAGACAAGCCTCTTGTGGTTTCTTCTTCCGTTGGTTCTTCTGCCCTCGTAATAAAAGAGAAAGATTTAAAATCTTTATTACCAGAAGACTTTGAATCAAAAAATAACTTAAGCCCTTCTTCCATTAATGCTTCTAATTACTTTAAAGAGCCTTATCGTTCAGGCATTCTAGAGGAATTTCAACGCAAGCTTGTGACTGGTAATGAAAATCTAATTGAGACAGGACAAGAATTAATTCAAGCTTTAGCTATAGTTGATATTCTTAATGCACACCCCTCTGGAGGGAAATACGTGACTGCAATTGGTAATAGAGATGACGAAGTTGATCTTATAAGACTTGTTGAAGGAATAAAAACCATTAGCTCCCGAGCTGAAGATGGCAAATTAAAACCCTACAATTCTAAACTCTCACAGACAGCTGAATACGTAGATGCAGATGAAATATGGATTAGTGCGGAGAGAAATAAATATGATCAGATTATTTATATTCGATACACCAATAATGATCCCAAGAATTTAAACACAGTGGAAGTTCCAGTAGTAGATAATAAGCTTGGTGATTCCTTTCTTGGACGTGACTTTAACTCTGTACCAAAAGCTAGCGAATCTGATCTTACGACATTGACCGAATTAGAAAAATTAATAAAGAAACAGAAGTCAACACCGACAGAATTAACTTTAGAAGATTTAAAAATCCGTAATGAAATAAATAGAAAATATGCAACAGTAAAAAACAAACTCATTGTGGGTCCAAGTAAGCTACAGAGTTATGAAGTATATTATGACGACACTACACAAAAATATGAAGCTGTGATTAAAAACTACAGGATAGATAAACAGGGTCAGCTATACCAATATTACGAAGGAAGTTCTTTCGCAAAGCCAATGAATCAGATTTTTAATGATTTAGAAGCTCAAAAAAACATGAAGTAATTTATCAATCATCCTAAATCTTTACTACCCTCTGCTGCACGTAAAAGCCTATCATTAATGGCTTTACCTACAGAATCATAGGGAATAGGCATCACAGTTATACTATCTACTCCCAAATTTTCTAGCTCATGTAAACTAGCAAAGAGCTTAGATGCAGCTTCATCTAAATCAGCACTAGGACTAATATTTATAATTTTTCTAAATGAAAAATTTAAATCACTTTCAGTCATCTTACTCGAGCTCTGAATCAATGCCTCTGCAATAGATCCAAACGCAATTAAAGCTTCATTCTCAAAAGGCTTATCATTAAAACTGTAATTTAAGCGTAATTTACATTTAGGTGCATAATGCTTTAAAAGCATACCCGGAGATCTGATACTCTCATCTTGCTCTGGCAGAGCAATTTCACCAAGAATATTCTTTAATTCCATCACAGACACACTACCATAACGCAGTAATTTAGGCAAAGAATTACTTAAATCTAAAACTGTAGACTCTAAGCCACACTCACAGTTACCACCATCCACTATCCACTCAAGGTACTGCTCGCAAACTCTAGTTTCTGCGTTTCCGTCATCCTCATGATCCTCATGTACTCGCAGTACACTGCGGTCATTCGTCCTCCTCAGCCTTGAACTTGCACGTTTGTGAGCAGTCCCATCTTGTGAAACTCCAATTTCCGTGCTTTCACCCGCCTCATGATCCGGAAAAAGCTTAGCCACATGAGCAGCAGAGCTAGGACTTAGTCTCCCAGAGGGATTAGCGCTAGGTGCTGCGACTGGGGCAGCGAACCGCCTTAATAGTTCAAGCGTAAAAGGGTGTCGTGGAATCCTTACCCCCGCGGTATTTAAACCAGCACAGACTATTTCAGAGATTCTAGAGTTTTTAGTTTTATTTAAAATTATAGTGAGCGGACCTGGCCAAAAGATTTCAGCAAGCTTAACTACACGTTCGTCATAAATTACATCTTTAAAAATCTCATCTAGAGTAGCATAATGAGAAATTATAGGATTAAAACTAGGTCTACCTTTAATTTTAAAAACTTTTTCCACTGCTTTAGTACTAGCGGCTGAAGCCGCTAAGCCATAGACTGTTTCAGTTGGGATAGCGATTACATCATCGGAATTTAAAAGCTCTAATGCTTTATTTAAACTATTTTGACTGGTGTCTAGGATTTTTGGCATAGAGTTTGAAAATTTTTAAATGGTAATAAAATAATTTTTTTATCAAGCTCTGCCAGCCTGTCACCTGGATAAATAATATAAAGCTTTTCTAGATTCAGCTCTTCTAAAGCTAGTTGCATGGATTTAGTCACGCTAGGAGCTTCATTAAATTTAACCTCTATGCCATAAGCTTTAGTGTCTTTAAAATATAAAAGATCTAATTCCGCCTGTGCATGTACTCCCCAGAAAAAAACAGAATTTGCTTTAAGATCTAAAAAGCTAATACACTGCTCTATAACAAAATTTTCCCACGAACTACCCATATGAGGATGATTATAAAGCTGCTTAAATGTAGATATCTGACTCAAAGAGTGAAAGAGACCAGAATCTCTAAAGTAAATTTTAGGTCTTTTAACTAATCTTTTTTTAGTATTACTGTGCCAAGGGGATAACTCACGAATCACGAAAGTGTTTACTAGAATATCTAAATAATGCCTAGCCGTGGTATCACTGACTCCGAGGCTCTTTGCTATTTCAGAGCTGTTATAAATCTGCCCATGATAATGAGCAAGCATAGTCCAGAAGCGCCTCAAAGCATTAGTCCCGATCTTAATACCAAGACTAGGAATATCTCTTTCAAGAAAAGTACTAATAAAATCTTCCCGCCAAGCAAATGAGGCTTCATCATTCTTCGCTAAAAAAGAACGAGGAAAGCCACCTCTTAGCCACAACTTCCTCGTATCATTTATATCTAAAATATCTAAGCTTAGACCACCTAACTCTAAATAGCTAATTCTTCCAGCAAGAGATTCAGAGCTTCGACTAAGTAATTCAGGCGAGGCACTACCTAAAAGTATAAACTTAGTTACAGATTCATTCTTATCAATCAATACTCTTAAAACAGGGAACAGGTCTGGCTTTCTCTGAACCTCATCAATAAAAACATAGCCTTTTAAATCTGCTAGTAAAAGATACGGATTTTCAAAAAGTTTTAAATCTGTAGGATTCTCTAAATCAAAAAAATACACTTTTTTAGGATTTAAAGTTTTCTCAAACTCTCTTGCTAAAGTGGTTTTACCACATTGACGTGGACCCAATATAGCCAAAGCTGGAGAATAGCTTAACTTCTCTTTTATTTTTTTTATTTCTTTTTTTCTTTCGATCAAAAGCATCACTTACATTATGCCATGAAATTTCGGTGTCAAGCACCGAAATTTCATGACGTACCCGCATGAACAATAATAGATAAATATAGCCTATATTTCATCAGGTTATCCAAATTTTTGCTGTTGTCACACGTTCGACAACAGTGCCAAGTCACAACTCATCTGAAGTGCTACTGCATATTTATAGCTATAATCTGCAATAGCACTTCAGATTTAAAGGGTATAATAACTCCATGGAATATATAAGCAGATCTATTAAAATTCCTAAGAAAATTAGTTTTCTACTTTTCGGTCCTAGACAGGTCGGAAAAAGCACTTTATTAAAACATAAATTTCCTGAAGATGAAACACTAAAATATGATCTACTAGATTTTAGCCTTTTACGAAAGCTAGAGAGAGATCCTAGTATATTTTTCGATGAAATCAAGTCTAGAAACAAAAAAATAAAGTATATTCTAGTCGATGAAGTCCAAAAACTACCATGGATACTAGATGAAACTCATAGAGTAATAGAAAATCTTAAAAATCCCCCTTACTTTATTCTCACTGGTTCTAGTTCCCGTAAATTAAAAAAATCACAAGGTAATCTATTAGCGGGAAGAGCGATAGAGAGAACTTTGTACCCTTTTATCTATGAAGAAATAGCTGATAATGAAAATATTATATTTAATCTAAATAACGTTCTTAGTTATGGCTCCCTGCCTAGTGTCTATCTGCATCATGACAATGAAATAAAATACGAAATCCTTAAAACCTACACTAATACTTATATCAAAGAAGAAATTAAGGAAGAAGCTTTGGTGAGAAATCTAAATGCTTTTAACGAATTTCTTTTCTTAGCATCTGAGGAAAATGGGAATTTAATCAATTACAGCAATATCGCTCAGGATACGGGTGTTAGCCTGAATACCATAAAAGAATATTATCAAATACTGGTAGATACTTTAATGGGCTTTATGTTAATGCCTATCAAGAGGTCTACCAGGCAGCAGATCGCTAAAAGCCCTAAATTTTATTTCTTTGATACTGGCGTACAAAGAGCACTTGTAAATAAAGTACAGGTGCCACTGATGAAGAAAACAAAAGAATATGGAAAATCTTTTGAGCATTGGCTTATAAAGGAGATCATCTATAAATCTAAATATAAAAATAATGATTATAAATTCTCATTTTATCGAGTAAATGAAGAGACTGAAGTAGATTTAATTATAGAGAAACCAGACAAAAGCATTATAGCTATTGAAATTAAAGCTAATAATAATCCTCATAAAGAAAAGTTAAAAGGCTTAGAATCCTTCGCCAAAGTGTTTCCTAAAGCTGAATTAATCTGTGCTTCACTTACAGATAAACCTAATAAACTAGAAAATGGCATCCTCGTTCTGCCGTGGGAAGACGTTTTAAAAATGATCTGAAAAGCACTTCCCAAGCTAGGACTACCTTTAAACCGTCGAAAAATACCCCATTCTCGCCACCGAAACCTCAGAAACAAACATAACCCCAGACTTCTCTTCAAATAAGGTTTTCATGCCTTTAGCTACAGAGTTAATCACTGACTGCGGTGCCACCGTCATTATCATTATCAAGCTTGCCATATCATTGAAGAGAAGCCTCCCTTCATGAAAGCCATCATGACCATATCCTGAAACGTTTGGGATTATCGTATAGCCCGTGACACCAGCTTTCTGAATCATCTCTGTTACCATAGCTTCATCCTCGCCTGAAACTATAATCTCGAGCTTAAGCATTTTGCTTAACTCTATGCTAGTACCCTCTTCATCGTAATGTGAATCTATCATTTTTACTCAACTCCTATTGTATTATCGCTTTTAAGTATTTTCCAGTGATCTTGGCTAATAAGACTAGAAAGCTCATTAGTATTCGGATCTAAAACCACTAATCTTATCCATTCGTTATAGAAAAGGTTCTGCAAAACAGTGTTTTTAGAAATAATCTTCTTCACTCTCTCTATCGGTGAAAAAATAAAAACTCTCAACCGCAAAGGTCTATGATAGAGTTCATCATCAGCACTCATTACCGACTGTAAAGCTAATCCCGTATAAAGGTCACTAGCATTGCCTTGCATCACCCCAAAATTCCCAACTATATTATGTGTAATTTTACTACCACTACCGAAATTCACATTATCTACAGTAGAAAAATAATACTGACTATTAATCCACTGAGTAACTACCATCGGTGCAGTCATAATCGTTTCTAAAAGTAAACCATTAGAATCTTGAGTCCAATCATAAGAGTGCATAAAAGCACGATTAGATAAATCAAGTCCTTTACTTAAATGACGAGGGCCGATGATAAAACTGGTATTTCCAGCAAGTCCCCATTCTGGTCTTACCTCTGACCAATCCATAGACCTTCTCAGGGACTGCTCGCAAACTCCATTTTCTGCGTTTTGGGCGTATAGCCGAACTCCAATTTCTGCATTAAGGAAACTAAGCTGCCTAATAGCATTATTCTCTTTCTTAGCCTGCACTAATGATTCCTCTAAGTCAGCAAGAAGCTTTCTTTGCTCACTTGTCTTAAGCTCATAATCATAAAACTCAAAATCATCAGTAGTCGTATTGTGCTCAGCGCCTATAAACAATGTAGAATCTGGAATATTAATTCCTCTTTTAGCAAGCTCTAATCTAATCTCGTGCTTATTTAGAATCTTCGCTAAAGCTTTAGCATTAACGCCCCCGTGATTACCAGCACAGGCTCCACAGTCTAAAGCAGAAGCATATGGATTATTCTCAGTAGTACTTCCGTGACCAGAGAAGACGACTAAAGGAGCGAAATTCTGTGTTAAACCCATTAGCCTTAAAGCCATTTCAGAGAACAGTAACTGTTCTTTTTTAGCTAAGCCTGTAAAAATATGTTTCACTTCAGCCTGACTAAGGTTTTCATCAGCCGTATTCTTAGCATTTATTACTGTATCTTTTACATCAAGCATAGGCTCAAAGGAGATTTTAGGTTTAATCGCAGCTGAGATCCTGCTTAGTACAGCGTTTAGAGAAGGGGTTAAAGTCCTAATCATCATACTGAGCATATACAGTGGTCCAGAAGCTTCAGCAAATATAAACGCAGATGCGATATTAGCTTTTAAAGCCTTATAGACATTAAAAATCGTTTTCAGTAATGAATTAGAATATTCATACTGCTCAAGCTTATGCGAGCAAGAACTATGTACTTGCTCATCAATAAAGTGTTTGGGTTTAATTAATACTGGACAAGCATCTTTAAATTCCATAGAATCATATTCCTTGTAGCTTATCGGCAAGCCAAAAAAACCAGCAAATCCTAAAGTCTCAATTCTAGAATCAGCTTCAATACAGCGTCTTATCCCCTCTGATCTGACATCTATACAGAAAACCATTTGGGCAAGTTGCTTAGACTTAGATAAATTCAAAAAAAGTGCTGAAGAATTATTCAGAATAGATTTACCGTCCATTGAAGATTTCCTGTGATTCCGGCAAATACCATCAATAATAGGCTTCTGGAAGCTATCTTCCCAAGCAGAAAGCCATATCATCGCTTCTCTTTCTAGAAAAAGATTTAGTGGAGTCCTGATTAAAATTAGCTCTTCACTGGTCAGTGCTGAAAAATCAGCATAATAAAGGTTACTAAGTGTAAGTTTTAATTTTTCATCAGCAAATAAATACCTCTCACGCTCTAATTCTTCTAGAGACTTAAAATTTTTAGTTAAAACCTGCTTCGCTAAAAGCCTTTCTAATTCCTCAAAACAGGTCAGCTGAATATTATTAACTCTAAAATAATCAAACAAGAAAATAGCTTCAACACAAAGCCTAACAGCTAAATATTCCAATTTAGAAGCTGGGTACTTTTTATATTCTGGAATATGAGCATATAGATGACGCCATTTTATAAATGAAGCCCAGCCCGGAAGAGCTGCTAAACTAGCTTTCAAATACTCTTCCCAATCTTCTCTCCTGATACCAAGTGAATCAAGTAAAACTATTAAAGCTCTTTCAGGACAGTCTGGAAGCTGCTTAAACCATTCTCGTAAATGCTTATCAAGTTTCAAGTCTGAATCATAAAGAGCTAAAGCCTTCCATGCAGCATAAAAACCTTTTTCTCTATTCGGCATCTGCCAAACAGCTATTCCTTCATCAAAAAAATGATTAAAAAACTTAATCATGTAATTATTAACTTTATCTAGTAGATCGCCACTCTCAACTCTTCTACTATGCGGGTAAACAGAAGGACTGGCTAAATTTTTAAACTCTAATTCCCTAGAAAAAAAGATTTCCCAAAAAAGTTTCTTTAAATTTATCTCTTTATCTAAAACCCTTATATCTAGTTCTATATCCTCTAGCATCTTCTCGAAATGTTCATTCAAAGCAGCTAAGGATATTTCCTCTCTATCATAGAGTTCTAAATATTTAGATTTTTTTAAAAAACAATTAGCCGAAAAATATTTCTTAGCTTGCTTCGCGGCTTCAAGAAAATGCTTATCTTCAAAGCCTTTTAACGGATTTACAGCAATAAAAGTTTTTAAAGACCAGTAAGGAGCAATGATTTCAGAAGCATTTGAAATAAGTGCCTGTACCATAGCCGAATTGAACTTTTCAGATTCAAAATTATCTACGACTTCTTTTAATTTATTACTTAGATTATATTCGCTAAAAATATCCATGCGTAAAACTTCCTTAATGATAGAGGTGATTAGTCTCCTTTAAATAAGCATAATCTCCTCTTACTGATGTGTAAGTAGAGGCTTTTGCTCTCGATGAGTTCATTAAAAACGCATACAGAGGCAGCCTTAAATTCATCGGCAGTAAAGCTAAAAGATCTTTTTTAAAGTGCATTAAAGCCCAAAGCATTATAAATACTGAACTTACAAGATAATGTAGAGCTGTAAGTTTATAAGTCGCGCTGATCAAAGAAGAAGCTAAAATCTGCTCAAAGAAATGCAAAAAAGATCCATAAATAATAGCCACTATAGAAGAGCTAAGTAGTGCTAGAAAAGAAGTCAAATAAAGATTTATCGTTTTTTGAGCCTCTTTAATGATATTAAAAGAAAGCTCCGCAAGTGCCATAGCAATAAAAATCATCAAAATAAAACTACTGTCTTCTAAATTAATCAAAATATGCGAAGCCTGAGAAAATATGAAAAGGGTGATGATACCCATAACCAAGGACATTAAGAAATTTACCTTCACTGAAACCTGCTTCATGTCTTTATTTAAAGCAAGTTTTAAAATTTTCAGCTCAGAGAAAGCAGAACCAGCCGAAAGAAAATGAAAAGCTTTAAAAAAACCATGCATACAGAGATGACTAATAGCAGCAGGATAAAGCCCTAAACCTATCTGCATAAACATAAAACCCATCTGCGAAATAGTAGAAGAAACTAAAACCCCTTTAACCGAGCTTTTTACGAACAGCCATAACATAGCAGTGAAGGCAGACACAGAGCCTATGATAAATATTAAAGACAAGCTCGCTGATTGAGTTCCTAAAGCCATAGCGAACTTCACCAGCAAATATCCTCCGCCATTTACTAAACCAGCATGCATTAAAGCAGAGACTGGAGTTGGAGTATTAATAGACGACATTAACCAGCCGTGAAAAGGTAGCTGCGCAGACTGAGTCATAGCCGTAATTATTAATAAAGCTAATAAAACACATTGTGAAACTGAACCTAGATTAGTAAAAGAAGCTAGAGTCTCTGAAATAGAAAAAGTCTTCGTTAAGCTAAAACTTAATCCTATAAATAAAAGAAAACTAATAATGCCTATAGAAAAATTCCTTCCAGCCACAATACCAGACTCTAAAGCCTGTTTCCAGAAAGATTTATGCACTATCATCATCACAAGAATTAAATTACTAAAAGCCCACAGAGCAGCGAAAAGCAACATATTATCCACGTTAAACATACAGATAAGTGAAGTAATTAAAATACTTAATCTTATAAAAAAGCCTTTATACTCAGCATCACCACGCATATAACGCACTGAATATACAGTAACTACCAGCCCTACGATAAGTACCAATAAACTCATCACTAAGCTCAATGAATCTACTTGAAATAAATTTGGACTGACGAGCATCTCTTCCATTAATCACCATAATAGTTAAAGCATATTTATTAGTAAAGTTAAAGTATATTATTGGGGCTATTAGTTTTACTAATAATCGATTATAATAATTAAAATAATGAATAATCTAGAAATTTCTAGTTTACAGTGTTTCATAGCTCTAGCTGAGCATACTAGCTTTACTCAGGCGGCGAATCGAATTAATATAACCCAATCAGCCATCTCTCAACAGATCGCTAAATTAGAAAAACAACTTAAAACCCAACTCTTTCACAGAGGGCGAGTCAATACTTTAACTCACTCTGGAGAAATACTTCTCACTTACGCTAAAGAGATACTAAGACTAGAACAAGAAGCCATAGACTATTTTAAAGAGCCAGAACTAGAAGGTGAGATAAGATTCGGCTTGCCAGAGGATTTCGCCACGGTATTTTTGCATAAAGTTCTTTCAGACTTTTCAGCTAGCCACCCTCGAATATCGGTAAGTGTAGAATGTGATCTAACTCTTAATCTCCTAAATAGCTTCAAAAGAAAGCAGTTCGATTTAGTTCTAGTAAAGCTTTACGATCAAAGAGATTTTCCTAACGGAGTCGAAATATGGAGTGAAAAACTAGTTTGGGTAGCAGCCCATAATTATACGCATAAAAGTAAAGCCGGAGCTAAACTGCCCTTAGTATTATCACCTAAACCCTGCGTCTACAGAGCAAGAGCACTAGAGTCCTTAGATAAAGCAGATATACCTTGGAAAATTGTTTACTCTAGCCCAAGCTTCGCTGGAGCAACAGCAGCAGTTAAAGCAGGCATGGGGATTACAGTACTGCCTTTAAATATGGTTCCTAGCGGACTTGACATATACAGAGATAAATACCTGCCAGATTTAGAAGATACGCATATTACTCTACTTACCAAGGAGAATGCGAAAAAATCAGTAAAGTCTTTTGCTGATTATGTTTTGAAGCAGTTGCATTAGGAGCTGCAAATCATTTTCTTTAAGCTGAAATAATAAACTCCGTAAAATAACTAATATCATCCTCTAACTGAGATCTTTCCAAAGCTTTAAAATAATCATTACGCCTCTCACTCTTGATAGTGAGCCAATTATAACTATCATTAATAAAAGCAATATTCATTAAAAAACGTGAAATGCGTCCATTACCGTCTGAGTGCGGATGTATACTGACATAAAAATAATGTAAAAATATGCCTAAAAGAAAACCATTATCAAGATCTTTAGTATATTTAAAAAGCTCATTTAATAAAAAAGGAATTTTCTCATAATTGGGTGGAACATACATAGAACCTTTAATAGAAACAAGATGCTTACGATAAACATCCCTTTCGATATCTATAACTTTTGCATTTAAACTAGGCTTCCACAATTCCTCAAACAATTTTCGTGCTAAAGTCTCACTGATAGTAAATCTGGTATCATTTAACTTTTTAATATAGTCTAAAGTATTCATAAAACCTTTAGCAGCTAACTGATCCTTTAAAGTCGCTTCATATTTATGACTAGGCTCATGCGTCTCTAAAAAACGAATCAAAGATTGAGTTACAGTGTAACCTTCTATAGTTAAACTGTGATAAGTATCTTCTATAGAGACTCCCTCTATATCTTTAGCTGTAAGTTTCTTTTTTAACTTGATTGGCTTTTTAATAGCCTGAAGATATTTAATAGCCTTTAATAAAGATATTTCAAAGCGATTTATATAAGCTGGTCTTTCAAGCGATAGAGGCAGAAGATAATCTTCAAAAGGGTTTTTAACTGGCACTGTGACTTTATAAATTTTATAAAGCTCCTCTAATTCTAAACGAATAGTAAAATCCCCTAAAGCTCTCAGAGCGCCTATCAGCCTTGCAAGCAGTACATCTGATCTTTGTTTTTTAAAATAATCCAAGATATACTCCTCATCACGGTCAGAATCACGGATAAAAGAAATTAATTCATTTTTATAATTTTTATAATCACTTAAGGTAGCATGAATAATTAAATATTCGGGTCTAAGCAGGAAAACTGGCTTTAAGAATAAGGCTTTTTTAATTAGAGGTTTTTCTGTAAAGTTTTTATCATAACTAGCGTAAATTTCAAAATCCTCAGTAAGTTTGATAATACGATTTGATTTAGCTTGAGTACTAATACTGATCTGCTTTAGATTTATACTAAAATCCTCTAATAATAATTTGTAAGCATAGGCACCAGTACAGTACCAACCCTCTGGAAAAGCTATATTTAAAAACTCTATTACTATAAGCCAGAAATTAGCTTTCAGCACCCTAGATTCCAGCTCATCACTATGCTTCAGAAATATATACTGCTTGTTAATTTCACCGATAAATTGCTGAGAATAGAGATATGAAATTATCTCTGTATCTATATCACTTTTTTTATGGACTAGTTTTTGCTTTTTAAGATTCAACTTTAGCCATTCAAGAGCTTTCTTTTCAATATTTACTAAAGATTCATTCATTATATTAATTATAGTAGAAGTATTATATCAATTATAGTAGAAGCATTATATTTTTTTTAGTTAATCTCTTATATTATTCCCAGTTAAATCTCACCTTAAGGATTTTCACATCCAAAGGTGCCTAAATTTATGAATAATTCACTAAAAAATAAATTGCGCGTTACTTTCTTAAGAAAATTTAGTAAATAAATTGCATTACGTAATAATATGGTAGCATCATTACTGTAACTTTATAACAATAGTGAGGTTAACCAAGACCTGAAAAGACCTATACCTTTTAACTAGCCTCCATGCTAAACACCGCTCTTAGCCCAAATAATTCCGCTGCTTTAGATACTTACATTGGGACTCTAAGCGGTAAAAGAGTATCTGACTTGGAACACAGCCCCGAGCTAAGAAATTTCGTTAAAGAATATCAATCTAAATACGGCTTTCATTTACATCTTAAAAATGGAGATGAATTAGACCCCTGTAATGGTGATCATCATCACACGAGTAAATCTTTACATGAAGAGGATAAGCATAGTCATAATCATGGTACGTCAAAAACTCAAGAACCTAAACACAATACGAAGCACGATCATGCTAATGACAAAGATAAACATGAAGAGTATAAAGCTCACATCCAGAATCATACTCACACAGAGCATCATAGCCATGATCACACTCAGAATGAACCAGCAAAAGGTTTTTTAGAAAAGTTACTAAGTAACATTTCAGAGAGTGATTCTATCCCTAAAACTTTTAAACCGCTTGTAATCAGAGGAACTATAAACTTAGCGAATATTTTTTTAGCACAGAGCCTAAGCGCCCCACTGCACCAGTTACATACACCAAGTGAACTTACTAGCAGCTCTGCTGTTACTGCAATGCATCTATTGAACTACGGTACTAATAAATGGGAAAGCCTCGCTAAAAATCTATTTACTATAGTTCCTTTCGTAGCCTTACACAGATTAGTAAAAGTACCTAATTTCGTGATGAGATCTGCTCTAGGATTCGTCATTAGCTTAAGCGAGCATCTATCTAGCTCCGATAATCAGAAAACTAAAATGGAAAAATTTAAAGATGCTTTCAATAAAGATGCTGGAAAATTCCTCTCTAAACTTTTACAGATGGAAACTATGTTAAACACCGCTATTCCACTAGGGCGGAGTATCGCTCAAAAGATTCCAAATAAAATCCTAGCATTCGTTAGCCAAAACTTAGCTATGGCTGGGGCCTTCACTGTTATTCCCGAGCTATTTAACTTATTTAAAAATAAAGCTAATCATAATTCTAATTCTGCTTTAGATCATAGCGCTCTTACAGCCGAGCTTTTAGAATGTCCAGTCTGCGGCGAGGCTCATGGAGTAGATCTTCACCTCGCTGAAATTTCCGAAGGGGTTAGCGTAGCTGGAGCGAATAACGCTAGCGATCAAGATCATTTACATTCACTAGTTCATCACGGAGGAGTTCATTAGATGGTTTTAGGTCTATTAAGAAATATTCCTGTTCTAAATTCTTTTCTCGGTCAGAAAGCCCCTGAAAAAAACTCAGAAACTGAAGCCGCAGTGAATATTAAAAATGAAAAAGCGATAATTCAAGAAGGCTTAAAGCCTTTATTTATAGTAGCTTTACCCGAAGGTGATTTTTCAGAGCTGAAAGCTAAGCTAAAAGAGAAGTTTAGCGGCAGAGACCTGTATTTCGAGCTAGACCCCGAACTTAAAAAGCCGAAACTGTACATTATAAAGCCAAATGCTCTAGCTAAGAGGAATTTAGAAGCAGCTTTAGATAAAGCTTTTATTAAAGAAAATTATGAAAGTATAGAACTTAATGCAGATGAAAGTAAGCTTGGGGATAGCTTATTAAGAACTATGAATACTAAGCTTAGTTACTTAGAGGGAGCTAAGCGAAAATTAGAGGATACGCAGACAGGAGTAGAGAAAGCTAAGCTGCGTCAGTCTTTGGAGAGTTTGAGTAAGGCGGGAAATAAACTGCACAATGGAGAAGCAAGATTAAATGCTTTAGGGGTACATATTTGCGGCGAAGGTTGTAAACATGGTGGAGGACGAGAGTTAACAACAGAAGACACCACGAGAGTCCTAGAAGAATTCCAGGATTCCCATAGAACTCAAACTAATAAAAGTATTACAAACACTAAACAAGAAAGACTCCAAGGTCTGCAAACGTTTCTTGTCAAACTCAATGAGCTAGGAGATAATCACCAAACACATAATCAACTAATAGCATCTAGCAATTCCATTTACATTATTACTGATAAAAATAATGGTCGAACATTTGACCCGACACAGCTAGAACTAACTTTCGCTCATAGAGAGAAACTTAGTAATGATTTTACAGTACATAAATTACCTCTGCTTGATTTCCTAAGAGGTGTAGAATTAACAGCAAGCTCTAAGAAAATAAGTAATGGTGATATACACCAGAAGGAAATGCACGCTAAAGACGTTATCCAAGCTCAGTCTATTTTATCGATACTGAATACGTTAGAGAATCCAAACCCTCTAACTGCACTTAAAAATAACTTCGAGAGAAACCTAAATCAAATCAGCATTAAGATTAAAGAAGCTTTAAAACAAGTACAGTCCGCCAGTAAAGTGGTCTTAAATCCAACAGCTATGAATCAAAGCCTTAGTACCAGTAGTATTCTAAATCAAGGTGCTAGTTTTTCCAATACTGATTTTAGAATAATGAATACAGAAAGGTCTCAAGAAACTAGTTCTGCAAGAAAATCTATAGAGGAATCTACAAAAGAATTACTGAAAAATATTTTCTCCCCAGAGAATAGATCATTTAAAAATAGTGCAAGGGAAGTCTTAAGCACATTTAGTCTCGATGAAACCAAGCTAATAAGCTCACCCATCTCTCAATATTTTAACGAACAAATAAATCAGAATAGATCACAAATTCAATCACAAAACAGTCCAAATTTAAGAAAGAATCTTAATGCAGAGACTGTACAAAACTATATAAACAATAGAGTTCAGATCAACCAGCAGCTTAATCTGCTACCAGAATTAATAGATAAAGCTTTTTCCTATGACAATAACGTACTAGCAGGATTTGAACAATCTGATCCTTCTACTACTCACACAAATAAACAACTAGCCGCAAAAGAATATTTACAAAATAGAACTAATGCCTCTGGGGAAGAAGAACATGATAAACAAGTAGGCGGAATAGCTCTCACTGGACAGTTTTCATTTATAGACCGTAAAGAATATCATGAGAGAAATAAGACCTATGAAGATTTTCCACCATTACCAGAGAGCTGGAAATCAGAATCTAATTCAGCCACAACTACTACCCAAGAGACTCAGATAAATCACAACCCAGCAAACACTACTCAGAAAGCTACAGCAGAAGCAGCTGAAACTAGCACAGAAACTGCTACCCCTCATGCAGAAACAGCTGTTAATGATCAAAACGAGCCGGTAGAACCTAGCAGCAGAGATAACCTAGATAGATAAAATAAAACACAGTTATAATACAGAAAGAAAGCCCCATGCCCCACCTACACCAAGAGACCTTCATCGAAAAAGCCCTAGAAAAACTAAAGCAGCACGCCTTTAAATCAACTCGAGCACGCAATGATATTTTAGAAGCTATCGCTAAACACGATAAAGCCCTTTCAGCATACGAGCTTCAGGATTTACTAAAAAATGAAGGGAAAAACTATTCAGCGATCACCATATATCGGGTCATAGATACACTTTTAGAATTAGATATAGTGCATAAAGTTCATTCGATAAATAGTTTTATGAAATGCTGTGAGCATAAGAATCATTTACATCGCCTCCTAGTCTGTAAAAGCTGCCATAACGTCAAGCCAGTAGAGAGAGCAGCTACAGAGCTTCATATAAATGGCTTTGCGCAGGTAGAAGTTATAGATGAGGTATTAGGTCTCTGCGAGAAGTGTCATTAAAGCAACGTCAATGATCCTATTCCTTTCTCTGGCAAGATTTCGTACCTTCGAGAACTGATTTATTTAAAAAAAATACTATAACAAAGACTTGCTATATTCCACAGCCCCTAAACAGCCACCGCTTCTTCCATCTCACCCCATACTGGAAAAGGATCTTTAAACTCAAGCCAAGCCTTTTCACCCAAAGCGAGTTCATCTTCCGTTAGCAGAGCGGATTCCAGCTTATTTATAATCGCTTCTTTATCCATATCAATACCGATAATTACTAATTCTTGTCTTCTATCACCAAAAGGCTCTACCCATGAAGATTTAATTTCTTTTACCGTCGCTTCATCTTCTGGCCAGAAGCTTGCTGGCGCTCCCGCCCACCAATAACCAGCCATACGACTCTGACAGATAGCTCCAGCTTGTGACCAGAAACCCACCTTATCCATTCTACTCGCTAACCAAAAATAACCTTTAGAGCGAATTACCCCAGGCCACTCTTCATCAAAGACTTTACGTAAACGCTGTGGGTGAAATGGTTTACGTGCGACATAAGTAAAATTAGTAATGCCATACTCATCGGCTTCTGATTTATCTTCTTCTTTCAGAGACTCCATCCACTCAGGATTCTCTTCTGCACTATTTATATCGAAAAGACCAGTATTTAAAACCTCTTTTAGAGGTACAGCTGCGTTTACTGCTTCAATTATCTTCGCATCCTCATTTAAAGCTTTAATCATTTTACGTAAATAAGCTGTATCCTCATCACTAATTAAATCTAATTTATTCAGAATTATTACATCTGCAAATTCAATCTGTGAGAGCAAAAGATCCACTATAGTACGAACATCTTCACCATCACGTGCCATCTCTCTATCAGAGAGAAAATCCGTAGAGCCATAATCTTTCAGAAAATTAAATGAATCTACCACAGTTACCATAGTATCTAGCTTAGCGATATCAGATAGTGAACTTCCTTCTTCATCCTCAAAACTAAAGGTCTCTGCGATAGGCATCGGCTCAGAAATCCCAGTCGACTCTATAACTAAATAATCAAAACGATTATCAGCAGCTAATTTCTTCACTTCCAGTAAAAGATCTTCTCTTAAAGTGCAGCAGATACAGCCATTTGACATTTCTACTAATTTTTCATCAGTCCTACTTAAAGTAGATTCACGATTCACTAAATCAGCATCTATATTCACTTCACTCATATCATTGACGATTAGAGCGACCCTTAATCCCTCTCGATTATTTAAGATATGGTTCAATAAAGTGGTTTTACCAGCACCAAGAAAGCCAGATAGTACAGTTACCGGGAGCTTAGGAGTATCTACAAGAAGACTAGAACTTTGACTCATAATTATCTAAAGATAGCACTAAATGTAATAGTATTACAATAAAGATTTTAATACGTTTTTAAATCAATTCACCCTGTAAAAATTTAAAAACCTGCTCCGCCGTTCTGTAATCAGCAAAATAATTTAAGTTAATTTACTCATTAATTTTTCATCTTCTATCAGTTTAGATATGCTTTTTTAAGTGGTCGCAGTTTGCGACCACTTAAAAATCATGCCCAATAAATCTAAAATTCTAGATCAATCAAAATTAGATATAGTCTTATCCATAGAAGACTTAATAATTGAATTGAGGGGACAGAATGTCCTAATAGATAGTGATATTGCTAGTTTGTATGGAGTTACCACCAAGAGACTAAATGAGCAGGTTAAACGCAATCAAAACCGCTTTCCCTCTGATTTTATGTTTAGATTAGCCAAAGAAGAAAAAAATAAATTACTTATAAATTTTCAGAGATTTAATAAGTTGAAATACTCTAATTCAAATCCTAATGCCTTTACAGAACATGGTGCTATTATGCTAGCCTCCATTTTAAATAGTGAAGTTGCTGTCCACACAAGCATACAAATAGTAAGAGCATTTACTAAAATGCGTTCAATGTTAGCCACTAACCAAGACTTAGCCAAGAAAATTAATAATATCGAAGAAAAGCTCTCTGAGCATGATAGTCAAATAAAAGATGTTATAGCTGTAATTAAAAGCATGATCCTTCCCGATAAAGCCTCTAATAAAAAAATAGGTTTTAATATCTAGTGATTCAAAAATCTTAATGTCATTAAATCAACTCACCCTGTAAAAACTTAAAAACCTGCTCCGCTGTTCTGTAATCAGCAAAAGCTTTATAATACTGAATATTAGCTTCAGCCATAGCCCTCTGTCTTCTAATTACTAAAAATAAAGTGCTGTCGCCTAATTTAAATTTTTCAGATTCACCCTCGAAAAGCTGGTTCGCTAAGATTAAACTTTCTTTAGCGAATTTAGTTTTAGCTTTACTCTGTTCTAGTTCAGAGACAGCGTTCTCAAGCTCTAAAATTACATTCTGCATTAATTCCCTGCTCGCAAGATTTAAAGACTGTAAACTCAATTCAGCCTGTTTCTTTAAACCCTGTCCAGTTCTGACTCTTAAGGGGATAGATAAATTCACGCCAGCAGCAGTAGTAGGTCCTATACTATCCTCACCAGTCTCTACTCCTTGATTAATAAAAAAGTCTAATTCAGGCAGCATTTGGTTTTTCGCAAATTTACGTTCCAGAATAGCTATATCTTTAGATAAATTTATGGCTTTAAACTCTGGTCTAAATTTCAAGGCTTTTAATTTAGCTTCATTTATATTTTCCAGAACTAAGCCTTGAGCGATTTCTTCTTTAACATTAGGCACCTGATCCTTAGCAAATAAACCCAAGGGTTCGCCACTTTCTAGCCATAAATAGTTAGCTAAAGCAAGGGACATCTCCTGTGCCTCCCTTTCAGCCTTAGCTCTTTTAAAGAGTCTTTTCTGTAATTCAGTACTCACTTCTATATAAGCAAGCTGCGCAAGATTCCCATACTCCACTTGAGCTTTCACGAAATCACTCTGCTCTGTAATTAAATCCACCAGATGATTCTCAACTTCAAGAACTTTAAAACTAGCGTACCATTTCCAATACAATTCACTCGCTTTCTGCAAAACATCTAACTGTTTACGATATAGAGTTAAATCGGCTATTGCTTCATTTAAAATCGCACTTTTTTCTTTAATATTTTTTGAGTTATAAATAGCATCTCTTAAAAGTGGTATCTGTGCTTCTATAAAATATTCGCCACCAGAGCCAGTCGGAGAAAGAGGTGTCTTAATATCCCCTTCTGCAAACTTAGCTCCAGCCGATAACTTCGCTCCATAGCGAGTTAAAATATCTAAACTATTAGAAGAGGTGAAAGCCTCCTGCTCCTTACCCGGATCAGATGAACTATTATAAATATTATAAGAGTTTTTAGAATTTAGCGAAGGATCGAAAGCACCTTGGGTTTCTAAGCGCTTAGCATTAGCTTGATTACGCTTAAGTTTAGCTTGTAAAATCTGTGGATGGTTCTCACTGACTAGCTTTAGGAAATCTTGAAATTCCAGCTTATCCCAGATGATATTTTCACTATGAGGCTTGCGCGCAGCTTCAGTAAACAAAAGTCCAGAATTATATAAATTAAAATTTTCTTGAAAATCTATTTCTTCAAGAAAGTTAGCGTTAAGCTTTAGTGGCTGCATAGTTTTTTTAGAAAAAACTTGCTGTGAGAAAAATAAACAAAATAAAACTAAAAGAATATGCGCCATATACTTATCTAAACCTCGATTATAGATCAATCAATGAAACATTTAGCTAATTTATTATCAGCAATTAACTAATTGCTTCTTCCATCAAATACCTCATATGTGATACGATTTATTTCCAAATCAAGATAAAATCTTCACATGGAACTTTTTGGAGTTGGGATAAAAGAATTGATTGGGATTAATATACTACAAAGTATAGGAAGTAGTAAAAATGGCTCAGCAGGGACACCCAGTACTCTAGCTAAAGAATCTTTCAAGCAAGCATTGAGTCAATTTTTAATTGATTTTCTTTCATCTAAACATTTAGATCAAGGCATAGATATTTTTACAAAGTTGCTTTCTAGACCTCTAGATACTCTAACTCTGCTTAATCTTAATATTAAAAAAACTTACCCAGAACTTTACAATCTTCTGAAAGAGTTACATAAGGATGAAAAATTTTCTAGACTAGGATTAGATATACATTATGTTTCTAGAAATTTACATCGGCTACTTCATCAAAAAATCTCAAACAAAAATCCTAAAAAACTCTCAAATGAACTAGCTAGTTTTTTAACGAATTTAATTTTAATTAATAAACCCACGTCTGAACCTGAATCTAATATTCTGAATCATGTTATTCAGAATATTAATAAACTTTGCACAGATATGAACCTAGATTCAACTCTTCTGGGTATTAAATTAATTTTGACTAAACCACATTTTTTAAATGACATCATTAATAGTTGGAAAAAGTTCTGTGAAGAACTTAAAGTCGATTTAGATCCTCAAATTAGAATCCTAAGCAAATCGTTAAATTGTTTGAGCAAGGTTATTATTAAAACTTAAACAGGGCCGCTCGCACAATAAAAACCTTATCCAACCTTAGGAATTTTCCTCTTATAAGTAGATTTAGCTGGATTACTAATCATAGTCGGAGGAAAACCATTTAGGATACGCCAGAATTCATACCAAACTGGTACTTCATCTAATATTACCCAACCCACTACATTAGAACCTGGTCTAAGAAAGCTATTATCAGGCCAAGGCTTATCTTTTTTAGAATTTATCCTTTTATAATCAGGTTGAACTAAAATCCTATATTCACCTTCCTCATTAGCATTAGCATCTATAACTTTTACTATTCCAGGAAAAGTGCCTAAAGCTACAGTAGGCCAGCCAGAGAACTGTAAAGCTGGAAAACCCGAAAACTGTAAACGCACTTCCCTGCCTGTATTTATAAGTGGGGCGAAAACATCAGAGATATACAGTTCTACAGCTTGATCTGAAGTTTTAGGCACTATAGTTAATAGATCAGAGCCAGATTTAACCGTCTCACCTTGACCTAGAACCTTTAGCCTTACTATCTGACCATCGGCTGGAGCGTATATCTTACGCTGTGTAATTCTACTTTCCATATTAGCTAAGTTAATATCTAACTTAAAAATCTCACTATTAATGTCAGCTAATTTCTCAAAAGACTGAGCTAGCTTAGCTTCTGCTTCTTGTACCTTTAAAGCAGCCTCTGCTGAAACCTTATCATAACTAAAACGTGATTGAGTTATATCTCTACCAGCGATGTTGAGTTCAGCAGTAGAAGCCTCATATTCTGATCTAGACTTCACTAAAGCTAATTCAGCTAATTCAAAATCTCTTCTAGAGCTTAAACCTTTTTCATAGAGTTTTTCACTACGAGAAAAATTCAACTGTGCCGTTTTAAAATTCTGTTCAGCAGCTCTAAGCTTTTGCTGGCTTGCTATTTGCTTATCCTCTGTCTGTCTAATTTCTATTCCAGCATTAGGTACCGTCGCTGACTGAACTCTAAGTAAAGAATTTATCTGCCTTTCTAGAGTATTAATTAACCTTTCGATAGCATTACGTTTATCTAAATAAGCTAAGCGCTGTCCCTGTAAACGCTTTAACTGAGACTTATCTAAAAATTTCTCTTCTAATTCCTCTAGCTCAATTAAAAGCTGACCTCGCTCGACCCAGTCACCTTCATGAATAGAGATATTAACGATTTTACCGCTGATCTGAGACTGCACTAACTGCGGTCTATTCATCGGGGAAAACACTGTAACCTTACCAACTCCAGTAATAGTCTGCCGCCAAGGCAAAAACAGAGAAATAAAAGCAACAAAGAAAACAGCACCAATTACATAGGCAAAGGTTTTTAAAATAAAAGGGGTTTCAATACTAGCTAAAGACCTCATATTAATTAGCCTCCCTTATTTTAAATTTAGCGAGCTCAGGGAAAAGCTGCGAGAATGCAGATTTAGTATCATTTGAAAGGTCATCTATTAAGCCTTTTTCTTTAATAGCACCATCTTCTAATAGAAAAATCTCTTTAGTTCTAGCCACTACTTCTGCGTCATGAGTGATATTCAGAATAGTCCAAGGATTTCTTAGATCAAAGATCTTATTAATAATCTTAAGCTTAGTCATTTGATCCATGCCACCGAAAGCCTCATCTAGAATGAGGAGCTGTGGATTACCGATAATTGATCTTGCTATAAGTATTCTCTGCCTCTGCCCAAGTGAGATATTACGTCCTTCGCTTAAAAGCTGCGTATTAAGCCCTTTAGGATACTTTCTTAAATCCCTTTCGAGTTCAAGTAAATCAATAACCTTATCTAATGAATCCTTCTCTAAAGCATTACGCCCGAGTAAAATATTCTCTTCTACTGTCCCAGAGAAGATTTCATTAAAATCACTTACTAATGCAAAGCTAGTTCTTAAACTATCTAAATCTATAGAACGAATATCCCGACCATCTATAAAAATATGCCCTGAATTAATTTCATAGAGACCAGATAAAATATAAGCTAAGGAGGTCTTACCAGATCCACTCACTCCGACTAAACTTGCTCTAGCACCAGAGCTTAGCTCCATATTTAATTTATTAAAAACCTTAACTGAATCATTATATGAAAAATCTACATCTATAATCTTAATCTCAGAGCCGATTTCACTAGGCTCAAGTAAAATACCATCTTTCTTTTCTACCCCAAGTTTACTAATGTAACTTACCTTGTCTATCGCTGTAAGCAGGTCATACCAAGTCTCTATTTTCTGAACTATCTTATCTATAGAGGAAAGTATCATAAGTATAATAATCTCTGAAGCCACTAACTGACCGAGTGTCATCTTGCCATTAATAACGAGCCAAGCTCCTATAGATAAAACCCCTGCACTTGCAAAAGCTTCAAACAAATAACTGCCTGAGAACTGCCTAAGTATGACTTTAAAATGCTGCTTACGATCTGAAAGGTAGCTTAGAATCTTCTCGTCAAGATGATTTAATAGAAAATCCTCTTTAGCATTCATCTTAAAACCGACATTACAGCGAGCGATCTCCTCTAACCAATAAGCTACTTTATATTTAGAGCTAGATTCTGCAAGACTAGTCTCTAAGCCTTTATAGCCAAGAATTACAATTAAGAAAATAACCGCTATTAAAAAAATGTCAAAAATAATTAAGATAGGATGATAGATTCCCATGATAATTAAACCAACTAATATCTGTAAAATAGCCGATGGCACCTCTAAAAGTATTAAGGTAAGAGACTTCTGTATAGTAACCGTATCAAAAAATCTATTAACTAATTCTGGCGCATATACTTCAGAAAGATGTTTTTGAGCAACTTTAAGTAATCTAGAAGCCGTCTGCCACGAGATTTTAGCAAAAATCTTCCTCTGCAATATCTCTGTAATATAGAGCTGCAATATTCTTAAAACACCAAGAAAAATTAAACCGAATAAAACTCCAATGGAGATTATGACTAAAGGCTGTATAAGAACGCCAGTCGAAATAATATTAACTATAATCTGTGCGCCAAGTGGCACAGCTAGATAAATAAGACTAATGAAAATCGAATACGCAAGAAAAACCATGAGTATCTGCTTCTCAGCAAACAATATATTCAGCAATTCTTTATATATTTTTTTATTAGAGGACATCTATACGCTAGCTAAATCATCTCTACGAGAATAATTCAACTCTGGAAAGTAAAGGTTCTGCATACGATCTCTATAAGCCCTTAAGTTTTCAGCCGTCTTAGAAAGTTCATCTATAGGTGATGTAAATTCATTTATTAAAAGACTGGAGACAAAAGCATAAGCAGTAGTATCCACTAAAGAAACTCTATCACCCATCAAGAAAGGTTTAGCACCAAGCTGATCTACGATGGCTCTTAAATCTTTCATACCATAATGATAAATTTCATTTCTTGAATGCCTGCCAATACCTTGAGCCATAAGCTTAGATTTAAATTGCTGCTTAAGCATGCTTGGTAAAAACATTTTCAAGACTGGGGGCAGAAAACCAAACCAAGCTGATTCAATTACATGCCAGTTATCAGTCATACGGTTATAAGCCATAACCCAGATAAGACTCTCCTCAAAAAGCCTCTGGAATGAATGAGCGACTGCTTTTTCTTGAATAGATAGGTGTGAATCTAAATCAACATTAAACTCCGCAGATAAATATTCTAATATAAAAGTAGAATCTGCTATTTCTTTACCTTTATGAATAATGTAGGGAAGCTTTCCTTTAGGACCTTTCGAAGGATTAACTTCCTCAATAATTTCGTAAGGGATACCAGCTATACGCATAAAAGTTTCGACTTTCATACAATATGGACTAGCATTCGGTAGTCCGAACATGGCAGGGAACTGAACAAGTTTTACTATTTCTGAGTTTTGGTTATCCATAAGGTAAATTCTAAACCTAGTTTATAGTTTAGTAAAGCACTAAACTAAAGCTTCAACTGCTTTAACTAACTTATCTAAAGCAGCTTTATCGTTACCTTCAAAATAGACCCTGCACATAGCTTCTGTACCACTTGGTCTTGCTAAGAACCAAGAACCATTATCTAGATAGACTTTTACCCCTTCTTTAAGGTCTACTTTTATTACTTTAAAATCGGCTATCTCTGTAAAACTAGGATTTTTAAATACGGCGATAAAATTATCTTTCTGAACACCATCTATATGAAGATCCAATCTGTCATAAAAATACTGCTTACCAACAAACTCCTGTACTTCTTGCCAGAGCTGAGAAAGAGTTTTATTAGTCCTAGCCAAAATTTCAGCAGTTAATAAAATCGCAAGTATGCCATCTTTTTCTGGAATATGACCATGAATACTCATACCACCTGATTCTTCAGCGACGATAAGCATATCCTGCTTACGCATTAAATCACAGAGCCACTTAAAGCCTACTGGTGTTTCTATGCATTCGATACCAAATTTCTTAGCTAATTCATCAAAAAGATGAGTAGTAGCAAGTGTTCTTGCTATAGAACCTCTAAAGCCTTTTTCTTCATAGAGAAATTTAGCGACTACAGGTAAGACTTTATTTGCTGGATAGAACTCTCCCTTATCGTCAATGAAAGCAAATCTATCAGCATCCCCATCATTAGCAGCACCCAAATTAGCAAAAGATTTAATAACAGTCTCTTTTAGTTCTACTAAGCGTTTTACAGTAGGATCTGGTAAAGAGCCTCCAAAAGTAGGATCTACAGTATTATGCAGAGCTATAACTTCAAAACCCGCATCTTCAAGTAACAGATTAACAAAATTCTTTCCTACACCGTGAAGTGAGTCATATACAACTTTAACTTTCTGATTTGAATTCACTTTACGCAGAAAATCAAAGTCAATAACAGTCTTAATGTAACTTACGTAAGGCTTTTTAGCATCGAATGCACTGTTTAAGCCAATAGCTTTGTGAGCCTTAGCCATAATCTTTTCAGCATAAGCCTCATCAGATACGAAATTCTCTATCTCTTCTAAAATAGCATTAGTAATCTCGACAGAAGCTGGTCCTCCATATTCTGGAATAAATTTAATCCCCATGTACTCTGGGGGATTATGGCTCGCAGTGAACATTAAAGCACCATAACTTGGCTCAGCTTGAGCAGCAAAAGCAATAACTGGAGTAGCTATCGGCTCAGCAATAAACTTTACATCAATACCAAAAGAGTTAAATATATTCGCCGAAAATTTAGCGAATTGATCAGCAAGAAATCTTGCATCGTAGCCTATAAATACTGGTCTTTCATCTTTAAAGTTTTTTAATATATAAGCAGAAATAGCTTTAGTAACAAGCTCTAAATTATCATAAGTAAACTCTTTAGCTATTAAAGCCCGCCATCCATCTGTACCAAAACGTATTTGATGAGAAGTAGAAGGCTTGGAAATTGCTTGCATAATTTTATTTTAACAAAGATATGCACTTACGTCATTGAGTTTAAGCTTATTCATGTGCGAAAATCAGAAATGGACCTGCTGTTATCTGTGCCAGAGTTTGATGCGAAAATGAATATAGCCCTAACTGGGATTATGGGAGCAGGAAAAAGTTCTGTCGGCTCTAAATTGGCGAAGTATCTCAGGCGTAAGTTTATCGATTTAGATGGTTATATAGAAAAACAAGAAGGCAGAACAGTTAAAGAAATCTTCGAAGTCGAAGGCGAAACTTATTTTCGTGCAGTAGAGAAAAGAGCTTTAAATGAAGTTTTCAGTAGTAATAATTTAGTGATTGCCTTAGGTGGCGGCTCTATAGTCGATACTAACAATAGAGACTTAATCCGCAAGAGATCTAAACTTATAACACTGCTTGCAGACATAGATACCATATCAGATAGAGTAGAGCATAAGACTCATAGACCCTTACTTAAAGGCACTGATCAAAAAGAAACTCTTATAAATCTATGGGAATCACGCAAAGATGCTTATATGGATACAGACTTACAGGTTTCAACTCAAAACCGTTCAGTAGATGGTATCGCAAAATTTATAATCTCTGAATTGAATTTAGAAGAAATCGCTTATGGCAGATTAAACGTCGAAATTCCACGCAGTTCTCGCTCTTACGATATTCTTTTCGATGATTTACTGAAAATCAACTTAAAAAAATTAGATCTTGGTCGTAAAGTACTTATACTCAGCCAAGTAGGAGTACCAGATCAATATTTAAATCGCCTGAAATCAGTTCTAGCTCATCATTTCGAGGTTCATTCTTTAATACTAGAAGATGGTGAAAAAAATAAAGACTTTTTTAACTACCAAATCATAGTCCAGAACTTACTTAGTCATAAATTTGAACGTAAAGATACAGTCATCACCCTTGGTGGTGGTGTTATTGGTGATATGGGTGGTTTCGCTGCTTCGACTTACCACAGAGGTATTAATTATATTCAGATACCTACCACTCTACTGTCTATGATAGATTCTTCAGTTGGTGGTAAAACTGGAGTTAACGTTCCAGAAGGGAAAAATTTAGTCGGCTCCTTTTATCAACCCAATTTAGTTTTCATTGATGTAGCTCACCTAGAGACACTTCCAGATAAAGAATTTAAAAGTGGACTCGGTGAGCTTATAAAATATGCCCTGCTCGGTCATCAATGGGATTCTTTAATCGTCGAAGATGAGGATGATAGCTTCTTTAATTACATTGATAGAAATCATAAAGCGATAATGAGCCGAGACCCCGAGACTCTCAGTAAAATCATTAGACACTGCTTGCAGATTAAAACTAATATAGTAATTAATGATGAACGTGAATCCGGGATAAGGATGCACCTTAATCTAGGTCATACTTTTGGTCATGCTTTAGAAGAAGCTACTAATTACGAAAGATATAGCCACGGTGAAGCTGTAGCTATAGGCATTATCTGCTCTTGTTACCTAGCAGAGCAGATAGATATTTTCAGCCCAATCTTAACTAATAAAGTTATAGAATTGATGAGAAGCTTTGAAATGGAGTACCAGATTCCAGAGGATATAGATATAAATGATTTAATCACAGCAATGAAGCATGATAAGAAAGTCGAACAAGGTCAATTAAAATTTATACTTCCCCGAGAGCGTATAGGTTCTGTTTCCACTATTAAAGATATAGCTCCTAAACTCGTTAAAAAAGCCCTTAAAAGAAACCAAAAGGATTTAAGTAGCTGTAATAAAGATAAATAAGCCAAGGATATAACTATGACGAGATTATTACTAGAAGATGGCAAAGAATTTATAGGTAAAGGAATCGGAAGTAGTGAGACTTGCTTCGGTGAAATAATTTTCAATACCAGCATGACTGGCTATCAAGAAATACTTACAGATCCTAGTTACACTGGGCAGATAATCAGCTTCACATATCCTGAAATTGGCAATTATGGCTGCAATACTGTAGACATGGAAAGTAGTAAACCCTACGCCAAAGGGGTAGTAATAAAAAATCCTAGTCCAATTAGCAGCAATAGCAATTCGGAACAAAGCCTAGAGGAATTTCTTGTGCAGCATGGTGTGACTGGAATCTATGGTATAGATACTCGTGCCTTAACTAAACATCTTAGAGACAAGGGTTCCATGAAAGCAGCTATAGCAGATGATTCAGTGAGTAAAGAAACACTCATGGGACAGCTGAATAATCATCCCAGTATGGATGGTCTAGACTTAGCTTCCACTGTCAGTTCTCAAGAGATTAGCACACACAGACCTGATCCAAATAAAATCTATTCCCTATCTAGTGTTCATCCCGTTAATAAATCTACTGAAACCTTAAAAGTAATCGCTTTTGATTTTGGGATTAAGCAGAATATTATAAATAAACTTTTAGAAAGAAACTGTGAAGTAGAACTAGTTCCAGCGAACACTTCTGCTGAATATGTTTTAAAACAGAATCCAGATGGCATATTTCTCAGTAATGGACCTGGTGATCCAGCTGCTGTAAGCTACGCGATAGAAACTATTAAAACTTTAGTTAAAGAATTTAAGAAACCGATATTCGGCATATGCCTTGGGCATCAGCTATTAGCCCTATCTCAAGGTGCTAAAACCTATAAGCTCAAATTCGGTCATAAGGGAGCTAATCACCCTATTAAAGAAATAGAATCTTCCAAGATAGAGATAGCTAGTCATAATCATGGCTTCGCTGTTAGTACAGATGATTTACCATCTAATATCACTATTAGCCACTTAAATATAAATGATAATACTGTAGCTGGTTTAAAACTAAACAATCGTACAGATGTATTCTCTGTTCAATATCACCCAGAAGCTAGTCCAGGACCGCATGATAGTGATTACCTGTTTGACCGTTTCATCGAGCTAATATTGGGCGCGTAGCGGAACTCCAATTTCTGCGTTGAACTTATTCGTTCGGCTACGCGCCCGTTAGAGGACTGCTAGCAGTCCCCTAACTAGTTAAAGCTAAAAAAGCTTCGCCATATTTCTTTAACTTAGCTTGACCAACTCCAGTGATACTGCTCATTTCATCTAAGTTTTGAGGCTTGCTTGCAGCCATTTCTTTTAATGTCGTATCATGGAAAACCATATAAGGAGCTAGTTTATGCTCTTTAGCTAAACTTAATCTAAGTGCCTTTAACTTATTAAATAACTGTTCATCAACAGCTAAATCACCTTTAGATTCACCTGCCCCAGACTTAGATTTAGATTTAAGCTTAGTTAATTTCTCTTTAGATTTAGCTGGTAGAATATCTTCCCTTAAGAAGATCTCCTGCTCACCTTTTAAAGCCTTACTAGAAGCTTCATTAAGCTTCAAAATACCGTAAGAGTCCATATCTACATCAATTAAACCTAAAGCTACCATTTGACGAAATATTGATTTCCACTGCGATTCAGAATATTCCACACCAATACCAAAGGTACTAAGTTCATTATGCCTGAGTTTCATAATGCGTTCATCGGTTTTACCTAGAAGAATATTTATATTATGCAGAACACCGAAACGCTGCTGAGTACGATAGATACAAGAAAGTGCTTTCTGAATAGCTACAGTACCATTAAATCCCTTAGCTGGTTCTAAACAATTATCACAATTACCACAACTAGTCCAAGACGGCTTTTCATCAAAATATTCAAGCAGAATCTTTCTTCTACAAGGTAAAGCTTCAACAAAGCCTATTAAATCCTCAAGTTTTTTATTCTCTATCATCTTTTGCTCTTTAGGGGCAGCAGATGCTTGTATAAACTGCCTGAGCTTAACAATGTCTTCAGCACCATAGACCATAAAAGCATTAGCTTCTAAACCATCCCTACCAGCGCGTCCAGTCTCTTGATAATAGGCTTCTATACTTTTAGGTAAATCTAAATGAGCGACGAACCTCACATCTGGCTTATCTATCCCCATGCCAAAGGCAATGGTAGCCACCATTATCACAGATTCTTCTTTAATAAAACGAGACTGATTCTTTTCACGTTTTCTAGCATCTAAACCAGCGTGATAAGGATACGCGTTAAAACCCTGCTTATTAAGCCATTCTACAGTTTTATCCACCTTCGCCCTAGAAAGACAGTAAACTATACCTGAATCATGAGGATGTTCAGATTTAATAAAATCAAGCAACTGCTTCTTCTCATTATTTTTCGGCTGTATTTTATAACGAATATTTTTCCTATCAAAGCTAGAAATAAATATCCGAGCTGATTCTAAATTTAAATACTTAATAATGTCTCGCTGAGTACGTTCATCAGCAGTAGCAGTTAAAGCTACTCTAGGAACATCCGGGAATCTCTGCTTTAGCTTAGAAAGTTCAGTGTAATCTGGACGAAAATCGTGTCCCCACTGTGAAACACAGTGAGCTTCATCTATAGCAAATAAAGAAAGCTCACAGTCACTTAGACAGTCTAAAAAATCATCAGTATTCAGGCGTTCTGGTGAAACATAGACTATATCAAGTTCACCATCTATCATCTGTTCTTTTACAGCAAAAGCCTGCTCCATATTTAAAGATGAATTTAATAATGCAGCTTTTACACCAAGCTCTTTTAAAGCATCCACTTGATCCTGCATAAGAGCGATAAGAGGTGAAATAACTATAGTTAAGCCAGCCATACATAGAGCTGGAACTTGGTAGCAGAGGGATTTCCCTCCACCAGTAGGCATTAAAATTAAAGCATCCCCCCCTGAAATAATATGATCGACTATTTCAGCCTGTTTATCCCTAAATTGAGAATAACCAAAAACTGTTTTTAAAATATATAGCGGGGAAGCTGTATTAATCTCAGTTTTAGTCATAGGATAGGATCAGCATTTTTCTTTTCTTTAATATAATACCATTCTGGAGAATTTCTTAGAGTTCGGCAGCAGTCCCAAGCAGCCTGAAATTAGGACTGCGTAAGGGATATGAAAAAGCTTTTGCAGATTAAAATGGTATTTTGATAGTAAGATTAAGTATGTGAAACAAAGCACTAGCATCAATCCTACTGACTATAAAGGACTTAGCCAAGAAGAAGCCCTAGAGCGATTAAAAAAAGACGGTCCAAACGAAATTAGCGGAGCAAACCCGAGAAATTTTTTCACAATTAGCTTAGATGTTATCAAAGAACCAATGTTTATACTACTGGCTCTTTGTTGCATATTATATATAATTTTAGGCGACCTCGAGCAAGCACTTATACTATCAGTCTTTGTAGTCGTAATCATAGGTATTACCCTGTTCCAGTCATGGAAAACAGAAAGCACCTTGAACGCACTTAAAGATTTAAGCAGTCCTAAGTCACTTGTCATAAGAGATTCTCAAGAATTATATATACCGAGTCGTGAATTAGTTATAGATGACATCCTTATATTAAACGAGGGGGATAAAGTAGCTGCTGACGTCATAGTCTTAGATACCGCAAATCTAATGGTCGACGAATCTTCACTCACTGGTGAATCTGTACCTGTAAGAAAAAACACATGGGCAGAGGGATCTACCATCACCAGACCGGGCGAAGAAGGTGGAGTTGCAGTTTACAATGGCACGCTTATCACTCAGGGAATGGCTTATACAAAAATAATCGCTATTGGTAAAAACACTGAGTTAGGTAAAATTGGCAGTGCGCTGAAATCTATCACCAAAAATGATTCAAGATTTCAGCTAGAAGTTGCAAAATTAGTCAATAGAATGCTTATCATCGCTGGGGTTTTATCCCTAGTGATAATAGGCTGCTTTGCATTAAGGAACGATCTACTTAAAGGTCTACTGACTTCCATTACTTTTGCGATAGCTATGCTACCAGAGGAAATCCCAGCCGTTTTAACTATTTTTATGGCTCTAGGAGCTTTTCGCATTTCACAGAAAAATGTCCTAACGCGAAAAATGGCTGCTATTGAGACACTTGGCTCAATTACAGTACTCTGTTCTGATAAAACTGGAACTATAACAGAGAATAAGATGAAGCTCAGTGAAGTATTCCATCAAGGAGAATCTTATAAAATAACTGAAGAGCCTTTACCTGAGAAGTTTCATCATTTAATAGAGTTTGCTATTTTGGCGAGTAAAGAAAATTCCTTCGACCCCATGGAGAAAGCCTTAATGAAGATGATTTCTACTAATTTAGTAGACTCTGAGCATTTACATCAGGACTGGAAATTAATACAAGAGTATCCTTTATCTAAAGACCTATCAGCTATGTCAAGAGCTTGGACTAGCAAAGATAAAAAAGAATTTTCTTTTTATTCTAAAGGCTCACCTGAAGCAATTTTCGACTTATGTCACCTAAGCACTGATGAGATTGAAGAACTAACAGTCGTAGCCACTGGTCTTGCCTCTAGAGGCTTAAGAGTACTTGGTGTTGCTAAATCAAAATCAACATTAGAATACACTCCAGATCAGCAACATGACATAGATTTTGAATTCTGCGGTCTACTTGGATTTTTCGATCCTATTCGACCAGGTGTAAAAGAAGCAGTAGCAGACTGCTATAGTGCTGGAATAAAAATAATCATGATAACTGGTGATTACCATATTACAGCTCAAAACATCGCTACCGAGATAGGATTAAAAAATCCCGATAAATTTATTACTGGAAATGATTTAGCAAAACTCAGTGACGAAGAGCTTCAAGAAAGAATTAAAGATGTCAGTATTTTTTCAAGAGTCATCCCTGAACAAAAGCTGAGAATCATTAATGCCTTAAGAAAAAACCAAGAAATCATCGCCATGACTGGAGATGGCGTCAATGACGCTCCAGCACTTAAATCAAGTGACGTCGGCATAGCCATGGGAGCCACTGGAACTAATGTCGCACGGGAATCAGCAGATTTAATATTATTAGATGATAATTTTTCTTCTATAGTCTCAGCGATTAAGCTCGGGAGAAGGATTTTTGAAAATCTTAGAAAAGCTATGTCTTACATAGTCGCCGTACACATTCCTATAGCGGGTTTGACTTTAATACCTGTTATTTTCAGTAACTTACCTACTATTTTTTTTCCGATTCACGTAGCTTTTTTAGAATTAATTATTGATCCTACTTGCTCTATAGTTTTCGAAGCAGAACCAGCGACTAAAGACTCTATGCGAAAAGCACCTAGAAAAATTACTGAGCCTATTTTAAACTACAAGAAGCTAATTAGCAGCGTCTTACAAGGTTTTTCCGTACTATTACTAGTACTAGGCGTATATTTACTAGCAGTGCAAGCTAAAAAACCAGAAGGCGAAATTCGCCTCTTAAGCTTCGGAACTTTATTAATTGGTAATTTTTTCTTAGCCTTAGTTAATAAATCTTGGACACATAAATCAATCCCAGAGGCTTTCTTCGAGAATAAAGCTTTTATTATCGTTTTACTAGTGGTGATTAGTAGCTTTAGTTTAATAGTATTTTTACCGAGCTTAAGACACTGGTTCTATTTTTAACGACTGTTACGGAATGCAGAGTTCCTAAGGTTAATGATATTTTATTATATTCCTTGCCATACCCTTAAATATCAGTTCATGCACTGGCACTAAAGAATACCAGTAAATTATGCCAAATAAACCATGTGGCCTAAAAGTAGCTTTCTGCTCTAAAGTACCTCCAGTCCCATTAGCAGTCACTTTAAACTCTAGCCAAGCCTCACCAGGGATTTTCATTTCAGCAAAGAGTATTAAATGCCCTTCTTCTTTATTTGCGTAAAGTACCCGCCAAAAATCTAAAGAGTCCCCGACTTTAAGATCTAAATCCTCTCTACGCCCACGCCTTAAGCCTACGCCGCCAACGAATTTATCTAAATAACCGCGTATCTGCCAAACCCAATTCATGTAATACCAGCCCCGATTACCGCCAATCTGCCAGACATTAGCTTTAACCTCTTCAGCATTACGCGTAAATTCCATTTTACGTAAATCAAACAGAATTCCAAACTCTGGTACTGCTTGTTTATTTGCAAGATGAAAATTTATATTAGTAGATTTCAGATTCCAAGCATCTTTCCAGCTTGAGGGAATTTCATCCCGGGAAACTTTATAGAGAGTTCTAAGAATAGAATCCTCATAGTTAAAGAGTTCCAATGGCACTATTTTTTCGATACCTTTATGTTTACAAACAACTTCATTACGCAAGCTACTTACAAGAGCTTTAGCTAAAGAATAGTTAGTCGATGTTACTAAATAAAGCCAATAAGATGAAAGCCGCGGCGTCATTACTGGCACAGTAATAATCCAGCGTTTCAGTTTACGTACTTTAGCATAGCCTAAGAGCATCTCTTTGTAGGAGAGTATTTCACCGCCACCTATATCAAAGACTTTATTATAAGCTTCTGGCTTTAAAATAACGCCAGTAAGATACTGAATAACGTTCTTAATCGCGATAGGCTCACATTTAACACTCAGCCATTTAGGAGCGAGCATTACAGGTAGTTTTTCGGTAAGATCTCTGATGATCTCGAATGAGGCACTGCCTGAACCGATGATTATCGCAGCTCTGAGTACAGTTAAATTAAATTTACCGCTACGTAAAGTAGCTTCTACATTAAGTCTTGAGTTTAAATGCGGAGAAAGATTTTCATCATTAACGATGCCACCTAAGTAAATCACCTGTTCCAAATCAGTATCTTTAGTACTTTCTATAAAATTCTTCACCGATAGAGCTTCCATTTCAGTAAAATCCCTTTCTTGACTATTACTCATGGAATGAATTAGATAATAAGCGATAGAAATATCTCGGGGAATATTTTTCAGAGAATCTAAATTTAAAAAATCACCCTGAATAACTTCAATATTGTCTTCCCTTAAATTATTTTCCTGAGCTATATAATCATCTGGGATATACGAACTCGGATCAAAATTTAAAAGCCGCTTGGTATCAAAGCGAGAAAGATCTCTAACTACGCAAACGACCTTATAGCCCTGAGCCAAAAGAGACATTACCAGTCTTTGACCGATATAGCCGTTAGCTCCAGTTACTAAGACTTTTTTCATTACAAAGATCACTATACCAGACTATTGTGTTTTCACCATCATGTTAAAATGGGCGGAATGATATCACCTCCGGATAAAATTTCCATCGCAAATTTCCTTGATCAAGTTTCCAAGTTCCTTAGTGAAGCAGAGAAGCTTGACACAGACGGGAGATTAGATATCGAAACAGCTTATGGCGGTTCTTTAATCATTGAGCAAGGTTCAGAGCCTAATATCTTATTCGGTCTCTACACTGGAGAAGAAACTGATGGTATGGATATTGAGTTTTCGATTATCAGAAACTCTGCTACTGATTATGAAATAGAATTAGATTACCCAGAGCTTAATAGTGAAGAGAGTACTGGGATTACTAGCTTATTACAAACTATTCTCAGTGAGGTGTCTGATTTGGAGATTAATCCTTTGGATAGTGTTATTGAGGATGCTTGAGTTAGCATCTTCATAACCTATAATTTGACAGGCTTTGTCCAAGAGGAAAATCTGTTAGTGAGAAAATGAATAATCAAGGTTGGGGAAAGTCCAAGACTGACACCACTGGTGGCAGAAATTAATTGGGTACAAAACGGCAATTGTGCAACAGCCCGCTGCACAAATTCAACATCTGTCCATGTACCTGCAAAACTACGCATATATTTAAGATTATAATGACCTTGACTTACTATCCATAACTACAACTCCTCCGTTTTAAATTCGCTATAACCTTCGTAGTAATAACTAACATCAATGCCCTTCATAAACAGGGCTCGATCATTAATTTGATTGATCAGCGCATTTTTCAGTAATGCTTTAATTTCCAAATCCTTTACTACACTGCGTTGCATAGCAGAAAGATAATCATCTTTATCCACCACATTCCAATCTATAACCTGCTTCAACTCTTTTTTGAGAATTAGGTCTAGCCAAATGCGGGTGGCACGTCCGTTACCCTCGCGGAAAGGGTGAGCAACGTTCATCTCCACATATTTTTCGATAATCTGATCAAAAGTCTCTTGTGGCATGGCGTCGATATGTTCTAACGATGCTTTTAGATAGATTAGTGGCGCAAAACGGAAATTGCCCTTAGCGATATTTACATCACGAATTATGCCAGCAAAGTCATAAATATCTCCGAACAAATAAGTATGAATAAAAGCAAGTCCTTTAAACGTACCAACTTCCACCTTGTCAATATCGCCAGAGTCAAATAGCTGCTTGGCTTTTTGCTTACTAATTTTTTCTTCGGCTTTAGCTAGTTCAACCTGACTCGTGATGTTTAATTTATTTTCCAGTGTCATAAAGCTATCATAAATTTAACACGCAAGACGCAAGCTTTTTCGTATGTTTTGTATTCTCAATCGGTTTAAAATGGCTCCTAAGACTGGATAAGAATCCCAAGAAGAAGTGATTTCAGTAGCGAAATCTTTTGCTTTTAGAAGGATAGTCGGCATAAAATCAGCTAATGGCTTATTTTTGATTTGCCATTTATCTTTCATTGCTTGAGTACTCTTAGTAAAAAAAGCTTGATCGCCTTTACTACGAATGAGTGCGAAATTATGATTACCACCCGTTTGTTCAAAGATTATGCTTGAGAGTTCTTTTTCTGTACTAGCAAGCTTTTCGCGTGCTTGAACCCTTTCATGCTCTAATATTCTTTGTTCTATTAATTCAGCTTTTCTTGCCTGAACCGCAAAGTATGTCTGCGCAAAAGCAATTTGTTCTTTTCGGGGATCTCCATTTTGAGCTATTAGATAACAAGCATAACGAGTAAGGATTAAATCATCGAGTTCTCTACTGCTTCCAGAGCCAAGATCAACCATTTTCCCGACGTCAGCAAAATGGTCATTTATATCATTTCCAGAAACTTCACAAGCTGTTTTAGCTTTCGATATAACATTTTGAAAATTATCCCATTTACTATAGCCGAGTAGATGCTGCAAGTCTCTTGCTAACCAGAACTCCACCTCATCTTCGGTCTTATTAACAAAAGACTCAAAGTTATCAGTGAGTGATCTTACTATTTCTATTTTCATATTAACTCGCTTCCTCTTATATTTTGATGCAAAGAATTTCATTAAAAAAGTATTTCCAGAATTCTTTTGCAAATTGAACGTTTAAAGTTTCTTTATTATAATCACCCATGATTTTGCCGATTGGTTACTAAATTAATTCTATCAATAGCAAAGGATAATCAGGTCAAGCTACGATGTATTACGCTAGGCAAGCGTAGCAAACTAAATCAGTAAACTCTAAATTTTAATCTCTAAAACAAAAGCCCCAATCTTTCGATCAGGGCTAGTTTTTAATGGCTCCCAAGACTGGATTCGAACCAGTGAACCCAATCGCAGCTTAGTCTTCTAGTCTGCATTTCGTGACCGATCGAATTTTTTGTTGTATCGTTAACCGATCGGTCACTTAGTTGGATACATTTTAGGAATTAAAAATAAAAAGCCCACCACAAGGGCAGGCTTTTTATTTTTTAATGGCTCCCAAGACTGGATTCGAACCAGTGACCGATCGGTTAACAGGCGCCATGCTAAAACCCACTCAGGAAAAGGGTTTTAAATTTTAAGACTTGAAAAATTTCGATGACCAGACGGTCCGTGCGGGACACCTAACTAAAAGGAGTCCTTATGCACGAGTATATCACTATCAATGAAATATCTAAAGATCTTAAAATCGCTGAAAGAACTATTCAAAAATACTGCAAAGAAGGTTTCATTCCAGCTATTAAAAGCTTCTCTGGAATAAGAACATATTCAGTTAGAATCTCAGATTATCAAGAATGGAAAAATAAATACTATAGAGGTTCTGGAAAGCTAATCAAAAAGATAGAAAAGGATTTAGATCTAACTAAAAGTGATCTAGAAAGCATGTCTATAGAATGGCTTGACTGGTGTAAAACTGGAAAGCTGAATGGCAGACCTATAGGTCCAAGAACGCTAGAAATTTATGAATACTATTTTCATCTATATATTAAAGGTCTAGGACAGCATTACACTAAACCAATAATTTCAGTAAATAATCTAAGAGAGGTTTTAGGCTCTTATGATCCTAAGAGCTTTAGCACTAAAGCTAAAATTTATGATTCAGTCCTAAGCTTTTCTAAATACTTAATAGAGAAGAAACTCTTTACTGAAGCTGAAAAGCTAGAACTAAAAAAGTTAAAACCTAAAAGAGTATTCCCTGCTAAAAGAACAGTACTTAATCCAACTCAATATGAAATGATCTTAGCTCATCTAGATACCTCTCCTATGCCTCGATACAACAAGGCTCTCACTAAAGCACTATTAATTTTCATAGTAAATACTGGGCTTAGAGCAAGTGAAGTAGCTAATCTAAAGATGGTTGATGTAGATCTTAATCAAGGTATAGTCTCAGTGTGGCTAGGTAAGGGAAATAAAAACAGAAAAGTAGGTATAAACCAAGAGCTAATAAAAGCTCTATCGCTTTATCTCGAATTAAGGTTAAAAGCTAATCCCTCAGAGAATGATTCTTTTTTTACAAATGCTCATGGTACGCCACTAGTAAGAGATGTATTGATTAGAAAATTTCACAGGCTATCTAAAAGCTGCGGTATAGAGTTTACTGCTCATGGGCTTAGAAGAACATTCGCTACATTTAGCTCTAATAGAGGTAAACCTTTAAATCATTTGAGAATAGCTTTAGGGCATGCTGATTTAGGTACTACTCAAAGCTACATTATGACTACAGAGGATGAGGTTGTAGCTGCTATGAGGGAGTGGTGAAAGTTTATAGCGGTTATCTTTAATCCTCGCCACGCAGAGAAAGCCCCAGCTCAGAAAAATCAAAAAATAGTAGACATCTATTAGTATAGATTCTGATTAGGAAGCAATATCCTTGTTTTAATCAAAAAACAGGCTAAAATATAGTCATGGAGCAGTCTTTAGAGATTAAAAACCTTAGAACTCAGTTAGCAAAGGCAGAGCGTCAAAGTAAATCAGATAGAGCTTTTATTAATACGGTGATAGCTCAGAAAAAAGAGTTAGAAACTAAACTAAGCCTTCTTTTTACAGAACTGAGTAAGTATGAAGGTGCTAGAGGACTAAAAACACAGTTAAACAGAATCAGAAAGGCTTGTTATGGTCTGAATAAGATAGATAAAGCTCAGAAGAAATGATAAAAGTCTAAAGTATTTTAGAGTAGCGGAGAAATCTCAGAAATAATAATATGAAAAGTCCTGTCACTGCTGTCACCCTGTCACTCATAGTAAAATTACTATATTTTATACAAAGCTAATCAAGTAAATAGGGATTAACTGTATATAAAATACAGCTAAGTGGTATATTATTTATATAGTTAATTTATTTCAAATAAAATATCTAGCTATAAAATATAAAATGAATTCTCTAAACCTAGAATCAAAATTAAAAACTAAGCTAGCTCAATTACTAAGCTCTTCTACCGAGCTTATCAGCGTAGATACTGCTGTCAGTGCTTGGAGGGTATCTAGAGAGAAAGCTAGAATGACTTTATATAGCTTTCGCAAACAAGGCTGGCTGTCTAGGATTAAGCGAGGTTACTATGTTCCTGTAGATCTATCGTCTAGATTAGAGTCCCCACCTTTAGAACATCCTTGGGCTGTCGCAAGTAAGCTATGGAAACCTTGCTATATTGCTGGCTGGACGGCTTGCGAATACTGGGATTTTACAGAGCAGATATTTAATACAGTGCAGGTCTTTACTAGTAAACAGCAAAATCAGCAAGAGTATGAGCTTAACGGCACTAAATACCTTCTGCACACAGTACAAGAATCTATGATCTTCGGCACTAAGACTATATGGCAGGGACAGAGTAAGGTACAGATCTCAGATCCTAGTAAAACAGTTATAGATATGTTTTACAAGCCCTCTTATTTCGGTGGAATTAAGCAGGTGACGGAGTTTTATAAAAACTATTTAAACTCTAAGCATAAAAATATAGATCTATTAATAGATTATGCTCTAAGGTTTAATAAGGGAGTGGTTTTTAAGCGGCTAGGTTTTATTACAGAAAGAATTTCCCCGCAGGAGAAAGCTATTATAGAGGTAGCTTACAAGAATTTAAGTGCAGGCTATTCTAAATTAGATACTGATTTACCTAAAGATCAGTTAGTGAGTAAATGGCGTTTGTGGGTTTCTAAGGGCTGGGTTAAGGATATGAATCTGTGATAACTAAAAATGAAATTAGTGATTCTTCTGTGAGACTGGGTTTAAGCCTAGATGTGATAGAGAAAGATTATGTACTTGGCTGGGTATTAGCAGCTATTAATCACGATTCTGAATTAAAAGATAACTGGATTTTTAAAGGTGGTACTTGCCTTAAGAAATGTTTCTTTAAAGATTATAGATTCTCAGAGGATCTAGATTTTACACTCATGAACAAGGCTCACCTAGATACTAAATTCCTTGAAGAAAAATTTAAAAGCCTTTCTGAATGGGTTTATGACAATAGTGGCGTAGAACTGCCACTAGAGGATATAAACTTTAAAGAACGTGAAACCATACGAAACACAGTCTCAATTAAAGGCAAACTTAGCTATCATGGACCAATTCGCAGGCTTGGTAGCTTACCAAGAATTAAGCTAGATCTCACTGTAGATGAAGCTTTAATAGATAAGCCTGTAAGATCCATAGTTCATCATACTTACACTGATCTAGAAGAAAGCTTATTCTATATACATTCATACTCGTATTTAGAGATCTTTGCAGAAAAGCTGAGAGCCACTGTAGAAAGGTCCTTGCCTCGTGATTTATATGATGTCATAGAAATCTATAAAAGAAAAGATTTACTTCCCGCTCCTACTGAGCTAAAGCGAGTGCTAGCTAAAAAGTGTGAATTTAAAGGCGTTGGGCTGCCTGATAAAGGACTCATGACTAACATAGAGAAAGTAGCTGAGCTGAAAAGTGCTTGGAATAATATGCTTAAGCATCAGCTTAGGGATTTACCAGATATAGAGATTTATCTAGTGGAGTATAATCTTTTACTAGACTGGCTTTTTGTTTCAAACGAAGTGGTGTGAGAATGAACGAGAATGCTTATCCTTCTGAAGACCAAGTTTATAGAGAATTTCAGATTTTAAATCTACGGGAGTAGGGTGGGGAATGCCTTATGCGGCTTAATTAGGTTTAAAGGGGATTACGCAGAAAGTTTAGATTTACAGGAAAATGATAGATTTAGTATTCACGAGATTTACAAAATTTGAAAATTATTAGGTGTCAATCCTTTATCCCTGAAACCTAATCCGAGATTAGCTTAGCTTGTTATTTTTCAATCCTACTAACCTTTTCTCTTTCAATTACTGGTATATTTTATCAATGGGGAGCCAATATGAAAGATTGGAAACAAAATATTGAACAGAACCTGCACAAACAGAAAAATAGTGTTGCCAAAATCAACATTGACAAAGCGACTGTTCAGTATTCCGAGAAAATAAAGCAGAACAGAGTTTTAAAATCCTTGACAGGTGACGAAGAAATTGTAAGAGCATTTCTCATTGACCACTTAGTCAATGAACTTGACTACAAACCCGAAAACATTGAAATTGAAAAAGAATATTCGATAAAAGCAGGACACGGAAAATTAACACCACGTATTGACATCATTGTTAAAGACGATAAAGGCAATCCCTTCTTTTTCATAGAAGCCAAAGCACCAGACAAGTTCGAGAAAGACAAAGAAGAAATTGAAGGGCAACTTTTCTCATTGGCAGCAGCCGAAGAAAAAGACTATAAGACCAAAGTAAAATATTTGGTTTACTATACAGCCGATCTACAAGATGAAGGGATTTTAGACAAAGCAATTATCATTGATTTTGAGAAGTACAGAAACTACACTGATTGGGAAAATGACGGTTTTATTTCCATTGGAATTGAATTAACCGCAAGTTACGGTGAACCCAAGAAACAGCCACTATTCAAAGGAGATGAAAAACACGATTTAAGAAGCAAAATCAATCGTGAAGAAATTGAAGGTTTGGGCAGAAACTTACACAATGTGCTTTGGGGCGGTGGCGGAACTAACGACAGTGAAATTTTCTACTCACTTGTAAAAATCATTCTTGCAAAAATTCAAGACGAATATGAAAAGCAAGACGGAGAAGAATACGATTTTCAGATTTACCAGTATGGAAGCCATATTGAAGCATCTGAAAAGGTTTACGACCGAATAAACCAACTTTACAAAAGAGCCTTAAAAGACCAGCTCAATGTTTCGGAACAGAAAAAAATTGATGAGGACAACATCATTAACCAAAATAAGTTTCCACTAAACAAGCTCATTTATACCGTTCAATCCTTAGAGAACTTTTCATTTTTGGAAGGTCGTAGTTCGTTAGACGGAAAAGACATTTTGGGAGATTTCTTTGAAAGCATTACAAGAGATGGTTTCAAACAACACAAAGGACAGTTTTTCACCCCTACCCCAATCGTAAACTTTTTACTTTACGCTTTACAACTTGACAAGTTAGCAATTGACCGACTGAACAACGACCGAGAATTACCGCTCATCATTGACCCCTCGGCAGGAAGTGGAACCTATTTAGTTGAAGCAATGAAGCTCATCACCAAAGAAGTTAAATACAAACAAAAAGATAAACTCAAATCAAGCCGACAAATCAAACAGCGTTACGAAGAACTTTTCACGCCTGATTACGCCGAGAACAAATGGGCAAAAGAATATCTCTATGCCTCTGAAATCAACTTTGACTTAGGCACAGCTTCCAAAGTAAATATGATTTTGCATGGTGACGGCTCAACAAACATTTTTGTAAAAGACGGTTTGTCACCTTTCCGTTTCTATGTAAAAGAAACATCACCCAACTATTTAGAAACAGCAAACCCCGAAACGCTTTATAACGATAAAGAAGTAAATGCAAAATTTGACATTGTGATAAGTAACCCACCTTTTAGCGTTGATTTGGACACACAAACACAACGAGAAGTAAAAAGTACTTTTGTGTTTGGCGACAAAAATAATTCTGAAAACTTATTTATTGAACGATATTACCAGCTTTTAAAAGAAGGCGGTCGTTTGGGTGTTGTTTTGCCTGAAAGCGTTTTTGACACCACCGAAAACAAATACATTCGCTTATTTCTGTTCAAGTATTTCAATGTAAAAGCAATCGTTAGTTTACCGCAGGTAACATTTGAGCCTTACACTTCAACCAAAACAAGTTTGCTATTTGCTCAAAAGAAAACCAAAAAACAAGTTGAGCAATGGAACGAGCTTTGGGACCAATACGGAAAAAAATGGGCAAAACTTAAAACTCGTGTAACTCGCTATCACGACTATTTTGTAAATCAAGCCAAACTCAGCAAAAAATTTGCTTGGGTAAAAGAACTCTCTACCGACCTAAAGGAACTTTTGAAGAAAGAAGATAGAGAAGCCGTTGAAATCATTGAAAAAGAAGATTTAAAACACATTAAAGAGAACATTAAACGCTTCTTGAAAGACTACATTACACCCGAAGACGAAGCACTCAACCCAAAAGAACTATTAACCAAATACAGCGAAGAAATTAACAGCCTTTCAAAATTTGAAAAGGAAACCAATGTATTTGGCTTTTATAATGCTTGGTGGGTATTTGGTGAAGTAGCCAAGGAAATAGACTACGATATTTTTATGGCAGAAGCCGAAAATGTTGGCTACAAACGAACCAAACGAGGCGAAAATCCAATGCCCAACGAGCTTTACGATATTGAATATGCACCAAACACAATTGAGACAAAACAAATCTTGGAAGATTACGACCAAGACATTAAGATTTTGAAAGAGCAATTGGCAGAAATGAAAACGAAATTGGAAACAGTCAATAAGAAATTAGACGGTAAAGAAACCGAAGCACTTAAAAAGAAATCTGAAAAACTAACGGCTGATATTGAAAATCAAAACTTGAAAATTGAACAGGTTGAAACTGAAAAAGCCCAAGTGTTAGAGATTTTCAAAAAGTATTATGAAAGCGACAGCCTAAAATCAGAATTTACCGAAAGAACAGATACCGAACTAATCAACCATTTTAAAAATGGCGTGCTTTCAAGATACAAAAGTGACGACATTGTGCTTCGCACTTCTGAATTACAAACCATATTAGACAACATAAGAAAAGACGTAGTATGGGAGTAAATATTCAAAAAAAGAAACTTTCTGATTTCCGCTCAGAAGAAAGTTTGAGATACGATTACAAGTATATTTCGTCTTTTGAAACGAGCAATAAAGACTTTTACTCTTATCGACAGTTATTTGATTTCGTTTCTTTTCAAAGCATTGATATTTCAACATTCGATAAATTTCTATATGCTGAAATTGGCAACGTGAATAAATTGGGAGAAGTTGAACCTGTAGAATTGTCATTTGATGAAAGACAGGAAGAAAATGAAAGTTTATTTAAAAAAATAGAAAAAGGCGACATTATCAAACCCTTATCAGGTGATGTATTAATTTCTAAAATTAGACCATACCTAAATAAAAACGTTCTGATTGAGAATGAAGACACTTATTTCACCAAAGCATTTATTCAAATAAGACCAAGAATAAATTCTGAACTTTTCTTTTTAGTTCTAAGAACAAAATTTATCAATCAAATAAATGCTGTATCAAGACAAGGGAAAGGATACCCAACTTTAAAAGAAGATGATTTAAAAACTATTCGTTTTCCAAAAGCAATTGTAGATGCTCTTGTTAACTCACAATTAGAACTACTTGAAAAAATAAATCCTTTAAAACAAGAAATTTCAAATTTAAAGACGACAAAAAAACAGACTTTAAACATCATTAATCAAGTTTTTGGGGAAGCATTAGTATTTGATTGGTCAGCGTTTGAATCCATTAAGAAAGAAAAAGCCTACACATCAAGTATTTCAAAATTTGCAAACAACATTGATTGCCGAATGGGTATTCGCTTTCACAATAAAGCAGGAGCTTATATCCAATCGTTCTTAGAAAGCAAGACAAACAAAAAAATTAAAGATTACATTTCCGATAATATCGTTTTAGGCAAAAGTGTTTCCCCAAGCGACTATGACGAAGACGGGGAATATTTTTACATCGCAATGTCCAACATCAAAACGTGGGCATTTGACCCCGAAGACTGCAAAAAGGTATCTGAAAGTTATTCAGCAAGCAACCTAAACAAGACAGTCAAAAAAGGCGACATACTTTTAGCACGTTCAGGCGAAGGAACAATTGGAAAAGTTGCTCTAATTGAAGACGAAGACATCAACGGAATTTTTGCAGACTTCACACAAAGAATAAGACTTACAGGTTTTGACCCTTTGTGTGCTTACTACTATATGCGTAGCGACTTTTTTCAGTATTTGGTTTACACTCACAAAAAAGGACTTGGCAACAATACCAACATTTTTCCAAGCCAAATAAAGGAATTTCCAATTCCTGATTGGGACGAAACCAAACAAGCTGAAATAGTTGAAAAAATCAAAACACAACTTGACGAGCAAAAAGTAATTGACAGACAAATAGAAGAAAAACAACAGGCAATTAACAAGATAATTGAAGACGCAATAAAACAAGAACAGGATTAATGTGCTGAGATTCTAGAGAAGTCATCCACCCTCACCCCAATCACCCTAACAAGCCTTCCATCCCTCTTCACTCTCCCCCTCTTAACACCTAAAAAACACTCCCCAAGCCTCTTACTCATCTCAGCTGGATTAGAGATAAATCTATCAGTCTCACTAATAAAGCTAGCTTTAGAGATTCCACTCTTATCATTAGCTAACCCAGAGCTTAAGCACCACTGAATATAAGACTCATAAATTTCACCAACGCTAAGACCTTGATCTAAAGAGCATTCCACTAAAGACAATTCCCCAATAAACTCTAATAGATGATTATTACTTCTAGCTATATCCTCGAAATGCTTTTCTTTAGAGCTATAATCTATCCCTTCATCTAATAATTTACTGAAAGAATCTATAATCAGGTTCAGTAGAGCTGGCAGAATAGTCTTTCTAATAAACTCTGGATCTTCTTTAAATCTCGGGTCCGCCTTCTTCTCAGTGCTAATACTCAGATTAGGATTAGTTTTAAAAGTATTTTTAAATTCTATAGGGCATAACCTAGATTTCACGGCTTCGCTTAGAGAACTAATATTAGGTGTTCCATTCATATTAAAAAAGAAAATCGCTCTAGGACTAGCTTCTATCGGATCTTTATTCTTCCTCTCTAGCTGTATAGGATCACCAGTAATCGCAGCTTTTAGGGTCTGTGATTTATCTGTATTAATCGCACTATTCTCAGAGGACCAATTAATCGCAGAGCGATATAAATCAAAAATCCCAAATCTCCTTCCCGAATCAGCTTCCTTAAAGCTTTGCAAGGATATGCTAGTAAATCTATGCTTCCCGATTAGCTGAGTAAAGATCTCTCTTAGAGTATCTTTTCCATTAGCTCCATCCCCATAATTTATTACAGCTTTTAGCCCTCTACCAGCATGTTTGCGAGCAGTCTTAATATCTAAGCAGCTAGCGACTAATCTTAAAATGATCTCCTGATCTACCTTATCTAAGACATTATTTAAGAATCCGCTTAAGTCTGAATCATTAGCCTCTGGACTATATTCATAATCACAGATATAGATATTAAGCTGTTCTGGCTTATGCTCTTCTAGAGTAAAAACTGGCTTAAATCTTTCATCATAAGCTAGTCTCAGAAAGCCATTCTTTAGGTTTATCCCACTTGGATTAATTTTATCTATATCTACTGCATAACTCTGTACTAGATATTTATACGCTTCCTCTGTATGGCAGGGCTTAGCATAATCAGTGGCTCCAGTCTTGAAACTAGTAATATACTCCTTAAAGAAATTAGATACTTCCTTATTAAACTCAGTGTCTTTAATTGGCTCATAGTAGCCGTTCTTATACTCATGCAGTAAACCAGAGACCGAAATAATTATCCGATTCTTTCTTTTAATTAATTCTTCTTCCACTGCCTGCCCTGCTGTTAGTTTTTTTAGGTAGTGCTTAGGTAAATCATAATCATGTTTTTGAGCATGATAGTAAAGAGTCCTGATCGTTATACTGCCGTCATATCTGCTGATTAATTCTTCTAAATGCTCTCCATCATTCTTATAATCTGGACTCCATGAATTAACTAAGTCTCTGACTTCTTCAGGGTTAAGCCTAGAACATAAAGCCCAGACTATATTACGCCATTCTTCATAAGTGATAGAAGCTGGAATGGACTTTAGCATGTCTCTTATTTCATTAAATAGTTTTTCATCAGTGACAGGTGACAGGGGTGACAGCCTTTTCTCACTTTTTTTTCTGGTAATTTTAGGTATCTTTAGATTTTCAAATTCTTCTAAGCTGATTTTCTTATTCCAGTATTCATAAATGCAATTCTTAGAACCATAAAAGCTTCTAGCGGTATCTTTACAGGCTTGATCTGCCTCTGGAAATTTCCCTAGCAAATTCTCCAAACAAGTTTTATACGTCTCTTGATCTGTAATAATTTCAGGTACTTGAAAAATGATTCTAAATTTATCACCATTAGAACCTACTCTGTGGCTAGGTGTCGTATAGTAAGCACTAGCATGGCTTTTTATATATTCATGCCCTAAAGTCTCTTTTAGATTGGAATTGTCAAAATCTAGAACTAAGAGCTGAGCCGATATGAAATTCTTACCAGTTCTAGTATTATCCTTAAATGCTATTGGAGAGAAGGCTTTACCTTGACTAATACTCTCTAATAACTCCTGAATATTAAGCTCAATTTCCTGAAAGTTTGAATTATGCTTCTTTAGAGCATCTAGATCTTTATTAATTATCTTATCGTTGATCGAACATCTAAAACTGTCCATAATACTGTCTCCTGTTGGTTTGTTTAAATTATTATTTATGCTTTTAAAATCACTACCAATTAATCTGTGCATTGATTACCTCTTCTACTTTGTGATTTACATAGCTCATAGTGGTCTGAATATTTGCGTGTCCTGCGATAATCTGAAGATGGCTTAAAGGCACTCCACGATTAGCATAATGAGTTAAAGCACCACGTCTAAAGCTGTGTAATAAACCTTTAAGACCAGCTTTTTTAAAGATATACTTAATTCTCTTCTCTAGCCTGTCTAAAGTAATTTCCCGCCCATCAGATAAAAGAAAAGCTTTTAATGATTTAGACTGTGGTCTAATCTCATTTAGATACCTTTCTAAATGTGGCTTAATCTCTTTACTCATCCCCGTTTCTCTATCTTTAGAGCCTTTCCCCTGTCTTACTAGAAGACGATTAGCTTTTAAGTTTATATCTGTTATTTCTAGGTTAATAATTTCAGAGGCTCTAAAAGCAGTCCAGAAAGCAAAGAGCATAATAATTTTATTTAGCTCTTTATTAGCTTCACTAGTTAAAAGTCTTTCGTTAGTTTCTAGAGCTTTTCCTAAATCCTCTAAGCTTAAGGTATCTATTACCCTAGAAATAGTTCTTTTAATTTTCGTATCTTTTAATTTGACATGAGCTTCCTTTACCTTTTTTAGATTTACAGATTTGATTAACTCAATTAATTCATTAGTCATTTAATAGCTCTCCTTTATAAATTAAAAATTTGGCTAAGCTAATCCCAGCCTCCTTAATATGCTTACGAGTTGAAAACTGCTCTGGTCTGCATTCATCTATAGCCATTACACAGGCTTGATAGAGATTAGAATAATCATTTTTCACGTATTTAAAGAATTTAACCGCAGCATTAAAGTAAATCCTTCTAGTATTCGGTCCTACTATTCTTCCATAACAAGATGCAGCATTTTTCATGGCTTGATCCCATGCTTCTATTACTGATTTATGTTGTGTTGGGATCTTTTGTTTTAGTTTATGTATTTTTTGATCTGTTTTTGTAAAGCCTCTGGCTACTGCAATAGAATTGCAAAACTCTTTCTCAAAAGTCATTTTATTGTCCTTTAATAATATAAATTTCCAATGAACGCACAAGGCTCATTGAGCTAAAAACTGTTTACTATACCGCCCTATACATAAACTCCCCGTTACTACGGATTCATGTAGAAGAAAATATTAGTAAAATTAGAACTAGCCAAACTCCCCGTTATTACGGATTTAAATAGATCTAACTATAAAAAGATACAAAAGACTATGATGATAGACCAGTGGCTACCCAGATTCAGCTATATATGGACTCTTATGAGCTACCCACTGGCTTATCTGGACCTTAGGAGAAATATCACTTTCTCTTGGTATCTAGTCTTAATATATCATTTTTTGTCGAATCAGCAATGGCCGATTACCCAAAGTAACTAAATTATTTTTTTACCGACCACCCAAAGCAAAAATTTATCTATAAGATATAATAAATTAGTCCCGCACGGAACGTCTGGTGATTCACTGTATTCTGACTCTTAAAAATGGCTCCCAAGACTGGATTCGAACCAGTGACCGATCGGTTAACAGCCGATAGCTCTACCGCTGAGCTACTTGGGATCAACGCTAGATTATAATACCACAAGAAAGTATGTATCTAAAGTCCTTTTTAAGGAATAATTATTAAAATTTAGAAATAGTGAATACATCTGAAAAAACACACCAAAAAGCTTAGATCAAAAGTACTGAATTAAACAAATATAAGTGAAGTGAAGAAATTTCAGTTTAGGCTAGATGCTGTATTAAAGTACAAAAAGATACTGAAAGATAAACAGCTCGCCCAATACAATAAAGCATTACAAGGTTATCGTGAGATCGAAGATAAGATCACAGCCATAGATGATAAACAGGAAGAGGTTTACCATACTATGATTCAAAAAGCCCAAGAGGGCTTTAATCTTCTTGATCATCAAAGTAAAGAAATATTCGGTCAAAAGCTTCAGCACGAACGAAATACAGAAACAGTTAGATTAGCTAAAAGACAAAAATTAGTCCAAGTAGAACAAAAAAAACTAGTGCAGTACTCTCGTGATGAAAAAGGACTAGAAATCATGAAAGAAAATGCACTAGAAGACTATAAAAAAGAGCTTTTACAGGAAGAGATAAAGGAAATAGATGATTTAGTTTCCACTCGTTTCAGGGTTAATGAATATTAACTATGCAGGAAATTCTAAATCCCCTAAAGTCAGTAAATCCCGTGCAAGCGCTTAGCTTTTCCTCTAATGCCAAGCTTGATGCGAGATCCTCTCGCAGTGATAGTTTTCAAAAAAGTGGGCAGGATAAGGCTTCTAGTAAAGGTGTTAAACAACAAAATTCTATAGAAGCTGAAGTTTCTAGCACTCAAAATTTAGATAAAAGCAGCAATGCTACAAATGAGACCAAAAAAAGCGAAGCTAATAGTTTCGATAAGACTTTAGCAGATAAGTCTCCTAGTAAAAAATCAGATAACAATGAAAGCGAAATTAACAAAGAAGAGTTAAAAGAAGTCACCAAAGAGGTTCTGAATGCATTAATCACATTTATACAGCAAACTCAGATAGCACAAGTGCCACCAACACCAGAGCTTAAAGATTCTACTAGCACGGCGGAGCAAGGTTTTATCATATCTCAGAATATAGACATCACGGCAGCAGAACACACTAATAGCCCTGCGATCAACAGCTTATTACAAAGCTACGCTAATGAAATTAGCTTAAGCAGTTCAGGTGATAGTGAAACTACCACACCAATAAGCGAACTCGTTAATCAACTTTTAAATAGCCCTGAGCTGGCTGGTAAGGCTCCTGAGCTCAAAGCAGTAGTTTTAAATGAAGTAGTTTCAGCACTCTCAGATAAATTAGAGAAAATGCAAAGCATTTTAAATAAAGAAATCGAGAATATAAATATCAGTGATGTTTCTTTAGAAAAATTAGCCCTAGATTCTGAAACACAGTTACCAAAGCTTAATCCAGAACTAGAAGTCAAGTTAGACCAAATAATTAAACTTGGCGATAAAAATGAACAAGTAACTAAGCTACTAGAAGTCAGTTCCGCTCTCAGTGAAGAACTTAATGCTCAGTTGAAAAATATAAATAAATCTATCTCGGATCTGGGTGATGATGAGACTAAAAGCATAAAAACAGAAATTTTCCAGTTACTCGGTAATTTAGATAGTGAATTTAAAATAGAGGTTGATTTTAAACAAGAAGGCATAGGAAATGATGAAAGCCTATCTAGCATAGGCTTAGAATCCATACAGGTAGATCAAGCTCCTCTTAACAGCGATAGTCAAAATAAAGACAATAATCTACTCTTTCATAAAGAAGTAAAACTCAGTCACAGCCGCAATCCAGAAACTATAAATACGGCTATGAAAGCCGCAGAGCTGGTAAGAACTTTACCAGACTTAGTTAGAGATACGAACCCTAATTCTAGTCGAGAGCTAAAAATAAAACTCAATCCAGAAGAGCTCGGGACAGTAGATGTCACCATCAGTAAAAATGCTGATCAGCAGATCTCAATTCAACTCAGCGTGACCAATGAAGCAGCAGAAGAGACTTTAAAGCATAAAATATCAGAACTTACAGCAGCACTAGGTGATAAAGGTGTCTCTATCAGTGATATCAATATTAGTAAATCCAGTTCAGGTAATTTAAACGATAAAAACCCAGAAGGGAAAAATTCTTTTAATGAAGGGAGAGAGGAGCAGAAAAAAAGACAAGAAAGTAATCAGCGTCAGCAAGATGACAGGACTAAAGATCAGTACAGCTTTCAAACAGAGTTGTTCAGCATTCTAAGGTAAAAGCCACTATCCATAAGGTAATTAAAAAATAAAAAAAATTTAAAAGGAAAAATTTATGCCAGTAAGTCCCGCAGGAGCCACACCACCCACAACAACCACACCAGCACCAATAGCTGGAACCACAAAAGCAGGAACCAAGGATACACCAATAGGTGGAATAATAGATCAAGCAGCTATAGATCAAGCAGTTGCTACCACTAAAATCAATGGTGGGGCAACCAGTGATTTTGATCCAGACATGTTTATCAAGCTACTATCAGCTCAATTACAGAACCAGAGCCCTTTTGACACAGTAGAAACTGATCAAATCGTACAACAGCAAGCTGTTATAGCTCAAGTTGAACAAGCTGCACAGCAAACTAAAGCTGTTAAAGAACTGAATACGACTCTCACGACTGAATTACAAGGATTAAAACTTAGCATTAAGGAAATTAGAGATTTTGTAATTATGGGTAAAGCTCCGACCACTACAGGAGGAAAATAATATGACTTTTTTTAACAACCTCACTGGCACTCTAGCGACAAATATCGGCAAAGGTGTACTTCAAGGTCTGAAGCAGTCCGTTAAAGATCTGAGTGGCGGTTCTAATGCATTAAATAATTTCGCTTCACTGATAAATAGTGATGTCACAAAGGTGAATGAAAGCGAAACTGTAAATTTAAGCGACTTAGATATCACACCTGGAGAACTTAGCAATATTCTTAAATTAAGAGAAACTGCTTTAGCTCAAGGCTCAGAAGAAATTATATTTAATTTCCGTAATCAAAAATATCAAATGAATATAGAATCATTCGATATGAAGCTTGTATAGAATGACTCTATTTCAGTCAAGAAGCTTGCTCTGTAAGCTTCTTATCATAATGCTTCATCGCATAATAAGTCTGGCCACTCTGTATGAAACCACTTACTATCATATAAAGCAGGGCACCCGTTGGTAGTGGAATAAAGAACATCATACCCGTCATCATCACTGGCATCATACTTGTCATAGTCTTCTGCATCATTAGCTGCGGATCTTCTTCTATTTTTTTAGGATCATCTGGAAATTTAGGAGCATTTAAATATGATGAAAGCCAGACACTAAAACCAAATAAAGCGACCAGAATTAACACATCGAAATTAAAAGTGCCTTTCTTTACATCATAGACACCAGTAGTACCGAAGTCTTTAATAAAGAAGAATGATTCTGGCTGCTGCGAGGCTGGTAAATAAGCCTGTACCTTAGCAGTACCACCAGCTTTTACAGCAAGCACCTTTGCCGTACCATCAGGCAAAGTCTCTAAAGAAACATATTCATTTTCTTTTTTATCACCGAAGAAACCCCATTTAATTAAACTATTATCAAACTCAGCATCGCCCATTAATTTAGTCGGTTGAATTATAAATTCTTCACCTTCAAGTAAAGTCACAGACTTACTGTTTAAAGCTATTCTAGCCCTTTTACCTTCAGCATTAACATAGATTTCAGCTTTAGTAGAAGCTTTTACTTCTTTTTTATGAGCATCAGCTGCTTTCACTACCTTTACATCCATGAATATGGGCTGATCTTTAAAAGGCGTACCAGAAAAAGTCCAGAATAAACCAATCAAAATAGGCATCTGAACTAATAATGGTAAACATCCACCTAATGGATTAATTTTATTATCCTTGTAAAAAGACATCATTTCCTGCTGAAAGCTTGAACGCAAGTCTTTAAGCTTCTCTGGATTATCTTTAAATTTTTCCTCTTTCTTCTTAAGGTCTTCCTGAAGCTTTTTAAGCTTAGGTTGTACTACCTGCATCTTCTTCGTACTTTTAATCTGTTTAAAAGTAAGAGGCGTCAATATAAGCTTTACAATAGCTGTAAGAAAGACTATAGACCAGCCAAGACTATTTAAACCGATAGTCTTTAGAAGTGTGTGGAGCTCATTCAGTAGAGGAATGAAAACGGAGTAAGTTATTACAGAAATATCCATCAGAAAATTACTTGAACTAAGCTAGTATAGCTAATTCTTGCTTCACTAAGTCAATAATCTCATAAGGGGTATCCGCAACTTTTACATTAGCAGCCTCAAAAGCCTCTCTCTTAGACTTAGCCGTACCTTTATTACCAGCGATAATAGCTCCAGCATGCCCCATTCTTTTTCCTGGGGGTGCCGTAACACCAGCTACATAACCGATTACTGGCTTTCTAACATTAGATTTAATATATTCAGCAGCCTCTTCTTCAGCAGAACCACCGATTTCGCCCACAAGAATAATCATCTCAGTTTCTGGATCATTCTGGAAAAGTTCTAATGATTTAATCTGATCTATCCCAATAATCGGATCACCACCAATACCAATAGCAGTAGAAATACCAATATCAGCCTGTTTTAAACCTAAACCAATCTCATAGGTCAAAGTACCAGATCTAGAAATTAAACCTATTTTACCTGGCTTATAAATAGATCCAGGGTGAATACCTATCAAACACTCACCAGGAGTGATAATACCAGGGCAATTAGGACCATTAACTAAAGTACCATTAGCTTTAGCGGCAGCATGCAATTTAACAGCATCCTGCGGTGGTAAACCTTCAGTGATAACCGATATTAAAGGAATCCCAGCTTCGATAGCTTCTAAAGCAGCATCTAAAGCAAAGTATGGTGGAACGAAAATTACTGAACAGTCTACTCTAAAGTGTTTAGTCGTTTCGTAAACTGTATCAAAGACTGGAATACCCTCAAAATCTTGTCCACCTTTCCCCGGAGTAACCCCAGCTACGATATTAGTGCCGTAAGCTTTCATCAAACGAGCATGGGTTCCACCCATAGTTCCTGTAATCCCCTGTACGATTACGTTTGTATTTTTATTAATTAGTACTGCCATTTTTCAACTCTCTTATTATATTCGTTTCTCTGTAATTAAGCCTTAGCTGCTAAGCTAACAGCTTCTTCTACTGCCTTCTCCAAAATATTAGTCATCGGGATGCCAGCCTTATCCATAATAGCCTTAGCCTTATCCTCATTATTACCAACTAATCTTACAACCATCTTCGCATCAGGTCTTATCTCTTTATAGTAAGCTAAAGCTGCTGCAACCTCGTCACAGGCAGTAATACCACCAAGTATATTGACTAATAGTACCTTAACATCGTCACTAGAAGAAACTAAATCTAAAGCTCTTTTTACGTGATCCTTATTAGCACCACCACCTACATCTAGGAAATTAGAAGGCTTACCACCTTTATGTAAAACCAAGTCCATAGTCGCCATAGTAAGACCGGCACCATTACAAAGTATGCCGATATTTCCTTCAAGCTCAACTATATTTAGACCGCACATTTTACCTCTAAATTCTCTATCGCCTAAATCAGATAAGTGATTAACTAATTGACCAGCGAATCTAGGATGTCTACCTATAGAATCTTCATTTAGAGTAACTTTTCCATCTAAGGCGATGAAATTATCGTCACCATCTATGATAAGTGGATTAATTTCAGCTAAATCGCAGTCAAATTTAGTCCATACTTGCCATAGCTTATCTACAATAGCTGCAAACTTAATTAGCTGAATCCCTTGTAAACCAACTTTAGCAGCTAACTCTCTAGCATAAAAATTAGAATAATTAGCTCCTGGAACTGGAACTATCTGAATATTTTCAGAAGTTTCTATCTCAATTCCACCTTCAGCAGAAGCCATAAGGATAGGACCTTTATAAGCTCTGTCGATTAGTATCGCTAAATAAATTTCTTTTTTAATAGTAACCTTCGGTTCTACTAAAATAGTCTTAGGTAATTCACCTTTAATAGGTAATTTAAAAATTGCTTGTGCTTTATGGTAAGCATCTTCTTGATTATCAGCGAACTTAATCCCACCAGCTTTACCTCTACCACCAGATAACACCTGTGTTTTAAGCGTTTTAGGAAAAGACTTAGCTGGTATAGAAAATACCTCTTCTGCACACTTAATAGTCTGTCCCACTGGAGTAGGTATACCTAACTCTCTAAAAAGTTCCTTAGCTTCAAATTCAAATAGTCTCACAGTTAAATTCCTTCTTCTAGGGTTATATTGTATACCAAAAATTTAGGGAATTTAAAATATCTAGTGTTTTTCAGCAAATCCTTAAAGTTTAATCATACTGTTACCAAAATATTCAAACAGACAAAATACTACATGACAGTTTTCAAATCACGCAGTGTGGAATAAAATCAATATATGGTAATTGATTTTGAGCTAAATGAAACCCAGAAGGAACTTCAAAAATTAGCGAGCGATTTTGCAAGAAAAGAGATACTGCCACAAGCAGAACATCACGATAAAGAGTCTAAATTCCCACTAGAAATAGCACAGAAAGCCTTTGAAGTGGGGCTAATGAATCCGGGTTTCCCTGAATATGTAGGTGGACTGGATCTCGGAATTTTAGAAGAATGTATTATCGCAGAGGAGCTAGGGGCTGCCTGTACTGGCATAGCCACTGCCCTGGGAGCCAACATGCTAGCATCAGCACCACTCATAGCAGTAGATAATCATGAAATCAATAAAGAATTTTTAGCGCCGATGATGGAAGAAGTACAATTCGCTTCTTACTGCGTAACAGAGCCCAATGCCGGCTCAGATGTAGCTGGAGTGCAGACTACAGCTAAAAAAATAGGCGATGAATATATCATTAATGGTAACAAACAGTGGATAACTGGTGCTAAATATGCTAAATGGTTCTATGTATTAGCTCAAACAGATGCTAATCAAGGTCATAAAGGACTTTCTGCATTCGTAGTACCAGCGGACACCGTTGGAGTTATAGTTAATAAAAAAGAAGATATGATGGGACAGAGAGCAAGTAGCACTCACTCAGTAACTTTTAAAGATGTTAAAATCCCAGCTAAATACTTACTCGGTGCAGAAGGAGATGGTTTCAAAATATCAATGAAAGCCTTCGACAGAACGCGCCCAGGAGTAGCTGCTGGTGCAGTGGGTATTATTAAAGCCTGTAGAGATTACTCTATTAAATACTCCATGGAAAGAACTTCATTTGGGGTACCTATAGCCATGCACGAAGCTGTGAGTTTTATGGTGGCAGAAATGGCTATGGAGCACGAAGCCGCTCAGTTATTAACTTGGAAATCAGCTTGGATGATAGATAGAGGTGAAAGAAACACTAAATTCGCTTCTTTTGCGAAGGCGTTTGCTGCTGATGCAGCAATGAAATCAGCTACTAATGCAGTCCAAGTCTATGGTGGTTATGGTTACTCTAAAGAGTACCCAGTAGAGAAATTAATGCGTGATGCTAAAATCTATCAGATTTATGAAGGTACTTCACAGATTCAGAGGTTGATTATTTCTAAAGAGATTTTTCTTAGAAGTAGTTAAAAATTCAGTGATAGGTTTTAGCATTTTCCACTGAGCCCTTAATCAATGTTAAAATCTTTCTTGATGACTACTCACACAAAGTATCAAATGGTAATCGGGCTTGAAGTTCATGCCCAGCTGAAAACTGAGACCAAGCTTTTCTGTAGCTGCTCGACTAAATTTGGAGCTAAACCTAATCAGAATACCTGCCCAATCTGCATGGGATACCCTGGCGTATTACCTGTATTAAATAAAAAAGTAGTAGAATTTGCGACTAAAGCTGGTCTTGCACTCGATTGCAAAATAGACCCTAACTGTAAATTTGATCGTAAACAGTATTTTTACCCCGATTTACCAAAAGGATACCAGATAAGCCAGTTTGATAAACCAATTTGTTCTAACGGTAAATTAAAAATATTCGATAAAAATATCGGTATAGTACGCATCCATATAGAAGAGGATGCTGGTAAATTAGTTCACAACTCAGACAATAGTGCTGATAGGCTTCATGGCTCAGATTACAGCTTAGTGGATTTAAATCGTGCAGGAACTCCTCTCATAGAGATAGTTTCAGCTCCAGATATACGCAGTGGTGAAGAAGCTGTGGCTTATGTAAAAGAATTACGTAAAATTTTAATGGCTTTAAATGTCTGTGACGGTAATATGCAAGAGGGTTCACTTAGATGTGATATTAATATTAGCTTAAATAAAGCAGGGGAACCATATGGGACTAGAGCTGAAATAAAAAACGTTAATAGCTTTAGATCTATAACTAGAGCCATTGAATATGAATTCAAACGTCAGTCACAGCTTTTAGATTTAGGTGAAAAAGTGATTCAGGAAACCCGGTTATTTGAGGAAAATTCTGGTAAAACCTTTTCTATGAGAAGCAAAGAAGACTCACATGATTACAGATACTTTCCAGAACCAGACTTAGTTCCATTAAACATAGATTTAAATTTTATTACTAAGACGAAAGAGGAATTACCAGAACTACCTAGCCAAAAGAGACTTAGATACGTCGCTGAATTCGCTATTACAGAAGAGGCTGCCACTATTATTAGTGATGATTTTGCTTTAGCTTCTCTATTCGAAGGAACTATTATTTTAGGCTCTGATTCAGTAAAAGTCGCCAACTGGATAACTGGTTCGGTATCTGCATACTTAAATGCTAATGAAACCTCGATTAATGAAACTAAATTAACTGCTGAAAACTTAAATGAAATGATTAATCTGATTCAAGATGGAACCATTTCGGACAATATTGCGAAAACATCTATCATTAACGTGCTTTTAGAGAAAGGCGGCTCTGCTATAACGATAGTAGAAAAAGAAGGTCTCGCTCAGATAGCAGATCCAGCTGAAATCGAAGCGATAATTTCTGATATCATAAAAGCCAATCCTACTCAAGCAGAGCAGTTCAAGCAAGGTAATATAAAGATCAAAGGATTTTTCGTAGGTCAGGTTATGAAGATCACTCAAGGTAAAGCTGCACCACAGTTGGTTAATGATTGTTTAGATAAATTACTTAGCTAGTTGAGACCACTGCACAACTCCATTTTCTGCGTTTTCGTCGTCCTCATGATCCTCATGTACCAGCAGTACACTGCGGTCATTCGTCCTCCTCAGCCTTGAAACTGCACGTTGTGCAGCGGTCTCTAATTTATTGCTGTGGAACTTTGCCTTCTGCTGCTCCAGAACCGCTACCTAAAGCTTTTATACTATCTCTCGTGAAATAAATTAAATCCTTAACCCCAGGTATACTCGCAAACGGACCAACTCCTTTCATCGCATCTTTTACAAGTTTAAGTAAAACTAAACCAGCTCCACCATAAATTAATTCATTTTTTTCTATCGATTCACCAGAGATAGCCTTGCCAGCAATTAAACCAGCTAAGCCTACTTTTGCAAGACCATTGGTAACATCTACAACTCCAGGTACTGCTGGATCTTGCCATTTAAACCAAGTTTTAAAAGTATTAATAAAATCAGTAGCTGAAGTGAGAGCTAAAAGCCCAGCTCCACCTAAAGCTAAATGCGTCAGTAAACTATTAGTTTTTTTACTTGTTCCAGCCTTATCTAAAGCGTAACCAGCAGCTGGAATCGCATCTCCGACTAGGCCTGAAGCAAAATTAAAAACTTTTGCGGCTGAGTCTTTTAAAAATCCTAAACCACCAAGCCAAGCACCAGAGGCTTTCGGATCGAGATTTAAATTCTTGGGATCTGAAGGATTTGTTATCTCTTCAATAGCTTCTTGATAAGGAGAAATTTTAGTATTATCGGCAGAAGCTGGCGCTGTTAAAGCTGAAGCATGAGGTGGTATAACAGCCAACGCTGAAGCATTTTCGCGAGTTTCGCTATTAGAATTTCCAGTTTCTGGTAAATATGGGACTATACGCCCAGAACTATCTATACCGACAGACGGAACTGTAACTGAGTATTCTCCCGTTAATGGCTTAATAGTGGTCTGATTTACAGCCAATTAAAATACCCCTTTTACAGGTAATTTCTATGAGATTCTATTTTCGGACAATCCCATATAGAATAAAAAGCTGTAAATATATTTTTTTGATAAATAAAGCTTTCAATATCTTTCCCTACAAAAAACATTAACAGCAAGCTAAAATTAGATTTAGAGACGAGCAAATTAGATTAAGTTAATTCCAGCTCTGTTCAAAACATGAAAGAAAACGCAGAAATAACTACTGGTGCTAAAGCTCTGTTAAAAGAGTTAAGAAAACAGGGTGTGAAAAGATTCTTTGGCTACCCTGGTGGTGTCCTACTGGGTCTTTATAACGAACTTTATAATGAAGAACATTTATTACATATCTTAGTCAGACATGAACAAGGTGGCTGCCATGCAGCAGAAGGCTATGCGACTACAAGTGGCAAAGCTGGTGTAATGTTAGCTACTAGTGGACCTGGCAGTACTAATTTAGTATCTGGAATCGCAAATGCTTACATGGACTCCACTCCAATAGTTTGCTTAACAGGTCAAGTGCCTACAGCTGGTATTGGAAGTGATTTTTTCCAAGAAGCAGATATTTCTGGAATTACTTACCCCATAGTAAAACATAGTTATTTGGTAAAAAAACCTGAAAACCTCGCTAGATGCGTAGCCAATGCTTTTCATATAAGTACTACTGGTAGAAAAGGGCCTACATTAGTAGACATGCCAAAAGACGTTCTAAATGGTGCTTACACTGTCACTAATGAAAACACCACAGATAACTATAAGCCAGACATTAAAGGTTATAAACCTAAAATTCATGGAAATCCTCGCCAGATCACTTTGGCTGTAAATAAAATTCTAAAAGCTAAAAGACCAGTTCTTTATATCGGTGGCGGTGTAATTCACGCAGGTGCCTCTAAATTAGTTCAAGAATTAGCTGAAAGCTGTATGATACCAGCGACTACCACTCTTATGGGGAAAGGGGTAATACCTCATAGGCATCCATTATTTATGGGTATGCTCGGTATGCATGGCACAGCTTATGCTAATTATGCCGTTTATAACTGTGACTTACTTATAGGTATAGGAGTTAGATTCGATGACAGAGTGACTGGAAAGCTAGAAGCTTTCGCTCCAGACGCAGATATTATCCATATAGATATAGACCCTGCTGAAATAGGTAAAAATAAAAATATGCGTCCAGAGGTAGATATACCTATAGTCGGCGATGCTTACCATATATTAAAAGATCTTCTTAAAGAGATAAATAATCGCAAAGTCAATAGCGAAGAATGGCTTAAAAAAATAGACGAGTGGAAAAAAGAGTATCCTCTTGACCATGACCCTATTTCAGACAGATATATCAGCCCGCAGCATATTTTAAAACATTTTTCTAAAGAACTTGGTGATAAAGCTATATATTCGACAGATGTAGGACAGCACCAAATGTGGGCAGCACAGCACTGTGAAATAGATCACCCGCGTCAATGGCTCACTAGTGGTGGAGCTGGGACTATGGGTTATGGACTTCCAGCCGCTATGGGAGCTGCTGCTGCACTTGAAGATTCTAAAGGTACTACTGAAGACAGATCTAGTGAAACTGTAGTAAATATCACTGGTGATGGTAGTTTCCAGATGAATATTCAAGAATTAGGCACTCTAAAAGCTTATAACCTAAAAGTTGTAAACTGCATATTTAATAATAATAATCTTGGCATGGTAAGACAGTGGCAGGAGCTTTTCTATGATGGAAACTACTCTCATGTAGATTTAAAACACGGTAGCCCAAATTTTTCTAAAGTGGCGGAAGCTTATGGTCTTAAAGGCTACAAACCTGAAACTAGAGATGAATTAGAAGAAATAATTAGAGAATCTATAAGCGATGAGGAAGCGACAGTAATCGACTGCCCTATGGCTTATGATATGAATGTCTGGCCTATAGTTCCAGCTGGTGGTTCTAATATGGATATGATGGGAATTGGTAGCAGTACTTTAAAGCTAGAAACACCAGAATTTGACACAAGTGATTATGTCTAAATGTTTACAAGGTACTATTGAGAACAACCAAAAGGCAGAACCTGAAGTTCGCGATCAGTATCAGAATGATCAAATTCAAGTCATCGGTGCAAGGCAGCATAATTTAAAAAATCTGAATGTCAATATTCCTAAAAATAAACTAGTAGTCATAACTGGTGTAAGCGGTTCAGGGAAAAGTAGCCTTGCCTTCGATACTATTTTCGCAGAAGGTCAAAGACGTTACATAGAAAGTCTTTCAAGCTATGCAAGACAATTTTTAGGTCAACTCGATAAACCCGATGTAGAAGAAATTAAAGGTCTTAGCCCAGCTATAGCTATAGATCAGAAATCCACTTCTCATAATCCACGTTCGACAGTCGGTACTGTAACCGAAGTCTATGATTACCTTAGACTACTTTTTTCTCGCACGGGCACTCCTCATTGCCCAGTCTGTGACACTAAAATAGAAGCCCAAACTATAGATCAAATAATAGACAGCATAATGCTTCTCGGAGAAGGACGTAAGATATTAGTACTCGCTCCACTATTACAAGGGAAAAAAGGAGAACACCAAAACCTTTTCTCAAGCCTTAAAGCCGATGGCTTTATGCGCATTCGCATCAACGGAACACTCTATACACTAGAAGAGGCGATTAAGCTTGATAAAAATAAAAAACATGATGTAGATCTAGTTGTTGACCGTATTGTTATCAAAGATAGCGCAAGAAGTAGAATCGCTGATAGCGTTAGCCTTGCTTTAAATAAGGGTGAAGGAAAAGTTATTATCCAAGAACTCTTTGATGATGAAAGCTCTAAAGATCACCTATTTTCAGAACTATATTCCTGCCCTAATGGTCACGGTAGCATACCAGAATTAGATCCTAAACTATTTAGCTTTAACACACCACATGGCGCTTGCTCACACTGTTCTGGGCTTGGAGTCGAATTTGATTTTTCTGCTGAATTAATAATCCCGAATGATGAATTAAGCCTTAAAGAAGGAGCTATCGCTCCTTGGGCTAAAACGAATAATGTTTACTACGAAGCACTACTAGAAGGACTTTCTAAAAAATTAGGATTCTCAATAAATAAAAAATTTAAAGACTTAAGCGAGGATAAGCAGCATATCATTCTCCATGGCTTAGAGAATGATCTCATTACGATAAATACTGATAAGTATCCAAGCCTCGGCTATGCAAACTATCAAACTCACTACGAAGGAGTTATACCTCAATTAGAGAGGCGATATAAAGACACCAACTCCGATTCATGGAAAGCTGATATAGAAAAATTTATGATAGAAAGACCTTGTCCAGAGTGTCACGGTTCTAGACTTAGAGCGGAGGCACGTGCAGTAAAGGTAGCAAAAAAAAGCATTCATGAACTATGTGAACTATCCATAGAAGATCTGTATACTTTTTTTGAACAAATAAATAACAAATTAACTGAAACCCAGAAACTAATCGCAGAGAAGCTTCTACATGAAATTAAAGTCAGACTTAAATTCTTAATCGATGTGGGACTTGAATATTTAAGCTTAGCTCGTACAGCTAAAACGCTCTCTGGCGGTGAAGCGCAGCGCATTCGCCTAGCTTCACAGATAGGTTCTGGCCTCTCTGGTGTTCTATATGTTTTAGATGAACCGTCTATTGGTTTGCATCAACGTGATAACGCTCGTTTACTAAAGACCCTAAGGCATCTTCGTGATCTTGGTAATACAGTACTAGTCGTAGAGCATGATGAAGATACCATGAGGCACGCTGACTGGATTATTGATATAGGATTAGGTGCTGGAGTACATGGTGGAACTCTTATTGCTGAAGGAAAATTTGAAGATATATTAACTAATACTGAATCTCTAACCGCAGCTTACCTTTCACGTAGAAAACAGATTCCCGTTCCTAATAAATGCAGGGATGGTAACGGTCACATGATTACACTAGACGGTGCAAAAGCGAATAATCTTCAGAATCTATCTCTAGATTTACCTTTAGGTAAATTCATCGCTGTAACTGGAGTCTCTGGTTCTGGTAAAAGCACATTAATAAATGAATTACTCTTACCTGCTGTGCAAAATAAATTAAAATTAAAAGTCGCCTTCCCTAATAATATCCAAGGTATTCGGGGAGTAGAAAATATAGATAAAGTTATAGTTATAGACCAGAGTCCTATAGGTAGGACTCCTCGTTCTAATCCTTCTACTTATACTGGTGCCTTTGACCCAATCAGAGAGCTGTTCAGCCAAACTATAGAAGCTAAAGCTAGAGGATATAGTCAGGGAAGATTCAGCTTCAATGTAAAAGGTGGCAGATGTGAAGCCTGCTCCGGGGCGGGTCTTATCGAAATAGAAATGAATTTTTTACCCTCAGTTTTCATCAACTGTGAAGTATGTAAAGGTAAAAGATATAATAAAGAGACTTTAGAAGTTAAATATAAAGGTAAGTCCATTTACGATGTTTTAGAAATGACGGTAGAAACGGCGGTAGAATTCTTTGAAGCCATACCTAAAATAAAAAACAAATTACAGACCTTACACGACGTAGGCTTAGACTATATTAAATTAGGTCAGTCAGCTACCACCCTCTCTGGCGGTGAAGCTCAGAGGGTTAAGCTCGCAAACGAGCTTGCTAAAAGGTCTACAGGTAAAACCTTATACTTACTTGATGAGCCAACTACAGGACTTCACTGGCATGACATAGAATTATTACTGCTCGTCTTAAATCGCTTAGTCGATTCTGGAAACACTGTACTTGTTATAGAACATAACCTAGATGTGATTCGCCAATGTGATCATATTATAGATTTAGGACCAGAAGGCGGTGCTAAAGGCGGTCAAATAGTAAAGATTGGCACTCCAAAGCAATTTGTTAAGGATACTGATACCCACACGGCTAAGTTTTTAGCTATGATGGACTAATGCAAACTGTTCTTGAAATTGGAAGCGGAAGTTATAAACTATGCAAACTTGGTGCTTTCAGTGAAAAATTTGAAAGCAGTTTAGGTAAAAACCTTATAGATTTAACTAAAGCTAAAAGACTTAATCCAGAGTCTATAAAAGTTGCTATAAAAAACTTAGATGAAAAAATTCTTCCATTCTTAAAAGCACGTGGAGTGGTCAGCCCAGAAGTACTTGTCTTTGCTACCGCAGCAATAAGGCTCAGCATGGCAGACCCACTTAAAAGTGGTGAGAATTTCCTTAAAGAACTTATTAACAGAGGCTTTAAAAATATTAGAGTGTTTTCTGAAGAAGAAGAATGCCTTTATGGAGCTAGAGCTGTTATAGATGAAGTTCGCACATTAAGACCTAATTTAAAAAACTTTCTAATATTAGATACTGGTGGTGCTAGTCACCAACTCGTACAAGTAATAAACCTTGAGCCTGTAAAATATAAATCTTTCCCCATTGGCTCTCACACTGATTTAAGTATAAACAGCTTACCAGACTTAATCAGTGAAGGGTTTTCAGAAAGCTCAAATTTAGTAATACTTGGCACGACGGGGCAGATACTATCTGGAGCAGATAGCTTATCTAGATCCCGAGATATCTACAGTGACATCCAATCATTAAATATCAGACTGGAAGCAGCTTCCATAACGGAACGTAAAATAATTTTAGAGTATATGGTTAGTGACCCTAAAATCAAAGAACTCTTCGTCGAATATCGCTTAGCGATTCTACCCCAAGCAATTAAAATCATCTTAAATGTTATGAAGCAGTTGAAAAGCAATGCCTTACTGAATTCCAAGCAGGAGGCAATTCAATTTATCTCTAAAGTGGGGTTTTAATTAAAGTTTATCTAGGCAAGACCACTGCTCGATTTGTGCAGTGACCTCTAGGCTAAATTATTTACTAACCAGTCTTTATAAGCAACATTAACATTCATAATGGGTATTTGTAGTACAGCTGGGCAAGTATAGCTATGCTTCGCTAAAATTAATTTTTCTATCTCTGCATAATTATCATTTTTAGTTTTCATGATAATTACAAATTCATCATTTTTTTCTAAATTGCCTTGCCATTTATATATGGAATTAACATTAGAGTAAATATTTGCACAAGCAATTAAGCCAGACTCTAAAAGACTCTCCGCTAATAAATCTGCATTGGATTTAGAATCTGTAGTCGTGTATATAAGGCAAAATGTCATCAAAACTATATTATAAAATTAAATGAGCAAGACCCTTGTTTTAAATTATTTTTAACTATCTGATTTAAATTTCCCCTTAGTCTTCCTCCTATATTTATAAGGACTCATCTCCAGTCCACCATCTTTAGACCAAATATTTAACTCATGCTGCTTTGCATAAGCCTCTGCAGCCTTAAAAGAAGTCGCATATTTATCATTAGCTCCAAGAATTAAAAGCTCAGCATAGCCCTCCCTGAGCATCTTTTCATTCATACTATTTCCCTTGGAATCATAGACATAAGCAAGCAGCCTACCATAACGATCTCTCGGCTCTATATCTGTCTCAATAAAAATATATTTATCGTCACTTAGTTCTTGTTTTAAAAATTCTGTCGCTTTTTTACCCCAGTCCTGCTGCTGAGTCTCTGGGGCGTCCATGCCGAGCATTCTTAATTTAATAATATTTGGAGATTTTCCATAGTCCCCATTTTTATACTTTGTGCTTGACTGAAACCCCAGTTTCATAAAGCCTTCCATATGTGAATATGGCACACATTCCCCTCGAATTATTTTTTCACACACTGCAACCCTTAAAGTATCTCCATCACTAACTTTCAAGACCTTAGCAGGGATCTTAGTTTCATCACAAGAAACAAGAAATACAGAGATTAGACATAGAAAAAATACTTGATTTAAAGCTTTCATGATTAATATTTCCTAATTGCTATGATAATAGACTTGATAAGAAATTATAAATTCCTGAATACGATTACAGTAATTTTTGTAGTGATTTTACTACTCAGTAACCTTATTGCGAGTATTAAAATCACTCAAATAGACTTGCCTTTTATAGGTAAAGTGAGCTTTGCTGCTGGTCTATTATTTTTCCCGATATCATATTTAGTCGGAGATTTACTTACAGAAGTCTATGGCTACGCTAAAAGCCGCCAAGTAATCTGGACTGGTTTTATTTCACTAATAGTCTCAAATATTTTAATTAAAATTCTCGTAAGCTTACCACCAGACCCTAACTGGAATTTACAGTCATCATATGAAGCTATCTTTGCGATGAGCTTTAGGGTAAGCGTTGCGAGTATGCTTGCATTTTTCTGTGGCGAATTTTGTAATAGTTACGTGGTGGCTAAACTCAAAGTGATATGTGAAGGTAAATTTACAGCCTTACGTATCATCGGATCTACAGTAGCAGGTGAACTGGTTGATACTCTAATCTTCTACCCGCTTGCTTTTTGGGGTGATCCTAATTTTCCGCCAAATTTAATTTTCAGAATAATGATAATGAATTATCTAGTAAAGGTTATATGGGAAGTGATAGCTTATCCAGGTACTAAGCAGTTAATTAAATTCCTCAAGCGCAGTGAGAATGAAGATTACTATGACAGGCACACCGACTTCAGTCCATTTCATCTTAGTGAAGATGATTCTACGCAGCTTTCCAAAAATTAAAGAACCTAAATCCAAGCAATGAAATCCAAATCTAAAAGCATATTCCAAAATCTAAGAGAAACAGCAAGACCTTACGATCATCTTTTTATATTCTCACTTAGCTTCATGTTCCTAAGCGGAATAGCAAATATATTACCATCATGGCTAATTAAAGTCTCTATTGATGGGATTTCTGCACTTGGCTCTAATTCCACCAAATTTTCTATAATACCAAAACAAGCAGAAGAGTATTTATTAAAACACTATCCAAGCGGTCTTGAAATCAGCTTCTTCAATTTTAAACATATTTTTTCAGCTTCAGGCTTAAGCAAGGCATTATATTTAAGCACTGGGGATTTCATTAATCTTCTACCAATAGCCATAGTAGTAGTTTTTACAATAGATGCTATTTTCAAGCTTAGTTATATATTTTCGATTCGCTCATGGGGACTGCGAATCGTTCAAGATTTAAGAGATAAATTTCATTTACATTTAAACCAAATGGCTTTAAAAGAACAAGAGAAATATGATTCAGGTTCCTTAGTTTCAGTCGTCAGTAGTGATTTACAGAGCTTACAGTCTTGGCTGTCTGAAACTATGACTAATCTTTTTAATGATGGCTTTAAAGCACTTTTCTTGTTCGGTTGGTTGCTCTTTATAAATTTTAAATTAACGACGCTAACCCTAGTCACCATCCCACTCTTCGCCTTACCTGTAATTAAAATCGGTAAGCAAATACGCAAATATAGTAAAAGTGGTCAAGATTATGTCGGACAAATAAGCAGCTTTATCAATGAAACACTAGTTAATCAGAGAATTATAAAAGCCTTCAATTTAGAGAACTGGAGACAGAATAAATTTGCTCAAGAATCCAAAATACTCTATAAGCTTCAATCCAATTGGTTTTTATTCATGTCAATAGTTTCTCCCATTACAAATATAGTCGCAGCTTTAGGTATCAGTATTATTCTATATTTTGGTCTAAGATCAGTCGGGCAGCACGATATTAGCATCGGTGAATTCTCTTCATTTTTCGTAACCAGCATTCTACTCTATGATCCAATCAAACGATTAGGGAGAGTATCTACTATATTACAGTCAGCACTTGGTGTTTCAGAAAGAGTCTATAAAATTCTAGACGAGCCTATTCAAGAAAATCGTGAGCAATCCCAAGATAGTAGTGAACCTAGAACTGAAAACCTGTCAGCTCTACCTCTTGCAGCCTCAGTAGAATTTAAAAACGTGATTTTTGAATATGAAGCTAGATCTAAAGTAGAGGCAGGCGAAAACGCAGAAATTGGAGTTTACGAGCAGTCCCGATTATTTAATAATCTAAATCTTTACATAGCCGCCAAAACCAGCCTTGCTATAGTAGGACCCAGTGGCAGTGGGAAAACCACACTAGTGAGCCTAATACCAAGATTCTATGAAATTAATGCTGGAGAGATTTTAGTTGATGCTCATTCCATAAAAGATCTAAGCTTACATCAGCTAAGACGCTACATAGCTCTAGTAAACCAAGATCCTCTATTGTTTACTGGAACACTAAGAGAGAATTTAGAAATCGTTTTACCAAAACATCTTTCAAAAGAAACTATAAATGAATCACTAAACCTAGCCTTAGATAAAGCTTATCTACGTGAGTTTATAAATGAACTACCTGAAGGCATAGATAGCAACATCGGCGAGCGTGGTCAAAAGCTCTCACTAGGACAAAGACAAAGAGTCTCTTTAGCAAGAGCCTTTCTCAGTAAAGCTCCTATAGTAATCCTAGATGAACCCACTAGTGCGCTTGATAATAAATCACAACAATTCGTGTATTCCTCTATCCAAGAACTAATGAAAGAGAGAACTGTAATAATAATCGCTCACAGATTAGATACTATACAGAGCTGTAATAAAATTATTTACATAGAAAATGGAGAGATTTTAGAAAGTGGTACTTATGATGAGCTGCTTGCAGCCAAGAATAAGTTCGCAGCTTTGATAGACGCTCAAGGATATTCAACTACCTAATGAAAAAATAAAACACCAAATAAGCAAAACCTACAACAAAGTAATGGCTGTCTATTCTGTCAAGAATCCCTCCCTGAGCCTGAAGTAAAGTACCTGAGTCTTTAATCTTCGCTCGACGCTTAATCATACTCTCAAATAAATCACCCATTTGAGCGATAATCGCCAAAATCAAGCCAAGAATAAAAACTAAAGACCAATTAAGGAGTGTTTCTTTAAATTGAACGATGCCTAAATATCCCTTCATAAATCTTCCTATCGCACTAATGATTTGTGGATCTAACTGATGTTTACAAAGTAATATACATAAAGCAAAACACAGAGAACCCATAAGCAAGCCAAACAAGCTACCCTCTATTTTTTTATTTGGACTAATCGTTTTACTAAGAGGAATTAAACCAAAATTTTTCCCTCCCACTAGAGCGAAAATATCATTTAAAGCTACTGAGAAAATAATAGTCAGAAGAAATAAGTCACCATGCTCTAAGCCTCTAATTAAAGGATAGAAGGAAGGTGCTAATCCTAAATAAACGAGAAGTAGTATTGAAGAAATAAAATGTTCATAATCTTTAGAAACATTTAAACCAAGCTGGGGAAACTTTATATTTATTAGTTTTAGTAAACAAAAGCATAGGGTAAATAAAAAAAATACTGCTAAATGAGAAAATACAATTATTAAAAAATATTTTTCATAAAAATCTGGAATTATTAAAGCTAAAACATTAAAAAGACAGACGAAAATTAAAATTAAAGTTCTTGGTACTTGAATTCCCTGTTTTTCAAGTATATTGAAAGCCTCTCTCAGAGCCGCTAAAGAGAATAACAGTACCATAGCAGAGACGCCTAGCTGGCCTCCCCAGTTTGCTAGCAATACTAATGCTACAAGCAAAGCTCCAATAATTACTCTATTCATAAATTTATGGGATTCTATATATTACTATTTTAAATGAAGTTTAGTAGAATTTAAGCAATGGAAATCACTAAAAGAAAGTATTTTCTTTTATCCTTATTTTTAAGTTTTTCAATTGCTGCTTTCGTTCAATTCAGGGCTATTTTTGACGATACAGCGATCAATTCTGGCGTTCGCAATCAAATATACTGGATGGCAAGATTAATGGATCCTAGCCTCTTCCCGAATGATCTAATCGCTGATCACTTCGCTCAGCCTAAAATGATTTCACCGATTTTAGCTGTCATTTACAATATACTGCCTAAAAATATAGAACCAAATGAAATCACGCAACTCATACCTTTAATTCTAGTCATAGTTTCAACCATTTTCCTATTTAAAGCAGCTGAAATACGCTTTGATTGTAAATATGTTTTCTGGCTCTGCTTTGGTTTTAATGTGAGCATCTGGATGATTGATAATCTAGCTGGTGGCTTACAGAGATCTTTTTTCTATCCTCTATTTTTTTTCTTTCTCTGGATGTTCGCTAAAAGATCTTGGCTAGCGGTTTCCCTATCATTAGTTATTCAAGCTTTTATATACCCCATAGTGTTTATCATTTCCTTGGCTATTCTATTTTTAGACTTAATATATAAAAACCTTATACAAGAGAAGATTTCAAAGATACAGCTAATTACAACTATCTCTGGAACAGCTTTTGGGGTTTTAGTAATTTACATTAGATATCTATTCTTTACAGATACACTTGTATCTGGATATTTACACGAAGAACTGCTGCTAAAGCATTATTTAGTTTACATTTCACCTACCGTAACGATGATTATTTTGACGCGTTTTTTTTATAAACTTGAAACTAGTTTAGTAGAAGATAATTCAATAATAGTGAATAAACTCGACACTTCAGCTAAACATTTTTTAAAACATAATGCTAGAACTATTCTTGTCATCTCTGTATTATTTATGAGCTTTAATTTTTGGCACGATAACTTAATTAGAATTAGTAGAAATGAATATAGGATTTATAAATTCATAAAAAGCACAGCGAAAGACTCTCTAATACTAGCTCCTTTAAATATAGCTGATAATATCCCCGCTCTTGCATATCGCAGTGTTTTAATAAACTCCGCAGCAAAAATGCCAGTCGGCAAGAAATATTCATTAGCTATGAAAGAAAGGCTTAAAGACGCAGAGAGCATATACTCAGCTCACGATATTCAAGTGATGTCTAAATTAATCAAAAAATATGGCATAGATTTTATCGTAATTAATTTAGACGAACACGGAAAAGTTTCTAACGGCAATACTATACTTCAAAGCTTAGCTTCAAGTGACAAAGTGGTTTTTAAAAGTAAAGACTATGTGATAATCAAAGTTTCAAGCCTTCTGAAGCAAAGGGAGAAAGCATAATTTTCTTATGCTTCTCATAGACAGCTACTTCTGTGATATTAAATTCTTTTAAAATCATTTCAAGTTTATCATAATTTTTACCTAAATCATGTGCTGCATGAGCATCACTAGCAATAGTAAAGCTGATACCCTTCTCTTTAGCCATTTTAATTAAATCAAAATGTGGATACTGCTCCCCAATAGGCTTGCGGTAGCCAGCTGTACTAATTTCCATAGATACACCCGCTGCTTTAATAATATCTAAAGTCTCACTATATAAATCCGTTAAATCCTTAGTGGGAAAGAACTTGAAAATTTTAATTAAATCTAAATGAGCAAGTGAATCTACTAGACCAGATTTCACTGTTTCTTTAATTAATCGATAATATTCAATATATAAATCATCGATATTATATTTATCGTACTCACTGATGTAATGAGGATGATCAAAAGGAAAATCAAAGACAAAGTGAACTGAACCTAAAATGAAATCCAAGTCATCATAGTGCTTCTCTGTCCATAATTTACCCTCAGTACTAGTTTCAGGATCATTGTCGAGTTCTATCCCCGCACGTAACTTAAGATCTGGATTACGTTCCTGAAGCCTCTTAATTTCATTAAAATCAACTCCAGCTTTATATCTGTCATGATCAGTCAACGCTATATCAGTAAGACCGATAGCCCTAGCTCTATCTGCCCATGGCTGCAAGACTTCTTCTCTGTAATGGAGATCATCTCTATGAGCCTGAGGATGGTTATGATAATCAAACTTTAGCATGATAGTCTTCTTGAACCAGAAGTTCTGCTTCCGGAATAAGTTTTAGAATATCTTTTAAACGAATTATCGGCGTGTAGTGAATACCAAGATCAAACATTCTTGATTCCACCGCTTTAGAGATATCTACAAGCCCTATAACTTGAATTATCTGAGCATCTGCCTCTTCACTAACTTTTCTAATTAATTTCACTAAGGTATCTGAATCTCTAACTTGATCTTGAACTAGACAAACCTTAGATCCCTGTTTTAAAGGACCTTCTATCCATTTAGAAAAGCCAAACTGCCTTGGCTGATTTCTAACATAGAACGATGTTAATTCTTGTCCCCTAATATAAGCAAGTAGAGCTGTGGTAGACGGCAAAGAATAAGTTATAGAGGAATTAGAACCGATAGCTTCAACCTGATCTTGCAGATTATGTAGAATTGCCATACTTGCAAGAAACAATCCCTCAGCTGATAAAGTAACCTCTTTAACATCCAAGGCGATATCAGCAATTTGACCATTAGTTAATATATTATCCCTACGAAATATAGCATTTTGGGCTAATTTTTCGAGCAACTTCTGCTTGACTTCTTCAAATCTCATCGAGATTAACTTCGTGTCAAGTCTAAAATCTTGGCTAGCTGAACTATCTGGATTATCCACTGAAAGAAAATTGTAACAGATTCATTTCTAATTAAGAATTTTTCAACTATTTTATTAATACTAATTACACATATTCCAAGCAAAAAGTAATACAATTTAATATGGATAAAAATAAATTAAGCACCTAGTCTTCAGGTGACCTTATTTGGATTAAAAATAATTTGAGCTTAACAGCTACGATTCAAAAAACTCAAGACCCATTAACCACCATGCAGCAGAGCTCGGTTAATGATATTTCACGTGCAACTCAGCAGAGTTCATCAGATATAGAAAGCATACAAACGTCAATTAGACAAAAAAGATCTCGATTGAGATCTTTCAATGGAATTCCAGATGACGAGAATTGGTCAAAGACTGATCAATTTAAAAAATTTAAAACTAGAGCCGATAGATACTTAAGTTCAAGACCAGCCATATATAATGCGATAGTAACTGCGCTTGGTGATGATTTAGCTGCAACGATGGCAGGCTTACTCCGCAACGTCTCAGAAGGTGTTTTAAATTTTGCCAATGCCTCGGAGGAAGCCTTTAAAGGCTTATTAAAATTCGTACTAAATGTTTCCAGTATTGGTGTTACAGAAAGCATCATCAAAACTGCTGCCAAGCTTACTTTACCTAAACACATGCATGATGACGCAAGAAATATTATGCGTTTGCCATTTGAAAGCCTTTCAAACAAAGAACTTATAAAAAAAGAGCTTGAAAACATTTTACTAACTGGTCCCAGAGACCATTTAAATAATTTTGAATTAATGGAAGGCTTTAGTAAAGAGCAGAAAATAGTTGAACTTTTCAAAGCTAATGAAGCTTTAAAATTCACCCAAACTTTTAATCCAAATCAAGATGAGATAGAAAAAGTAAAAAAATTTCAACTACGTGTCAGATTCTTTGAAAGTGGTATTAAAGGTAGCTTATGGGCATCTATTCCGTTCTTAAACCGCCTATTTAGAACTCATATACTAGGAGCAGAAGGCTTCACTGGTCTAAAAGGAGTTCAAGAAACTGAAAAACATACCATGAATCCCCTGCAAAAAATAGCAGTATGGATGTCTCTTGGCTTTGGGTTTATTTTTCAAGGAGGAGTAATTGCTTTGAACAAAATGAGTGAAAATGGTAACAAAGTCGCCAACTGGGTTATTAAAAATACAGGTTTCTCACAAGGACTATTCCCGACTAAATCAGCAATATATTTCAATCAAGGACTTGCTTACGATGCCTCCCGCCTTGCGAACTCGCAAGGGAAAGCAGAGATCTTTGAAAGTGGTTTAATCACATCATTATTCACTCCTATATTATATTTCGGAGATATATTTACTCGCTTTATTGGTAATATGGCTGATAAAAACTTAGCCAAAAAACATGGTATCGAAGAAGGTATATTAGTGAAAAAAGACCTTAATCGAGAAGGTTTATTCGGTAGTTTTAATAAATACTTCCCTAGTGAAATCAGTCACGGCGAAATGATACCTAAAACAGATCACGACCCAGACCTCAAGCGTGATGCTAAACTAGCTCATGCTGATATGACTATATCTAAGATACTATTACACTCTTTAACTGTCTTTGCTACAAGAATATTTATCAATAAACAGACTAAATCTTTCGCTAAGAATCATGCCTAGCTTTATGAAACATAAAGCCTGCTTGAGCTAAGTCATAAACCCATTCATCAAATAGAAACTGATCGACCCTAGATTCACCATACTTATAGGCAGCGACATTCAGAGCTTTTTGCAACAAGTTCGCTTGACCTAAACCACTATTAAGCTCTATAACAGCTAAATCTAAATCAATATCCTTTTCTATACGACTGGAATTCTTAGCTTTCACTTCTTTAATTAAGGTTTCCAATTTAATTAAAGACTCAGCCTGAGACTTACCTGAACATAAAATAACTTTTTCACCTTTGAAATTATAATAATAATTAAGTCCACCAAAGCAGTTTTCTTCACAAACAACTTTAAATTTCTTCAAATCACTATTTATCCATTCTCCGCTATCACTATCAGAGACAGTAGATTGAGAATTTTGCGAAAATTCTCGACTTACATAAAGATATGGGATGTAATCAAAGAGACCATTTAGCATGAACAAATTACTAAAATCACCTTTTAGATTATATATTTTCATCTCATTTTTTCGAGCATATTCCTTAGCATGCTCTGGAATTGCTTTTTTAAGTATATTTTCTCCATAGTGATCTAGAAGAATCTGCAACTTATTAGCAAAATATGGTGGCATAATAAGTATAGGTTCACCATAAAACAATTTTGCCCCCTGACCGGCATTCACAGTTACTTTACCCGCATTCACTGAAAATAAATAGCCCTTAACTCCAGTTAAACTCTGGAAGCTACGCATGGCAAAGAAAAGCTCAGGAGCAGGATATTCAGTATTAATAACTAAACCCGCCTCTAAAAAACTATCCACCAATTGTTCATAAAAAGCCTCTTCAATAAAGGCTTTAGCATTATTAGGAACAAACTCCTGCATCACTACATCATCAGTAGTCGACTGTTCTAAAATAAAATCTAGAATTTTTTCTTTATCTACGCGAATATTGAGCCTATCACTAATACCTCTACCACCAGACTCTTTGCTAGATTTCAAAAGCCATTCATCTAAGTGATTAGCATTTAATCTCGCTAGCTCTTCTTTTATATAAAGAGATAATTCTGTTTTAGTTTTAAAACGATTCTGCTTAAAGTTAATCTGAACCAAAGCATTAATTTGTGCTTTCTCTAAAATTGCAGCAAGCTCAGTTTTAGCATACATTTGGCACATATTAAGATACGACCAAACTTCTGGTACTTCTATCTCTTGAGTAAACCCGCTTATATACTGTGGGTGAGTGTGAGCTGACATAGTAATATCGGGATCTGGCAGTCCAGGTGATGGCTCCAACAATACTAATGCATGCACAAAGCCATATTCATTTAACTTAAACTTTTCATGAGAGTTTTCGAAAGGAGCAGCAAACTCAATACCTTTACTGAAGAGTTCTTCTACTTTAAAGGAAGTATAAAGCTGTCTAATTTTTCCTTCTTCAGTAAGATATGGCGTAAAAGCAGTAATCGTCGTAAAAGTACCACGATTAAAAGTATCTGCTCTAGCCTCTCTAAATACTGGAGACCTCAGAACTAAAGGTAAATCCCAAGAGTGTTTCCCTGGGCTACTAATACCTGCTATATAAATAATCTTATGCTGAGCTGAATTTAAACCAAATAGCAAATCAGCCCTAGCACTATCACCTTTAATAATTACTGGTAAAGGATGCCTGTCATGGTAATTTCTAACGAAATTCCTCAAAGCCCTCATACAATCCCAGAAACGCTCTTCTATGCAAATAGTTTGATGTTGATAACCAATGGGAATCAAACCATTTTCATAATCACCGATTAATAAATCTCTATAAGCTTGAGAAGTCTCCTGCAGAACAGTGTATTCCGAAACCAGCTTCCAGAGAAGTTTATAAATATTAGCACCACTAGCAGCACTTAACTTAAACATTTTCTCTCTAAGCTTATTTGACAAATAATACTCATTATCAAATCCATAAACTTCACCGGCAGAAAGTCTATGAAAAGCATAAGGAGGATAATCTTCTTCATGAATATTTAGATATTGGTCAAAGAAAATGCCTAACTGATTAATCATTAAATTATGATCAGCGACCGAAATACTAAGAGCAACTAAAAAATTATAATAGGCTAACTCAACAAAAGAAGTAGCTATCTCTAGCCCTTCGTCACCTAGCTTAAGTTTCAGAGCATCAGCCAATTTAGCAAACAGCCCCTTACTACCTTGATGATCTCCAAAGATATTAATAAACTCAGCTTTAAGCTCAGATTCATTTTGAGCAAGGCTAAAACCAGAGCATAAGGTCAAAACCTCAGGAACGAATCCCGACAAGTACTTAGCAAAGACCTCTAACAATGCGAGTAGCTTAGCTGCTTGACTGATCTTCGCTTTTAATTCTGCATGAGAACTAATGAGCTCTAAATATTCAGCACAGTATTGAGGAATCAGATTAGTAATATGATGAATCTCTCTATACTCACTTAATTCTTCTTTAAAATTGTTTAGTGCCTCTATTTTATAAATTCTAAAAGCATTTTCCTGCTTAGCTTTCGCCCTTAAATCTATGCTCTTGAAAGCATCAGTACTGATTAGATCAGCTTCTTTCGTAGAGCCAGCCTGCTTAACGATTCGACTACTATTCTCTATAAATATAGGCTCCTCATTTTGCACATATAGTTTAAGAATTCTCTCATTAAAATCTTTAAATAATGAACTTACATAACTAATATTTTCTTTACTCTCACCATTTAGAACCCAGCGCCCACCTAGAATTAACCATTGTTCAAAACTTAAATTATGATTCCAGTAATCATCATCGGTTAGACGAGCATCTTTCATTCCCTCTAACTTACTTAAAGTACAAATACTATGTTCATATCTTTCTAAAACCCTTATAGAAACTGAACTTTTTTTCGCTGATTGATATTTCTGTTTTAGAAGATCTTTCTTTAAATCTATATATTTTTTAGTTTCATTAAAGAAACTCTCATAGATTGTAGCTTCACTCTCGTCAAGTGACTTCTGCAGCATAAATTTAATATGTAATTTCGCAAAAGTTCCTTCCTCCTCGACTTCCTCTGCCCATTTATCATATATACTTTGAGCTACCATATGACTAGCCACAGTACCACCAAGTGCAAGCCACTCTTTAGTAGAATCATAGTCAAGAAAAGGCTTTTTAGCCTGTTGAGGATTATCAACTAATATCAATAATGAATCTAAATTACGCATTTTCATTAGCGTGCGCAATTTTACTAAATTAGTTAAAAGGCTAATCAATTCGGTATGATCAGAATTGAGGTGAATAATATCTACGCCTTGATAAGCTAGGAGTGGGTTTTTATAAAAACCTTTTTTATAAGTCTCTAAATACTTAATCTCAGGGCTAATTTCACGTAATTTAATCAGAAGCTGAGCAGCATTAGTTTCATCAGTCTTCTCTAGATTACGCTTAATCAAAGGCCATTTTTCAATCTGAGAACCATAGGTTATCAACGAAGCAATAATCTGCTCACGATTAAGTGGCTGCTCTAGTTTTATTAATTCTACAGATAGCTTATCTAAAGCATCATCTGCAATATTTTTAAATTCACCAGACATAAAAATATCTGGATCGACATAAGGATCAAAAACTTTTATTTCTTTAGGAAGCTCATGGTTAGTGATCTGCTCATGATAAAAAGATTCTATTTCAGCAAGTGAAGTATTTTTAATAAAACGCTTCTGTTTTAATAAAAGAGCCATTAAATACTGATTAGCATTCTCTCTTTCATCAGAAACATTACCTTTATAAGAAGCATTTAACGCAATGGTAAGGTCCTGATAAGCTTTCACTGTGCCATTTCTTGAATTAGCTGCATCTATAGCCTTATTCATCAGCTCTATTCTTTGGAATATGCCAGTCTCGTTAATAATCCTAGAATATTTTATTAGCTCAGCGAAAAAAGCTCCCTGTCTATGTTCTGACTTATTATCATTTAAAGCATGAAGAATAAATAAAGGTTCTTTAGTAATACAGTAGCCTGTAGATGCCATAGTTCCGTGTTCCATAATGTGAATACCGACTTTAGCATTATCTCTTGAATTAATAGTATCTCTTACTTGATAACCATCTATATCAAAGCTTTGGTAAACTCCCTGAAAACTAATCGCTTTAGAATACTGTATAGCTCTACAGGTATTTTCAATAACCTTCGCAGAACCAGCGCTAGAACTAGAATCAAAGAAAGAGTTTTCAGTTTCACTGACTAAATCTATATAATTCTTACCAATATTAAGAGATTCTTTATCATCAGCTCCTAATATACGTCCCATTAAATTAGTTACAGAAGAAACAACATTTTTACCAAAATCAATCCTAGATGGAGCTACCGTAAAATTAAAATAGTAATCAGCAGGTATGGATCTATCGGTCTCGACTACAACCCTCTCTATATCAGCTCCAGAGAGTAGCTCTTTATATATACTTGAATCAAAATATCTAAATTTCGTTTCAATAAACTCTTTAGTAAGTTTATAATCTATCTCACCTTTAAGAAAATTACTGTATTCACTTACCTTAGCACTAGGACTTAAGTCTAGATTATTCTTTAACTGCAAGTACCTTTCTTTGCAGTACGCAAAATGATCTTCGCTCTGGTGCTTAATTAAAGCTAAGCTAGCAGTATCTTTCTCCGCATCTCTATATGTAGATAAGATTTCTAGAATTACAGAAAATTTATCCACTTTAGTTTTTAAAATTTGAATATCTAAATCATCCTGTAACTGATAAAGATCGAAAATTAATTCAGCAGCATTTAATATAAGCTCTTGATAATATGTTTTTCTAGCCAAAACCAGTTCATAGCTTAACTTTTGAGCTGAAGCATAGGTAGAAATTTCATCTTTAAGTAATCTAATGAAATCGTCTATTAATGGACCAAATAAAGTCGTTTCTAATTGATAATGAAATACATTATTAATAGCACTAGCATTTTTTATCGCAGTATAAAGCCCCTCAGCAAGGCTAATAGCTAAGTCTTTAGCATTCTGCCATTTAATACTAGGCGTAGCAGTCTCCGGATCAGTAACAATAGAGATAGAAGCATTCTCAAAGAAAGAATCAACCATATCAGCTACATAAATAAAATCCTGAGTTACAAAAGTATAGGGAATAGCTAAAACTCTTTGTTTAAAAGAGTTTTCGTCATTCTCAACATAAAGATTCTTACCTAGTAAAACCCTTGCAATAATATGCCCCGATCTTTCTGAAAGTCTCTGCACATAGACTACAGACTTTTTATTAACAGCTGGTGTTTTTTCAGCAAGCTCAACAAGATCAAATATTTTCAAATGTAAATTTTTATCAAAATTACTCAAAGCCTCCACTGATTTTAGATAAGAACTTCTTTGTTTAATATTCTCATAGATGAAATCAGTGAGAGTATCAGAAAACTCTTGAATAAATTTTTTAAGCTGGTTAACAGCTTTCAGTATCCTTGCTCGTGGAATTTCATTTTGCTTTAAAATAAAACTCAAGTCATCAAGAATAATATTCAAATCTAATTTAGCCGTAGCGAAATACTCTTCTTTCTGAGACAGACTTACAGAACTTTCATTCTTTAAAGTATCTCTAAATTCATCACTTAACTTAATATAGAATTGATAAATCTCTTTACTAAGAGTAGTTAATTTCTCTGTAATTAATTTAGAAGCCTTAAGTATTCCAGCATTAATTAAAATAGGCCCCTGTTCATGAGCAACCCTAGAACCACGCTGAGCAATTAAATCAGAACCTAAATGCTTAAGAGCTTTGTCTAAAACTTTGTAATAAGTCTTCGCTCTCTCTTCACTGTAAGTCTCAGTGAGGCTATTAAATAGATCAAGGCAAGCTATACCCGAAAAAGGATCATCGGCATGCCTTAGATACAGTGCTTCTAGCTTTTCTATATCATAAACCTGTGCACCTGTTAAGGAGCGGTTTCTAAGAATCTGCACTAAAGTAAATTCTTCTATCTCAGTTAAACTCTGTTTGTTTTTTTTATTTTTTAAAACTATCTCTATAAAATTGCTTAAATGAGCTCCCGCATCATAATACTTAGTAGTCTTCTTATCTGCTTCAAGAAAATTTAAGAGCTTCTTTAAATCACTTTCATTTACTTTAGAAATAAAATCATAAAATCTACTGTAGAGAAAATCCTGTTCCTTAGACTTCCTCAGACTCGCATAATAAAAGGCATAGAGATAGAGAGGTGAAAATTCTGATTTAATCTCGCTATCTATGTGTAGGATATTAGTTTCTGAATCATAAAATAGAATATGATGTAGACGTTCTGAAACCCTTATATCGACTGAAGAATCTAAAGTTTTAAAAAATATACTAAGTTCTGGAGAATTTCTTAGAAATTCGTTTAAATCTTTAATAAAGTTAGTATCTAAACTCCTAGAACGAATTTTCCCAGTTATGATCTCTAAATTACAATCTTTAAAAGCATTACCAAGACTTGGCTCCCAATGAGTAAAACCCGGATCTATTAATGATTCTTTAGTGAAGATATAAAGTTCTATCATGCAATTAAGATAAAGAAGTTATTAGGATTTCTACTAACTAAGCTTATTTCCCTTAGCTTCTTTAAATAGATTGTACTTGTAGAATGGGGAGAAGTAAAGAAAGAGAATTATGGTTAAATAAAATCTGGTCAGAAGCTGGATTAACACCGTTAATAGAATTTTATGAAGATATAGATAAGAATAAAAGTATTCGAGTTAAAGCTGCCGATGATAAGTTAAAAACGGAATACACGCCTAAAAATTCTAATACGATTTATAACTCAGCTTTACTTAGAGTAGCCTTAATGAATTATTCAAGTAATCCAGAATAAGATTTAGCCACTCTAATTCAAGGACAAGCACTTAGCGAATGGCAGATATATAAAGCTCTGCATGCAGCTATTCAGCACAGAGGTTACAAACATAGTGATTATAAAGATCATGAAACAGAAAACACTGAAAATGCAGCAGAAGCTCTAAATGATGCTAAAGAAAATTATGAAGCAGTTCAAGAATATGAAAAAGCCCTTCAAGAGACGTTTAGTGCTAAAGAACTGCATTATCCATGCTATTTTGAAGCGAAACTACAAGGCTTAATCAGTGACGAGTATCCACTAAATCTAAATAAAATAAAGCTCAGAATAGAAGATATCTCACAGGCTGAATCACTTTCAGCTTCAAGAACAGTTAGAAGAAAAGGTAGGGTAGCACCCCGTGAGCTAATAGCAGCCGAACTTAGAGCTTTATTCGATAATGCTAAAAAAATTATCCCCGCTCTAAAAAACACCGAAACAGATTATTTTCTATACGGTCCAGCTAAAGAAGCTTTCGTAACGATAAAGAAAACTGCTCCTAAAGAATTTAAAAGACAGAGGGGAACTGAATGGGAAGCACAGGGCGTTTTAGCACAAAAAACTCCTAGATTCGATAACCGCATGATGGATAAATGCTGCTTATGTTTAGAAGTAAAGACTTATCACCGACTAAATCTTTAACGAGAGGTCAATTTAAACGTACTAAGAGTCATAAAAGACAGATTATTTATTTCGATGTAAAAGGAAAAACTAGAGTCTATAAGTTTTAGAGGATTATTATTCCCCAGCCTCAGCCTTGAGTTTAATTATCTCTGATTCTAAAGAAATGAGCCGAGATAATACGGAATCTTTAGTAGAGGTGAGACCAGATGCCACGGTATTTCTAGTAGAAATTAGAGAACCCGCAGTTTCTGAATCGGCTTCATCAGGTATAGCTGTTTGTTCCTCTATTCTTGAATCTAAGATATTTAGATCAGTTTCAATAATCTGTTTTTCAGATTCAACATCTGCTAATGCACTAGCCGCAATAGCTTCGCTTGTCGTTGAGCCTGATGGATCAATCAGACTAGCCCCATCATCCCTCTGGCTATTAGAGCCAACAGAGGCTAGAGCTTCGCTCATATCCGAGTACTGAGTATTATTCTGAGGATACTCCATACTTGGACCAACACTTGTAGTAGCTGAGCTGCTTGGAGTCTCTGCTGGAGTCTCTGCTGGAGTCTCTGCTGGAGTCTCTGAATTATTTGTATTCGATTCTTTAAACTCGACTTCTTCTACCTTATTATTAATCTTAATTCGAGCACCTGTATCGATATGGACATAATTACCTTTTTTACTGATCTCATAATCTTCCTCTTTGCCAGAGAGAACAACTTTGTCATGGCCGGCACCACCTTTGATAGTCAAAGTGCCATTAGGGTTAGCTTCAGATCCTTCTTTGACTGATACATTGACAACATCATCACCTCGATTAGCCCTAATAGTATTACTTCCTAATGTATCCGTATTAATTACATCATCGCCTCTACGTGCATATATAATTGCATTGTCACTACTCTCATTATTAATTACATCATTACCTCTGCCTGCACGTATAGTGGAATCTTTACTGTTTTTATTACTAATTACATCATTACCTCTGCCTGCACGTATAGTGGTACCCTCACTATCATCGTTATTAATCTCATCATCCCCTTCACGCGTACGTATAGTCGTGTTTTTGCTATTTTCATTCGTAATTTCATCATCGCCTCTGCCTGTACGTATAGTTTTATCTTCACTGTCACGATTGTTAATTATTTTTTTAAGTTCAGAAGCACGGTCTGCAGCAGCGTCTACGTCATCCCTATCAGCATTACCTTCCTTTGCATTTTTAAGAGGTTTCTTATCTCTATTACCTTCAATTGCCAAATTCACATCTCTCATGTCAGCTCTGCCCATTTCAAACCATCTCCTTATATTCAAATCAATTATAGGCACTCGTGATTAATAAATAGTTAAGCTTATCTAATCTAGCAGAAGAGTTTGTCAATCCACCCAAGCATAAAACATCTAATTAAATATTGATTATCAATTAGCATACTTGAGAATATCACCGAGAAGGGTGTTGCAAGAGCAAGTCCAAGAAGCTTGTATAAATCTGCCCTATGTTCTTCAGCCTTTTCTCTAAAAAACATAAGCATAATTTTCTAGCTTATTAATTAAAAATATCAGGGGTCATTTTTCCTCAAAACTAATAAGGGGAGGATTGACAAATATGCAAAAATCCGAGAATGGAGTTGTATACCCGTCTCAGCTATAATAAAATAGCCCATGTCGAAAACGCATATAGAAGAAAAACAATATCTACCTAAAGTCCTAGAGGAAAAATGGCAAAAACTCTGGGAAGAGAGCGGTATTTATAGCTTTAATGAAAGAAGCTCTAATCCTAATTACTACTCATTAGTTATGTTTCCTTACCCAAGCGGTAATCTGCATATGGGACACATGCGTGTTTACACTATTTCAGACGTAATCTCTAGATTTATGCGCATGCAGGGATTTAATGTTTTAAATCCTATGGGCTTTGATGCCTTTGGCTTACCTGCTGAAAACGCTGCGATAGAAAAGGGTTCACACCCACAGACTTGGACTGAAGCTAATATCGCACACATGCGTGACGAACAGCTTAAACGCATGGGGACTAGCTATGACTGGGATAGAGAAGTCGTTTCATGTAGACCAGACTACTATAGATGGTCACAGTATATTTTCCTAAAGCTTTATGAAAAAGGCTTAGCTTACCAGAAAGAAGCCCCAGTAAACTGGTGCCCAGACTGCAACACCGTTTTAGCTAACGAGCAAGTGGAAGACGGTATGTGCTGGAGACATACATCTACAGTCGTCGAGAAAAAGATGATGCGTCAGTGGTTCTTAAAGATTACTGATTATGCTGAAGAATTATTAAATGACCTAGATAAGCTAGAACACTGGCCAGATAATGTAAAGACTATGCAACGCAACTGGATAGGTAAGTCTTCTGGTGCCTTAATAGATTTCCCTATAGATAAAAGTTCTATTTCAGGCAGCTCTAAATTAAGCACTGAACTTATATCCATTTACACCACTCGCCCAGATACCATTATGGGTGTAACTTATATGGTTCTAGCCCCAGAACACGCTTTAGTAAAAGAACTTACTACTGAAGAGAGAAAGACAGATATAGAAAACTATATTAAAGAAACAGCTTTAAAAACAGAGATAGAAAGAACAGCAGAAGGGCGTAAAAAGACGGGCTGCTTTACTGGTGCTTACGTAATAAATCCTTATACTAATAAGAGAATTCCAGTGTGGATAGCAGATTATGCTTTATTAGATTACGGCACTGGTGCAGTTATGGCTGTGCCAGCTCATGACCAGAGGGATTGGGAGTTCGCGAAGGCTTATGATTTAGAAATTATTCAGGTTATTAGTCCTAATGCAGATAGTAAAACAGAACTAGATTTAACTAAAGCTGCTTTTACTGAAGCTGGCATACTTGTAAACAGTGTGAACGCTACCAATGGTGCTGACTTTAATGGCTTAAGTTCTAATGAAGCTAAAAAAAATATAGTGAAGTGGGGAGCAGAAAGAGGCTTTGCCAAAGAAAAAATAAATTATCGCCTTCGAGACTGGCTTATTAGCCGTCAAAGATACTGGGGAACACCGATCCCACTAGTTCACTGTGAAGACTGTGGCATAGTCCCAGTAGCAGAGAGTAATCTACCAGTAGAACTACCTACAGATTTCGATTTTTCTAAACATGGCACAGCTGTTTTAAAAGGTCACACTGAATGGAACACAGTAGCTTGCCCGAGCTGCGGTAAAGCAGCTAAGCGTGAAACAGATACTATGGATACTTTTATCTGTAGCAGTTGGTATTTTTTAAGATACTGCGATCCGCATAATACTGAGCTGCCTTTCGCTCACGATAAGGCTTTTCCAGTAGATCAGTATGTAGGTGGCGTGGAGCACGCTATTTTACACTTACTTTACGCTAGATTCTTTACTAAAGCACTTAGAGACTGCGGCATGCATAATTTCTCAGAGCCTTTTACGAGATTACTATCTCAAGGCATGGTAGTTAAATATTCAGAAAAAGATCAGAAAATAGTTAAAATGTCTAAGTCTAAAGGTAATGTAGTAGGCACTTCTGACTTCTTCGATAAATATGGCGCAGATTCAGCTAGATTATTTATACTCTTTGCTGCTCCAGTAACAGCCGAGGTAGAGTGGACGGAAGATGGCGCTCAGGGACAGTATAGATTCATCAATCGAATCTGGAGACTTTATCAGCAGCTAGTTCCAGAATTTCAGGATAAATTATTATCGGTGCTTAATAATTCGGGAGATTTATCTAAAGAAAATAGCTTCCCACTTAACTTAGAATTCAGCTCGCTTACAGAAGATAATCAGGGAATCCTCAGAGCCTTCCACTCAGCGCTTAAAGCTATTACTAATGATTTATCACCTGAAAACTTTGGTTTTAACACGGCGATAGCGAGAATGTCTGAGTTTATAAACAGCATGTATAAATATATACTTGACAAAGAAAATTACAGTGATGAAGACAAGCAAGTTCTAGCCCATGTTTTAGTCGACTTCACTAAAACACTAGCTCCCTTTACGCCGCATTTAGCAGAAGAGCTTTATCATTCACTGTTTAATTTAAGTGAAGCTGATCTTAATAATTCAGTGCATTTGCTCTCTTGGCCTAAGTTTAACGATGCTTATATCGAAAAAAATACCTGCACTTTAGTTTTACAGATTAAGGGTAAAAAAATTACGGCGATAGAGGTGGCTAAAGGTTTATCTAATGAGGAGTTAGAGAAACTTGCTCTAGCTGATGAAAAGATGGTTAAGAAGATAGATGGGGCTGCTGTGCGTAAGGTTATAGTGGTGGCGGATAAGCTTGTTAATGTGGTGGTGTGAGGGATTAGCAAGGTTTAATACTTCGTTTTAATATAGAATCAAACTCTTCTGCAAGATCTTTATTTCCTATAATTTTAATATGAGGCAAAAAACTTAGAAAGTCCTTCATTATGCGAAAAGGTGGTTTGTGAATATTCCCTTCATAAATATCATATTCTTTATGTGAATCTAATTTTTTCAATCCATACATTTCAGCCTCAAAAAAATTAGTCAATGGAGAAAAGACCATTATTTTCACATAGAGAGGTTGATGTTTCTCATGAGGACAGGGATCTAGATTTTTATAATTAATTTCTATATGCTGAGATTTTTCTATTGGTACTAATCTGTCTAGCCGATATTCTCGCCATTCATATTCATGGCTCTTATCTATGAAACGTTTAACAGATAAATAAAGGTATTTATCCTGAATAAATATTTCTTGTGGAAAGCCCGTTATGGATTTCACTTTAGAGTGTGACGGCTGTTGAATTTTAAAGTTAATAGCACATTTTTTCTCTATCGCTTTATTTATAAGCTTTAAGTCTACCCTATTTAAACTAAGAGTCTTTCTTAGACCTTCTATGCGTAAGCGTGAAATGTTTTTTTTCAGTAATCTAGAAAATTCAATAATTTTCTTTTCTATATTTTCGTCTATTAAGAGACCTAGATCTATACCAAGCTTTAATAACTGCAATATGACAACAATGTTTTCACTATAACATTCCAGGTCTATCTTAGTTCGTTTTAAAACATATTCTGGCTCATGTTTTTTATACACAAGGTCTATTTGAAAGCCTTGTTTTCTAAGATCTCGAAGATCTCTATTTCTGGTAGCCTCTGGGATTAATGAATCTATCGCTAATTTTTCAGCTACTGCTTCCTCTAAATCAGTTATTGTTTTTGCCCCTTCTAAAAGTGCTTCGATAAATACTTTTTGGCGTATATATTTATTTATTTTCTTATGCCTCCTATCGTTTGATTCCATTTCATCAATTCTATCAAAAAATGATAGAACTATTTCTTTCTTAGTGTTTATAATGTAAGTCAAGGTATACTGCAAAACTTTATTAGAGGTATGTTGAGAATGCTAATGAACGTGAAAATTCAAGATTGAGAATGAATAAAGTAAACTTAACCTATTTGCAAGAAGAGCTAGCAACAGTAGCTTTAGGCTGTATTTTACATGATATTGGTAAACCTATTCAGAGAGCTGATAACAATCCTTTTCTGAAAAATCATCAGCGCTTTGGACAAGAATTTATTTTAGAACTAGCTAAAACTTTATCAATTTCGTTAAATACTTTTTCTTGGAAAGCCGTCTTAGATTCTATTCGATATCATCATGCAAAGGAAGGTCCTAATAATGCTGATAGTTATATAGCGTGGATAGCTTATGAAGCTGATAACTTAGCTTCTGCCCATGACCGCAGTACAGCTCCTTTTCTTTATGATGAGGATAAACGGTTAGATGAATGTGACGTGGGATCTAAAACAAAAGATAAATGGGATAATAATAGGCGTTTACAGAGTATTTTCACTTACTTCTCAAAATTCACTCAGGGTGGATCATCCGTTAAATCTGTTAAAGACGATGATTCTTTCTATGATCTTTGGTTAAAGAGAGATGGCGAAAAGGGTTTAGATCCTTATCCTTATCCGACTAATAAAAAAAATGTTGAGAGTGATACTAAGCTTCAGTATCAGAAAATTACTAAAAAAATTGAAAAATTGTGTAAGTCTTTCATAATAAGAAAAAACTTTGATACTAATGATTTGAATCAAGTTTCACGTCATTTAGAGGAGCTGTTTCAGTTCGTACCACCAGATACTTACAAAGAACACACTAATGATGTATCTCTTTATGAGCATTTAAAGCTAACGGCTGCGATAGGTTCTTGTATGTTTGCTTATATCTCAGAAGCTTTCCCTGACTGGATTAAACTGTATACTGCTGATACTAGCTTTAATAGTCCATGGCCAAAGATATCTAGTTCCTGTAAAGATGAAAAAGTTTATTCTAGAGATACAAAAGCTTATATTTTATTTAAGGCAGATATCTCGGGAATTCAAGATTTTATATATAATATTTCTTCCAAGCAAGCTTTAAAAGGCTTACGTGGTCGTAGTTTTTATTTAGAACTTTTATGTCAGCAAATTGCAGATAAAATTTTAAACATATTTCATTTAGGGCGTGTTAATCAGATATATTTAGGCGGTGGAGGCTTTTCCTTACTGCTTCCTAATATTTCTGCTTTTAAAGAAAATATAGAGAGATTAGAAAATAACTTAAATTCATGGTTATTAAATCTACACGACGGTAAATTATCAGTGAGCTTTGGTTATACAGAATTATCTGGCAATCAGATGAAAATAAATTCTAGTAAATCCGAGACAGAAGAGCATCCTCTAAATACTGCATGGAAAAGCATTTCAGAAATGATTGGTACAAAGAAACTAACTAAGTTTCAGCATAATTTAGATGAAATATTTACTCTTAGAGCTAATGATTATGAAGAGTGTAAATTCTGCCACAAAGAGACGGATAAGCTGGTCTCATATATGAAGAATGAACTAGATGTTCAGGTATGTAATGAATGTGAATCTTTAATTGATTATGGTGAATGGATCTCAAAAGCAGAAAATTTTTATCTAAAGTTTGAAAATGATAACTCTGGATTGTTTCCAGAAATCCATGAAAACCTTTCTGTGACTTCTTTAAGTTTAATTAAATCCAAGCAGAAAGCTGAAAACTCTTTTGTAATTCATGATTTTGATAAAGAGATAGCTCCTAAAATATATACTTCTATATCAATAGCTAAGAAAAATGGTTCTGTCTGTGATTTTACGGATTTAGCTTATTTAGCTAAGGGTGTTAAAAGAATAGGAGTTTTAAGAGCTGATGTTGATAATTTAGGTAAAGTATTTAAATCTGAGTCAGAGTTTGGCTTTGCAGCTAAATATAAAAGCATCTCTAGAGATACGTCTCTGAGTCGGAATCTTGGGAGATTTTTTACTTTATATCTAGATGATCTTCTAGAAGATTCTGGCTTAAATAAATCAGTTACAGTGGTTTATGCTGGCGGTGATGATCTTTTTCTTGTCGGGGCGTGGGATAAGGTTATAGACGCTGCATTTCTGATTAATACTAAATTAAAAGAATACACATTAGGCGCGATTAATATTTCAGCTGGTATTTCTATTCATGCACCTAAATTTCCTCTCTATCGTATGGCAGAAGCTGCTGGCTTAGCAGAGAAGGCAGCTAAATCTAATGATGGGAAAAATTCTTTAAGTATATTCTTTGATGATGGTATTTTTAGAAAAGACTCTCCTTCACATACTTTTCACTGGGATGATTGGGAAAATATTCTTCTACAGAAAAAGCTTTTAGAGTCTTTTAATTTATCCTCCGCATACGTCTATCAGATTTTGATATATCTGCGAGAGCTTATTAATAAAGGAAGTTCATATAGTTTTCCTCGTTTGATTTACTCTACTGCACGGATGGAGGAACTTAACACAGAACTTAAAGAAAATCAAAAATGGCTTAAATTTAGAAACTCGTTATTCGAGTGTTTTGAAACTCAAGAAGAGTGCCGAATAGATTTACTAAAGCAAAAAGAAAGTCTACTGAAGCTAAGAAAATTAGAGACAGCTTTAAACTATTTACTTTTATTAAAGAGAGGAAATGATGATGAATAATAATAGGGGTTTACAGCACAGTGGGTATGGAAAACCATATGAAACAATTGATTGGGATAATTTTTATACAAGATTAGGTGATAGTGTTAAGCAAAGAAAATCATCTACTGTAATTAAAATAGCGGATGAGATAGGAACTAAACTCCAAACTATTGAAAAAACGCAAATGCGTAAATTTTTAGATGAAATAGTAAAAATACATCCAGAACAGATAAATATAAATATTACTGAAAGTGAAGAATTAGATGTTAATTATAAGAATAAGCTAGCTATCTTAAGACCTAGATTCGCTTATACTGTTACGAAAAAAGGTAACCGAGATTTAAAAGATTTTTATATGAAAGTCTTAGATAAATGGCTTGCTGGAGCTGATGCTTTTAATAAGCTAGATCTTGAGTATCTGCATCTTTTTATCGAATCATTAATCGCTTATCACAGAGTATACGCTAAAAAATAAGGAGAAAATTATGACAAATGTTGCACAAGAAGGGAAATTAATAATATCTGGTCAAATTGAGCTATTGACTGGTTTACATATAGGTAGTGGTGGACAGAATGGTATAGGACTAGTGGACAGTCCTGTTATACGTCATCCAGTTACGAATGAACCATATATTCCAGGTTCTTCTCTTAAAGGGCGTTTAAGGCATTCCCTTGCAGCTATTACTCATAGTGGTATTTCAGAGGATACTAGAGTAACACTTTTGTTTGGTGATAAACCAGATAAAAATAAAACAAAGAATTTGCGTTGTACCTCTCGTATCTATGTTAGAGACGCTCATTTGAGTTCAGATGATAAATCTAAGAATATAACTGAAATTAAATATGAAAATGTTATTAATAGAATGACTGGTACCACGAAAGATGGTGGCTTACGCCAAATCGAAAGAATAGTCGCTGGTACTAAATTTAACTTCGAGCTGGTTTTAATTTTAGAGAATGATAACGAGCAGTGCCTTAAAGATCTAAATTCTTGTCTTAAATTCTTAGAAGATGAATACCTCGGTGCAAGCGGTTCTCGTGGTTATGGTAAAGTAAAATTTCATTTCAAAAACTTAGCATACAAATCACTAGCTTCTTATTCTGGAAAAGATTCTATGAAAGATATGGAAATAAACTCTAATGAAGACTGGTCTAGTAAAGCTATAGAGTTAATTAAAAAATGAAAACTTTCAAGGTTAGTATAGAATTTAAAACTTTACCAAGATTCGGGAAAGCTGGCCTAGATGATCAAGATGTCCGAGATCACTTAGGAGCAGATCAGTTTTTCAGTGCTATTTCTTTAGCTTGGATAGAAGTTTACGGTCTAGATGATTATTTAAATTCAGTTTTAAATCCTTTTCTAGAAGGGAGATTTCCGTGGCTACATTCAAGTTTTTTCCCTGAGCTTAAAGAGAGATTTTACATACCAGCTCCATTACTAAATCGAGCTGGCTCTAAAAGTACTTTAGATAAAAAAGAAAGACAACCTTGGATTAAGTATGAAGCTTTAAATAAGCTGCTTTCAGGACAAGATTTAATTAAGGAGGATTACGAATCAGCGATACAAGACTACAGCTATCAAGCAGTTAATTTAAATGATCCTAGTGATCCTAAACCTTATATTACATCTATGCTTGGCCCTAACATAGCTATGCTTGATACCAATAAAAAGAATGCTTCTTTACCTTTAGTGCTTAGTGGATTCTTAGATCTAGCTGATGATAAGCTTTTAGAGAAAATTAAAGCAGTCTGTGATTTTTTAAAAGATGAAGGAATAGGGGCTAATCGCAGTTCAGGCTATGGGCAAATAGAAGAGGTCAGGATAGAAGAATACGAGAATTTAGTTAAGACTGAAAATCCGAATCTGTGGATTACACTCTCTGACTATCTACCTAAAGCTGAAGAGCTGTCTTTAATTAAGAATAGCCGTAGATCTGCTTATAAACTGATATCTAAAGCAGGCTGGGTTTATAATTCAGCAGCTAATGCTTCTGATAAACGTAAGTTGAAAACTTACATGATGGCAGCTTCTAGTTCTTTTGATTTTAAACCTGTAGGAAGCATAATTAACGTTGGTAACCCAGAACATCCTAGTTATCGTTATGGACTAGCCTATAATCTAGGACTGAAAATTAGTTAAATGGAGCTATAGAATATTTCATGAAGGGATTTCATAAAAAATACAAATTACACTGTGAGGCACTGTCGCCAATTCATATCGGCTCGGGAGAAATTTTATCTCGGTGGGAGTATGTAGTAATAGCTGGTAAGCTCTATTACGCTAATGATGAATTTTGGCAGATTTTACATGCTAATTCTGATAAGAGTATTATCGAAAAACTTATAAATCAAATCACAGGCTCTAGCTCAGCGAGTCTTACTGAAGCTTTCAATGACTTGCCTAACAAAACACAGTTGCAGAACGCTTTAGAGCAGAGTGAAATAGAATTTCAATCATTAGTTAATAGGAGTAATAAACCTATTATTAGAAACATTCACCGCTTCGCTGGCTCACCAAACTACTATATACCAGGTTCCTCCGTAAAGGGTTCTATGAGGGGAGCCTATGAAATTGAAAAAATAGAAGAAGAAAAATTCAAACCTCATGTAAAAGAAAATGATAAAAAATTCTTAAATGGCTTACAAAAAGCTCAAGTGAAAGCTTTTTATGATGACTTAGAAAACACTTTTAAAAATTATGCAAAGGTAGATTCAGATATTTCTAAAAAATTTCAGAAAGTTCGTATTAGTGATATTAGTATCTCTCCTAAAGATATGACTATTTGTCCTATTACTTATGCTAAAGATGAAAAAGGTCAAGAAGCCGCTGAGCTATACGAATGTATTAAAGCTGGGACTAAATTTGTGATAACAGTTACTCATGCTGAAGAAAATACTGAAAAAGATAAAGTGTCTGATGATTTTGTAAAAGATGTTTTAAATCCTTTTTTTGCATTTCATAAATCTAATTTTAATCGTTTACTGGAAATGTCTCAGCGTACAGACTTACAAGAATTTTATTATGAAATTTATTCTGCAATTAAAAAAAGTTCATCCGCAAATGAAAAATTTCATCTTATTCGATGTGGTTTTGGCTCTGGGCAAATGAGTAATAGCATACTCGGTACTTGGAAGAAGTATGCGGATGACGATACTATTTTATGGCAGGGTAAAGCTAAACAACTACTACGCGATGAAAAAATGAAAGTAGGCGATAAGTATCCAAGTGCTCCGAAGAAAGATCTAAGTAATGATAATCCTTTAGGGTGGATGCGAGTACATAAAGTTACAATTCATGATAACTAAATATAGAGCTTACTTTAAATCAGAGATTAAGCTGCCACCTTATCTAGGAGCGATTTTCCAGTCTATCTTATTAGAAGCCATAAATTTAGAATTAGCACATGAGCTACATGATGGAGAACATAGTCTCCGTCCATATCATAGTGCCGTATATCTATCTAAAGATAATGAATATATTTGGGATTTAATAGCTTTGAATGAAAATATTAGTGATGCTTTTCATTCTAAATTATCATCACTTTTTAAAGATCATTATTTAAAAACTTTTGATACAAAAATCAAATATCTAGATAAGTATGAATGCTCTAAAACTTCTCATGCAGAGCTTTTTAAAAAATTTTATTCAAGTGATTTTCAAGAGAACGATAGAGTTAGTATAAAGTTCATCACTCCTACTACTATTAAAACAGAAGGGCGTTATTTACACTATCCTAGAGAAGATCTTATACTCTTTAGTTTACTTAAAAAATGGGATAGCTTTTCAGATGAGATAAAGCTCTTTGATAAAGATTTATATGAAACGATCTCAAGCTCTCTTCTGGTGAGTTCGATTGTTAATCTTAAGAGCCAATTTATTAATGTAGATAAGGGTAAGGTTAGCGGCTTTATCGGGCAAGTAAATTTTAAGATTAAAGCTAAAACTAGACAGATTAATCAATTAATAAATCTTCTTTTAGAATTTTCTAATTACTCTGGAATAGGCATTAAGACTGCTATTGGAATGGGTAAGGTTGAGACTATTAGTAACTAAACTTCTTGTTTGATGTTTATAGTGATATTGTTTCTAAACTCTTTCTAAAACCCACTTCTTAAAAAATCTGATACTGAATTATAAAATTACATAATCCTCATCAGGTAAGGCTCCTATCCTTCCGTATGTCCAAACAAGCGGACTATGACTAATTTTATAAATTCTGAGTAAATCTACGGCAGGGTTTATAAGTTCTTTAAGCTCAGCTTTCATATTCTCTAACTGATTATTCGTGACATAACATTCAAAGGCACTACGCTGAACCCACTCACCATAAGCTTCCATGCATTTGTGCAAACGATAACGTTTTTTGTTATCACTAATATCATAAATTACTACTACGAAATATGATTTCATTCTTCTCTTTTCAGGATCAATAAAGTCTTCATGCACCATCTACTAGCGAATTAATATAGGTCTATATATCTCTGGGTCAGCACTTTCTATAGCCTTTACAAAACTACCGACTTGAAGAGTTATCGATTCTCTAAATGACATCGGATAATCTACGAAATCAAGATAGGAATTAAGTTTTCTGATTCTTTGCTCAAAATGTTCGATGAAATTTTTAGAAGCTTCCTGTCTTAAATATACTCCTCCTGTTTCTTCGTCTGGGTCTAGGAAATCATCTATCTTGATTACTTTATGGCTAAGCAGTGATACTGCAAGTGAATCGCAGAGGAGTGCACGCCATTCCTCCATTAGATCACTTACTAAAGCTGGATGCCCACGCCTCGGCTTATGGAAAAAACCTCTATATGGATGTAAATATTTAAGTGAAACTGCTGTGTAAATCTCATACATTAAAAGTGTATAAGCAAAGCTCAGTAATGAGTTAAAAGGATCTTTAGGAGGTTGCTTATTACGATGCGTGAAGCTAAATTCTTCTGGAACTATTTGCTTAAGCCCATCAAAGTATATTTTAGAGGCTCTACCTTCATATCCCATAAGTGATTCAGAATCACGGACTTGATTGTTTTTAATTACATCTGCGATATTTTTCAGTTCTTCGGCTTCAGAATTTAAATCTATTTTCCTTTCCCTTGCCCATCTAGAAAGCATTACACGCGAATTACGGATCTTAGCATAAATCCATTTTTTAGAAATCTCAAAGGAAAACTCTTTATCATCAGCGAGATAGAACTGTGTAATCTGCCTTTCAATATTTACTGCCCGAGTTGGTTCTAAGCGACCATAGAATTTCCCTTTATTAGAAATCCAAGTTAAAGTTATATCTCTTTCTAAAAGCTCAACAGCTAGCTGGCTTGAAATATTGGCAGAATTTATCATCACGATAGAATCTACTTTTTCTAGAGGAAAATCTTTTATAGGTGCTTCTTTACTTTTACTAATAATAAGTTTATTACCAGATTTACTAAGAAGCGCACCAGGCTCAGTTACATAAATACTTGTCATAAAAGCTCAAAGTTAGATTAAACTTTATTCTTCAATCTAAAAATCTCCATCTGCTACTTGAAAACAGGTAAGCCCATGGCTTCTCCACATTTTGACAACAGAGTCTCTATCGTCAAAAATCAATTTAACTAAATAATACGGAGCTATTTTTTCAAGATATATTTCTTCTTTAACCATAAAATCATTACGATAATCTTCATTATTACGCATGAATAACTGGAAATTACTATCTTTTAAAAAAAGGCATTTATCAAAAAGCCATTCAAGAGTATCTTCTATGCAAATATCGCTGCGGCCACTTATGAAAATAGGTTCTATATCAGGATTTAAACTTAGGTATGCAGAGATAACATCATGCACAATCAGGTTTAGTAAATCTTCTGAAACTTTACTGAAATCATAAGGATCTCTTTTACCTTTCAGTGCAAGAGTGCCGTCTATATCAATTAATATGCAGAATGGCTTCATAAATATTTCCTAGGTTAATTTAATAATGAAAAAAGTTTATTGAAAACAAATTTATTTAAGGACTCATAGACTGGCTCATTTACACATATCGCTGGATATGTTTTTTTTACAAGCTCTTGCAAGTTTGCTAAAACTATCAAGTTATCTTTATTAATCATAGAAAAATCATGAGCTAAGGTATTTCTAAGCTGCATCAACGATTTATAATTAGACAGTTTAGATTTATCTATCTGTAATTCTCTGTAGAATTGATAAGTATCTATTTTAATTTCTTTAATTTCATATAGAAAATATGCTGCGGCTTCCAAGACTGGCATGGTTAATGATTCTATTGCCTGATCAGAGTTTAATTTAGAGACTGATGATTTAGGTAGCTCAATGCATTCACCCCTTTTAATAAAATCATAAAAATATTCATGAAATTCTGCACTAACGCTGCCTTCAATTATATGTTCCTGATCATTAAGTTCAAATATATTCATTCCTAGAATCTGCTGCTTAACATTTTCCTTTCTCAGCCTTTCAAGCAGAATACTAAAACTTAAAAGCATTTCTTTATGTAAAGATTTTTTTCTGAAAATTTCAAAATTCAAATAAGCTAATTCGACTTTAGCCTTAGAAGTATTTCCACGATATCTATCAAAGAAATTTTTTACACTTGGAATAAACCTTTCTGCATCTTCGCGTACATTTTTCCCTGAACTCAATTCAAAAGCAAGTAGAGCCCTAGCAAGTTTAAGAGCTTTATATACTTGACCTATAGTATCTTTATCATAAATCCCATTTAACCAGTTTTTCTCTGGTTCAGCATCGCGTCCTTGAGTAACATATGGAAATACTTTTTCCAAAATACTTATAGCTGCATTATATTCAGACTCTTTTATAAGTTCTTTTAAAATTTGTAGTTTACTAAAGATGGATTGCGAATTAAACTCATTATTCCTAATAATAGTCTTACTAAGGCTATCTTTAATCGTATAGGTCTCATCTGCTATATCATTAAAAATTTCATAAGTAGAGAATTTATCTAGCTCTAATTCTGATAAGCCTTTTCCAAAATCACTTTTAGTAATAATCTCAAAATGATATTCTTCCATATATAAATTAGGAAAAATTTCTAAAGCACTCTTATACTGAGGAGTTCCTGAAGTTTTAGAAAAAATAAACTTACTGTTGTCTTTATCAAACTTTGAAAGTCTTATTCTTAACTCATTAGTAACTTTTTTAAGAGTTTCTTGATATTCAAATGTTTCACTATCGTCCAAAATTTGAATAATTTCATAAATTGGTTCTTGGAGTTGTTTAATTAGATAAAATTCACTGATTGATTTTTGAATAATCTGAAGGCGGTTTTCTTTTTCTATATCTTTACTAACGAAGAAAATAAAATGTGTTGGTAAGAATTTAAGTACTAAACTTAGAGTGGGACCTGTTTTACAAGTTTCCCTACTATTTGTGTAAGGATCGCTTTTTCCAATGCAGGTGATTAAGACAGTGGAGCTTAGATTCATAAGATAAGATTATAAACGGGCAAAAAGCACAAAGTCTATCAAAGAATGATAGACTTTGTGCTTTTCAACATATAGACTCTTTACTAGATATACTTTTTGAAAACATTTCATGCTATTTCAGAAAAAGATTCATGAAAAAAAATTGCGCGGCAACAATGTTTTTTATCAAATGCTAGGATTATCAGTGAGTGCCACGATGCTTGATTTAAGAGCTTTTGATGCTTATTGTAAACTGAAAATCGAATATTTCTATTCTGATTTATCGCACTTCCTCGCAAAATTAATTTATAGTATAATCTTGGCATGGTTTTTCCAGATTGCTATTAAAATCATTAAAACCCCGCATGGGGACGGAAACTATTTTGCTAGCTGCTATGCAAGCCTTATCATTATTAAAATCATTAAAACCCCGCATGGGGACGGAAACCTAGAAAAGCGTCCGATTAAATTCCCCCTTAAATACGGATTAAAATCATTAAAACCCCGCATGGGGACGGAAACTTGCCATTACTTATCCCTTCCACGGGATAATGGAAATTAAAATCATTAAAACCCCGCATGGGGACGGAAACTAACTGTCTCTATTAATTATCTTATTGCTTCAAGCATTAAAATCATTAAAACCCCGCATGGGGACGGAAACATGCTATTAAGGGCAGTATCAGCATAGTTAGTTTATTAAAATCATTAAAACCCCGCATGGGGACGGAAACCTAAGCTATCTTCTGTTAATTCCTTAGACAGGCTTAATTAAAATCATTAAAACCCCGCATGGGGACGGAAACTGAGCGTATTTTGATTTTAATTCTTCTACTGAAAACAATTAAAATCATTAAAACCCCGCATGGGGACGGAAACCCTATTCAAATAGGCATCCTTTAATAATTTCTTATGAATTAAAATCATTAAAACCCCGCATGGGGACGGAAACATGTTTCTCATACTATTAATATAGCAAAGTTAGATTAAATTAAAATCATTAAAACCCCGCATGGGGACGGAAACAAGTGTTTATTTTCACAAGTCTTGAAACTGAAACTATTAAAATCATTAAAACCCCGCATGGGGACGGAAACTTTTTAAGTAGTGGTATATCGTGATAACTGTTAGATTAAAATCATTAAAACCCCGCATGGGGACGGAAACTTCCCTAAATCTCTTTTTTGCTTCAGTTATGCTATAGATTAAAATCATTAAAACCCCGCATGGGGACGGAAACTATTTATTCCTTATCATATCCTCAATGCTGTTTCTAATTAAAATCATTAAAACCCCGCATGGGGACGGAAACGAATATATTAGCCTGTCAAATGTTGGGGGGGATTAGGATTAAAATCATTAAAACCCCGCATGGGGACGGAAACGCTGTGATATTGAATTTTTTGATTAGCTTGTTGTATTAAAATCATTAAAACCCCGCATGGGGACGGAAACCACTAATTTCATCGTAATTTCTAGCTCAATTTCAGATTAAAATCATTAAAACCCCGCATGGGGACGGAAACCATAGAGCTATGCCTACTATGAAACCTATTAGGACTATTAAAATCATTAAAACCCCGCATGGGGACGGAAACTTCTCTTCGATTTTCCACATTGACATGAAAGTCAATATTAAAATCATTAAAACCCCGCATGGGGACGGAAACAGGTTTTTGGCGTCTCTTTAATTATTGAATCAACTTATTAAAATCATTAAAACCCCGCATGGGGACGGAAACTAAATAAAATTTACTTTATCTAGATCAGCTATCCATTAAAATCATTAAAACCCCGCATGGGGACGGAAACAAGATAATATCCATCTACTGAATAATCACACTTTATTAAAATCATTAAAACCCCGCATGGGGACGGAAACTTTTAAAACAATCGGATAAGGCTCTAAAATTTCAAAAATTAAAATCATTAAAACCCCGCATGGGGACGGAAACATTTAGTAAAGTTTTTAATTTTGTCATTTCTTTCTATTAAAATCATTAAAACCCCGCATGGGGACGGAAACTATGCCCAGCCCAAGTATAAGTGATAACGCTGTCGTATTAAAATCATTAAAACCCCGCATGGGGACGGAAACCCTATGTATATTTTTTTATTTTCCATTTTCTTTTATTAAAATCATTAAAACCCCGCATGGGGACGGAAACCTGCTAATAAATTTTCCATTTGATTTTTTCCTTTTTGTATTAAAATCATTAAAACCCCGCATGGGGACGGAAACTAGATATTCTTTATCACTATCTAAAATAATTTCTAGATATTAAAATCATTAAAACCCCGCATGGGGACGGAAACGGAAAGTACCTAGCTTCTTTGCTACACCGAAAGTATTATTAAAATCATTAAAACCCCGCATGGGGACGGAAACAAGTCCATATCCTTAAATTCCTCTAAGGATATTTTATATTAAAATCATTAAAACCCCGCATGGGGACGGAAACTAAGGCTTTAAACCTTCTATAGGTAAGGCGTGTATTATTAAAATCATTAAAACCCCGCATGGGGACGGAAACTTATCCCATACTAGATTTTCTAAAAAGTTACGGATTAAAATCATTAAAACCCCGCATGGGGACGGAAACACCCTCATAATAACAAGTTAGTATTAATATATCACTAATTAAAATCATTAAAACCCCGCATGGGGACGGAAACATAGTACATTCTATTGTTATTTTCATAATTATTTACTATTAAAATCATTAAAACCCCGCATGGGGACGGAAACAGTAAGTTTTCCCTTTAGTACATATCATTACTTATTAAAATCATTAAAACCCCGCATGGGGACGGAAACAAGATAAAACTCTTTATTATTTATTTCTAGTAAATTAAAATCATTAAAACCCCGCATGGGGACGGAAACAGTTAGAATGGTATGCTATTAAGTGCGGTATCCGTGTATTAAAATCATTAAAACCCCGCATGGGGACGGAAACTTATTTTTCTCTCCCGCTTATTTTCTGTAAATTAATTAAAATCATTAAAACCCCGCATGGGGACGGAAACATTTGATAATTTCTTGATACAGTTCGCATATTGCGAATTAAAATCATTAAAACCCCGCATGGGGACGGAAACTTATTTGATTGAGCCATAATGACCCCTTTTACTCTGATTAAAATCATTAAAACCCCGCATGGGGACGGAAACAGTAATTGCATTTCTTAACTCTTTGTAATAGTTAAATTAAAATCATTAAAACCCCGCATGGGGACGGAAACGGTCGATTAATTGATTTATTAAATTCCTAGATAAATTAAAATCATTAAAACCCCGCATGGGGACGGAAACTCTTTCTTTTTTTTGTTTACACAATTGTACGTGTAAATTAAAATCATTAAAACCCCGCATGGGGACGGAAACCGGACAATGCAAGGCTTTAAGGCTAAGAGTTTTTTAAATTAAAATCATTAAAACCCCGCATGGGGACGGAAACCTGATAGTTTTAGCGTAATATTTCACGCATCTCGCTAGATTAAAATCATTAAAACCCCGCATGGGGACGGAAACTAGCTGAACTATTCGAGATTCTCGAATACTTGGATAATTAAAATCATTAAAACCCCGCATGGGGACGGAAACAGTTCTAATATTTTTTTAATGGCAGAACTGCTGCAATTAAAATCATTAAAACCCCGCATGGGGACGGAAACCTGTCATAATTTATTTATTCCTTAAGCAGTTTACCTATTAAAATCATTAAAACCCCGCATGGGGACGGAAACATTCAAATAGGCGTCCTTTAATAATTTCTTATCTTGATTAAAATCATTAAAACCCCGCATGGGGACGGAAACCCGCATTTAGCAGAGAATATTAAACTATTATTAATTAAAATCATTAAAACCCCGCATGGGGACGGAAACCCAGCTTTAGCGTGGTAATACTCCAAGCCATTATCTTTATTAAAATCATTAAAACCCCGCATGGGGACGGAAACAAGTGAAGCTTATCCCCCTAAACAAAACGTGCAAATTGCATTAAAATCATTAAAACCCCGCATGGGGACGGAAACTAGATTTAATTTTTTCATTTGATTTTTCTCCGATTATTAAAATCATTAAAACCCCGCATGGGGACGGAAACAATTTATTTCTTGATTAGTCATTATCTATTACCTATTAAAATCATTAAAACCCCGCATGGGGACGGAAACGCTATATTACGAACATTATCTAAGCCTTCAATCAATTAAAATCATTAAAACCCCGCATGGGGACGGAAACTTGTTTGATCACTTCCTTGATCATCAACGAAGAATAATATTAAAATCATTAAAACCCCGCATGGGGACGGAAACTCTAATAATTTATTAACTTTTAAAGTTTTTAGTAAATTAAAATCATTAAAACCCCGCATGGGGACGGAAACGTGCCATTCCAGTTATTAACGTATCTTAGATGATCATCATTAAAATCATTAAAACCCCGCATGGGGACGGAAACTCTCGGTTAGTAGCCGCTATGTAAGCTATCATTTCATTAAAATCATTAAAACCCCGCATGGGGACGGAAACGCGTTGTTATTTGCTTATTGTAAAAACTTAACTTAATTAAAATCATTAAAACCCCGCATGGGGACGGAAACTCTAAATGCTTAACCATTCGAGATTTAGCCTCAGTCATTAAAATCATTAAAACCCCGCATGGGGACGGAAACACGTTAAAATCAACTATTAAATATTCACTATCACTAATTAAAATCATTAAAACCCCGCATGGGGACGGAAACACAGAGAGCGAATTTTTTTTAAGCAGTTTATCGACTTGATTAAAATCATTAAAACCCCGCATGGGGACGGAAACTGCTAAAGATAAATGTGTTCCGTGGAGGTGTATTTTATTAAAATCATTAAAACCCCGTATGGGGACGGAAGCTCCTTTAAACCATTTCAATCCAACATTCCAATATTTATTAAAAGCATTAAAACCACAAATAATCCTGAGGAAAAATGACCCCCTGCTTTTTAACATAAATTTTGCGAAGCTATTCTATATTATGAGACTTAATCAAGAATCATTAAAGTATCAGGCTTTTTACCATCAGTTTACCTTTAGCCTTATTAGGCGTACAATGTATCTATCGTGAGATGCATATACTTGATAAATATTGGTTAGAAATTAAGGATTAAAACAAATATGGATTTTCTTCACGAACTCACTCAATCTTTTATAGCACTGAGTTGCTTATTATTATTCACTTTCACTGTTTTCTACATCCCTTACCTAGATAAGAAGAAGGCTGGCAGATTAAATCCCAAAGATTCTTTTCTGAAAAATTTATGGAATGCTATATTACCATAGCCACAAAAACAATTTAATGGCGTGGGAGTTAGCATTTTTCTAAACTCTTTCTATCAGCCACTCTGTGATATTCCTCTCGATCAGTGACAGATTAATTCCTACAAGATGAACTATTTTAGCAGTCGTAGAATTTCCGCTTACTTTATTAGAAGCAGTATATAAATATTTTTCATAATATCTTTTTTCTTTAATCTGCCTTAAAGCAGCTTCTGCTGAAGCATCTACTTTAAGTTCAAATAGATAAATATCAGTATTAGTTTCTAAAACTAAATCTATACGTCCAGTATTGGTTCTTTCTTCAGCATTAACCCTAAATGAGCTTACACGCATTAAAAGATAAAAGATAAGTTGAAAGTATTTTTCATTCAGATCTTTCTTTGGAATTAATTCGTAAGGAATCGCAGCAAAAAATGACTTTAATAACGCAATAAACGCCTCTATATCAGCAGCTTTGATGCATTTCTCGATTTTAGATATATAACTTTCGACTTCATTGGGCGGTAGAGTAAAATCTTTAAGTAGTATTTTAATAAAAGAGCTTTTCACTTCAAAATTAGGGTAACCTAAGCTATATACATCAGTATCATATTTAGTTTCATAGCCTTTAATCGTGAGGTAGCCTGTATCAAAGAGTACTGGAGCTAAAGGAATGGATGCTATATCATAGCTACTCAGATCTTCACGAGTAAGAAATATTTCAGTCTCATACTCACTAATATCGGGTTTATCTTTTTTAATCAGCTCAATTAAATAAGTCGGTGTACCAGTTTCAAACCAGTAGTTAGTAAATTTTTCAGCTTCCAGTAAAGATAAAGTTGAGAATGGGTTATAGACTTTAATCTTAGATTCGGAAAACCTGTATCCGTTATACCAAAATTTTATTTTTTCTAAAGTCTCTTTCAGGCTTAATGAGTGCTTTTCTGCTACAGAATTTATATGTTCAGGAAAATATTTTTCTAACTCTTCTTGCGTAAGACCGAGTAATGCACTATATTTCTCTTGCATTGAAATATTAATTAAGTTATTTAAACCAGAGAATATAGAAGTTTTAGCGAATTTACTTACACCAGTCAGGAAGACGAACCTAAGATTAGCACCTTCTGATTTTATGATGCTATAGAAATCATGTAGAATTGATCTGTTTTGATCTGCAATAACAGGATTATTTATATGTTTAATAATCGGGGAGTCATACTCATCAATTAAAATTATTACTTGACTATTATATTTTTTTTTCAGCTCTAGAATTAAGTTTTTAAACATTAGTTCTGGTGTAAATATTTCCAAATCTAAATCATAGCTTTTAGCATTTTCTGCAACAGCATTCACCAAGCCAATTTTCAGCTGTTCTGCTGTATCTTTGTTAATTGCTGACATATCAAACTTAATTACAGGGAACTCTTGCCACACATAATCTGAGTCATAGATCCAAAGATCTTTAAAGAGTTCTTTTTTATTTCTAAATATCGCTTCTAATGTAGAGACTAGGAGAGATTTTCCAAATCTGCGAGGTCTACTAAGAAAGTATGATCCAAAACCCAGCTTAAGCAGTTCATAGATGTACTTAGTTTTATCCACATAAATAGCACCCTCCGTAACTAACTGCTCGAAAGACTGTAAACTTAATGGGAGTTTTTTAGGTTTTGCCTCCATAAAATTCAATTATACTTGTTGGGATGCAGTTTTACCTTAACTAAGCTTGAGCTTTTTCAGGTATGATTTTAATTCATGATTAAATCCCCGCTCCGCTATCCTGGCGGCAAGTCTAAAGCAATAAAAAAATTATCTGAGTTCACCGATATAAATTTTAAAGAGTATCGTGAACCCTTTGTCGGTGGCGGTTCTTTATTTATATATCTAAAGCAGTGTTTTCCAGATAGACAATTCTGGATCAATGATTTAAACACTGACGTATACAGCTTTTGGAAAGCTGCTCAAGAAAACTTAGCTGAGATGCTCAAACTTATTAAAAAGTTCAAAAAAGAGAAAAACGGAAAAGCTCTCTACCAGAAGCTTCTAGCAATGAATCTAGGCGAGCTTAGCCTTATAGAACGTGGAGCAAGGTTTTTCGTCTTAAATCGCATAACCTTTTCTGGCACTACTGAAAGTGGCGGCTTTTCAGAAAGAGCCTTCCAAGGACGCTTCACTGATTCATCTATAGATAGAGTCGCAGCTTTAAGTAAAATTCTTGATAAAAATGTAAAAATCACTAATTTAGATTACAGTGAATTGCTGCATGTACATGAGGATCATGAGGACGACGAAAACGCAGAAATTGAAGTTGGCGAGCAGTGCCAAATTTTAATTTATTTAGACCCGCCATATTACTCAGCCACTCACTCTCGGCTCTATGGCAAGAAAGGAAATTTACACTCTAGCTTTGATCATCAGCGTTTTAGTGAAGAAATAAAGGCTTGTAAAATGAATTGGTTTATTAGTTACGATAATTCCAAATTCGTGCGTGAATTATTTAGCTTTGCTAAGCAATACGCTTGGCAATTACAGTATGGCATGAATAATCCAAATAAAGATTCTTGCCTTATGGGAGAAGAGCTTATAGTTAGTGGGTTTAATAAATCACCACTGACCGAATACTCTTCCCAGCCTTCATTAACTCAAAAGCCTTATTAATATCTTCAAATGGCATAGTATAACTGATCATGTCATCAAGATTAATTTCATTTGACATATATTTATCTACAAAGCTCGGTAATTCTGTTCGTCCCTTAACTCCACCGAAGGCAGATCCGCGCCACACTCTGCCCGTCACTAACTGAAATGGTCTAGTGGAGATCTCTTCTCCGCCCGCTGCGACACCTATTATGATCGACTCACCCCAACCTTTATGACAACATTCTAAAGCCTGACGCATAAGCTTTACATTTCCAACACATTCGAAAGAATAATCCACACCACCATCTGTAAGCTCTATAATTCTATCTACTATATTTTTTCCTAGAGACCGCTGCTCAAGTCCAACTTCTGCGTTTTCCTCGTCTTCACAATGGAAGACATTAGGATTCAGACAGTGAGTAGCACCGAATTTCTTAGCTAAAGAAAATTTATCTGGATTAATGTCAATAGCGATAATCTTTCCAGCCTGAGCCATTTTAGCACCTTGAATTACAGACAGTCCGATACCACCTAAACCAAAAACCGCTATATTTGAACCAGCTTCCACCTTCGCCGTCTTTAAAACCGCTCCAATACCAGTAGTCACCCCACAACCAAGCAAACATACTTTTTCTAAAGGCGCTTTAGGATTTATCTTCGCCAAAGCTATTTCTGGCACTACTGTATATTCAGCAAATGTCGAAGTACCCATATAGTGATAAATCGTTTTACCATCTTTAGAAAAACGTGAAGTGCCGTCTGGCATTAACCCCTTACCTTGAGTCGCCCTGATTCTTTGGCAGAGATTAGTTTTACCAGACTGACAAAATTTACATTCACCGCACTCTGGTGTATAAAGAGGAATCACATGATCACCAACTTCTAGAGTAGTAACCCCTTCACCCAGCTCAGTAACGATACCAGCTCCCTCATGTCCTAAAATAACAGGGAAAATACCTTCAGGATCAGCACCAGAAAGCGTATAAGCATCAGTATGGCAAACTCCGGTCGCTTTAAGTTTTACTAAAACCTCGCCTCTTCTAGGTGTCTCTAAATCTACCTCTTCTATTGATAGAGGTTTATTAGGTTCCCAAGCCACAGCTGCACGAATTTTCATAAATAATTTACAATATTTATCATAATGACATATAGGAGCTTATACATAATTCTTTTTCTGCTGATAAATATATCAGCGAGTTTAGCTAAAGATCTCCCTCCTGTTTATTTAAATGGCTTACTACTTGACATCGATATAGATAAGCAAGTGCAGACTAGCTACGTAAATAATGGTTCAAGCAATACTGACGTGAGCAAGAATAATAAAAATAAGACCAAGATAAATACTTATCACTATGAAAGTTTAACGCCAGTAACCTCTATTAAAAACACTTATTACTTTGAAATTAAAATAGGTGATTTAGAATATCAGACTTCTTTTACACCGATATGGGGTAATGAAACAGATACCAACTGGGTTATAGGAAAGCCTATTCAAGTAAGGCTCAATGACGAGAAAAATCGCCTATACCTTCTTAGACCTAATGGCGAAGAGCTTAAAACTAAGATTCTGAAGATTACAAACTGCTCTAATTAAGCACATTGTATAATGTTGTTTGACTAAAATCGATTTAGTATTTATAAAATTAAATTTTCTGATTAACCTGAATGCACGCAAAAAACGATCTAAGTAAAATCATAAAATCCCTAGGATTAGTTTTTGGTGATATCGGTACCAGCCCAATATATACCTTAACTGTAATATTTCTGACACTTCAGCCAACTTTAGAAAATATTATGGGAGTAGTTTCATTGGTATTCTGGACTATGACCATACTAGTAACTATCGAATATGCTTGGCTCGCTATGAGCCTTGGTAAAGGAGGCGAAGGTGGAACTATAGTTCTTCGAGAAATATTAGTACCATTTTTAAAATCTGGTAGAAGAGTTACTGTTATTGCGGTATTAACTTTTATAGGAGTTTCTTTACTAATCGGTGATGGAGTCATTACCCCAGCCATAAGTATTCTCTCCGCAGTAGAAGGTATTAGGCTAATTCCGAGTCTTACTAATATTAGTCAATCTAGCCTTATTTTAATAGCAAGCTTAATTGCGATAGGTCTTTTCTACATCCAAAATAAAGGCACAGAAAAAGTTACTAGTTTTTTCGGTCCGATTATGGCTCTCTGGTTTATTGCACTTACTATATCTGGTATCGTCTCCATATTCAGCTTCCCTGAAATCATAAAAGCAATTAATCCATATTACGCAGCCAAATTCCTTATCACTAACGGCTTTGCAGGATTTATCATCTTATCAGAAGTTATTCTATGCGCTACTGGTGGAGAAGCCTTATATGCAGATATGGGGCATCTTGGACGCTGGCCTATCATTAAAGCTTGGTCATTAGTTTTTTTCGCACTGTTTATAAACTATCTCGGGCAGGGTGCTTTTTTAGCGTTAAACCCAGATACTAAAAATATTTTATTCGAGATGATAAATAGCGAAGCCCATATTCTATATATTCCCTTTCTCGCACTAAGTGTTATGGCTTCTATAATTGCCTCTCAGGCGATGATCAGCGGCATGTTTTCAGTCGTCTATCAGGGGATAACTACCAAAATCATGCCCATGTTCAGGGTACATTACACCTCAACTGAGTTTAGGACGCAGATATATATTGGAACAGTGAATTGGTTCTTACTAATCTTCGTTCTTACAGCGATGTTTGTGTTTAAAGAATCTAGTAATTTAGCCTCCGCTTATGGCCTCGCTGTTACTGGAACTATGACTATCACTGGGATAATGATGACTTGGATATTTTTTCTTAGAAAAAATATCAGCAGAATGTGCATAGCGGGCTTCATTACTTTAATTGATATCGTATTTCTTATCTCTAATATGTTTAAAATCCCTCATGGAGGCTACTGGTCACTAATAATCGCCTCTCTCCCCCTTGCGATTATTCTTATTTACACGAATGGTCAAAAAAGACTTTACCAGGCCCTTAAACCCATTCCAGTAGAAAAATTCTTAGAAGAATATATTCCTTCCTATAACGAATTTTATAGAATCAGAGGGACTGCTTTATATCTAATTCGTGATTCTAAAAATATCCCTCCTTATATTACTAATACTATGTTCTGTAATAAAATTATTTATCAGAATAATATTTTGGTTTCAGCGACCATTCTAGATGAAGCTTTCGGGGTGAAAGCGCAATTAACTGAGACCATAACAGAAGGTCTTCAAGTCTTAGAAATTCAAATCGGCTACATGGAAGTTATAGATATGGAAACCATTCTCAGGGAAGCTGGCATAGAAGAGAATGTTATTTTTTATGGTCTAGAAGATATTTTTACGGATAATCCTATCTGGAAAGTATTTGCTTTTATAAAAAAGATTACTCCTTCTTTTGTCCAATTCTACTCTCTGCCTTCTAATAAATTACATGGCATTATTACTAGGGTTGAGATATAAATGTCCACCAGAAACGTTTCTCTAAGCTCTATCATTTTAGTCTTCTTAAAAATCAGCTTCACCGCCTTTGGTGGTCACGCCGCTCACCTAGCTATGATGGAAGAAGAAGTGGTTAAAAAGCATAAGTGGATTAGCCATGAAGAATTTTTAGATATAATAAGTGCCGCAAACCTCATCCCTGGACCTAACTCTACGGAAACAGCACTGCATATAGGTTATAGCCTAGCTAGCTGGCAAGGCTTTTTCGCGGCTGGGCTTTCTTTTATTACCCCTACTATCATGATCGTGACTAGTGTTGCGATGGCTTATGTCAAATACGGCATGCTGCCTGCAACAGAAAATATTCTATTCTGGATAAAACCCGTCATTATGGCAGTGATTTCACTTGCGATATACCGTTTCAGTAAAACAGCTGTTAAAAACAAACTACTTTTATTAATGCTGCTTCTAGCCTGCCTTGCTAGTGTTTTTAAAATTACTGAAATTGCAGTTATTTTAGTAATTGGGGTTTTAGTAATGTTTATCAATCTTGGGCGTGTAGCCGAACTCCAATTTCTGCAAGCTACTTTTATTAAAAAAACACTAAGCGACTTTTTAATAAAGTTAAAAAAACTAATAGCCAAAATTTTCAGCCGAGACAAATTTAACTCTTTCGCTCCAAGCTCCTTTCTGCTAGATCCAGTTATTCAAGCCAGTTACTGCACTGTAAGCTGTGATCTTCCCGCTATATTTCTATTCTTTTTTAAAATCAGTGCGATTATCTTCGGCAGCGGTTACGTACTCTACGCCTTTCTCTATAATGATTTAGTAATAAATTATCAGTGGATTAGCCAAGCGCAGTTAATCGATGCTATCGCCATCGGTCAGTTTACGCCCGGACCAGTTTTTACCGCTGCGACCTTTATCGGCTATTTACTAGCTGGCGTTCCTGGTGCTTTAATCGCAAGCCTAGGTGTCTTTCTACCAGCTTTTATTTATGTAGCGATTACCTCCCCCTTTCTAAGCCAGATGCGTCAGTCAAAATCTCTAAGTTTTTTTCTAGATGGCGTAAATGTAGCTTCCCTAGCTTTAATGATAGTGGTGTGTTTTAATTTAGCGAGTGCCATGCTCACAAACACACTCGCTATCAGCATCTTCGTGGTAAGCCTAGGAATTTTATGGCGTTTTAAAGTTAATTCAGCATGGCTAATTTTAGTCGCTGCGACTATAGGTTTTATAAAGAGCTTTTGGGCTTAGAGACCCCTGCACGACTATAATTTCTGCGTCATCGTCGTCTTCGTTGTGTAGGCGTCTCTATTCTAGAGTGCTGTTAAAGCTAACTATAAGGTTAGATTCTTACGAACTTCACCAAGTAAATAAATAGACCCACTAACTATCAGTAAATCCTTATCAGCCTTAAGTTCCTTAACTTTCTTGAGTGCAGTTTCTGATTCATTAAAAGCATGTAAGTTTTGTGAAAAACCAGTCAAAGCATAATTCTCTTCTATAAAAGTTTTTAAAAGTTCTGCTTTTTGAGTCCTCTCATTCTTAACTTTAGTGAAAATAATAATATCTTTTTCTGGATTATAAATCTCCGAGAGCAGCTCCCGCAGGCAATCTTGATAAATTTTATCTTGCAGGTAAGCTAAAAGAAATATTTTTCTAGTAAAAAAATTATTGGCAACTAATAATTTTATATATTTATTTAATTGCTGCGAGGCTGGCGCATTATGAGCGGCATCCATAAGAATATTTTTTTCTTGATCGAACTCAAAACGCCCAGGATAATTCTTTTTAAAATCAGCACTAAATTCATATCTAAATTTAGTTTCGACTTTAAAGTCATTAACACTCTCATAAATCCTAAGTGCAAGATTTAAATTATCACCAAAAGGATCATTAGGAAAGAGCTCTGGATTTCTCTCATCTTCATCTAGCTCAAAATGTGGCACAGATGGCTTTATAATACCTTCCTTCTCAGCACGAATCTCTTCTAAGGTATTCCCCAAGATATTCATATGATCCATACCTATACTCGTTATCGCAGTCGCAAGGGTTTTAGATGGAGAGATAACATTAGTCGCATCGAGCCTACCACCTAGACCGACTTCTAGAATAGCCACATCAACATTCTCCTCTTTAAAATACTGAAAGGCAAGTATAGTCATCTTCTCAAAGCCGCTAAGCTTATCTACTACATTTTCTCTCACTAAAACTGAATCTATGCTTTGAAATAATTTAAACCATAAATCATTAAACCTTGTCTCTGAAATCATTTCACCATTAATATGAAAACGCTCACAAGGACTAATTAAATGCGGGCTGGTATATTTAGCAATTTTCAGTTTAGTAAATTTAAGATAAAGAAGTTCTAGAAACCTGCATACAGAGCCTTTTCCATTCGTGCCAGCGATATGAATAGCAAAAAAAGAATCCTGAGGATTAAAAAGAAAAGCTAGGGCTTCTCTAGTATTTTCTAGCCCTAGCTTTATATTATTATCTATATTTTGATCTGGGAACAAGTCTCTTCAGTATCCTAGCTTCTATAAACTCCTGCTATGCGACTCTAGCAACAGTCTTCTTATACAGTCTCATCACCTAGCTGAAAATGTGAAAAAGTTTTCTGGCTAGTCAAATCATCAACGAACTGTTTATCTTCTGCATCTAACCTAGGATAGACTGCATCTTTAGGTTCTATTTGACTGAAAACTTTTTCTAAAGCTTCCTCTTTATGACTAGGAATAGACATTTGAGCACTTAAAATATTATCTAAATCAGCTTTAATTTCTGCCTCTGGACTAAGATTTTCTGGTTTCTTGAAAATAAACTCTTTGTCTTTAACTGGTAAAGGATTTGAGTTAACTTTCTCACCAAACGGCTTACGCTCATCTCTATCCCTATCTCTACGATGATTATTTTTTCTCGGATTCTTATTATTCGAAGAATTATTCGGCGTACTAACAGGAGAAACAGTTGCTGCATTATTATTCGCTAATAAAGGTGGTTTATTTAAATTCAAAGTAGAAGGATTATTAGAATTTAACAAAGGCTTATTTAGATTCTTTTGAAAACCTGGCTTTGGCAGAGTATTCTGCGTACCTAAAGAAGAACCACCTCTATTAAATTTATCATTCCTGTCTGAACTTAAACTATTACGTTCACCACGGTCATTACGGTCACGATTAAATTTATCATTGCGATTTTGATTATTGAGTTGATGATTATGAGACGCTCTCTGACCAGATAACTTAAATACTATTCCAGTACCACCACAGTGAGAGCATTCCTCACCAAAAACCTCACTAAGAGCTTGCCCTGAACGTTTACGAGTTATCTCAACTAAACACAACTCAGATAAAGGTCCTACCTGTGGCTTCGCCTTATCTGGTCTAAGAACAGACTCTAAAGTCTCCATAACCCTGATACGATCTTCTCTTTCAGCCATATCAATAAAATCGATGATTATCATTCCACCAATATTACGTAACTTAATATGCCTTGCTATCTCAATAGCTGCTTCCATATTAGTCCTACGAACAGTTTCACGCAAACTATTACTAGCTGTAAATTTACCAGAGTTAATATCTATCGCAGTAAGGGCTTCCATCGTCTGGATAATAATATAACCACCACTAGGGAGATCCACGCGCTTAGATAGGCAGCTACGTAACTCTTTTTCGACTTCTGTTTTCTGTAAAATTTGATCAGTTTCTATGTATCTTACGGAAACCTCCCTTCCAGTCCAAGCTTTAAGAAACTCTTCACACCTATATTTAGACTGTAAAGAAGAAACTATAATTTCATCAATAGTACTATTGAAATTATCTCTCAGAACGGAATAGAGAAAATCCTTATCTTTATTAACAACACCAGGAGAAGTTCTTTGTTCATGCTTATCTACAATATTTTTCCAGATATTCCAAAGATTAACAAAATCTTCTTCCAGTTCTTCTTTAGTACGACCAGATGCTTCTGTCCTAATTACTAAACCAAATTCCTCTGGCTTCATAAGGTTAGCTATCGCTTTTAGACGATCTCGCTCTTCGTGTTCACTAATCTTTTTACTAGTTGAAATACTAGTATTTTCAGTAGTTAAAACAAAATATCTTCCAGGGATACTAATCGTCAGATTAACTCTTGGACCTTTTTTGCCTGTAGGTTCTTTTTCAATTTGCACCAGTAATTTTTGACCTGGAGCGAGTCTTTCATAGAGAGTACCATTTCCTGGTATGTCATTAGCGTGAAGGAAACCCATCCTTCCTTCTTCAAGTTTTACGAAAACCGCATTAATCGAAGGCATTATATTTTCTACATGAACTGTATAAATATCACCTACGCTAAATTCGTTACGCGAAACAAAGAAGTCCTGAGCCTTGCCGTCCTCAGTAATAGCGGCAATGTTATGATGCTCAGAAATTATTAGAGATTTCATGTTAGCACCTTCTTTTATTTAGTTTTAGCTTGTGGTTTTAAGAATTAAACTTTTACAGCGATATCGACACCAGCTGGAAGATCCAGATCTTTCAATGATGTCGTCGTCTCTTGAGTTGGCTCATACAGATCAATCAAACAAGAGTGTGTTTTTATTTGAAAATGTTCTCTAGATTTTTTATTGACGTGAGGTGATCTCAAAACACAATACCTGCGGATTTTTGAAGGCATGCGAACAGGACCAGAGACTATAGCTCCAGTCCTATTAGCTGCATCAATAATCTGGCTAGCAGAAGCATCTAGACTTGTTGGGTCATAGCTTCTTAGTTTAATTCTTATACGATTTTGTCTTTTTTTAGACTGTTTCGATTCTTTTTGTGTGCTAACCATAACTGTATTTATCGCTTTATTATATCAGAAATTATTCTATTTTAGTAACTATTCAATGATAGAAGAAACAACGCCTGCTCCAACTGTCTTTCCGCCTTCTCTAATAGCGAATCTCATTCCTTCTTCGATCGCTACTGGCTGAATAAGTTCAACAGTCATCTCAATGTTATCTCCGGGCATAACCATCTCTACGCCGTCTGGAAGAATTACGTTACCAGTCACGTCTGTAGTTCTGATATAGAACTGTGGTCTGTAACCTTTAAAGAATGGAGTGTGTCTTCCACCTTCATCTTTAGTTAAAACGTAAACGCTACCTACGAACTTAGTGTGTGGCTTAATAGATCCCGGCTTAACGATAACCTGACCTCTCTGGATATCATCTTTATCGATACCTCTAAGAAGTACACCAGCGTTATCACCAGCTTGGACTTCAGTAAGAGTTTTTCTAAACATCTCACAACCAGTGATTACAGTAGCTCTAGTATCAGTGATACCAACAACTTCTACGTTATCACCAACTTTACAAGCTCCTCTCTCAACTCTACCTGTAGCAACAGTACCTCTACCAGTGATAGTGAAAACATCCTCAACAGCCATTAAGAAAGCTTTATCAATATCACGAACTGGAGTCGGAACATCTTTATCTACAGCATCGATCAAATCAAAAATCTTATCTGCCCACTTATCATCACCCGGCTTAAGTGCTGGATTAGCCATAACAGCCTCAACAGCCTTAAGTGCAGATCCTCTGATAAATGTAATATTATCTCCATCAAACTCATACTTAGAAAGAAGCTCTCTCGTCTCCATCTCTACAAGCTCAAGTAATTCTTCATCATCAACCATGTCGCACTTATTTAAGAATACGACCAAGAATCCAACACCTACTTGCTTAGCAAGAAGGATATGCTCTCTAGTCTGAGGCATAGGACCATCAGCTGCCGATACAACAAGTATACCGCCATCCATCTGAGCCGCACCAGTAATCATGTTTTTAACATAGTCCGCGTGACCAGGGCAATCTACGTGAGCGTAATGCCTAGTTTCACTCTCATACTCTACGTGAGCAGTGTTAATAGTAATACCACGCGCCTTCTCTTCTGGAGCTGCATCGATCTCATCATATTTCTTCGATGTCGCTCTACCTTGCGTCGCAAGGGTCATACAGATAGCCGCAGTAAGTGTAGTTTTACCGTGGTCTACGTGACCAATAGTACCTACGTTAACGTTAGGTTTTGTTCTTTTAAATTGTTCTCTAGCCATTTAGTCAAGTCCTCTCTTTCAATTGTTATATAAAAAAATCAATAAATCCAAAGTCGATTGAATCAGTTTAAATATTATCAAAACTAGCCCAATTAAATATAAGTAATTAATTAAAAATTTGTAATTAATCAATCAATCCGCTAACATTTAGGCTTAAGTTATGCACCTAGACCCTATCGTTAACGTCCTTTTGGGCTTATCCATAGTCATATTCGCTGGTAAAATCGGAGCTGTCTTCGCTAATGGTCTTAGGCAACCTTTAGTACTAGGCGAATTACTAGCTGGAATAACCTTAGCCAGCTTCTCTTTATTGGGTTTCAATGGCTTTGATTTTTTAAAAGACAATTCAATTCTTGAAATATTTTCATCATTAGGCGTGATAATTCTTCTTTTCGAAGTCGGGCTAGAATCTCAGCTTTCAGAGATGATAACAGTAGGTACGAAATCCCTACTTGTCGCAAGTATCGGCGTCATCCTGCCATTTATTCTCGGCTACTACGTCTCTGGAATGATTATTCAAGATTTACCCAATATAAGTAAGATATTTATCGGAGCTATGCTAACAGCGACCTCAGTTGGGATAACGGCGAGGGTCTTTAAAGATCTTAATTTTCTTGGCACCAAAGAAGCCAAAATAGTCTTAGGAGCAGCTGTCATCGATGATATTTTAGGATTAATAATACTTGCAGTCGTCTCTGGCATAGCTGCTACTGGTGTTGTGGATTTCACTTCGATTGGTAGCATCAGCCTAAAAGCAGTAATCTTCATACTCCTATCGGTACTAGCAGGCTTATTTCTAGCAAAAAAAACTATCACACTTATAGCAAATAAGTGGAATGTCCCAGGAATGATGCTGTCTTTAGCTCTAGTAATCTGCTTCATGGGTGCATATTTAGCTAATCAATTTGGACTTGCGACAATAGTCGGAGCGTTCTGTATGGGCCTAATCCTTGATGATGTGCATTTTAAGAATTTCAATTCAGATAAAACGCTAGAAGAATATATACAACCCATCTCAGTGTTTCTAGTTCCAATATTTTTCGTGGTAACTGGGTTGCATGTTGACATCTCCCTATTACAAGACCCTACAGTTATCTACTCGTCTATCGCACTATGCTTAGTAGCTATTTTTTCAAAATTAGCTTGTGGCTGGGCTTTCTCCTCGAAAGAAAAATTTAGTAGAATTTTAATCGGTGTCGGAATGATTCCAAGAGGAGAAGTTGGGTTAATCTTCGCTTCAGTCGGTAAATCTATCGGCGTAGTCGATGATAGGTTATACGCAATAGCCGTTATAGTAGTGATTACAACGACTTTAGTAACCCCACCTATACTAGCATTCTTAATTAATAGACTATCTGAAACAGGTATTAATGAACAATCTTAGCCATATGGCAATAGCCGCAGAATTCATTAGCAATAGTAATATAAGGCTAATTCAACAACTCTTAGAGGAGTACAATTGCTCTCAATTAAGCCTTTTCTTAAAAACAGCTCCAACTAATTTCACCTTAAGCAAAAATGATTCCGTACAAGTTTCTATTTTCCCTAGTAATACCGCAAGAGAAACTAGCTTAGAAAGAGTGAGAACTGCCATCCTCGCGAAAAAATTATCAACAGAGAATAATGCTTTAGAATTTACTGAAGAAGAAGTTTCCAAAATTTTCGCAAGAAATCCCAATGCTGAGCATTTTGATCTAATCATTCTTGCAGGCGCAAGTCAAAACAGCCTTGCCAATAATTTCATTATTGATGCAAACTATGCTGAATTTTATTTAAGTAGTAAGATTTATAATAAGGACTTTTTTGATATAACTGAAATTAGAAATGCAATTCAAGTTTATGAAAATTCTCAGCGAAACTTTGGGTCTTAAATTTTAATGAATGAATCATTTGAAAAATTAATATTTATAATGGGCTGTCCTCGCTCTGGTACAACCAAGTTAGCTGAATTATTAAATAATCATCCTGACATTTTCGGCTCTAGTGAAACACATTTTTTTAATATTAACTGGGGATTTAAATCTCATGGTAATTCTTTCCTTAAATTAATAAAAGATATTAGTGATGAACAGCTTCACCCTTTACTGGACGACTTCTATCAACATTACCGCATTAAAGACTTTCTACAATTAACTAATATAGAGAGTTTTAGAGTAACTCAACTATGTAAAAATCTATTAGATCAAGATGATACTAACAGAGAGATAATTGATTCTGAAATTTTCAAGCAATTTTTGTTTACAGCTTTAATGCAAGCAAGTAAAGAAAAAATGCCTAAGAAAAATATATTCTGTGAAAAAACTCCACAGCATCTACTCAATGTTCATGAAATCCATAGACTTTTTCCAAACGCTAAATTTATTCACGTTAAGCGTGATGGTAGAGATGTCGTTAATTCATTACTTAAAATGCCTTGGAGACCAGCAGGTTTAATTAACAATGCTCGCTTTTGGAGAAAATACGCTAGGCTCGGAAAAAAATTAGAAAATGAGTTAAGCGGAACTTTAAGTGAAAACATGATTAGCATTGAATTTGAGGAACTTTTAAAAAATCCCACTGAAACACTTAAGAATATTTGTAAATTTATAGATATACCTTTCAGTGAGTCCATGCTAGAACACGATAATAAGCAAAAAGTCTTTGCAGATTGGGAAAAACAATGGAAACATAAAGCCAATTCAAACATAGACCCCAGTAGGATTGGTGCTTATAAAAACGAATTGAGCAAGGATGATCAAATAATATTAAACCACTTTCTCCACAAGGACTTAACAGCACTAGGCTATGAAGTAGATTTAATTGATTTTAAACTCAAGCACCTTATCTTGATTTGGGGCAGCTACATAGAACTTTTCAAAACTAAATTACTTCGATTCATTTCGAACGAAAAGTAAACATACTGCTTCTGCGGCTATGCCTTCTTCCCTACCAGTAAAGCCTAGCTTCTCTGTAGTAGTAGCTTTAATATTAATTTGATTTATATTTATTGAAAGAGTCTCCGCTAGTTTAATTCGCATAGCCTCGATATAAGGTGCAAACTTAGGCCTCTCAGCTAAAATAGTCGAATCAATATTAGCAATGAAAAAATTTCTAGAAATCAATTCAAGAACTTTCTCTAAAAGCTTCTGACTGTCAATCCCGAGATAACTAGAATCATGATCTGGGAACTGATTACCAATGTCTTTCAAACCCGCAGCTCCAAGTAACGCATCACAAACAGCATGCGTTAATACATCTGCGTCGGAATGACCTAGTAAAACTTTTTCACAAGGAATTTCTATTCCACCCATAATAAATTTATGCTCTTTGCGCTCAGGATACTTCTCGATGAAAAGATTTTTATCGAGCAGAGCGTGAACATCAAAACCGTGACCTATTCTTAGCATTATATTTTTGAAAATTTTATTCTTGTGCAGAACTCTAAGCTGCAAGGATATTATAAACTAATAGCTATGCTCGGGAAATTTTCACTTACTTTATTTACGTTTTCTATTTCGATATTTATCCAAGGACCATGCTGGGCTGAATTTGCAGATATACCAAAAGCTCACTGGGCAGAAGCTTCCGTAAAGAAAGTTACTCAAGATTATCAAATAATGAATGGCTATCCAGGAAATAAATTTGCAGGCACTGCTAATCTTAGTCGCTACGAAGCAGCTTCTATCATAGATAAATTATTTATCAACTTCGGTAAAGAATTCGATAAAGACAGAACTGACTTAGCAAATTTACTTGAAGTTATGGAACTTTTTCAAGGTGAGATGAAGATGACCAAAGATGAAGTTAAAAAAAGAGATGCGAAATTAGATGAATTAGGCAAAATTTCCAACTCTTTAATGGCCGAAAATCAACGCTTAAGAGTACAAATCGACTCACTAGCCTCTGACCTCCAAGTATTAAAAATGAAAGATGAGCTAAAAGAAAAAGCTAAAAAATCCACGAAAAAACGTTTTTTCTTTTTCGGGAATAATAAAGAGAAGGAAAAAACGGTAAGAGAAAAAAAAGTAAAAAAAGACAAAAAACCCAAACAAGAAATTAAAAATCCGGAAATTTCTGATGAAGAGACCGAGCAGATGAATCAACAACCAAGTACAATAAATAAGGAACTTCCGAAGGCTGCTCCAGATTATGTTGATGAATATCAGCGTTAAACAGCGAGAAATAGATGGGCGATTATATATCCAGAAAAGAAATATGTAGTGAACTTGGCATAGATGAGCCTACTCTAATTCATTATGAAGATTTTCTGGGCTTACAAATTCCAGTAGATGGCTCTTATCATAAATCAATTGTAAGACTAGTTGTAAAGGTTAATGAATTAGTATCTAGTGGTCTATCTTTTGATGATATTCACCACATAAGCTCCTTCGCAGAGCAATTCGCAGAACATATACCTAGTTTAGCTCCGTTTAAAGAACTCTCTCCAAGAGAGCAGCTTAGGAGCATCACTAAAGATTACTTTCAGCTTTTAAGCGAATTTTCTGAAAAAGATAAATTAGCTAAAGAAAAAATTAGCAGGTTAGAGCATGAGCTTAGGGAACAAAAATCTGAAAGTTCAAGTATTTCTATACTACACGAAAGGATTAAAACCTTAGAAAAACAAGCTGAAAAATTAGAAACCCAGCTACAAGAGAAAAATACCGTTATTGACCAAGCTTATGTAGAATTTGAAGCTCTGCAAAGAACTATAGAAGAGCTAGAATACAAGAATGCTGAACAAGAAAACTATGTAGGTGAACTGAAACTACAGTTAGAAAATACTTCTTCTGATACCATCTCTAAAGCGCCAGTAGATATAGATTTTTTACTAAAAAAACAGGAACGCGATATTACGATGCGTTACCAAAAACAGATATACGATTTAAAAAAACAGGTAGAGCAGCTCGTTGAAGATAAAGAAAAAATCTGGCGCCAGGGAACAAATTAACCGATATATACGTCTTAGTTAAAAGTATGCGCTGCCCTTTTTGTAGTTCTGATAATACAAGGGTTCTTGAAAGCCGTGCCATTGATGATGGGGCGGCGATTCGCCGCCGCCGTGAATGTGTAGAATGTGCTAAAAGATTCACGAGTTATGAACGCTTAGAACAGCTTCCGATAATCGTCATTAAAAGTAATCTAAATAAAGAAGTGTTTTCTAGAGAGAAATTACTTAAAAGTATAGTAAGAGCCTGTAGTAAGACACAACTCAGCACCCTCACCATCGACAGAATAGTAGATGACGTAGAATCTGAAATTTACAAAAAATATCACCGTGAAATTAGCTCACAGGAGCTAGGCTCACTAGTTATGAAAAGGCTTAAGGAGGCTGATGCTCTTGCTTATATTCGCTATGCTTCAATATTTAAAAACTTCACTTCCTTGGTGGAATTTATTGATGAAATTAAAGAAATGGAAGACTCTTTATTAGGTCTTAAATTTGAAGATTTAGATTTTAATGATGAATTTATAGAAGATAAAAATTAAAGACCATTTCGAGGTATAAAAATATTATCAGATGCCAAGTGATAATTTTAAATTCATAATACCTTGGACTAGGCTCCCTTTTGCCTTGAATCTACTGTCGGCTTTAACCTTTAGTATTCTGATATTCACAGCAGTCCAAGCAGAATCTTACAGACTTTATGCAGACTCCGAAACAGCTACTTATGAAAAATCGAACCGTGGAATTCTAGGTGTAAAATACTTACATCAAAAAAATAAAAACAGTGTCGTCATCAGCGTTTACCCAAACACGCCCGCAGAGCGGGCGGGAATACAAGTCGGGGATCAGATTATCGCAGTAGATGGTATTAATGTCATGCCTTATGATGCAGACCATGTCTTTAGCCTTATAGATGGCTTACCAGGAAGCCCCGTCACCTTAAGCATGCTACGCTGCACGGCTCAATGTAGACCTTATCAAGCCCGCTTAGTACGCATGGATATGAATGAATTAAATTCAGATAATATTTTTAAAATTTATAAATATGGCTTATGAAAAGGGTTACTCAATTAAAGCCTTTATAATAAACTGTTATAAAAATAATTCTCTTATTTCATCTGCATATTTTTCCATCACGAATTTACGCTTAACTTTAAGAGTAGGCGTAAGCTCCCCACTATCTATAGTTAATTCATGATCCAATAAAGCAAATTTTTTCACAGATTCATAGCTAGCAAGCTCAGCACCAAACTTATAAATTTCCTTCTCTAATTGCTGAATCAATTCATTAGAATCTTGAAGCGGCTTCGTAAAATCGATAGTAATATTATTCTCCTTAGCCCATTTAAAAACCATGTCCCTATCTGGAACTATAAGAGCAGCTAAATATCTTTCCCTGTCACCTACTACCACTATCTGATTTATAAAATCACTCTGCATCAGCTTATGCTCAATATGGGATGGGGCAATATTTTTACCCCCAGCAGTAATCAATAAATCTTTTTTCCTACCGACTATCTTTAAATATCCATCTTGATCAAATTCACCAAGATCTCCAGTATGAAACCATCCATCGATTATCGCTTCATGGGTGGCTTGTTCATCCTTATAGTAACCTTGAAACAGAGCTGCCCCTTGGCAGATTATTTCACCATCATCAGCGATCTTAACCTTAAAATGCCCAAAGGGAATCCCGACAGTCCCTGGTTTATTTGCTAATAAAGGATTAACGGTGAGCGGTGCAGTAGTTTCAGTCAAGCCATAGCCTTCTAAAACAGTAATACCAAGTGCTTCAAAGAAAAAAGATATCTCAGAACTAAGAGGCGCTCCACCTGTAACAAAAATACTTAATTTGGGAGCTATATTTTGTTTAATTTTATTTAGAATAGTGGATTTAGCGACACTGTAAGCCAAATTTTCTAAAAATGTGACTGGCTTTTTATTTACCTTCTTTTTCTGGAACTCAACTCCAAAATCAATAGCAGTCCTGATAGTCTTTCGCATCATCTCTGGCTGCTTAGCTATTTCGTTCATGACTTTAGCGTAAATTTTTTCAAGTATTCGCGGAACAACAAGCATCATTGTGATATCAGCATTCTTAAGTAAATAAGGAATCTGCTCTGGTTGTTCACAGTAAGTGAAAATAACACCTTGATCTATACCATAAATCTGACCACAGATTCGCTCAAATACATGTGCAAGAGGTAAAAAAGTAAGCTGTACATGCTGCTCACCTAAAGGAACATATTCAAAAAATGATAATGCCGCAATAAGTACGTTTTTGTGCGTTAGTGGAACACCTTTCGGCACACCAGTAGTTCCAGATGTATAAATTATCGTCGCAAGATCATCTAGCTGAATAGCTTGTATATTTTCACGAAATTTATCTGGATGCTTTTTCTTTTCCTGCTCCCCTATCCTAATAACATCCTCAAGAGTAATGATTTTAGGCTCATTTCTAGGAATATCTCCCTTATCTTCCATGACGATGACATATTCTAATAATGGGAATTTATGGAAATTAGCCCTAAGCTTCTGTAGCTGAATCTTATTACGCACTAAGACATAACGCAAAGAAGCATGAATAGTGATGTGTTCGATAGTTTCTGCAGATGAATTATGATAAAGAGGCACAGTACAAGCACCCAAACATAGAATCGCAAAATCACAAACTAACCAATCATGACAAGTTATAGACAAAAGTCCTATATTCTCTTTAGGCTTAGCACCTAATCTTTCAAGCCCTAAACTTACTTTTTCAATCTTTTCTAAAATCTCTATCCAAGTTAACTCTTGAAGCTCACGCTGAGGTCTTTTAAAATAACGAACGAGAACCTTCTCACCGAATCTCTGAGCCTTAGTTAGAAATAATTCAGCTAAGCTTTTATATTTCATTATCTAGCTAAATTGTACCCATAGAAATGATTTTTTGGCGATAATCAAAGAAATTCAAGTCACCCCTCACTTTCAAGGCAAGTGACTGCTAGTATAGAAATTGGTGAAAACTTATAAATACTCAGCAAGAGATTCTAAAGGTAGAATCGCGAAGGGCGAGCTAGAAGCTGCAGATATAGCTGCTCTTAAAAATAAACTAAGAAATCAAGGACTCTGGCTAATTTCACAGAATAGTTCACAACAATCACTATTACCATTTCTAGAAGGCTTTTTCGACAAAAAAATAGGACTAAAAGACATGGTGGTCTTCTCAAGACAGTTTTCTGCGATGATAGAAGCTGGGATAGCCATATTAAGGGTACTTACAGTATTAATTCAGCAGACAGAAAATCCTAAACTAAAAGCGATATTACAAGAAATAAAAAGAGATATAGAACAGGGTGTTCCACTCTCCGAATCCATGCAAAAATTCCCAGAAGCCTTCGACTCACTTTACGTCTCTATGGTTAAAGCAGGAGAGCTTGGCGGTGTTTTAGATGTAGTTTTAAATAGAGTCGCTGGTTTTCTTGAATCCCGCAGTAAATTAAGTAATAAAGTTAGGACTGCACTTACTTACCCCGCGAGTCTTCTAGTAATTTCTCTATTAGTAGTCTGGTTTATGCTGACATTTATATTACCGAAGTTCTCTGCTATATTTACCAGCACTGGTGGTGAGCTGCCAGCGTTTACGCAGTTACTCATTAATATAAGCAATGTTTTACGTTCACCTTTTATTTTGGTTATCGTTGCGTTTATTTGGTTTACGGTAAGCTATGCTCGCTCATACTATCAGTCAGAGGAAGGACGCTTAAAAATAGATACTTTTTCACTGAAGATTCCCATCTTCGGTCCTATTTTAAAAAAAGTCGCTATCGCAAGATTCTCCAGAACCTTCGGAACTCTTATCGAGTCTGGTGTTCCTATAACTACAGCGCTTGATGTAACCCGCAGCTCCATTAATAACGCCCTACTCGAATCAGTTTTAATAAAAGTTAAAAAAGATATAGAAGAGGGAAGCCCTATCAGTAATCAGCTGCAGAAATCAGAAGTATTTCCACCAATGGTCACACAAATGGTCGCTATTGGTGAAGAAGCTGGTGAATTAGAAAACATGCTAAATAAAATCGCTGATTTCTATGATGACGAAGTAGATAGTTCCGTAGAATCACTAACAGCTCTTATGGAGCCAGTCTTTATAGTCGTTATCGGTGCGATAGTAGGTGCTATAGTTGTGGCGATGTATCTGCCTATATTTAATGTTATTAATCAGATTAATTAGAGACCACTTCACAACTCCATTTTCTGCGTTTTCGTCGTCCTCATGATCCTCATGTACTCCCAGTACACTGCGGTCATTCGTCCTCCTCAGCCTTGAAACTGCACGTTGTACAGTGGTCTCTTACAGTAAAAAATAGATTTATTTACTGTAAAATAAATCCTTGGAAAAGCTTTATATAGAGGACTTTATGAAAAATCATTTTAAATTAAAGAGAGAAGAGGCTGGGATAAATCCAGCGATTAATTCAGCTATGAGACCGCATGCTATAAAAACTCCTACTATTACTTCTATCGCACAGGCTAAGAGTAATAGAGCTTAGAGGTTAAAGGAAAATATTTTTAAAAGCCTTTTTATAGGTCTCTAACTTAAATTTCTATATCTTAATGCAAGCTCTACTAGCTTAAATCAATTACATCTGGCACGCCATCATTATCTGAATCTTTATCCTCAGAAGCCGTTCCTAAAAGAATTTTAAACCAGTTATCTTTTTGGTCTGCAATAGAAAAATCTACTAAATATCTCTCTGATTTTTTATTTGCATCCTGTGCTGGTGAATTAGCTTCTAGCTTAGTCGCATCAGTTGGCTGACCATAAGCGACGAAACCTATCTTCGGCTCTTGATAATCACCCTTTTTCGGTAAATCTTTAAGCTGTGAGTCTCCCTGCCTGTTTAATGTACTTTCCATATATTCTTTATCCTTCTGCTTCGCATCAGTTTGGATCTCTTTATTCGGACCGAAAGTAATTTCATCAGAAATAGTCGTAATACGCTGATCGGAACGACTTGGGACTGACGATTCCACTAACCTATATGCTAATAAATCTCCACGACGATACATGATTAGCCTCTGATTTTCTTTTAATGCAAAATCCTGATTAGTGGAGGCTTTCCATCTCTCAGAAAAATCTTTATAAGCCGCTGCCTGATCATCGTATACACCATGATAATTACCATCTAATTTCTCATCAGCCGTATCAACAGCAGTTAGTTCCGTTATCGCACTGCCGTTAATCCTTATCGCAGCACCGTTACTAGAGATGAAGGCCTTACTAGTATCTGCCTTATCTCTTTCTTCTTTAAGCAATTTCATTTCTGCGATCTCTTCGGGCGAAGCTTTACCCGTAAGCTTTTTAGCCTCTAAATCTCGAACATATGTATGTAGCTCACCACGAGCAGCATCCGTATTTTCTATATGCTTATCTGGATCCGCGACTTTACCTTCTCCTTCAGTTACAACTGTCTCTCTATCAGCCTTAACCGAAGCTTGAACTTTAGCATCCTCTGGTTTAAGCTGCTTACCAGCTTCTTCGCGAATAACAGCAGACTGCCATATCGCATTTTTCTGTTCAGCACTAAGATCTTTAGGGTCTTCTTCAATAGTAGCGAGATACTCATCTAACCTCGCTTTATCTGGCGGAGCAGTAATTTGTGCCGCAACAGCTGAGGGTTCAGCATCCTTTAAAATCTTACCGATTCTAGTATCATTTTTTTTAGAGAATTCACTAATAACCTGGGCAGCAGTATCAGTTTTCTCTAATGTAGTTAATGCCATATTATCTCACCTAATCTACAGTTATAAAGCTTTTTTTTAATAGATATTGACAATAAATCGTCTATTTCAGAAAAATGCTACTCTAAGCATTTTTCAGTGAATCCCAAGATTCGTCTCTAAAATCTGGGCAAATTATTAAAGCGGTCCTTTGTCTGCGAGCATCCCCTAAATACGAAATTTAAGATTAGCGAGTATTACGTAATACATGGTATTCAAATTTAAATTAGCCAAGATTCTTAAAATGCGTGAAGATGCCGTTCAGGAACTTATTGGTGAAATCAAACTTATTGAAAAAGATATTGAAAAAACTAAACTAGATATTAAAGTAAAATACGCAGAAATTAAAAGTACCCAAGATGAGATGATGGAAACTAATTATCAATATGCAGAAGGGCATTTACGTATTTTAAAAAAGCTTGAAAAAGAATTTGAAAAATTACATGAAAAACTAGCGAAATTGAGAGAGAATTTAAAAGCCAAACAAGAAGAGCTTTTCGAGATGAGAATGAAAGTGGAAACACTAAAAAAGCTTAGAGAGAAGCAGTCAGAAGAATATTATCGAGAAGAAAATCGCAAAGAACAGCTAGAAACAGATGAAAAAGTAGCATTGAAATTTGCAAGTGACATGGTCAAAGCACAGCAAGAGGCAGATGAAGATGTTTGGAGCTAATAAAAAGATTAACGATCTCCTAGAGCAGATCACGATTGAAGCTAAAGAACTCATAATTTCGAATGACTCTAAGCAAATAGATATCAATAATAATTTATTTGATTTCTCAATTAAAGCTTTTCAAGTAGAGAATATCTCTAATTTAGATTCTATAGATGAACTACTAAAATCAATTTTAGATTTTATTGAACATTCACTCAAACATATAGAAAAAGTCTACATACAGCTTCGTGAGTGGTATGCGACACACACGCCAGAAGCCCCACATATCATGCACATTCCACTGCACCCAGCAGCAGCCTTAGTTATACATAATGAAGCTCTAAGAAAACTTGGCACAGACTTTGAATCCTTTGATGAGTATGATAATTTTCTTAAAAAAGTTAGAACACAGCTAGATGTGTGCTCTAGCTCAAAACACTTACTACTAGAGCAAAGAAGCTTTCTTGAAAATTCAGATGTGAGTTATATCTATTACCAGCTACCTAGTTCGGAAAAAACTATTTTAGTAAAAACCTTACAGGATCTAAGACCTGCGATAGAAAATATCTTATTAAACTTCCAAAGCTCAAAAGAGCATATGCCCGGTAATCTTTACGTCGAAGGTGGCTTTATAGGAGCAGCTTTCTCAGAGACTAATAACTCAGTCCTAGAACTCTACAGAGTTAAAAAAATTATCACCTTGATAAAAGAAGGCATGAACGTAGAACATATAAATCTCTATCAGAAAGTCTTCGAGTCGCAAATACGTTTAAATAGAATGCTCACCAAAGCCATTCAAGAATTCGGCACGGATTCCTTTCAAGCACAGCTTTACAGTGCTCAAGCAGAGGCTGGCAGGCTCGCTAAAAAATATATAGAAGAAATACATCAAGTCACGCAGTCTAAATTAATGCTGGATATCGAACAAGCAAATACTTGGTTTAAAAACGGGAAACCTTCTCATAATCACCCTTTACATCGTGAAAACCCGAAGAATTTTCTTACTGAAATTCGCATCGATTTCCTTGAAACTAAAAGCATAGAAAACATTACCGCCCTCTATAATGACAAAAACGCTAAATATACGAAAGCCTTACGCAAAGTAAGTAACAAGCAAAAGCTCATAGAAAGATTTATTAATTTCGACAGAAATTCTACTATCGATGAAAGTGAATTAATTAGGATTTTAGTTTTACTACATAAAGGTTCTGGTTCATTAAGTAAAAATATAGATGCTAATATCATCAAAGAAGCTTTACAGAATATCGGCATTAGCAGTTCATACCTAGAAGAACTAGAAAAATTAACCCTTCAAGTTACTAAAATGGATATGCAGATTAGCTTTGATAAGGTGTTAAATTCCTTTTTAAACCTAGGAGCAGATACTGAACCAATAAGATTGAAGCAATACATCGCCATATATTTAAATAGCATTGATAGACCACTGAGCTTAAACGAAGAAACGGACAACTCAAAAGAAAACCATAAATTAATCTTTAATCAAAGCTTCTTGGAAAACATATTTGAAGCACAAGACTGTGAAAAGCTGATGATTAGAGCTTTTAAAGAATACTTTGAACAAAAAACAAAGCAAAATTCGCAATCAATCGATCAATTAACAGAATTTTTTATTCAACACGAAAAAAATTTCGGCACAAATAGTGCTCTCGTAAAACTCAGAGAGATAGTAGTAAAAATTTACTTTTTATCACATCGACTAAATTCACAGAGTCTTTATCAGGAAGTTACTAGGGAGAAATTTTTCTACCACGATGAATTTTTCAAACTAGCAAGTAAGCCTATAAAACAAGTAGAAGCATTTCAAAAATATCGATATCTTACATGGGCCCAAAAACTTGCAGAAAGCTTTACTAAAGCAGACGACTCACTTCTAGAATTACTAATTACAAATAGATTAAATTTAAAAACAGCTCTACTGAGTTTAACTTATCTATCTAAACTAAATTCAAGCAGATATAACTTAATCCAAGTACTGAGTTCTTTTAACAAAGGTGAAGAAAGTCACCTGCAAGCAATAGAAAAAAGTTTTTTCAAGAATTTCAAAAATGAAAGTAATATTTTTGCAATTCTCGCTCGGGGCGGTAGTTTCCAAGACATTCAAGCGATGGATAATTTAGGCTCACTGATAGAGACATTATATTTAAATATCAGCAACTGTAAACAACAAGAATCATTATCTACCGAAAATTCTGGAGCACACAGACTGTCTAGGCAACAGTATTATTCAATGTGGGGAGTCCGCAGTGGACTTTATCATAACTTAAATAAACTTAAAGATAAAGACGTTCATTTTTTAAAAGAACAGTCTCAAAGACTTTTACAGATAGGTGATCAACTACAAAAAGTAGTACAAGAGACGAATCACAATAAATGGACAGGTTATATTTTTGAAAACCTTGATTATCAGATACTTGAGCAGAAATGGTTTCAAAAAATTAGCTTAATTAATGATTTCCTCAGAGGTTCAAGTGAACTAAAAGAAGCCTTAGATTTATTTGGTGTGTGTGATAAAGGGTATAAATTCGATAAGCTAAAAGCCGAAAGACTTTTAAGCGATTTTAAAACTGCTTTTATCAAAACATTTGACCCTAAGCATGAAAGTGAATCAGCAAGCATCTTTGACTTAAATGGCGATCAAAAGCTTGACAGTAAAGACTTTAAAGAACTTTACCGCATTATTTGTTTTCGCTTCGATGAACTTAAGCAGAACCGTGATCCATTCTTTAAGATTCTAATCTTTAACCTAAGCATTCTGAATAAAGCTAACTATTACGAATCACTGAAAACAAAGTTTTCACGTTATTCTGAAAAGCAACGCTTCATTTTTTCTGAGCTAGAAAACTTCTTCTATATCATTAACTCAAAACTAGATGCACTTGCTCTTAAAATAGCTCAAGCCTCCATGAAACTTGATGTGAATGATTACTTAAGTAGTTTAAATAAAAAAATTAAAGACTTAGAAGAAAATCTAGAAACTTATAACAGTTATCAGAATGAAATACTTGAATTTCTTAACCTAAACTTAGTCTCTTAACCACTGATTAATTTTTTCTTTGCAGAATAAGTATAAGCCGTATTAGGAGTTTTGATGGCAATTAATCCTACTGCTCAGCAACTAGCCAAACAAGCGCAGATCACCTCAATCATTGATGATCTGCAAGCGAAGCTTGCTGCAGTTACAAATAAAGATGATATAGAAATAGCTCCAGAGCTATTTGATCTTTTCGCTGCTTTTGATATTAACGCAAGTAAATCTATTACGGGAACTGAAATAACTACTTTAACGAACCACTTAGCCTCTATAAATACTAATGCAAATATAGTAAAAATCTTTGATGCAAGTGGAAACCCTATTACTGCAAATGTCCAAGTAGATATAAACAAGGATGGTCAACTCAAAGCAACTGGTGCAAATAATGATGTACTTGCTTTAAATACTTTACTTACAGCTAAAACCAATAACCTAGTTAGCTTTAATAAACCACAAACCATCGCAGCCCTCAACGCTACTGATAAAACTCTCTTCCAAACTCTTGCAGCTATGCCTGGGGTATCTGACGAAGATGAAGATTTCTTTTTATTAAAAATAGCAGGAAGACCTATTGATCAAAGGTTAAAACAGTCTTACGTAAATATTTTCAACAATGGCACAGCGACAGATGAAAAAATTACACTTTTATTAGACCTTGTTAATCACCAAGCTACAGCTACAGCCGCTCGGCAAGGAAATAGTGATTACTTAGATCTATTTTATCTAAACTTTGAAACAGCTGCTAACCTCAGCAATCCTCAGACTCTTGTAGATATTTTAAAATCAGCTGATTCTTCGAAAAGAACTTTATATATTAACTCACTAAATACTATTTCACAAAATGGTGACAGTCAGTTTTTAACTAATAGTGTGATTAATGATTACAAAGCAAACAGCACTCTAGGTGATGGTCTTACAGCGGCAGAGATAACTAAGTTTAACAACTTCACCCTTAAAGCTGGTGTAAGTAACGCTGATAGAACTAATTATTATAGAATGCTCTTAGCAAACCCTAATGGTGTATTACTTACCGCATTTGAAAATATGTTTGAGTCTGGTGGAAACTACAGCCTCACTAAATCTAATTTACTACTTACAGCAAACTCAAATGCGAATCTTAGAACAGCTGGAACCCCTCAAGATTACTTTCTTGCTGCATTTTCAGCAAGCAGCAGTGCTAATGACGCCACAAATATAAATACTATTACGGCAAATACCACAAACCCTACTCGTACAAACTATGTCAGCTCTTTAGCAACTCTATATAATAATGGTCGTTCTAGCGATGTATTAAGAGTACTCAGCGATGACATCACAGGAAATGTAAACATCAATAATGCAATGGGAGTACCTGAATTAAACAAACTACAAAGCTTCATTAACAGGACTAATGAAACAAATACTGATCAAAATCGCTATTTAAAATACGTAACCATGCCACTGCCTGATCCATGGATCACAAGCTTTGAGAACATGTTCAGCACTGGAACCGTAAATGATACACGCAGAAATATCTTCGATACAGCTAGTAGTAACAATACTTTAAAGAGTACGGCTAAATACAATACCATGTTCCTTGATCTATTTAATGATCCGAGCAAAGTCAACTACGCAGGTTCACTAAACTCGATCACAACCAAAAATAACCCTACTAAAGAAAACTACATAGACTCCCTTAAAGCTGCTGCTGATGCAGGCATCTCAGATAAAATGGCAGCTGTGCTGGACAGAGCCATAGGTATTACTTCACCAGCGGTTTTAAGACTAGATAATAAGTTAATATCTACTGATTTTACAAAATTCCAGACACTTTTCACAGGTGGTGCAAATACAAGTCAAGAGGACGCTTTATTTGTAGCACTTTCACGGAATGCTGATAACGACCCTAATAATAACGTAGACCCAGATATCATTGATGCTTATGTTAATAGCTTCAGCAATGGAACTAAATCTACTGTCAAAACAGATATCTTTAAAAGAGCGACTGTAAATGCTGCCATAAATGCAAATGGAGTTCTTCAGGATCTTTATACAAAAACCTACTCTGGTCTTGACGTTAGTACAACGCTCGCAGGATACGTCTTAGAAGTAGCAGAGAAAACTTCTTTTACAGGCGTAGCTCCAGCAGAGGCTCCTGCTTTAAGGCAGCGCTATATCGACTCCATAGCCATGATTAACCAAAACACCGGCACCGTGTTTCAAAGTAGTGGCTTACCTGAAGTTATTACAGCCTTAAATAGTAATCACAAAAATAATATTAATATCACCCGAGCAATGACTCAAGCTGATATAAATACTTTTGATACATTTACGGATAGATTAAGCGACCAACCCGTAGACAGGGAAAGATTTTTTAAATATTTATTAGTAGATAAAATCGCAGATCAGGGTAAACCTACTCAAGCAAACTACACAAACCTCTGGATCAGTAACTTTGATCAGATGTTCGCTCAAAATTATGCAAATGCTAATAGAAGTAACCTATATGACGTGGCTTTTAACAATGCTTCAGTAAGTGGTTCTAAAAAATACACTGACATGTTTTTCGACATGTTTAAAAAGCCAACTAATCCCCCAACAGACCCTGGGTACAATTATGCAAATACCTTAGCCAACACTAGCACTGGTATAGCGAGTTCGACTAAGGTCAATGCCACAGTCAAAGAGGTATATATTGACAACCTAAAATCTTCATTTGCATATGGTCTTTCGGATCAAATGGCTACATTACTAGAAAGGCAAATTAATACATCGTATGTAACAAATAAAGTATTTTCAAACGCAGATTTAGATAAATTTAAAATACTTTTCGACAAAAACGCAACTATTCAACAACAAGATCTTCTCTTTAAAGCTATTTCAGCAGGGAAAGATCCAGACTTAATCAACGCTTATGTAAATTCATTCGTTAATGGCACTATCACTTCAGACACTGATATCACGACTCCCCCTCCTGCAGGGTATACGCCTAAAACTGTCTTGTTTGAAAGAGCTATTGCTAGTAGCTTAACTAATGATAATGGTGATTTACAAGATTTATTCCTTTTTGCTTACAACAACGCTAGCGGAAAAACATCCATACAAGCTGAACAGTTATTAAATATAATCGAAACTCCAGATGCTACATTTCCAGCTAATCCTAAATACGTCGACTCTCTTAAAAATATCAATAAAAATTTAACTGTTGTTGCCAAAGGCAGTGGCTTTGAAGATATTATGAATGCTCTAGCTGCTGATCAAAAAAATAAAATAAATATAAATCGTAGCCTATCTAATGCTGATATAGATAAATTTGATAAATTTAATGACAGAAGCACTGAGAACTCTACAGACAGAGAAAGATTTATTAAATATCTCCTCACAGATAGAATCCCAGGCGGGCAAAACCTAACAACGGCTTGGACGGATAGTTTCGACAAAATGTTTAAAGATGATTACGTAAGTGATAATCACAGAATACTATTCGATAAAGCCTATGAACAAACTTCTATTAATAGCTCAGCTAAATACAGCAATATCTTCATCGAAATGTTTAACCGTTCAGTTGACGGCTATGATTACGCAAATTCGTTAGTAAACACGATGGTAGATTCTACAAATCCAAGCAAAGATAAATACATAGATAATTTAAAAAAATCAGCAGATTTAGCAATGCCAGTCTCTATGATCTCTTTCTTAGAAAGACATCTCAACACAGGAGATGTATTAAATAGAACCCTTACCGATACAGAATTCAGTGAATATCGCACTCTCTTGAATGCCACAGCAACTGTTCCACCAACCGCTGACAATGATGACCTAGATAAACTCTTTAAAATGCACATATTAAACCCAGTTAATGACAGTGGGATAGATAATGACCTTGAAGCTGCATTTGTAAAAATGTTTAAAGACGGCACTATTAACATAGGCAAAACACCTACAACTCCAAGTTCTAAAGAAACTTTATTAGACAGATTTTTACCAGTAAGCATCGCAGCAGAACTCGCAGATCCTAAACAAGGAAAAATTAATCTCGCAGATAAATCTATTAACGGCAACATAGTTACAGCAGAACAACAACAATTAGATTTTCTTAAATACTTTAATAAAGATCAGTATATCGATTTCTCAAAAGAATTAATCATAGATAATTTTATGGTTTCATACCAATTCCCAACAAAACAGCAGAAAATAACATTACATGCACTCTCTACACTAGCTCCTGGAGGAACAGAGACCCCTGCTGAACTTGCGGCAAGAACGGAAACATTAAAAAAAATTCAAGCTCCGGGCTTCGATCCAAAACCATCATCAAAAGAGAGATTTACGCAATTTAAAACCATTTTCGAGGGAGAACTGCAAAAGGCTGATCCTACTCTCGCAGAACTTATAAAAGCCAATCCGGAACTCGGTAATCTTAAACAAGCTGAGCTGCTTGACAACTTCATTCTTAAAATTGCAAACACTGCTCTAAATGGACTTCCTTTAGATAAAACGACTCAAGAGCAAAAAATAATTTTTGCTGAAACTATGGCTGCGATTTTAAAGATAGATAACAGTACAGCAGCGAATGTTGCAAATGGCACAGCCAATAACATTGCTCAATACTATATACCAAGCTTAAATAACATGCTCGCACTCAATGCAGATGAGAAGCTTGTTAAAACTTTAAAACGTTTTGCAGAGGCAGGGCGAAAGCTTGAAGGATGGATGACAGCTGAAGATATTAAAATTTTTTCTGAAATTAGTAATTCAGCATATTTTAAAGCTGATGAAGCTAAATACACAGACCTTTATCTTGAAATGGCTTTATCCCTAAAATCAATAAGTCCAGAAGAGAAAGAAAGAAAAGATAATTTCAGAACTGCTTTTCGAGACATCTTCCTCTTTGATTACTCTGTTCCCATTCCCCCTGATGGTAAGTTACCAGATGCAAACCTCACAAACTTCGACGCTAAGCTAAATATTTTATCAAGCTTAATCAAGGGCCTCCCTGCTGATGATAAGCTATATAGTTTTAAAATCCTAAAAACTCCTACGAATCCTAATAGTTTTTATGAATACGGTGAAACTTATAAAAATGCAGATACGACTGACACTAAAGATTATTCTGGTATTAAATTACTAAAAGATGATGAAACGAATATTCTAAATTATCTTTCAACCCTTGAAACTAGTAATTACGCCTTAAGTTCTCTGGGGCTTATTAATAGCCAAAGAACTGCTACTCCAAGCATTAAGACTGGAAATAGTGACGTACAGCTTCAAGATGCAAAAAAGAATGCAGAAAATGATATAAAAAATAATACAAATAGTATAAACTTACCGACAAACCTCACAGATGCAGAGAAAGCTGCTGAGAGAGCCAAATATATTGCAAATATTGACATCATAGATAATTACGTTGGAGTCAATGGTTTTGATGTAGATGCTAAATCCAGTAAATTAAGCCCTAGGGTTGTTCAGCTAACAGCTAGTCTATTAAAGCTTTCTACACAACTTATCAATTTCACTGGTGATGCCTTTAACAAAATAGCTCAAGAATTAGAAATAGCAGCAAATTATGTTTTAAATAGTGGTAATCCACTAAATGACAAATTAATAGACGGAACACTACTGGTAGATAAAATATCAAATTCAATCAATAACTGGTTAGATGCACCTGAACAAAAAAACATATACGCTAACAATGTGCTTGCCGATAGTTTAACATCTCTTCTAAAGCCCATTATCAAAGATACAGAAAACACCGACAATCCAATATTAACGAGCGCACTCTCAACAGCGGTAAATAGTGTAGCTCCTGGAAATATTTCAAACAGTCAACTCGCTGCAAAAAATCTATTTACTGGAAGCACAGAAGATCTGGTCACCAAGAAGCTTTCAGCTCTGAGTTCAATATACAAATCTGGACAAAGCATCAATACTCCAATTACCAGTGATGATTTAAGCTTCATGGATAAATTTGAAGATATTTATCAAAAATACAGTATAAACAATGACGCACTCTACAAAAATATAATTACAAAATTTGCAGATCCCAGCACTCAAACACTAGTAAACAACGTTTTAAATAAACTAATTCAAGAAGACCATAATCAAATTAACACCTTATCCTATTCTGAAAGAAGGAGTGGTTCCAAGTTTGTATTAGATGCTCTTAATAGAATTCTTAGCGACCCTACAAAATCCATTATCCCCGGTAATGACGATAAAACTAGGCTAGCAAATCTTGAAAAGAGCTTTAATGGTAACGGAAACAAACTCTACCCAGAGGCCTATAATGATATAGTCAACTTGCTCCTTAATCAGCAAGCAGTGATTCTTGATGCAAAAAAAACCGTTATCAACGCTCTACCGAATACAACTGACGAGGAGAAAGAAGCTAAAAAGAAAGCAATGCTAGAATTAGACACTGTACGCAGTTCTGTACAAAAAATAATGGATTACCCGAAAGATTCGCTAACCCAATATTTTACAAAAAAAGGTAAAAGTCTTGGTAATCAGTTCAACACTAAGCTTAATGATTTTACAAATTTAGTTACGAATGAAGCTACTGATTCTGACATGGATCTGCTTAAAGCTTATGCTGAACGTAGCATTGCAGGCAGCAGTCTAACTAGCAATATAAAAACTTTAGTCGAATATGATGGTAAAGATGGCTTTAAATTAAATGCCCTACCAGAAAATCTTGATGACAGCACTATTACAACTGCTTCAAAATTAATTCAATTAGCAAAAGACTTGCAGCAAGGGACTCCTTCTGAAGCAGATTCTATATTAATAAAATATCTAGAAAATACGACTAACTTAATATTAAACAGTGGTGGAGGAAACCGTAATTATCTCAAAGACTTTATCAATAACACAGCTTTTACACAAGTAGAATCAGTGCTATCTGCCTCACCAAGGCACGTCAACATAAGCAAGGTGGCTTTAGAAAATTTACTAGAGCCCTATGAATTTATTAATAAAGGTATAAATAACTACGATCCAGAATTAATGACAGCTTACGCTAATTTAACTAAAAACAATCCAAGTGAAGAGACTCTAAACAGATTTGAGAATATTATTACATATCAAGGTTCTAACAGTTTCAAGCTCAATGCTGGCGCAAACATCCTGACTTTATCAGCAAAAGACCTAAAGGATACTGTGGATAAAGTTTATGATTTAATTAACAAAGCTGATGAATTAAGTCAAATCGCAGAATTTGCGAATTCTGGTCTTGTCGGTTACCTCGAACGCAATGCAAATCTATTCTTAAAAAATAGCCTAAGCGACAAAGAAGAAACTGCAATTAAAAACTTTACAAAAGAATTCATGGGTTCAATCAATACAACTCTAATGAATAATGATCTTACACCTAGTGTCGTTAATAAGCTACTAAGCTCCTTTAGCTTAGATAGTGAATCTGTAGTCGATAGATCAAGCCTAAACTATATTCCATATAGCATACAGTCAGCCGAAGCAGCTGTTAAAAGAAATGCTGAAGGTAAACTAGTTTTCGAAACTGTTGGAGATAAAAAAGATAAACTAATTTACTCAGATGCAATAAATAACGCTTTTTTTAGAAAAAGAGGTTTCACCGAAACTGTAACAGATAATAACATTGTCACTATTAAAGTTAATAAACCCACAGTTAAGGCCCAAGTTCTTCTGTATCAAGTACTAAAAACTGGCGTAGAATCTTTAATCACACTTGAGAAAGCCAAGTCCGAGGACCAGCAAGATTCAACAAAAATCAGTACACTAGAAAGCAGTTTGGCTTCTTATGTCACTATGATTGACACACTAACATCTTTAACCTGAGCTTAACTAAATTTTGCAATAGTCCTATTATCAGGAGTTCACAAAAATGAATATTCAATTAACAGCAGCACAAAGATTGCAACAAGAATTACTCAATGGCTTCATTACAGATCTTGAAAAGCAAATACAGTCTAGTGGTACTGGAGCAGCTGTAAATGCTGATCTTGGCAGCACGTTAAATGGTCTCTTTAGCGCTTTTGATAGAAATAAAGATGCGAAATTCAATGCAAATGAATTAACTGGACTCACTGGTCACCTAAGACAAATTAACAGCGATCAAAATATTGCACAACTATTTACTACAGATGGCCAAATAAACTTTAATACGGCAAGCAAAATAGACATTACTGACGACGGTGTATTCAGGGGTACAGAAGATTTAGTAGCACTTCAACAAATCATAGGCAGCAGAACTCCAGCCAGCCAAGCAACTCCTAGCACCTCTTCTCTTTCAAACGATGGACAAATCAAGTCTGGGACTGGCAATATCCCTGGCGGATTAAAACATTTCAACGGCCGCGGAGCCTTTTTCGTTAGCACAGATGGTACTACGATATTAACGGATGTTAACGTCGGTGGTCATACGACAATGATATACAATAGTGCTGGCAAAATGATATCTCGCATCTGGGGAGATCCTCACGTTGAGGATGATTCAGGTGTCGCAGGTGATGACTGGCATTTTGGTAATGATTCAACTTTCATACTCGCAGATGGTACTGAAATAATGTTCAATACTGAAGGAAATGCTAACAATAATGTCTATGTAACGACTGGCTTATATATAAAATCTGGTGATAGCGTATACCAGACTGGACAAAGCTTTGGAACATCTATGACTGGTGTAGCTTCGTCAAGTGGTGCTAGAAATGCAGGCATTTCAAAACTAGCAATCTCTGCAACAGAATTTGATGCTCAATATGCAGATGCAGCAGATAAGAAAAATGGTGCTGGGGTCTTCGCGTATTCAGCGCAAGCAAACTCAGGTAGAGGTGGCTGGGCTGTAATGACCGATGGTGGAGTCTTTCAAGATATAAAATATGAAGGTTGGGGTACTTATTTACAAGCCGGAAAAGCCTCTTTTGATGGGCAATACGACGGACAAGTATCTGTCAGTAAAGCACAAATGATAGCAGCTTTAGATGGTGATGCAGTAAGGTCATTTAAATCTCTTTCTAATTCCCCAGCTGGCTCTCAAATAGTCCCTGGAAGCAATCCACCAATAAAGGCTGACGATCTTTTCCTTAATTATTACTTCAAAGAAGGAGCAGATACTAAAGAATTAAAAGCCTTTTCTGATATGATTTCCAATGGCTCATCTGCTGAAAAACTAAGCGTATTAGACGATTACATTCGCAACGGAGCCGAAATACCACTCACAGAGGCTCAAGAAAGTAAATTTCTAAACTACCTAATTACTCCAGCGACTTCTGGGATTGCTAAAACTTATTTAGAATTAATTGAAAATCAGGCTGATCCTCAAAAATTTGAGCTCCTTGATAAATTAGCGAGAGGAGAGTATACATTAAATACATCTCAACAAGATGTTTTCTTTGATTTCTTGCTTGACTTTCAAAATGCTAAATTAGCAGAAACTTACGCTGGCATCATACAGAAAGGTGCAGATCAAGCTAGCATCCAGTACCTTGAAGATTATGCCGCAGGAAAACTTGTAATAACTTTAAACACTGATCAAGAAAATAAAATGCTTGATTACCTAGGAGGTAGTAAGAACGCGAATATTGCAAAAACATATGTGAACTTTATTAAGGAGGGTGCTAGTGTTGGAAAATTAGCAACGCTTAATGATATTTTTGAAGGTTCTGGTTCTACTATTAGGGTATTAAAACAAGAAGATCTTCGATTTAAGGAAAGTTTAGTTACTTTAAAAAATAGCTATGGAGTTGGCAGTACTGCTTACTATTCACAAATTGTTGATAATTTCTCTAATGCTAATCCTGATTCAGTAAACGAAATACTCGCAGCTACTATAAAGCTTAATCAAGACACTTCAGTAACTAAGTCTAGACTGGTAGCATCTTCAGAAAGCGCTATTGAAGACATGATCTCTGTAATGAAAGATCCATTAAAGCAGATAGCCTCAAATAAGAATGAGCTTTTCTCAGCATATCCTGATGGATTAGAGTTAGCAGCAAAGGTTTTATCGATGCAACTAAATCTTTTGGGTTCTATGGATCAAAACACTGAAGCTGTCATAGCAGCACAAGATCAAGCCAATACCTTACTAAGTTATATTCCAGATTATTTAAAAAATCCAGATGCTTCTTTGAGTGGCTTAAATATTAAAGATAGAAAAGATTATTATGTATTTCTTAGTGCCTTCCCTGTAGGAAGCAAACCAACAGAGCAGCAAAAGAAAGATGCTTTGGCATTGATTCAGGGCAATATGATACTTGCTGATAATCAAGAATTTTTACAAAGCTATGGTAAATTGGTTGCTACTGGTGATAATGCCTCTGCAAGCAAATTAGCTCAAATTGCGAATTTTATAGGAGCAGATAATAATTATACTTATCAAGCTAGAGGATTCAG
>DUDT01000003.1 GCA_005110385.1 Candidatus Melainabacteria bacterium | reverse complement strand
TAAGATAGCGCTTTCTGAGGCGATAGTCATAACTCAAAGTCTGCTGTGAAAAGGATTTCCTGCATTTTTTACAGTAATATTTCTGAATTATTTTTCTATCTGATTTTCTCTCAAAAAAACCACGACGAATCACTGTTCCCTTAGCTTTACATATCGAACATTCATCAAGACCATGTACTCTTTCTCTCATTCATAATATTCTCCCTCCATAACCCCTCTGCTTTTTAGGGGTCATTTTTCCCCAATTTACCTTAAGTGAAGTTAATTGGGGCAGTTTTAGTTGTAGATCAGTCATTGATTGATATTATTAATATTTAGTGAAAAAAAACATCTTAAAACTATCAATAATCGGAGCTGGGGCTATGGGTTCAGCGATAGCCTCTGGCATTCATTTATCTCAAAAAAAAATATTATTAGCTAACACAAAAATTAGAGTTCCTGAGCGATACGCAAATACAGAAATTAAACTAAGTATCTGCAACCGCAGTCAAGAGAAATTAGATAAATTAAGTAAAAAGATAGACTTCACGGCTTACGAAGAAATCGAGAAGATGATTAGTGCAGAGAAACCAAACCTCCTAATCATTGCCGTTAAACCAAAAGATATTTCTGAAATTCTAGATTCTTTAAAAGGCATCAACACGGAATGCATTATTATTTCAATCCTTGCTGGAATAAGTATCAAAACAATAGAAAGCAAATTCCCATCCAATCCAATTTTTAGAGCTATGCCGAATACACCTGCAAAAATCAGCTCTGGGATTACCGCTATAACGTATAGTAAACACTGTAATGATGAGCATAAAAGCTTAGTGCAAGGAATTTTCAATGCAATCGGTGACATCATTTTTATAGATGATGAAAATAAAATGCATGTGGTTACAGCTCTTTCTGGATCTGGACCTGCTTACTTTTTCTTACTTGTAGAAGCCTTAATTCAGGCTGGAGTCAATCAAGGACTTAGTTTTGAAGAGGCTAGTATTTTAGTAAATAAAACCTTTCTTGGTTCAGCATTATTGTTAAATAGCACAAGAGAGAATACTGAAATTGGAGTTCGCGGGCAATGCCATGAAACTGTAAACAAATCTCCGGCAAAACTTAGAAAAGCTGTTACCAGTCCAAATGGCACTACCCATGCTGCTATTAATAGCTTAGAAAGTAATGGATTTTCAGGAATAATTAATCAGGCGATTCAGGCTGCAAGTCAAAGATCTAAAGAATTAGCTGCAAGTTAAAAAATTACTAACTTAAATCTGCTTAAATTAAACCTTTAGCCATTTACCACTTCTCATATAAATAAAACATGGAATAAATAAAACAATCCAATAAAGCCATTCGCTAGCCCAAGCCCAGATTAATGATAAATGAAGCTGCTCTAAAACTATGTAGTTATAGATAGAGTATGCGATAACCGCTAAAAGTTCAGCTAGTAAAGCAGTTTTAGTATGACCAGTACCGACCACTGCATTCATCCAAATAGTCGCAAATGAAGTAATAAAGAGTCCAACTAGAACCACTTTTAAGACTGGAATAGCTGCTGTAATAAAACCCTCACCCTGACCATAGACACCAAGCCAAAAATTTAGATTCAAAGTAACTAAAATACAAGAAACTAAAGCAAAAATTGCCGACAATCGTGATATCTTCCAAACCAAGTCCACCACCGTATCTTGCTTACCCTGTCCGATTAAATTACTCACCATAGTATTAGTAGTCGCAGAAAAAGCCCAAGTAAAGCAGCCAAATAAACCTAGGATATTTCTCATAGTATTAGAAATAGCAAGTTCTAATGGACCATAGTGCTCGACCAAAATATAAAAATACTCCCAACTGATTATACTGACAGCGTACTGTAGGATTAAAGGTGACGACTGCTTTAAAATAATCTTACAGAGAGAGAAATCTAAACTTCTGGGTTTAAATAATTTAAAAGTATTTTTAATGCCACTGATATTTAAAACTAAATAAATAACCACAAGTCCTGAAAATTCAGCTATTAATGAAGCATAAGCTGCCCCATTAAAACCTAATTCAGGAAAACCAAATTTACCATAAATTAAAACATAATCAAAGAATATATTTACAAGCGTCTCAATAAAAGTACCAATAATTAAAAGACGCGAATTGTTAGTACCGACTAAAAGCGTGTTACCAAGCTGATACAAATAAAGAAAGAATAAACCAAAAATCCGAATTTTAAGAAAACTAAAGGCAGCTACAAAATTACTAAAATCTTTTAAAGAAATCGCAAATATGTGACCAGCAAAAACATAAGTAAAAAGCAATCCTAGAAAAGCAATGACAATACTAATAATTGCTCCTTGGTAAAAAAGCTTACCAATTTCATCTGGATTATTTTCTCCAGCTCGCCTAGCGATAAGGACTCTAACACCATTACTAAAACCCATACCGATTACAGCAAAAATTAAATAATAGATACCAGTTAAACCAGCCAGCCCTAAGGCTTTTTCGCCGAGCGTACCAAGAAAAATATTATTAATAACGAAATTAAACTGTGGGACGACAATAGCAGCGGCTATCGGCAAAGCTATCCCTAAAATCTCTCGATTAGAGGATTTCACTTGAAGATTTTTACTACTGTTGGTACTGAGCATTTACCTGAGCCATATTTAATATCTCACCCCATTCTTCCTTCGTGACTGGCTGCACTGATAAGCGAGATCCTTTCTGTACCAGCTTCATATCTTTTAATTTAGGATTCGCCTTTATCATTTCAAGGGAAATAAAAGGTAAGTCCTGAAGATACTTTACATCTACTAGCCACCAACGCGGATTATTTATATCGCTCTGTGGATCATAATATTTAGATTTCTTATCAAACTGCGTAGGATCTGGATATGCTTCTTTAGTAACGATTTCAACTATGCCAACAATACCAGGTGGCTTAGCATTACTGTGATAAAAAAATGCTTTATCACCAGTCTTCATCTCTTTCATCATAATATTTCTAGCTTGATAGTTTCTCACACCATCCCACATATCAGTTTTATTCGGCAGAGATTTTAAATCATCTATAGAAAAAGATGATGGTTCTGATTTTATAAGCCAGTAATTACTCATAAATTAAATTTTAGCGAAAAGTGAAGAAATGATTTAAAATAATTTCCTTAAATGTAAATACAAAAAATTACATAATTAATATTAGTAATTCAAAATCAAATATGATACTTCCCTCATCATTGAGTTCACTCCTGTCAAAGAATAGCTCTAGCAAGAATGCTTCCGGGATTTTATTCCCAAGCTCCACTGTCACTTCCACTTTCACCCCTAATCTTCTTCCTCCTACAGCGCCCACACCAAGTTTTCTGACAGCATTATCTCGCCCACTAGCGACTCAGGTTACCGAACCACAAAAAACAAATCATCTACAAGCCATAATCAAAATAGGCTCAAATACTGGTAGCATCACCATAACTGACCTAGTAAATCAATATTACCTAGAAAGTGACAAATTCAATCTAGGAGAAGGTTTAAGCGAACAAAATAGTGAAAAGAAATTAAAACCAGAGAATAGTGAGTACAGCCTAGAAACTATGGAAAGATGGGCTCAAATCCTTAAACTATATGGAATAGAGAAATGTCAAATAGTCGCAACTGAATCACTTAGAGCGGCAAGCGATGGGCAAGAATATCTTGATCAAGCTACAGGGATTTTAAATGCAGCAAATCCTAGTATGGTAATAAGTGATCGTATTATAAAGCCTCAAGAAGAAGCTGAATTATCCATTGAAACCGTTAAAAGTCAGCTCGGTCAAAGCCTTCGAAATGGTTACGTCGTAGATTATGGCGGAGCTAGCTGTGAAATAAGCAAAGTAATAGACAATCAACTTGCCACAGGTAAACAGAGAGAAGGCTTATTCTCCAGTCTTAAAATAGGTGCTCATCCACTGATAGCTCAGCTTAAAGAATTAAACAGGGGAAAAGAACTCTGGGGGAAAGATCTCTCTGGCTTAATTCCCCAATTAAAACAATACATCACAGAAAAGCTAGATACACTAAGGTTTATTGATGGAGAAGAGAATAGCAAAGCTGCTAAAAAAAACAAAAATAAAAGCCAAAAAGATAGAGAGACACTTTACCTGATAGGTGGCAGTCTTAGAAAGGCTGGTGAATCGATTATGGAGAAAGGTAAGACGCTAAATGATATTAATTTTAATCGAAGAAAAATACTAGAGAGACTTGAAGCAAGGCAAGAGAATTTACTTCAGATCATTAGAGAAAATCACGATCAATCTGCAGTAAAACGCTTAGACCATCTTAAAGATCTGGTCAGTAACCTTGCACTAATAAGCCTTTTAGAGAAAATGCCTAAAGGAACTGAAGTTAAATTTATCGAAAACGGTATGGTAGATGCTTTAATCAGCAGAGAAGCTAAAGAACAAGACTTAAACTTAAGTAATTTAGGTACCCAAAGACCTTTTGGTCAAATTACGGCACTGGACAGAGATACACATGCCAAAGGAACTGAGCTTGCAAAGTGGCTCACCTCGTGGATTCAAACGATTCTCCCAGAACAAGAGTTGAGCGAAAAACAAAAAAATACTATAAACAGTGCTGCTACTTACAGTTACCTATACCCTCCCAATACCAATACTTCTGAAGCGAATCGTATTAAAAAGCTCTTAGCAGTTACGCTTGATAATAAGGAAAACAAAGATCAGATCTTAAATATCCTAATCCCTGCAATGACTGGCAAAGATAGTATAAATACCTCAAATACTCCAGAAAGTAATTTAAGTAAATTAACAGCTCAAGTTTTAAAACTAGCTAAGTTAATCAGCTTTAATAATCCAGAAATTTTAGCTTACTTTAAATTAACCAAGAATCCAGTGAATAATGAAATAAGCTTAGAAAGTGAGTCTTCATCTCCACGGGACAGACATAAACTCGCGAGCGGCGGTAAAGTAGCCCAAGCCCTTGGTAGAATCAATAAAATTTATAAGGAAATCACTAAATAGCTTACAAAATAGACATAATTTACGCTAATATATTATCCATGCGTATTGGTGTACTTACTGGCGGTGGTGATTGTCCGGGTTTAAATTCCGTGATAAGAGCTTTAGTTTTTAAATCTGTTAAAGAATATGGATCAGAGGTGATCGGTATTAAATACGGCTGGAAAGGTGCAGTGGAGAACATTACCACTGAACTGAGTTTAGATAAGACAGAAGATATAATCAGAGAGGGTGGAACTATCCTTAAGTCTTCTAGAACTAATCCTTTTAAAATAGAAGGTGGTCCTGAAGCTGTAATTAAGACTATGAAGGATAATAAATTAGATGCTCTAGTAGCAATAGGCGGCGAAGATACTTGTGGCGTGGCTTCTAAACTTTATAATCAATATAAAATCAATGTAATCGGTGTACCGAAAACTATAGATAATGATTTATCTGGTACTGATGTGACTTTCGGTTTCGATACTTGTATTAACATCGTTACAGATGCGATAGACTCTCTGCATACTACAGCTTGCTCTCATGAACGTGTTTTAGTCTGTGAAGTCATGGGCAGACATGCTGGCTGGATAGCTTCTTTCTCTGGCATTTCAGGGAATGCTGATTACATATTAGTTCCAGAAGAGGAAGTAGATACTAAAGAACTCTGTGAAACTATTAAGAAAGTTTATGCGAAAAAATCCTATGCGATAATCGTCGCAGCAGAAGGGGCTAAGCTTTCTAATCAAGACGTAACGAAAGACACTGAGTTAGATGCTTTCGGGCACGTTAAGCTAGGTGGTATCGGTGAGAAGATCGCTAAAATTATTGAGAAAGAGACTGGTATAGAAACTAGATCTACCACTTTAGGACATATCCAAAGAGGCGGCAGACCGTCAGCTTTTGATAGAGTATTAGGTACTAGGCTAGGTTGGAAAGCTGCCGAGATGGTACAGAACGGCGAATGGGGTAAAATGTCTGCGATAGTAGGTAATAAAACTCAAGCTGTATCTCTTAATGAAGCTGTAGGTTCATTAAAGACTCTAGAACTGTCTATCCATCAAGACTCTAAATTATTCTTTGGTACAGAGACTGATAAACAGTTAGCTAAATCTCATTAGTTAAAAGATATTAGATCGGATTAAAGTTTTAAAAGAGATACTAAAGTGCTTAAAGATAAAACTACTGTGCTTAAATTCGGAGGGAGTTCTGTCGCTAACTCAGACTGTATTAAACAGGTCTGTGAGATAGCGATTCGAGAAAGCGAAAACGCAAATCTCGTGATAGTAGTTTCTGCCATGGGCAAGGCGACTGATTCTTTGGTTAAATTAGCAAAAGAATTTAATCCATTACCAGAAGGACGAGAGCTCGACATGCTTCTATCTACAGGTGAGCAAGTCACTGTTTCTTTAGTCGCGATGTGCTTACATCAGATGGGATTTAAAGCTATATCACTAGTAGCCTCACAAGCTGGCTTTATTACAGAGAGAGCACATAACCGTGCAAGAATCGCTCAGATAAAGACAGACAGAATAGAAAAACATCTAAATCTTGGTGAAATCGTTATAGTAGCTGGTTTTCAAGGTATAACTGAAGACGGTGAAATAACTACTCTTGGTAGAGGCGGCTCAGATACATCCGCTGTAGCTATAGCTGCTGCTTTAAAAGCTGAAAGATGTGATATATACACGGATGTAGATGGAGTCTATACGACTGACCCTCGTATAATTCCAGAAGCTAGAAGATTAGATCTTATAAGCTATGAGGAAATGTTAGAGCTTGCTAGTCTCGGAGCTAAAGTCTTACATCCACGTTCAGTAGAATTAGCTAAAAAATATAATATAAATCTAAGAGTGAGAAGTACTTTCAAGCCAGATGACTTAGGTACTAGAGTAGTTAAATTAAGTGAGGTAAGAAACATGGAATTAACCCAAGCTGTGACTGGAGTTGCGATAGATGATAAACAAGCTAAATTAGGCTTTATGGGAGTACCAGATAAACCAGGTATAGCCTGTAAAATCTTCGATAGACTAGCGAAAGAAAATGTGAGCATAGATGTCATTCTGCAATCCATTCCTAGAGACGGAGTTATAGATATAGCTTTCACCGTCCAGCAAGATTATTTACAAAAAGCAGTAAGGATCGCAGAAGAGTTAGCAATAGAAGTCGGAGCAGATAAAATAGTTTTCGATGAAAATATCGCTAAAGTATCCATAGTCGGAGCGGGAATGTTGAATAAACCGGGTATAGCTGCTGAAATGTTCTCATCTCTATATAATGCTGGCATTAATATACAGATGATCACCACTAGTGAAATTAAAATCAGTTGTATTATAAAAATCGAGGAAAGCCACAAGGCAGTTAAAGCGATACATGATCAGTTTAATCTAGCTTATTCTAAAGAAGAAATTATTGTATAGTTTTAAAATCCCTATTAATAAGATCCTTCAAGAAACTAATAATAAGAAAGAGAGAATATGAGTACAATCGAATCAAGCACTGAAAATCAAGTTATCAAGATGGATATACAGGATATATTCAATACATTACCCCATAAATACCCTTTCTTAATGGTGGATAGAGTTACTGAATGTTTAGCTGGTGAATACGCTAAAGGTTATAAAAACATTTCTGTAAATGAACCTCAATTTCAGGGACACTTTCCAGATGTATCTATTATGCCAGGAGTATTACAGCTCGAAGCGTTAGCTCAAATGTGCTGTATATGTATGCTTCATGTAAAAGATTACTCTGTCGGTTATAAAGGAATATTTACTGGACTAGATCAGATTAGATTTAGGAAAATCGTAGTACCAGGAGACAGATTAGATATAGAAGTAAAGAAAATAAAATTCAGATTTCCTTTCGGAAAATTTGAAGTAAAAGCTACAGTAGATAGCGAAGAGAGCTGCTCTGGAGTACTTTCTTTTGCCATGATAAAAAATACTGAGCTATAAATCCGATTATATGAATTCAAGTTATAATGTTAAGGCAATGAATTCTAAAGCAGTTGACCTAAATTTACTATCCACTTTCCATCCTAGAGAGACTTTTGCGCAAAGATCAGCATTAGTTCAGGCTTTTAAGTTTTTTATTCTAGCTGTAGTTTGGTTATCAATTATTTTCGTCGTGGCAGCTGGTGCTGGATTAACTTTCGCATGGAAAGCACCTTTCGTATTTAACGAACTGATGCCTACTTGGTTCCCTGCTATAGATAAACAGATATTTAAAAACCTCGCCGACATTCATGCTTACCTAGCTCCTACTGTCGTAGTAGCGACTATTATCCCAGTGAATGCACTATTCATGGTGCTTTGTGAAAGAAAATTCCTATCTTTACTCACTGTAAGAATCGGACCAGATGCCGTCGGACCAAATGGTGGACTGCAAACATTAGCTGATGCTTTAAAACTTCTCTTTAAAGAAGATACTGTACCTAAGAACTCAGACCCTATTCTATTCTTCTTAGCTCCAGCCTTATTCTTCGCCCCTTCCATGGTAGTTTTCCTACCTTTACTAGCTGTAGCTGCTAATCGCCTAGGCGGTTTCATCTATGCCGATCTTGATATTAGCTTGATCTTCATATTAGGCTTTCTATCACTTGGCACTATGTCATTAGTTATGGCTGGCTGGGCATCTAATAATAAATACTCACTTATGGGTGGTCTAAGAGCCGCTTCTCAAGCTATTAGTTATGAAATCCCCTTAATATTAGCCATCATCTCTGTCATTATGCTTTCTGGCTCAGTAAATCTTTTCGAAATATCTGAAGCTCAAGCTGGTGGAATACTTAACTGGAACCTTCTTGGTAACGGTGAACTACCGAGAATACTAAATCTGTTTGCAAGCACTAATGGTAATTTCTTTGATGGTTTCGTAACTTTAGTTTATGTGACCCTTTGCGTTAGCTTATTTTTAATCTTTATTACTGCTTCTACGGCAGAGGTTAACAGAATTCCTTTTGATATTCCAGAAGCTGAGTCAGAATTGGTTTCTGGATTTAACACTGAATTTAGTGGAATGAAATTTGCACTATTTTTCTTAGCCGAATATACTAATCTGTTTATCGCTTCAGCTATAGCTTCTATATTATTCCTTGGCGGTTCACATCTACCTATCAGCATAGAAGCAGAACAAGCACTTTACTCAGCCCTTACTAATCTAAATATTAGCCTCCCGGTTATTGGTACTTTTAATGGTATGTTCGAAGGCTTAAATTTCGTCTGGGTAATAACATCCATAACTCTCTTGGTAAAGATCTATCTTATGTTCCTTATTGCTATCTGGGTTAGGGCTACTTTGCCAAGATTGAGACAGGATCAATTAATGGAATTTGGTTGGAAATACCTTATCCCTCTTACACTTGCCATTCTGTTCCTTATGGCTATAATTTTGGAGTATATTAAATCATGAATTTCTCAAATACATTAAAATCATTCACTAAATTTCCTCTTGGAATCTATAACATTCTTCTAGGTATGTTTACAGTAGTGAAACACACTACTAGAGACCCTATTACCTCTGACTATCCAAATAAAATGCCTGAACTTTACGCAAGGTCAAGACACAGACTAGCTTTAAACGTAGACCCTATTACAGGTGAACATCTGTGTATCGCCTGCAAGCAGTGTGAAAGAGTCTGCCCTGATGCTTGTATTTCAGTTATCCCACATACTGATGTGAAAGCCAAGTCTACACAGTTTTATATAGATCACGGTCTATGCATGTTCTGTGGTCTATGTACAGAGGTCTGCCCTACTGACTGCATTATAAACACTGTAGATTTTGAAATGTCAGAAGAGACTAGGGAAGATCTTATTTACGATATTAAAAAACTCACTCTTAGCCAAGAACAGTCTAGGGAATACTTTAAGATGAAAGGCTATACACCTAAACCTAAGAAAACCGCTGCGTAAGGGGATTAGCCGCAAACGTAGCCCCTAGGCGAAACTGTGCATTAGGCTATTTTGATTAATTTCTTTGTTTTGATATAGTGTCTGTCTTAAAATATCATAGAGATTACTTGGTGTCGCACTTTGAGAGATATCCTGCAAATTAGATTTAACTGACTCGAAGGCATTATCTAATTTAACCTTCGATGAAAGTAAATGAGCGACTAAGTCACTACACACTAATTTAGTTGGTATTCCCCTTTTAACTTCTCTACTCAACTGAGTTGCACTAGCATTTCTAGCCCTACTATCCTCAGGATTATGCACGGCTGAAGAAAAAGCAGGGAAACTAGGTAAGCTGTTTACAAGACTCGCTCGTAAATTACTTAAATGCTGTTTTGGTAGCTTATCAGTTAAATTACTTAAATAATTTTCAATGGATGGTCCTAATTTCTCGTTTCCTAAAATTTGCATGGCTCTTGAGAAGAGTACTGGAACATAATAATGAAGTTCCTTTTTAATTTCTTTAAGTTCTGCTAAAAAATTTGTCGTATTTTCAACTCGTCCCACTTTAATAAACTCAAAATCAGTGCGAAAAGCAATAGCGCGCTTACTTACTTCCTCAAGCCCCTCCATCTTAAGTTCACCATTAAATGGACTTATATTTTCTTTACTAGGTCGCTGAGAGCGAAGATCTATGTGAACAAAAGTGAATCCCTCTGGAGTTTTGACCACTAAACCAGTATGAGTTGGGTTTAATGCCATATTTAAATATTCATCGATTTTTAAACCTTGTTTTTCAAATTGAGCCTTTAATTCGTCTGGTAAAGGATTAGAGCGAAGAGCTTTCTGAATAGCATTAGGGAACGCGTAAGGTCCAGCTTGGTGAGGATCTGAAAAAAACACGGCTATATCTCCATTTCTTGTTAAAAGCTGATTTAATTTATTAGATAAAACCTTAACGTGTTCAGATGCACTTACATCTGCATGTAAACCCTTTAACACCTCTGGTGAAGCTTTCGTCGTAACGCCTAGAAAAAATTTCTGAGCAGAAGAAGGTAATACCTGATAAATTTTAGCGAGACTTGACTTAGCTAAATTAACAACAGGATCAAAAAATTTATTAACAGTTAAGTTAATAGACATTAAGACACTCTAACGCCCCAATATGGAAATAATACCAATATGTATAGATATCATACCCTAAATTTAGCTAAAATATCTATAATTGACTATTAAGCAAGGTAATAACTTAATATTTTAAGAGGTAAGCTGCCTAAGCTCATCTAATCTCTGAATATTTTTACGAACAGACTCTGCTGAAGATTTAAGTGCAGCTAACTCAGACTCTGTAAGCTTAAGCTCTAGAATCTGCTCAATTCCATTACTAGAAAGTTTAGTCGGTACCCCAACAAAAACACCAGAGATACCATATTCACCTTCTAAATAACAAGAACACGGCAGTATCTGTTTTTTATTTAATAGAATAGCGTCTATCATTTCGACAGCAGAACTCGCTGGCGCATAGAAAGCTGAGCCAGTCTGTAAAAGATTAACTATCTCTATACCACCTTTCTGTGTTCTTTCGATAATCACATTAATTTTTTCTTCTGAAAGCAATTCTGGGAGTGGAATTCCAGCTACAGTAGTATATCTTGCTACAGGTACCATATCATCTCCATGACCACCGAGCACACAAGGTTGAATATTTTTAACAGAAACATCTAAAGCCTCAGCAATGAAAAAAGCCATACGAGAACTATCTAAAACCCCAGCCATGCCTATAATTTTATTTTTAGCTACACCTTTAGCTGAAAGTATCTGATGAGTCAACTGCGTCATTGCATCTACTGGATTAGAAACTACTATAAATATCGCATCTGGAGAATATTTATAAGCATTTTCAATACAAGCAGTAACTATATCAGCATTTATCTTTAAAAGATCATCACGACTCATCCCTGGTTTTCTTGCTAGTCCAGCTGTCATTAAAACCACATCAGAAGCTTCTGAAAGTACATAATCAGAGCCACCTACAATATATCTATCTTCAAGCTCTACTGGTCTTGCTTCCATAAGATCTAAAGCCTTACCTTTAGCTATACCTTCTGCGACATCAATTAAAACCACATTGGCTATATTCTTTTCTGCTAATCTCTGAGCTGCCGTAGCCCCGACATTACCAGCACCAATAACTGTTACTTTGGATTGTTTCATAAATTCATTTTACCCAGATATGCCAAGATTGCCAAATTTTAAATCAATCCCCTCAATTAATTCACTTAAAGAGCTCTTGTCAGTAGCCGAGATAAAGATAGGAAAAAAAGCTGCGAACTCTGATTTCAGCCTTATCATTAATGTATCTTTCTCTTCTAAAGTCATCTCCCCCTCTGTGACAGCTTCATCCAATTTATCTAACTTATTAAATATATAATATTTTTCCTTATCCTTATCTACATGCAGCTGCCTAAGCACATCTTCAACTACACGAATTTTCAAAAAAAGACTTTTATCCGAAATATCTATTAAATGAAAAATAATATCAGCCTCAACTATCTCTGCTAGTGTGGATTTAAAAGCATCAATTAAATCTGGTGGTAAATCTTGGATAAAACCGATAGTATCTGCGATCATCACTTTCTGGTGTGAAAGCGGTAAGTAAAGCTCACCTACAGTGGAATCCAATGTAGCAAAAAGCTCATCTGCTACATAAGTATTCTGCTTTTTGGTCAGTGCGCGCTTCAGGGTACTTTTGCCAGCATTGGTATAGCCTGCTAAGGCAATAGTTTTAAAATTTTTATTTCGGCGTGAATCACGGTGACGACGCTGTACATCACCGTACTGCTCTATCTTTCCCTCTATAAGTTTTTCACGTTTCTGTAAGTGGCGTTTCATCATCTCGGTATTCGATTCACCAGCACCGATAGTACCGATACCACCAGCCTGACGAGAAAGCTCTAGACCCATACCAAATATGCGTGGTCCCATATGTTTAATACTGGCAAGCTCAATCTGCAACTTAGCTTCAACGGTAGTCGCATGTTTATCAAAAATCTTTAAAATTAAATCAACTCTATCCCAAACCTTAATCTTTTTCGGATTCTCCCAGCGCAAGCTCTCCTCATCCTCTTTTTTCTTTCCGATCTGATAATTAATACAAAATTCTTCTAAATTATATATCTGCCGAGGTTTAAGAATATTATTAATAATAATTACATCTAAATCATCGAAATTTTCAAAACGATCTAACAGCTCAGTAAGCTTGCCTTCTCCAACATAAGTCTTATAATTAGGACTGCTTCTTTTCTGTACTATATATTCAGAACTCACTCCGCCATAAGTTTTAACTAAGCTATTAAGCTCTTCAAGCCTAAGCTCTGATTCTCTTTTAGTGATATCTGAACTAATTATGTCAATTAAGACTGCTTTTTCTTTCATCCCTTAATGGACTTTTCCAAAAATCTTTGAAGTATGCTCTGTAATTTTATCTGCGACTAAATCCAAAAGCTCTTCCCTTAATCCACAAATAGGCACGCGGATGAACTGCTCACAAAGAACAGGAATGTAAACACTGCTAGAGATAAAGCTTTCGGAAAGCCTTTTCGCGAAATCAGGGAAACCTCCTAATATCTCATTTCTCAGCCTAAAGGACAGAAAAAAACCACCATCTGGGCTTATCATCTCTAATTCTTCAGGCAAACTCGCGCTAATTTTATTTACAAAATGCTCACGGCGCTTATTAATCATAGCGACGGTATTACGCTGAAATTCATGAATAGAAGATAATCTTGATGAATCTGACAGTATCTTTAAAGCTATTTCTTGACTGGTTCGAGAGAGATTACTTAAAGTACCTCTGAGTACACCACCAGCTATATCTTTCCACTCAGAGACATTTTCATATTTAGGCGAAAACAGCGTCGCAGCCCCGACTCTAGCACCATACATCGCAAAGCTCTTAGATAAAGTAGAAGCGACTATTAGACTTAAATTCTCTAAACCAGCCTTCTTAAAGAAATCACTGATAAAAGATAACTTCGCATAGTCCTTAGCAGTCGGTCCGAAGTCTATATAAGCTACATCTAAAATTACTAGAAATTTTTGGTTTTTATAAGTACCTAGAAGATTCGCTATCTCCATTAAATCAGCGTGACTAATTTCCTTTCCCAAAGGATTATCAAAAGGAGTATTTAAAATAAGAGTAATCTTACTGGTAGAATCGAATGGTAGAGATTTAACTGCGAAATTTAAAGCCTTAGCCAAGCTATCAAGATTAAATTTTAAATCTTTATCTAGAAGCTCAAAGTTAATAAGATTACTGCGACCTATACCTAGCGCAACACTATCATAACCAGCCCAATGTGGTCTCTGAACAATTATAGGATCATTAGACTTAGTACAGGTCATTAAAGAAAGGGAAATAGCGTTAGTACCACCACCAGTAACTACTTCCGCACGACGAATATTTTCAGAGTAAAGTTTATGTAAATTATCCTTACCCACGAACTCCTCAGTAATTAAAGGAGCCAAGTCCTTTAAACCACCACTAGGAGCATATTCCATATTAAGCCCTTGCTGAACTATCTCCAAAGCAACTTGATTGAGGGCATCTGGGACTATCAACTTACCTGCATCATCCATCGCTGAACCGACTATAGCAAGGAGCTTATGTGAATTAGTATCCTCGCTAGCTTTTTGTACAAGACCAACTATAGGATCTAGAGAAATTTTAGCCTTCGTTTCAAAAAAAACCATTTTATAATAAGCTATGATAGCAAGACTCGATACTTTCTTTCTTTATGAATGAAACTAAACAAAGATTCGAATTGAAAAATTTTTATGGCTCAACCTTAAGCCATCTTTCTCAATTAATAGGGGTTTTCTTTCTTTCTTTTTACTTTAATCTTATATATAAAGTAGAAGTAGAATTTACTGGAAAAAAATTCGATCAAAATAAAAACTATATCTTCGCAGCTAATCACCGCTCTTTAAATGATCCGCCTTTATTAGGGCTATTTATTAGACCACCCATTAGCTTTCTTGCTAAACGTGAACTGTTTTCAAACCCCATACTAGGCTACCTTATCAGCCTTTTATCTGCCATTCCTGTAGACAGAGATAATACTGGGAGCTCTACTCTAAAATTAGTAAAAAAGATTCTTAATAGAGAAGCGTGGAAATTAGTAATCTTTATAGAAGGCACGCGTTCTAAAACTGAATACCTAGGAACACCCAATAATGGTGCGGTATTCATGTCTAGATTAACTAAAACTCCCATAATTCCTACTGGCATAAGCTACCGTGATGATGGCAAAGTACTTATTAAATTTGGGGAGCCTTATATGCCAGAGATGAAAACTCCTATTGAAAGTGAATCAAAAAGATGCCTTGAACTTATTTCTCAGCTTTGCGACTATAAGATAGAATCTAGTGAAAAAGTTTAACTATTGATAATATTTATACTACTTGCAGATTAATCATCAGTCATGTTCACTAAGCACTTTCAAGAATATACATAAACTAAATTAAATTAAACACGATAGAATCACTGCATTGGATTAGCTTTTAAGCACTAGCCTTGAAAGCTAAAATTTATTTGAAACTTCAAGCATCTTCCCGACCTAGGTTTCTCCACTATTGCCGATTTATATACTTGTAAGCAACGCACAAGTTTACAAAACGCACAAAACAAAAAACAAAGTCAATTTGGAGGAGAACAATGGGACTAGTAATTAACACAAACAGGCTAAGCCTTGACGCGCAAGCAGCTTTAAGAACAAATAATAGAGACTTAGAAGTCACAGCAAAAAGATTATCAACTGGTAAAAGAGTTAATAATGCCGGTGATGATGCAGCTGGCATGACTATTTCTCAAAGAATAACGTCTGACGTTAGAGCTTACAGAAAGACTATTCAAAACCAAATGGATGGTATAAGTTTAATTCAAGTAACAGAGGGTCAGCTCCAAGCTATGCAAGATGACTTGCAGAGAATAAGAGAGTTGATGATTCAAGCAGCTAACGGTACCAATGGCGCCGATGAAAGAAATGCTTTACAAAGGGAAATTAACGAACGCGTGAAAAACGTCGAAGATATCTCCAATACAACTAGGTTCAATAGCGTAACGATGCTTAAAGGCGCTAGCACTGATAGAACCAATCAAACTGATAGGACTATTCAAAGTGGTATTACATTTAGCGAGGTTACTAATTTACAGTTTGGTCCAGCTTATATTGACAAAACAGTAGTCGCAACACCAGTTTTCATCTCGGAAAGAGGGATAAATATAGATGCTAACTATTCTTACATTCCACTCACTGCAACTCAAGATTCAGCAGCAGCAGAAGTTGCAGCTGGAACAGCTAGCTTCGATTATGTTACTAAGGTAATCGGTGATATAAGAAGTGAATTAACAGCTCAAGGTGCAAGCAATGCAGCTCTTGATAATTGGCTCGCGACATTTTTAGATACTGGAACTAATCAGGCTAATACGATGGATGAACTACTATTAGATGCCTATGATAGTAATAGAGCAGTAGCTGGTAGTAGAACAGTCACCCCACCAGCAGCGAGCTTGGTAACGAATAAAGCTCTTGATATTATTAAGTATTTCCTGCACGATGGCGGGCAATTAGTGGAAAATTCTAACACTCCAGGCTTTACTTTGAGCCGCCTTAGAGTGACTGGAGCTACTATTAATTCATACGCAAATACTTCACAATCTCATGGTAATTTAGATGACATCACTAAGATGATCGATAATATTTCTCGCATGAGATCACACCTTGGTGCCATTCAAGGAAGCATGGAGAGTAAAATTAATTCTCAAGACATATCAGTAGTAAATCTCGAAGCATCTAAATCTAGAATCATTGATGCGGATATGGCACTAGAGAGTAGCTCTCTAGTTAAACAGCAAATACTGCAAAGGTCCGGAGTAGCAATGCTTTCACAAGCTAATGCTCAACCACAACAGCTATTAGATTTATTGCCATAAAGTAAAAACTTTACTGATAATTTAATTTTCGTAACGTAACTGAACTGTAATTAAAATAACTGTAATTAATCAAACTAGGTCACTAAGTGCCCGAATAAATTCGGGCATCAATTTTATAAATTTTGCATCGTACTAGTCGTATGCAATTGTGCGTTAGCCCTGCTGTCTCCTCAGCGGGGCTATTTTATTTTTGGGGACTGCTGCCAAAATACAGGAGGATTAATTTTTCAAATATCTAAGGTTAACTCTTGACAGAACACTGGATTAATAGGATTCTATAAGCATGGCCGAGTTTCGGCCCAAAAACACTCAAAAATCCTTTATAAATGGGCTTAAAAGAAAAACTAAAAACAATAAATGAAAACATTAGCAAATTTGCCCAGCAAAGTAGCGTAAAACTTATTGCAGTTAGTAAATATGCTAGCGACGAACAGATCTTAGAAGCTTATGCAGAGGGAGTTAGAGTTTTTGGTGAAAATTATGTTATTTCTGCTTTAAACAGGATAAATAGAATCAGTAATAATTTTAACAATGATGTCGAATGGCATCTTATCGGCACTTTACAGAAAAATAAAGTAAATAAGGCTGTAGGTAATTTTAGACTTATACAATCAGTCGATTCATTAGAGCTTTTGCAGAGCATTGACAAGCGCTCTGCTTCACTTGGTATAAAACAAGCTGTTTTATTACAGATTAATATATCTAATGAAGCTAATAAAAGTGGCTTCACTCCTTCAAATTTTGCAAATGAATTAAATAATTTACTTGGTTTTGAAAATATTGAAGTTCGTGGATTGATGGCAATGAATGCCTACTTAAGTTCAGAATCAATATTAGATGAAAATTTTAGAATAATGAAAAATCTTCTTGGTCTTCTACAAAATCAAAGACCAAATGCAGAATTTGACTTATCTATAGGGATGTCTAGTGATTATTGTGCTGCTCTTCAGCGGGGTTCAACGATGATTAGAATTGGGAAAGCGTTGTTTGGTTAATAGTAAGGAGTGAAGTAAATTATGTTCAATATAAATAGGTTATGGTTAGGTCCCAAGTCGGATTCATTAGATGATGGTTTTGATAGTTTATTTGCAGTGAAAGATTCTCAGATACCAGCTCCTAGTCGTGAAGTGGAAGCTAAATTAAAAGAACTAGATAGAAAATCATCGGAGAGCGGGTCAATGGATGTTATATTTGGAAATAAAAATACTAACAGTAATCATCTAGAGGCTGTTATGACTAAATCGAAATCCATGAATATATTAGTAATAGAACCAAGAAGCTTCGAAGATAGCATGGAAATAGTGAAAAATTTAAAATCGCGCAATACCGTGATCGTCAATCTTCAATATTTGGACAATGAAAGCTCTCAAAGAGTAATAGACTTTGTCAGTGGCGCTGCCGTAGCGATGGATGGTTCTTATGAAAGAGTAGGTTCTGGTGTTTTTATTTTCGCTCCCATAAACTGTAACCTAAAATCTAATACTAATTCTGACGTATATAACGAGATATTTAATAAAGCCTTTAACCAGTAGTTCTGAAAAACTCTCCATTAATGGCTCTGCCTATTTCACCTTTTACCTCTAACCGTGATAAAAGCATAGAGAGAGTAGTCGGATTTATTTCAGCCCTTATTTTCAAATGCTCAAAACTATGAATTCCTGATTCAATCAAAGTTAATAAAGTATCAGCGAGTATTTTATTATTAGAAGATTCTGATGGTTTTATAATCTCCGTTTTTGTATTTTCAACAGAAGCATTCTTGGGTTCTCTCAGGTCTGAAACTATATGTGGTGCAGAGGTCTCAATTAGAGAGGGGAACTGCTGAAAAATAATATCCTCAGCTGAATTTAAAGATTTCGCTTTTCCAGACTCTAGTAATTCGTGATTCCCTGCAAAATTAAGATTAAATCCTTGAGCTGAAAAAGCGAAAAGATTTTTTTTATACTTTAACGCATATTTAGCCGTAATTAAAGAACCACTTTCCTTAGCAGCTTGAATTAATACCGTAGATCTAGATAAGGCAGCTATCAAGCGATTACGATAAGCAAAAGTCCAACGCTGAGCGACCGCAAAGGGCTCAAATTCACTAATAATCAAAGACCCTTTCGTCTCCCTGAGTTTCTTAATAAAAAAAGAATTCATATCTAATTGAGAAGCTAATATGCCTGAACCAAGAACAATAATAGTCGGCATAGAGTTTTCTAAAGCTGCAACATGCGCTGTCATATCAATCCCCTTAGCGCCACCACTGACTATGATCGCTGGATAGCGCGATAATGCTTTCACTAAAGAACTTGTAAAATGCTTAGCGTAAAGATCAGCACTACGTGCTCCGACTATAGCAATATTATTAGCTTCATTAAGCAGCTCAATATCACCAATATAGTAAAGTTTTTTAGGTGCATCATTAATTAAAGTTAAGGATAAGGGAAAGCCCTCATCTGTAATTTTTAAAGATTTTACTCCTAAGTTATCTAATATTTTATTTTCAGTATTAAGCATAACAATAGACCCTTACATAAATAAGAGTATCATGGGTTCGCAAAATTTTCATATTAAATAAATTGAATTTAAATAATATTTCCTTTATTAAACTGCTTCAGAAAAACGTGACTTAGAAACTGGTTCCCTAGAAATCATCCCCCAGAAAGCGGAAATAGTTTCATTAGCACCACAGAATAATTGAGCAAGACTATCTTGAACTGGCGGAGGAATATATCTATTTAATAATTCACCAATAGAGGCAAGTATATACGGAAATCCAACTTTAAAATCATTACTCTTCATTACTTCTGCTAATGCTTTCTCTGCTCCATGCTCTTCTACGGCTTCTTTATAAGCTTTATACATTAGCCATAAATCTCCACCAACACCACTTAAATTTCTAACAAAACCTATAGATTTAGCCTTAGCAGTACTGACTTCATCTCCAATAATACTTGAACCCACTAAAGTAGAGGAAATAAGCCCTGTTGGAACTATAATTTTTAAAATATTTTCGATAGGATCATCACCTTTTTTCAATTTACTAAATGAATCTCCTATACTATTTTTAAGCTCACGAAGAAAAAAATTAATATTATCTCCAAAAGATTTAAAATTCTGAGCATCATATCTATCCTTACCTATAGCTAATTTAGCCATTTGTACGCCAGGGAAAAATCCAGAAGAAACACTAAAATTAGCTGGCTTGGACTGAAATAATTTAGCGACTAAAGAATAAATTCTAGAAATACCGTCCATAAAATCATTTTTCACAAGGGAATTTATACCAGCTAAAGCATTAGGTAAAACTGTTACAGTCTTTGAATACCAAATCGAAGATTTATAAGACAGATTCTTTATCGCAGGAGGCAAATTAGAACTCTCGACAAAACTATCTAAAAAATGTAACGCTGCTCCAATAGAAGAAATAATTACAGGTCTATAACCCTTATTCAGTCCATCTATCGCAGGTTTAAAAATTTTTTGAATAGTCTTAAAAAATTGATTTTCAGAGATTGGTACCTCTTTATTCTCTGAATTTAGCTGATTACTAGGGATCGGTTGCCCCTTAATCTCTTTATCTGACTGTCCATGATGAGACACTTCAGCCTGAGCTAAATCTTTTAGAAAAGCAGAAGATGACGGAGTCTCAATCCCTTGTTTTTCCGTAGCAGATTCTATCTTAGGTTCAACACTACCTAAAGAAGAATTTATGCTTTGCTCTGGGGGGAGCGTATTTATAATTAATGCCATTTAAGGTATAAAAATATAAGAACTACAATAAAGAAAATTTATAAGATTCTTAATTAAAGAATCTTATGCGGTCATAATTAGCTACACATTCGCTGAGCCGAGAAGATATTGGAATTAGTTTTGATTACCAACATTTAAAATACTTGTTATTATTGTAACATCATTTCGTATTTAATATTTACATTAAGACTCCAATTAATGTGTTAATATATATTTACAGCAATTCACATATTTGTGCTAAATATCACTTCCGAACAAGCTAGACTTCAAGAGCCTGTTGGACTAGTCAGTCAACAAGTAGATAAACACGTTTATGACGCAAAATTAACAAATAACGGCAACCCAAGTCCTGAAAAACAATTATCACCACAAAAAGCAATCCATGATAATCAAGTACTTTCAAATCACACAGTTGTCCATGAGACTGAAGAATTTCGCGACTTTCTGCACTCTTTTAAAGAGCTTTTAAACTCCTCGCCCCCTGAGCAAAATATCAGCATTGATATATTAAAAACTTTCCTCAAAGCTAGTGCTGGAATTATCACAGGTTCTCACTTAGAAGAATTCCATCAAGGATTAGATAAATTTATTAATGATGCTATAAAAGATTCCCTAACGGAAATAAATCTTGATATTCCGCACCAAGAATCCAAACTTAGCGTAAGAAATTCTTTCCAAGAATTAATTGAAGGCATTTACAGTAAAGCACCTCAACTAATTATAAAAAATCAAGAAGACAGCACCTCAGACCTCCCTAAATATACCAATAAAACTTTTGAGACCATTTTTAATAAGATTAGACCTATTACAGATTTAATTACAAAAAAACAGATACCATTATCCGTATTTGGCTCAATAACACATGGTTTAGATGCATTAGTTAGAGTTACAGGCTGGGGGAAAAACCACGAAAAACAAATCGGCGACCTGTCTATGTGGTGGTCAAAGGTAGTAAACCCCCTCGGTAATATTTTAATGGGAGTAGAATCATTAGCGAAAAATGATTTAATAGATGCCCTAACTAGGTTTTCAATGATCGCAAAATTTACGGTTAAAGAACCTGCTAATTTAGGAATTCCACTAGGTCTATTCCTATCCCATAGAATGGCAGTAAAGGCAGCACAGAACACTGGCGTCATCCCGAATGTGCAAAAATCTTTTAAAAGCATTGGGGAATCAGTTAGCTACTATATTGATTTTTACAAGAAATTTTTAGGAACTTTAAGTAAACAGCTTAAAGAGAATGTAGGTACAGCTAAAAAATTAGAAAACCTCTCTGTTCTCTATAGCTATCCGATGCTAGCGATTTCTAGTATAATCGGCTCTCTTACGATTAAAGATCAACTTAATACTCCTTATGCAAGGCTAATTGGTTTTTTACGGAATTCAGCAGGTGGCGCATGTGACATAAGTTTCAGTTTACAAAGGATGCGTAAATTAATAGAGACAGCAAAAGAAAATCAACAAGAGAAACCAAAGCTTAAAGATTTCTTTAAAGATGATGAAATAAGCTTTATGTGGAAGTATTTAACAAATTCATTATTAGATTTAACTATGCGTATTTGGAATGATCCTAAAGCAGTAACGGTTCAATCACAGATATCTAACTCAATCTATGAAATAGCTAATGCTGAATCTGGTCAAGATCACGAAGAACCAAAATCTAAAATTCTAAAAGCTCCATTAAATGCCGCAAATAATATAGTTCATCTTACTCACAGACTCAAATCAATCAACGAGACTAGACAAGCTAACCGCATAGCGGCAAGCATAACATAAAAAACGCATGAATTTAAACCTTGTCACGACTGATAATATGCCGAAATCTGATATTAAAAATCAGGTCACAAATTCCACTTTATTAGAGCAGGAAAATTCTCATACACCAATAACAGATGAGAATCATGAGGATAAGGAAAATGCAGAAAATGATATTACGCATCAATCTCTAGCTTCTAATCTGCATGCTCCTCAGCAGCCTCTTAATCCACTTCTTCAGTTTTACCAAAACAACTCAGAATCCCTAAATAAACTTGCCATGTCTGGTTCTTATGTAGGTATAGGCTTACACGGTCTAGCATCAGCGGCACCATTTTTAAAATTCCTTCCTAAGCCAGTTACAGAGATGACCGATAAATTAGCCACCTTCTATTCACGCTACCTGAGTGGCATTCCCATGGTAATATTCTCTATCCCTCAATTTATCGCCAAAGATACTATTAAAGCTATCGGTCAAGTTAGTGCTGCGGTCTCATTTCCTTTTATCAAAACCGTCGAAAATATGCCCGTGGGATCTAGCCTTTTCTGTGGGATAAAAACGGCCCTAGAAGCTATAGAAGAATATAAAGGACCTAAGATTAAGAGAAAATCTGATTCTCTGTTGCATCAGATAGAAGAATTCACCTCTAACTACGGACGTATGTGGCAAGATTCTTTATCCAAACTTTTATCAAAAGAATGTTCACTTGAGGAAAAATTTAGAAATTTCTGTAATATCACATTTTTACCTGGCTACTCTGCAGCTCAAGCCTTAGGAATGCTCTTTTGTAGAGAGCGTATCTCAAACAAAAATAGTTCTAAAATAATAGATGGAATTACAAGAGGAGCGAGAACTGAACGTGGTGTTCTAGGAGTCCTTACTGATCTATTCTTACTCGGCTCTAAAGTAGCTGCAGTCAGAACTGTCGGTATAACTTATGCCGGTAGTAGTCTACTTTCCTTAGCTACGCCTTGGGTAGATAAAATATTTAGTAATCATCCGAAAGAAACTCAAGAAAAAATTCTTAATATTCTCGGACAGACCTGTAAAGCTCTTGATGAATTAGGGAATGTTCTCTGGTCTAAAATTCCCAAAGAACCCAAAATCAACGAATCAAATTTAGTAACAGTTTCTTAAAATTAGCTAAAAAATAAGCTTCTAGATATTTACAAAAAGAACCCCACTGATTATACTTGAGGCATGATGAAAAAATTGATCAGTTCTTTAGTTGTTCTTGGTTTTGTATCTACTCCAGCCTTCGCTGATGGTGTTTACAAATCAAAGCCTACATGCAAAAATGGCAAGTGTAAAACTTGTGATTTTGGTTGTGGACTTTGGAAAGCTACTAAATTCACTCTTAAGCTTCCATTCAGAATCGTTACTTCAACAGGTAAAGGTGTCTATGATCTAATCGTTGATCAAGATTTCTCTGGATTTGAAGAAGGTTACGAATTAATCTAGTATAGTTTTACTGAACAATTAATATTATGTTTCAAAGCTCGGATTTTCAGCGTTATGACGAATCCGAGCTTTGGATTTTTCATGACTATTATTTTAAAAATATTGGTTTAAAAGCATGGGACTCTGGCGCTTTACCTTTTGCTGGTGTTACCAATTATAATGAAGCTCGTAAAAAAGCCCTGCTATTAATAGAAAATCTTCGGCTCTGTGGTTTAGAAAATTCTAATGATACCATAAAAATCCTTGAAATCGGTGCTGGCTCTGGAGCTTTTGCAGAGAATTTTCTATTAGCTTTTGAAAATATCTGCCTAACTGAAGATTTAAATTTCCATAAACGCTTAAAATATTTTCTTACAGATTATTCTCAGTTTACTTTAGACGAACTTCAAAGAAAAAAACGTCTAAAAGAATTTCCTAATATTATCTTCCAAAGTTATGATGTCTTAGAAAATATTCAAAGCAGCTCACTTAGCGCTTCTACTGGGTCATTCCACTGCATTTTATCGACATATCTTTTAGATCAGCTTCCTTGCAGAGTTATAGCGAAGATAGACAACAAGTACAAAGAAAAATACATCAAGTTAATAATTCCAGAAAAATACCTGAATGATGAAAAGCTACTAAATGAAAAGCTTTTAAAGAAAAAAAAATGGATTAAAAAAATAAAAAAAGTCTTTCACTATGAAGAAATCGATGAGGGAGACGATATACCAGCTGAAGATTTCGAAATTCTTAAAACCTGTTTTAGAAAGGCTAAAGAATCCACTATTATTTACTCTTATGGAGCGAAATTAGCTCTTGAAAATTCTTTCAAATTACTTCATCCAAAAAATGGCTTAATTATAGCCTCTGATTTCAATGCCGCCGCCCGAGGCGGCGTCGACCTCTATGAGCCATGCTATTACGGAAATTCACTCGCTCAGCCAGTTAACTTCGATTTTCTTTATAAATCCTTCGCGAAACAACAAAAAGTCGTTCTCTTTGAAGATCCTATCAGACCTTTACATACTTTAATTATTTGTGCGGAAAATTTCGAACATCCATTAAGACTAGGAATCACTTATGAACGGGTTTTTAAACAAAATATGATACTAAGAATGTTTTATCAATTTCTTTTAGAAATTAAGCAAAGCATCCACATCCTTTTAATTATAAGCATCCTATACATAGGCTATTATATTTTCAATCTATACGAGCAAAATTTTTCTGCCCCATAATATCTTCTAAAAAGACTTGGTGAGCTCCTCTTGCTTTCATATGCTTTATAAAACTATTTCTGAGTATAGAAGCTGATATTTTCTTTTCTATTCCAACCACTGCAGCCTTAGCCTGAATAATGCGATAAACCTCTCTTGCACTAATACTGAAAAGACGATTTACTGATTTTAAATTATTATTACGAATATACTTTTCTAATAAAAGCTTCACTGAATCTATCATCGGCACTAACCTTGATTTAGAAGCAGATGAGCGATTTATAAAAATAATCTCCTCCGTAAAAGAAATATCATCTATCGTAAGTGCTAAAAGCTCATTTACTCTTAAACCACAGGAATACAGTAATTCTAAAAGTAGAGCAGTCCCCTCGTGAGAATGCTCGCAATCTTCAATTTCTGCATTGCTATCATCCTCATTCTTGACTTTACTTAAAAGTAAATCGACTTCCTCTTCACTTAAAATTTCAGCTTTTTTATTACGGTACTGTGTATCTCTTACTATCTGAGTAAAAGGATCACGTGAGACTAAAGAATTTTCTTTAAGCCAATTCCACATCTTATGCACAGCGGTTAACTTTCTATTGACAGCAGCCGTACTAGCACCCGTTTTCCTGATTTCGATAGAAAAACACTCTAAATTATTTGCATTTAAATTCATTATCTTAAAATCTTCTCCAAGATTGGTCCTTACGAAATTAGAAAAATCAATTAAGTCTCTTTTATAAAGTCTGAGCGTATTATAACTAAGTCCACTAAAATTTTCTAAATAATCAAGAAACTCTGCGACGACCTGCATATTATAATTCTAAATGACATAGTCGTTCAAACACAGATAAAGCTCAAGAAGATATTTTAATATGATAGAAAAGAAAAAGATTATTGCAGTTATCCCTGCTGGTGGCATGGGTAGCAGAATGAATAATCGCAAACCTAAACAATTCCTCACTATATTTGATCAACCCATATTGGCAGTGACTATCAGAGCCTTAGCTAATACTGGATTGTTCAGTAAATTTATTATCCCGAGTATAGACCTCGTAATAACTAAAAAATTAGTAGAACAAAAATTACCTGATCTAGATATCAGCATAGTTAAAAGTGGAAAAACGCGCCAAATGAGTGTCCATAGTGGCTTAGATTTTATTAAAACTCTGGATGAACAGCCAGATTTAATCCTAGTACATGACGCTGTTCGTGTATTGATCACAAAAGAAACTATAAACAAAGTAGTCGACAAAGCGATAGAGACTGGAGCTGCTATAGCTAGTAACAGGATCTACGATACTTTAAAACTCAGCCAATCAGAAGCTGATGAAGATATATTAATTAAAAAAAATATTTCTCGTGAAAACATGTGGCAGGCACAAACTCCACAAGTCTTTAAATCAGAGATAATACTCTCAGCTTACGATAAAGCAAAAAATGATCATTTTGAAGGTACTGACTCTGCGAGCCTTGTAGAAAGATTAGGAATTCCTATTCATTTAGTTGAGACTACTAGATTTAATTTTAAAATCACTACTCCAGAAGATTTAGAAATCGCGGAGATTATACTTTCTCATAGAAAGAATAATTAAGTGATGAAAAACGAAATTTTTCATCACTTTTAATTAAAGGGACTGCTCGCAAACCTACAAGTTCAAGGCTGAGAAGGACGAATGACCTCGTTAGTCACTTAAAATGGTGGATTGATTTTAAAGATCGGATCTAAACCTGGTATAGTAGCACCATCTATGATTTGGTTAATCTGTAGACGAACTTGAGCTTTAAAATTCTGCTGCATAGGGTGACATTCTGGCCTGCAGCCAGATGGACAGAAACGCCCTCCCCAAGCATTACCTATAACTACCTCTGCTCCCATATTTCTTGCTGCAAGCTTCGCTGCATTATTAATAACATTACCCACAAAAACCACTTCATCATTAGGCTTTAAAGCAGCTGCACCAGTTTCTTTTTCTTGAGTTATAACCCAAATCAAAGTTCCATCATCAAATCTTTCAACAGAATTTTGTGCTACGCCCCCGCCTTTTTTACCAACATGGGCGATTTGCCTAAGGTTCCCAAACTTATCAATCTTCGATTCATTCAAAATATATGGAGCATTATTATCAAAGCTACAATGCTTTATAGAGTTTACATGATTCTCCTCATCATACTGAACGACTTGAGCAAACAAAGACTGAAGTGATTTACGATGCGGATACACAGTAATAATCTGCCTAGTTTTTTTGATAATTTTATAATAAACTTTAAAATCTCTTTTATCTGGACGAGGAATATCCATCATCTGATTAAAAGCATAAGGACTCATGTGCGAAAGCTGTTTCTGAAGCTTACTTAAGCGATCTTTAGTCATCGGTACTATTGATAATTGAAAATTATTCTTTTCTAGGGTCTCTACATCTACCATCACTTCATATGGCTGTAGATCACGAGAAGGCAGTAATTCTAAATTAGTCTTAAACTCATCTGCAGAATTATGCTGCGGAAATATTCCAGCTCTTTTATCCGCGTCTGGCATAGCTAAGCTCACTTTACGTGCCTTACCGTAACCTATCATCATAATCGTCTCGCGAAAATTATCTTCACTGATACCTTTTTTTATATTTTTACTATTCTTATAGGCAAAAGCTCCACCCACGTAATTAAATGTATGCTTAAGATCTACATCTACAGGTTCTTTTTCTTCTTCATCTTTATCTGGTGGTTGTTTTTCGTTCATTATTCCAAGCTTTAAGAAAGATCATCTTTGATAGAATAGAAGTCTATACTTTCATTATAGCCATGCAAACAGAAAAAATATCATCTGAAAACTACAAAAAAGCCATAAAAGAGTCTATAGACCTTCCTATTACAGAATTTCCTATGCGTGGAAATGGACCAGTCCGTGAGCCCGAGTTTCAAAAGCTCTGGGAAGACTTAGATATTTACCAGCAAGGCCTTAAAATTAGAGAAGCTGAAGGTGCTAAACGTTTTATATTACATGATGGACCTCCGTATTTAAGCTCAGATAAAATTCACATAGGAACTGCCTTAAATAAAATCCTTAAAGATATAATCTGCAGATTTAGATACCAGCAGGGTTTTAAAGTACCTTTCATTCCAGGTTATGATTCTCATGGCTTACCAATTGAGAATGCTGTGGTTAAAGAAATTAAAGGCGGTAGAAATGCTGTCTCCATAGTCGAGTTACGTGAAAAATGTAAAGAATTTGCTTTAAAAAACCTAAAAGGACAGGAAGCTAAATTTAAACGCCTTGGCATAAATGCTGACTGGCAGAACCCTTATGTGACTTTAGACCCTAAATATGAAGCTGAACAGATAAAACTTTTTAGCGAGATGGCTGAAAAAGGTTACATCTACAGAGGTTTAAAATGTGTTCACTGGAGTTATGGCTGCCAGACAGCTTTAGCAGATGCTGAAATCGAGTATGAAGAACATACTTCTGATTCTATTTATGTAAAATTTCAGATAAATAATTCCTCTATCCATGAAAATACTTCGTTTGTAATCTGGACTACTACTCCCTGGACCATACCTGCGAATTTAGCGATCTGCTTAAATGCTGATATAGACTACTGCATAGTAAATTCAAGTGAATTTGGGAAATTAATAATAGCGAAAGATCTTTTCGAAGATTTTAAAACTAAAACAGAGCTAAAAAATTTAGAAATAATCACAGAAGGTCTTAAAGGCTCCGACCTAGAGGGTATTAAAACTAAACACCCTCTGTATAATCGTGAATCACCTGTCATACTTGGTGATCACGTTAGCACTGAAACTGGTACAGGCTGCGTTCATACTGCACCAGGTCACGGACAAGAAGATTTTGAAGTCGGTAAAAAATATAATCTAGGTGTGCTCTGCCCAGTAGATCCTAAAGGTGCTTTCACTAAAGAAGCTGGTGAAGTTAAAATCGAAAATGGCGAAACAGTTATCCTAGAAGGCTTACATATCGCGAAGGAAGCTAATCCTACTATTATTTCTGCCCTGAAAGCTGCTGCAGCATTAATTAAACATAGTAAATTTAGACATAGCTACCCTTATTGCTGGCGTTCTAAAACTCCACTATTATTTAGAGCTACCGAGCAGTGGTTTGCGAGTATAGATAGTTTTAGAGAAAAGGCTCTTAGTGAGATAGATAAAGTTAAATGGTTTCCAGCTAGAGCTAGAAACCGTATCTACAGCATGGTAGAAGGTCGAGGTGACTGGTGTATATCTCGTCAAAGAACATGGGGAGTACCTATTCCTGTTTTTTACGATAAATCTATCATCGAAGCTAACGGTAATTTTAAAGTAATTTTAGATTTTGAGATTATTGAGCATGTAGCAAAAATCTTTGCAGCAGAAGGTTCTTCAGCTTGGTACGCTAAAGAAATAATAGAACTCATTCCTAGTCACCTAACTAGCGGCGCTAACCCTAAATATAAGGTAGAGAACCTCTCTAAAGAGACCGACACTATGGACGTTTGGTTTGACTCTGGTTCTAGCCATAGAAGCGTAGTTAATTTACGTGAAGAGCTTAAGTCTACTGAGTTTGAGCCAGTAGATCTTTATCTAGAAGGTTCAGATCAGCATCGAGGCTGGTTTCAGTCGAGCTTACTTACCTCAGTAGCCGTAAATGATATTAGACCATATAATAACGTCCTCACCCATGGTTTCGTAATGGATGAACAGGGACGTAAAATGTCTAAGTCGTTAGGTAACGTCGTAGACCCAGATGAAATCATGCAAGAATATGGTGCTGATGTACTTAGATTATGGGTAGCAAGCGTAGATTATTCTGTAGACATTAAAGTCGGTAAAAATATATTTAAACAGCTAAGCGAAATTTATCGTAACTTTAGAAACACCAGTAGATTTATGCTTGGGAATCTCTTTGACTTTAACCCAGAAGAAGATTCAGTTCCCTACGCAGAATTACATGATTTAGATAAACTAATATTACATAAATTACAGGAATTAAGTTTAAAGATCACAGAAGCTTTTAATAGCTATGAATTCGTGAAATTTTATCAGCTTATACAGAATTTCTGTTCAGTAGATCTATCTGCCTTCTATTTCGACATCTGCAAAGATAGACTTTATACACATGGTAAAAAATCTGCATCACGCAGAGCTGCTCAGACAGTCATACTTGAGATATTATCGAGTTTAAATCGCTTCTTTGTGCCGATACTACCGCATCTTGCAGAAGATGTATATCAGCATACGCCAGAAAAAATTAAAGAATATTATTTAAATTCAGCAGATTTAAATGGAGGTTTCTTTTCGCCTAAGCTTACTACATCTAAATCTATACAGCTCAGTAACTGGCCTTTGGTAAATAATATTTACCTCAATCCAGAGTTAGGTAAAAAATGGGAAGAGATCCTCTCTATCAGGGAGCTTGCTAATAAAGAACTAGAGGAGCTTAAGGCGAGTAAAACAGTTAGTAAATCGCTTGAAGCGGAATTAATTCTCGAATTACCTAAAGCTAAACTTGATAAATATGAAAGCGTTCTTGAAGATATTAAAGCCTGCTTTATAGTCTCTGAGCTGATATTCAAGGAAGCCAATGAGATTAAAGTTATAGCCAAGCCTTTTGAGAATTCAGTAAAATGTGAGCGCTGTTGGAAGCACTTTAAAATAGAAGAAGTAAATTCTGAACATATATGTAAAGTCTGTGATACTGCCATACAAGGACATCTTAACAATGCTTAGTAGCACTGTCACTGAATTCCAATTCCTGCGTTTTCACGCGCCTCATAATTCTTATGAATAAATTTACACTACTTATAGACTGCTTCGACCAGAAAGGCATAGTAAATGCTGTCAGCGGCTTCATCGCAGAGAATAATGGAAATATCATAGACTCACAGCAGTATTCGTCTGGCTTAACCGCTCATTTCTTCATGCGAGTTTTAGTTGATGCGACGAAATTCAATGTAAAAATAGAAGATTTAGATTCCGCATTCAGCTCAATTGCAGCTAGGTTTTCGATGAATTTTAAATTTTCACACCATACGAAGAGAATGGCAATACTGGTTTCTAAATACGATCACTGCCTCTATGACCTGCTTTTACGTAAACAGTACGGCGAGATAAATGTCGAGATACCAGTAATCATCAGTAATCATTTAGATCTTAAGCATGTCGCTACCGCATTTAATATTCCTTTTGAATATTATCCAATAGAAAAAGTTAGTGATAGCACCAATGCTAACTACGACAGCAAACTCAATCAAGAAGCCCAAGTCATCAAGAGGTTACAAGAACTTGAGATAGATTTTATCGCTCTTGCTCGTTACATGCAGATTCTTACTCCACAGTTTATAAACTCATATCCATATCGAATTATTAATGTACACCACGGCTTCTTACCATCTTTCAAGGGTGCTAAACCCTATCACCAAGCCTATGACAAGGGTGTAAAAATTATCGGAGCTACCGCGCATTATGCAACTGAAGATTTAGATATGGGACCTATTATAGAACAGGGTGTTATAAACATAGATCATCGCGATACTGTTGAGGACTACATTTCTAAAGGTAGAGACATAGAGAAGCAGGTTCTAGCTAAAGCAATTCGAGCTCACGCGGAAGATAAAATTATAGTCCATGACGGAAAAACCCTAGTCTTCGACTAAGAGAGACCACTGCACAACTCCATTTTCTGCATTCTGTCCATTTTCTGCGTTTTCTTAAGCCTTAAGCCTATAACCAGTTTTAAATATCCAACGAATCGCAAGTAAACTAATAATAAGAAAAACTGAGATCATAATGCCACTTACACTCGGGCTTAAATCAGATTTACCATAGAAGCTCCATCTAAAGCCATTCACAAGATAGATCACAGGGTTAAGTAGTGAAACCTTCTGCCAAAACTCTGGCAGCATGTTTATTGAATAAAAACTACCGCCTAAAAAAGTTAAAGGGGTGATTACCAAAGATGGAAATATTTGTAATTGTTCAAAGCTTTCAGCAAAAATACCGATGACAAAACCAATCAAGCTGAAAGTGATACAAGTAAGAATAAAAAATAAAATCATCAAAAGAGGATACTCTACATTAAAGTCCACAAAGAGCCTTGCTGTAATAAAAATTACGGTTCCTAAAATAAAAGACTTAGAGGCAGCTGCACCGACATAACCAAATAAAATCTCTATGTATGAAATCGGGGCAGAGAGTACTTCATATATAGTTCCACTAAACCTTGGGAAATAGATTCCAAATGAAGCATTGGAAATACTCTGCGTTAGAACTGAAAGCATTATGAGCCCAGGTACTATATAGGCAGCATAGGAAACGCCATCAACTTCACTAATTTTAGAACCAATCGTAGAGCCAAATACAATGAAATAAAGACAAGTCGAAATTACGGGAGAAGCCAAGCTTTGGGTTATAGTACGCCACATTCTTGCCATTTCAAAGTTATATATTGATTTAATCGCCTGAAAATTCATCTATTACTCCACTAATTGAACAAAAATATCTTCTAAAGAAGTCTGCTTCGTTTCAATATCTTTAAAAGAAATACCTAAATCATTAATGGCTTTTATCAAACTATTCAATCCATTACGGGACTGCTCATCATAAGAATAAATAAAATCATCACCATCTCGCCGAAGATTAAATGCTGCCAGAGACTCTGGCATAGAATTAATTTTCTCTACAAAGCTGAATATCAGCTCTTTTTTACCGAGCTTCTTCATTAAGGTCTTAGTTTCTTCAACTAAAATAATTTTCCCTTTATTGATGATGCCGATTCTATCAGCCATTTTTTCAGCTTCTTCAATATAATGAGTAGTTAAAATTATAGTAACCCCATTTTTACGCAGCTGAGCGACTGAGTCCCACATAGATTCTCGTAATTTCACATCTACCCCTGCTGTAGGTTCATCTAGGAATAATATTTTAGGCTCATGTGCAAGAGCCTTGGCTATCATCACTCTGCGCTTCATGCCACCAGAGAGGGATTTAATTTGATTATTTCTCTTATCGCTTAAGGATAGGTCTTCTAGGATCTTTTCGATATATAGTTTATTAGGCTGAAGGCCAAATAAGCCTCTAGAGAAGTTAACAGTATCAACTACTTTTTCAAACATATCTGTAGTTAACTCTTGAGGTACTAAACCAATCATTCTTCTAACTTCTCTATAATTTTCGACATAATCAAAACCACTCACAGAGATAGTCCCTGAGCTTGGATTACCAATTCCACAGATGGAACTTATTAAAGTAGTCTTCCCGGCACCATTTGGTCCTAAAATCGCAAAAATTTCACCCTCTTGAATTTCAAGATTAATATCATCAAGTGCTTTAAAACCAGACTTATAAATTTTATTAAGATTTTTAATTTCTAATATTGGGGACACTAAAATTATTACCCCTTATAAAAAGCCTCTAACTCATCAGCTGTACCAATATACTTACCATTAAGATAAATCTGCGGCGTAGTCGTTCCACCAGTAACATTCGTCATAGAGCGGCGTGTAAGCTTGTTAGTTAAAACTATCTCTTCGTAGATTACAGCTTTCTCTTCTAGTAATTTCTTCGCTCTAGCACAATGAGGACATCCGACCTTACTAAATATAGTAGCGAAGCCTGGCAGCTTAACCGAAGGGTTAATATACTTTAACATCGTGTCAGCATCAGACACTTCAAAAGGATCACCCTCTTTTTCTGGCTCTATAAACATCTTTTCAATAATAGAATTTTTCACCAGCATAGAATAACGCCATGAACGTTTCCCAAAACCAATTGCAGACTTATCTACTAAAAGCCCCATCCCTGCTGAAAAATCACCATTGCCATCTGGAATTAAAGTAATATTTTCACACTCTTGATCCTTAGCCCATTCATTCATAACGAAGGTATCATTCACCGATAGACAGACTATTTCATCGATCCCATTTTCTTTAAAGACTGGAGCAAGTTCGTTATATCTCGGTAAATGCGTGGAAGAGCAAGTCGGCGTAAAAGCCCCAGGGAGAGAGAATACTACAACAGTTTTATCTTTAAAAATCTCATCAGAGCTAAGAGTCTTCCACTTCCCCTCTTCTATAATTTTAAAGCTTACGCTGGGTACTGTTTTTCCTTCTCTATTTTCTAGCATGATAATTTTCTTTATTGATTTAATTATACTAATATCAAGATATATTTTAATTCTTTCCTCCTCGGACTTGAACGTTCATATTTGTGAAAAGTCCCATGAGCACAAAACAATAAAAATGCAGAAAATAAAACTGCATATCATCATTATTATAAGAAAATAATTTTATGCTAAAATTTTCAGGGTTCTTTACAGAGAATCAGTTGATCCAGCTTAGATAGCTCAGTGCCATGAGCCTTTCAGGCGAATCTCCAAAGAGTCTCTTCTTGAAGTGCTCTAAGGATAAATAAATCCAGCTTGGATAGCTCAGTGCCATGAGCCTTTCAGGCGAATCTCCAAAGAGTCACTTCTTGAAGTGCTCTAAGGATAAATAAATCCAGCTTGGATAGCTCAGTGCCATGAGCCTTTCAGGCGAATCTCCAAAGAGTCACTTCTTGAAGTGCTCTAAGGATAAATAAATCCAGCTTGGATAGCTCAGTG
>DUDT01000002.1 GCA_005110385.1 Candidatus Melainabacteria bacterium | reverse complement strand
GGTTGGATGGTTATGGACGTTCTTCCGATATGTCCTCCAGATTTAAGGCCGATGGTTCAGTTAGATGGTGGCAGATTCGCTACTTCTGATTTGAATGATCTTTATAGAAGGGTTATTAACAGAAATAGCCGTCTAGCAAGACTTATAGACATGGGCGCGCCTGAAATTATTATCCGTAATGAGAAGAGAATGCTTCAGGAAGCAGTAGATGCTCTTATTGATAATGGTAGAAGAGGTAGAGTCGTTACTGGTACGAATGGCAGACCGCTTAAATCTCTTTCTAATATTATTGAAGGTAAGCAGGGTCGCTTCCGTCAAAACCTTCTTGGTAAGCGTGTTGACTACTCTGGTAGATCAGTTATCGTTGTAGGTCCTTCACTAAAATTACATCAGTGTGGACTTCCACGTGAGATGGCGATAGAGTTATTTAAACCTTTCGTTATTAATAAGTTGATAGATAGACAGATTTGTCAAAATATTAAAGCTTCTAAAAAGCTTATAGAGAAAGGCTCTCCGATGGTTTGGAGTATTCTTAAAGAGGTAGTAGAAGGTCATCCAGTTCTTTTGAACCGTGCCCCTACGCTTCACAGATTAGGTATCCAGGCTTTCGAACCAGTTATAGTAGAAGGAAGAGCCATCAGACTGCATCCATTAGTCTGTTCAGCCTTTAACGCTGACTTTGATGGTGACCAAATGGCGGTTCACGTTCCATTAAGTATAGAAGCGCAGACTGAGGCTAGAACTTTAGTTATGGCTAATACTAATATACTTTCACCAGCTACAGGTAAGCCAGTAATTACGCCTACTCAGGATATGGTTTTAGGTATTTATTACTTAACTATAGATAAGCCTAATTCAGAGGATCCGAAATTGTTTAGGGGTGCTGGTAGTGTCTTTTCTAATGAAGAAGAGGCTATCACTGCTTACCATACTAAGAATGTTGATCTATTCGCTAAGGTTAAGCTTAGAACTACTCAGACTGACTCTGGCTCATCTGAGATCATTGAAACTACAGTAGGTAGAATTATTTTTAATAAGACTATCGTAGATTCGATTGAAAAAGACGCAGTAGCTATTTAAGTTTAGAGGAAAGGTTTATAAACACCATGCAAACAAAAGAAACAAAAGCAGCACCAGGAATAACTAGAGAGAAAAAGAAACCTGCTTTCATTAATCAGATCGTTGATAAAAAAATACTAGGCAGAATGATCGCTAAGGTTTATGAGAACTTTGGCGCTGAGCTTACCGCTGTTTTAGCCAATAACCTTAAAGATTTAGGTTTCAAGTTTGCTACCCAAGCGGCTGTTACTATTAGTATTGAAGATTTAACAGTTCCACCAAAGAAAGCTGAATTAGTAGCTGAGGCTGAGGCTGAATTAGCTAAGACGACCGAGAGATTCGAGAGGGGAGAAATCACTGAGGTAGAGCGTTATAACAAGGTTATCGATACTTGGTCTGAGACTAACGATAAAGTTACTGAAGCCGTCGTAGAGTATTTTGATAGATTAAATCCAGTTTATATGATGGCATTCTCTGGTGCGAGAGGTAATGTGTCACAAGTACGTCAGCTAGTTGGCATGAGGGGTCTTATGGCTAACTCTGAGGGTAAAATTATTGACCTTCCGATTAAATCTAACTTTAAAGAGGGTTTGACTGTTCCAGAGTATGTGATTTCTGCATTTGGAGCGAGAAAGGGTCTCGTAGATACAGCGTTAAAAACAGCGGATTCAGGTTATTTGACTAGAAGACTTGTAGATGTAGCTCAGGATGTAATTATTCGTACAGATGATTGTGGAACTGAGAAATTTATTGAAGTAGGAGCTCTTTATGATGGAGAGACTATTGTAACTGGTATTGATGTTAGAGTTATCGGTAGAACTGCTGCTGAAGATATTACTAACCTAGAGACGAAAGAAGTTATTACGCCGAAGGGTACTATAATTAATAGATCAGCTTCTGAAAAGATCAAAGCTTCTGGCTTGAAATCTGTAAAAATCAGATCTACACTTATTTGTGAAGCTAAATATGGCGTTTGTAAGACTTGTTATGGCTGGTCTTCTACTGATAATAGACCTGTTAATTTAGGTGAAGCGATAGGTATTATCGCAGCTCAGTCGATAGGTGAGCCTGGTACACAGTTGACTATGAGAACATTCCACACGGGTGGTGCGGTAGCTGGTCATAGTAAAGCAAGAGAGTATTATACTTCTACTGCTTCTGGTACCGTTAAATATGGTTTTGAAGTTAGAGAAATCAGAACTAAGTATGGTGATATTGTTTATCAAACACTTAGTGCTGGTAAGCTTTCGGTTGGTTCAGAGTCTATGAATATGCCAGTAGGTGCAAGACTTATTGTTAAAGATGGGGCTCATGTTGATAAAGGTGCCATTATTGGCGAGGTTCCAGACTTAAGTAAAAAGAAACTTCTTACAGAGAAGGCTTCTAAAGATGTTATTACTATGCAGTCCGGTCTAGTAGTTTTTAAAGACTTTGGTGTTGATGAGACTAAAGATAGACAGGGTAACATTTCTAAACTTGCGAATAAGCAGGGTACTATTTGGGTAGAAGCAGGTACAGTATTGCCTCTTTCATCAGGTAGTCATTTGATTATTAAAGATGGAGAGATGGTTAAGAAAGGTGATACTATTTCTGAGACTATTTTAAAATGCCAACATAGTGGTGAAGTAAGATATGGTGCAGATCTTATTATTGAAGAAGCTGAAATCGGTTCTAGAAAAGTAAATAAGCTGGCTAGGGGAAGACTTCTTAATGTAATTAACGCTTCGATAGGTTCTTCTAATGCTAAATTACAGCAGAATCAACAAGGTAATCTTTGGGTTCTTGCTAATGAAAAGTATGTTCTTAAGATGGTAAATGGTGAGACCATTGAGAATGGTAAGATATTAGCAGAGCTTGTTGATGACGAGCTTTCACTACACTTACCTTGCTCGGGTGAAATCAGATACGATGATCTAGAAATAGATGATAGAAAGATTGTTACTAAGCATGGAAGAGTAATTTTTATTCCAGAGGAGATTCATTCTCTTTCTAAAGATGCAAGTCTTGCGATAATTGAGACTGGTACTCACGTTAAAGCTGGAACGGAAGTTGTTAAAGACGTTTATGCGAATATTGACGGTATAGTTAGAGTTACTATTGAAAATAATATTATTCATGAAGTAACAGTGACTCCTGGACAGCTTTTCGACATAGAAGATCCAGAGCTTCTTAAGTATGCTGATGGAGACATCGTTAAAGAAGGTGTAGAGATTATGCCTAAGGTTAAGACTACTAAGCCAAGTATGATTACTCTCTTTAGTCATGAAGAAACTGGTGAAACTAAGCTCCTGCTTAGAGATGTTCAGCTGTATGATATTAAGCCACGTGAAGTCGAGTTTACCGCTGAAACTACTGATGCTGCGATTAATATTTACCCTGTAACGCAAATGCATTACAGAGACGGTGATAAAGTTCGTAACTTTAATGGTGGAGCACTCACTAAGACTAGTTTGATACTGTCTTGTGAAGATCAATACCAAGATTCTAAGGGAATCGTAGAATTCGATACTGAAGCTGAGACATTAAATATTATTTTCCAAGAAAATATTATTCTAAGGTCTGAGAGAACATCATCTACTATTACTGAGATTCTTGTTCAGCCAGGTGACTTTGTTGAAGCTAATCAAGCTGTAGCAAAAGTTCAGTCTATTGCACAGACTTCTGGTGAGGTTTTCGTAAATCAAGTAGATAAATCTAGAATCCTAATTCTAGATGATGCTTCTAGTTTTACTGTTACTTCTAAGGTCGCTCCTAAAGTTAAAGCAGGGGACTACGTTCTTAAAGGTGATTCGATAGGTAATTCAGAGCCGCTTGAGGAGCCAGGTATAGTAACGGAAGTGAAAGGAAACACAGTCGTGATTAGAAAGGCGCGTCCTTTCCTTGTAAGCTCTGGTACTAGATTACACGTCGATAACCATTCTTTAGTTCAGCAGGGTGATCAGCTCGCTACTATTATTTATGAGAAAGTTAAGACTGGTGACATAGTTCAGGGTCTTCCGAAAGTAGAAGAATTACTTGAAGGTAGAAAGCCTAAAGAGCCAGCGATTATTTCTGATGTATCTGGTGTCGCTGAAGTTCTTAATGAAGATGGTGCTGAGACTATATTTATTAAAACTGCGGATGAGCGTAAAGAGTTCGTTATTCCTGTTGGTCAGAACATCGTCGTTAATGATGGTGATAAGATTAACGTAGGAGACCTTCTTACAGATGGTCAGCCTAATCCGCATGATCTTCTTGAGTATAAGGGTGTAGAGCATTTACAACAGTTCTTAGTCGATGAAGTTCAGTCAGTATATGTCTCTCAAGGTGTTGAAATTGCAAACAAACACATTGAGACTATAGTTAGACAGATGACTCGTAAAGTAAGAATCGATGATCCCGGTGATACTGAGCTTCTTCAAGGTGAATTACATGATATTAATTATGTAAGAACTATTAATAAAGCAGCTGAGGAAGAAGGTAAGATTACTGCTCAATACAAACACGTTCTACTTGGTTTAACTAAGGCTAGCTTAAATACGGAGAGCTTTATATCAGCAGCTTCTTTCCAAGAGACTACTAGAATTCTTGCAGAAGCTTCGATTAAAGGTAAAACGGATTGGTTACACGGTCTTAAAGAGAACGTTATTATCGGACGTCTTATCCCATCTGGTTCAGGCTTTGATGCTGTGGTGGATAGTGAAGAAAGTCTTATTGCTGCTCACCCAGAGAAAGAGCAGCTTATGGCTGGGCTTTCAGTAGCTTAAGTTAATAAGTGTAAAGATTAAAAAGAGATGCCCAAAGGCTCAAGCTTTTGGGCATCTCTTTACTAGTAGGTCAGCTTGATCCCTAGCTTGAATTTATAACTTCAACACCCCAAACGCCCAAACCTCTCCTCCAACAGCTTTACATAAGCACCTTTCATCTCCCTACTTAAAAAACTCAGCTCTATAAATTCACACCATTTAGGTAGAGCTTTCTCCATTTTCTTAAAAATATTTTTCTGCTGTTTTCCCTCTAAGCCCATGGTATTAAAAGCTTTATTAAAATCATCACAATTAATTTTTTTCTTTTTGCCACTAAGAGTTAAAGCTAAGTCTTCGTCATCATTAGGATTTACTAAGACTGTAGAGAGTAAATCATAAGCAGGTGAAAACACAGGCCCCGTATCTCTTTGGTAAATTAAAGAGAAATTTTTCAGGTGCATATCAGCGTTTCCAGTTATAAATGAAAATAAAATCAATTCCGCGAAATTAACTAAATCAAGTCCTGGATTTACAGAATATTTTAAAATTGCTTTAGCGATCTGCTCGTAAGAACCTTGGTATTTATCTTCTGTAAGCCTTTCAGTGAGCTGACACATATCTTCCATATGGAGCTTCCCCCCTTTCCATCTATCAATTCTTTTAGTAATATACGCAAGATTACCTGAGGATAAGCGAATTAAGCTATGAGGTACTGTTTTAATCTTAGCGATCTCAGCGAGGTGCATAGTCAAATCCTCTATCTCTGCTAATTCAGGATAGTGTGGTGATGCTGGTTTTAAAATATAATTTCCCCACATTCCTACTATAGTAAAACGTTTGACTTGATTTGGATTTTCTGCCGAGGCTAAATGTAGAGATAGTTTCGGCTGAACTCCAGTTACAGTGGTCTGTGACTGGATAATTTGCTCAGCTAGTTCATCTAGATTCTCTTCTGAATAAGGCATTAGAGGCGGAACAGCAGTTCCAAATATTTTTTTACTACAGCTCGGATGAAAATCAATTTCACCGTCAGCTAAAGCTAAATAGCAGTATAAGCAGCGATTACTCATGATTCTTCTATTAATGGATTAATACTCACCGCCCCAATACAATCCAGGCAGCAAGCCATTAACAAGCCCATGCGATCTCTAGGCTTAAGTTTCCAGTTTTTTTCAGCTATATTTAAAAGCCAACCTTCGGGTATCAACCCATCAAAAAAAGGAAATAACACAGAGCTGTTAAAGGCTTCTTTTTTAATCGGTAGTGTAAAGCTTATTGGTACAGGGTTTTCTGACTTAAGGTACTCTTCTGCATACTGAAAGTGATATCCCAGCTCATCTTGACTTAGCCAGCCTGCAAGTTCCTCGTGCATTAAGACCTCAGCTTTTCTCATTCTAACTATCACCTAGCTGAGACTTAACTGGTCCCATTTCATAACCAAATAAACTCAGTACTTGATTTACCTTATCTAACCTTAAAGTTTCTTTACCCTGCTCTAAATCTCTAAGAAATCTTAAGCCCACTCCAGCTTTCTCCGCGAGTTCTATTTGCGTGAGTTTAGCGATTTTTCTTTTTTGTTTTATGAAAATAGATAACAGCATTTTATACCTTTTCGGGTCTAATTTAAGTGTTTTATAGCAAAATTATACCACATTGGGTATAATCCCTTCACTTAAGTGATATTTACACCTGATAGGGTATAAATATCACTACTTTAGCCTACTTTATACCCTGTTGGGTATAGGTCTTATTAACTGCTTCTCGTCGTTTAAGAATTCTAAAAATACTTCTTAGTAAAAGCCTCTGGACTAAACTCTTCTAGATCTTCCATCTTTTCTCCCACACCTAAGAACTTGACTGGGATTTTAAGTTTATGGGCGATAGAAAAGACAGTCCCAGCCTTAGAAGAGCCATCAAACTTAGTCAGAATGATAGAGTCCACTTCACAAAGCTCATTAAAAGTTTGAGCTTGTATCAGAGAATTCTGCCCCATAGAGGCATCTAAAACCAGCATGGTTTCCAAATGGTAAGCTTGACCATTTAGATTTTTTTTCACTACTTCTTGAATTTTAGATAATTCTTCCATTAAATTTTTCTTGTTATGTAATCTACCAGCGGTATCTATAAGTACAAGATCATAATTTTCATTCTTAGCCTTCTCTATCGCTTTATAGACGACAGCACTAGATTTAGAGCCATGCGGCATCTCGATTAGATCAGCACCAGTTCTCTCTGCCCAAGTACGCAGTTGGTCTTCTGCTGCTGCCCTGAAAGTATCTCCAGCTGCGATTAATACTCTTTTATTCTCTAAGTTTCTGTATTTATAGGCAAGTTTAGCTATGCTAGTAGTTTTTCCGACACCATTAATGCCAAGTATCATAACTACAGTAAGTACATTTTCAGGACAGCTAAATTTAAAGGGGTCTAATTTTTCGCTAACTGGGCTTAGCTGTGCTCTATTTCTATGGATTTTAACTTCCGTAAAAGCTCCTAGCAGAAATTCTTTGAGCTTGTCTTGTAAGTCATCTTTATAAATTTCTTTTTGGGCTTTAAGCTCTTTACGTAAAAGCTCGGTGAAATCCATAGCTAAATCTACACCTAAATCAGAGCGAATAAGTTCTTCTTCTAGATCATCTAGCTCTGCTTTTTTGATTAAAACTCTCTCTAGTACTGCATTTAAAGAATTACTTGGTATTGAATCTGTTTCCGATATATTAGCTAAGATTCCGCTTTCAGCTAAATTGAGTTGTTCTTTGCTTTCAGTTTTCTCATTGCCTTTTAGAAAAGGTATCTTACTTAAAATCTTTTTAAAGAAGGACATATATTAGATAATATCAATTATTGTTAACTGTTGAAGTCGGGCTTTATCTGGAGATTAAATCTCAATCATCTTGATTTTTGATAACAACTTTCTTGCTATTATTTTAAGTATGTCTTTGGCGCTATCAGCATTAAATTCATCAGTTTTCACGCATGCAATGGGTGCGGTTACAGACAAAGATAAACAGTTAAAAGCACTTTTTCATTATTTAGATACATTCATCGGTCTTGCTGTAAAAGGTCGTAAACATAAGCTTTCCACCGATAATTCAGTAGACTTTATAAACCTACTGCACAGTCACCAGATGAAAGATGCTGCTTATTCAAGTGATGAAGATTTGCAGAAGACTTTTGAAGCCGCTGCTGATCAAGATTACCAAGCGTCTAAGGAAAATATTCAAAATCCTCTAAATTTAGCTAAGCATTTAGATTCTGTAATTGACTCAAGGGAGTCGATTACTAGTCGTTTTCAACCTTTATCGCGAAGTAAGTTTTTTATTTCACCAGTATTAGAGGAGGTTAAGAATATTGCAAGTAAATTGTTTAATACTGCTCAGGGCTGGGCATTACAGAAATTACCAGAAATTAGTAAAGCGATTAGTAATCAAGAAAGAGCTAATGAGACGGAGATTCTCTTTGATAGATTAAATTCAGCTAAGCCTAAGATATTGATTTTTGACATAGACGGCACTTTGCGCCCATCGGAGGCTGGTAGCGCAGGGCATATCACCCCTAATTTAGATGACAAGCTAATAGCAGACTTAAAGGAACTTAAAAAAGATACTCGTTATCAAATATATTTCGTTACTACTCGTCCAGCAAGCGAAATAAGAAAATCAAATGTTCCAGGGGCTGGGATTCCAGTTTTCTGTGAAAATGGGCGTGTGAAGATTAATGAAAGAGGTGCAACAGAGAAAATTGTGCAGGATGCAAATTTAAGCTTATCTCGGGCGACAGCGAGCATGAAAGCATCTATAGAGAAATATATAAGATTGAATTATACAACTTCTAATTCTCAGAAATCATCTAATAAACAAGCAGCAGAGTCTCCAATTACGGATATATTTACCCTTCCTGGTTCAGTCTGCTTTGGTATTAAAGCTAATGATTATACTGGGTTAAAAGAGTCTCTAATCAAGGATCTTGAGAATTTTACTTCTGCTAACCGTGACTGGAAAGTAAAACAATACGGTCGTTTTATAGAATTGCGCCATCAAAGCTTTAATGCAGATAAATTTAAACCATTAGCTCAAATTCTTATGGAGAACCATGAAAAGGGTAAAGCGAAGGAACAAGATATTTATATTTTTGGGGATCAGCCTGTAGAATACGAAGCTGCTAGAGCTATGGATAATGTTAATCATCAGAGTAATTTCGTTTTAGTCGGAAACGCTGTTTCCGGTGAAGGGATAAATTATAAGCTTAAGGACTCAGCAAGTTTAAGGTTTTTAATTTCTGAATTAGCTGCGACAACTAATTCACAGACAACTAATTCAGAAATTTCTACAGCGACTAATATGTAAACTGCTAACGATGCAACTTAAAGCACCTTAGCTTCATTTTTCAGAGCTTCTAAAAGCTGCTTAGCCGTCTCTTGAGCAGGTCCCTCAAAAATCTTCACACCAGTACGAGCTGCTGGCAGCTTAGCTTCCACTGGAGTTAGCCCAGTAGCACTTTCTATGCTCACATCTATTTCTTCTAAGGGTTTTTTCTTAGCTTTCATTAAACCCATTACCGATGCGTATCTTGGTTCATCTTTACCTTTATCGCAGGTTATTAAGGCTGGCAGGCTTAATTCGAATTTCTCTACGCCACTAGGCACTTCTCTTTCAGCGATTAATTTCCCATTTTCCCATTCGATTTTATTTACATTAGCTAGCATAGGTATATCTAAATGCGCTGCTACTCCAGCTTCTAGCCATACTGCTTCTATATCTATATTTTTTTTGCCAGCGAGAATAAGATCTACACCTAGTTCTTTTATTTTTTCGGCTAAAGGTTTAGCATTTAATTTATCTGATTTAAGTAAAACTCCCTGATCTGCTCCCATCGCTAATCCTGAACGAATGGCAGAGACGGTTCTCTCTGGACCTAAGGCTATTAATATAATTTCAGAGACCGCATCATTAGCTTCTTTAAGCTTTAAAGCCTTTTCTACAGCGAATTCAGCATAAGGATTTAAAATCCATTCTATACCTGTTTCACTGATAGATTTTCCGTCTGCTCCGATCTCTATTTTAGTTGTAGTGTCTGGTACTTGGCTAACGATTACAGCTATTTTCATATTATTTAGGATATACCCAAAACTAAGCTTTCTCTAAATTTTTATTATCAAATAATTTGTATTGCATAACTTGTCTTAACACCAGCGGTAGTAAAAAGAAGGCCGCAAAATTCAGTATTAACACTATAAAAGTAACTACAGAACCGTAAATTAAGTAATCTGTGTCAGTCATGGAATACTTCCTATCAAATTATAGCAGGCTATTACTTTATATAGTCAAAGCTAAAATGCTATGAATTAGGGAGATTCAAGATGTCACTAGGATTATTAAGACCAGTTTATCACCAGCTAGAAGAAGATAGCAGAGATAGAGGCGTTAAATCCTTTGAAAGAAATCCAGAATTTGAAAAATTCGCTCTCTGGTTTAATTCATTTTTAAAAATACAAAACAAGTCTTATCAAAAACGTAGAAATGATGCTTGGTTAAAGCAAGGGAATCGTTTCTGGGGTAATTATGATCGCGGAGCAGCTGGGACTTATAAGTCTTTAAATGAAAGAACTAGTAAAGAGTTCGTAAAATCTGTATCCTTTATGTCTCAGTTAGTTTAGATTTTTCAGGAATTTACTGATATTTTATTTAAATTAAAAAATTTTCAAAATAAATATCAAAAATATCAAAGAGTTTTCTTTATATATTCAGAGAGATTAAGCAAAGGGAATAGAAAAATGAATTTAGGATTAATAAGACCAGTTTATAAACAAAATAAAGAGTCTGAGAATCTTTCGTCTAAATCTATTTCTCTTAATGCGAGTGCTGAGAAAGCTGCTCTATGGTTTAACCTTTATTCTAAAATGAAAACAGAGACTTACAGATAAAATCGGTCTTTCACAGAATTTTTTAAAAACTTGTTCAAGCTTCTAGCTCTATAATTATCTTAATAATGAAACTTTACTCGGATTATAGGGTACTCCCATCTTTAAGGCTCGTAGACATGCCTCCATACGCGTTTGGACAGTTAGATGAGCTAAAAATGGAAGTCGCTGCCGAGGGTAAAGAGCTTATAGATTTAAGTTTAGGTTCGCCAGATCGTCCTACGCATCCGACTGTACTTAAAGCTTTATACGATGGTATGCATAAGCTGCGTAATCAGCAGTATCCTATTTTCAGTGGTTTACCTGCTTTTAAAGAACGTATCTGTGAGTGGTTTTCCAGCCGTTTTGCAGTTACGCTTGATCCAGCTACTCATGTTTTACCGTTAATAGGTTCTAAGGAAGGGATCGGGCACCTAGCCTTCGCCTATATTCAGGAAGGTGATATAACTATTACACCAAGTCCTTACTATCCAGTACATATGCGTGCGACAGTTTTATCTGGCGGGCATGTCTATGAATTACCTTTAAAGCCAGAAAACCAGTATGTCGGTGATTTAGACGCTATTCCAGAAGATGTTTTAATTAGAGCTAAGATTCTGATTCTTAGCTATCCGCATAATCCTACAGGAGCCTCTGTGAATAAGGCTTACCTTAAGAAAGCTGTGGATCTTTGTAAGAAATATAACATCATCTTGCTTAATGATTTAGCTTATTCTGAGATTTGGTTCGATGAGCATAAATCATGTTCAATTTTAGAAGTCGAGGGAGCTATGGATGTAGCGATAGAGTTTCATACTTTTTCTAAAACTTATAATATGGCTGGAATGAGGTTGGGGTTTGCTTGTGGTAACCCAGAGATAATTCATACTCTTTATAAACTTAAGACTAATTTAGATTATGGCGTCTGTATGGGTATTCAGGAAGCTGGTATCGCAGCACTCAATCTAGGTGATGATTACAGAGAAGAAATTCGTTTAGAGTATGAAAGAAGGCGAGATTATTTAGTCCCACGCTTAAGAAATATTGGTTTTAAACCTATGAATCCGAAAGGTGCTATGTATGTTTGGGTGCCGATTAACGTAACTTCACTGGAGTTTGCAACTAAACTCTTAAAAGAGACTGGTGTCTCCGTGGTTCCCGGAGTGACTTTTGGAGCTAATGGTGAAGGTCATATTCGTATAGCGATGGTACAGGACGTGCAGGCATTGGAGAGAGCTTGTGATGGTATAGAAGCTTTTTGTAAGAGCCACCCACTTGCTTTGCAGGTTTAGTAAGACCGCTGCACAACTCCATTTTCTGCGTTTTCGTCTTTCTGCGTTTTCGTCGCTGTCTTAATGCTCCGATTTTGGTAAAACTCGAAAAGCGAGATAAGTAAAACCCGTAATAATTAAAAATAAAACCCACGCTAAGGCACTCGCATAGCCCATTTCGAAATCCTCGAAGGCTTTTTGATATATGTACAATGAATAGAAAAGAGTCGCATTTTTAGGTCCACCAGAGGTCATAACATAAGCTGGGACGAAATATTGAAAGACTTGGATGATACCTATAACGACATTAAATAGTATGACTGGGCTCAGTGAAGGTAAGGTGATATGCCAGAATTTCTGCCATTCGCTTGCAGAGTCGATTTCAGCAGATTCATAAAGATAGGTCGGGATATTTTTAAGCCCTGCTAAGTAGATCAGCATAGGGTTTCCTAATGACCAGAGGCTAATTATAACTAAAGCTGGCAGCGCTAAGTTTTCATCTGAGAGAAGGCTAGGAGTGTGAATTTTTTTAAATAACCATATCCAGGTAACACTAGAAGCGACAATAGGAATGATAGTCGGAATATAGAATAGTGTGCGGAAAAAGCTAGAGCCTTTTATATCTTCTTGATTTAAGAGTATAGCTAGAGCGATAGCAACTATAGTTCCTAGAGAGAGATTCATGATAGCGAAACTGAGAGTCACTCGTAAAGAGGTATAAAGGCTATCATCGCTAAGAAGCCTAGAATAATTCGTAAGCCCGATAAAGTCGGGAATATTTAAGCCATCATAATTAGTGAAAGATAGGCAGAGACTCGCGAGTAAAGGCCCTAGGAAAAAACAGAGAAACCCAAAAAACCATGGAAATATAAAGAACAGCGAAGTCTGAAATTTATCTAGCTTACTGCGTCGATTAACCATTTTTCAACCGTATAAACAGTGGCTTCCCTATTCGCTCTAGCGATACTATCAGTAAGAGGAATCTCTTTAGGGCAGGCTTTTACACAGTTCTGTGCGTTACCACAGTTATTTAAACCATTATCTACTAAGGCTTCTATTCTGTCACCTTTAGTGCTAACGCCGTTAGGGTGGCTGTTAAATAATACAGCTTGAGAAATCGCTTGAGGGCCGATAAACTCTAAATCATTAGTCCACTGCGGACAGGCTTCTAAGCAGCAGCCACAGGTCATACATCTACTAAGCACGTAATTCTTTTCTTGTTCATGAGGGTAGACTTTAGGTCCTTCGCCTAAGTCATAGACACCGTCTATTTCTATCCAGGCTTTTACTTTTTTAAGAGCCTTAAACATCTGCGATCTATCGACGACTAGGTCTCTTCTGACTGGGAATTTAGTCATAGGTTCTAATTTAATCGGCTGAGAAAGCTTGTCTACAAGAGCGGTACAAGCCTGTCTTACTTTTCCGTTAACTATCATAGTACAAGAACCGCAGACTTCCTCTAAACAAGCACTTTCAAATGACACTGGTGTAGTAGCTTTACCATCACAAGTGGTAGGAAACTGCCTAGTCGCCATTAACAAGGTCGTGACGTTCATGCCCTCCTCATATGGAACTTCGAACTCATCTAAGTATGGCTTAGAACTCGGTTCGTCCTGTCTTTTTACTGAGAATTTAACTGTTTTACTCATAGAAGTTTATAGAAAATATGATCTTAATTTAATTAGACCACTTTATACTAAAGATTTTAACATTCAGTACTAAGCTACTTTAATAATTTTTTAGTACTTTTGAAGAAAATGGACTTGAATATCAGTTTTTTAACTAAAGGATAATATTATCTGAGAAAGGTACTACTAATGGATCAGTATTGTGAGCTTGAATAGCATTATGAGCCTCTGGGGGAGTAATTTATGCGATATGCACGTCTTAATGGGCGCAACATTCACGTCATAGATCAGACTGGACTTATAAACAATCTGGATTCTAAGGTCAAGCAGTCTGTTTTAAAAACCACTATTAGTGGTTTTGTGCAGCAGTATACTAATGATGATTACAATATTTCGAATGTCATAGCAAGTAAAAATGCAGCTTATCAATATAAAAATTATTCTAGTATCAGGGAATCTGTGAGTAATGATTTAGTTGAATATCAAGCAGCCCAAGATAATTTTAATAGTATTAAGGGTAAAGTTGGAGAAATTAAGTCTTTACTAAAGTCTGCTCATGATGGTACTTTAACTGGTACGGCCTTAGATGACGCACAGGAAGAGATTAATGAATTAGTCGCTGGGATAAATAGACTCGTGAGTACCACTACTGTAGGTGGAAAGAAAATTTTTGATGGAGCTTTTAAACAGCAGCTACAAGAAGACTTATCTGGTAATTCGACCTTAACTGTAGATTTCACTAGAGCCTCTGACATTAGTCGACCACTTGCGGTTACAGCTTCCTTGACGCCTATTAATGATCATGAAAATAGCCTTCAAGTGCTTTATTCTGATTCTAAATATATAGTGGCTTCTACTCAGAATGATGCTAATGGAGAGGCCAATCCTATAGATTTCGGTAATAACGGCAGTGTGCAGATTTATGATGCAGTAACTAAAAATTTAATTCGAGAGATTAAATCTCCGCTTACAAGCATAGATAATGAAAGATTCGGTTATGCGGTAAGTGTAGATGGAGATAATATTTTGATCGGGACGAGAATTCAAGGTTACTGGGATCCCAATGGAGACGGGAATAATGATTGGCCTGAGTATGATAGGGATTTTTCGGGGGGAGCTTTCCTTTATGATATTCCTTCTGGAAATTTAATTACTTCTTTTACGAAGGATGCTTTAGCTGCTAAAAATCCTTTAGTTGATCTTGGTCTGAGAAGTGAAAATGATGTTAGCACTAATCTTAGTAGTGTAAATAAATATAGCTCCTTTGGTGAAGCTGTGAAAATTAAGGGTAATAGCGTATTTATTGCTCAACAGAACCGAGCTGGAAATCTTGGACAGGATAACCGTCCTGGCGGACAGGGGGCCTTAGCTGTAGGAGGAATACAGGAATTTACTTTAGACGGCACTTTCGTTAAGCAGTATGATTCTACTGGTATTGATATAGATATCTGGTCAACAGATGCTTTTCAGGTCACTGATGATTACATAATAGTAGGGACTGGTTGGAGCGGTAACCCAGGTTTTACCCGTGATGGTAGAGTTACGCTTATTGACAGGAATACTGAAACTGTAAGAACCCTTAAATCGTCAAATCAAGCTTCTTTTAAGTCTTTTGGGCACAGTGTTTATGCTCAGGGTAATCAGCTAATTGTTGGTGAATCAGGTGGGTACGTGGCTGCTGTTCACTCGGGTCTTACTATGATTGGTGTATCTACAGCAGACGGATACGTGGATGCCGCTACTTGGAATACTATTCAGAATAATGGCGGAGGAATTGAAGGTTTCGGTGGAGCAGTACATGTTTATGATATAGATAAACTGATGACAGAGTATGACGCCGTTTATAACGCTGCTATTACAGCTGGGCAGACTGTTAGTCAAGCAGAAACTACTGCGACTAATGCGATTAGTTCTACAAGTTCAGAAGGTTATATTAGAAGTTTTGATAAGGCTACATTAGCAGCTCAGGGATTGGATCTTGATAGGCAAGATGATTTTGGCTATAAAGTTAAGTTAGATGGAACTAATGCTATTATTCACGCTCGTTATGATGATTCTACTGCAGTGAATGGAGGTGCTACTTATGTTTTTGATATTACTACTGGTGAGTTTGTGACTAAGGCTGATGGTATTAATTATCATGCTGCGGCTGGTGAGAAGCTCTATCAAGGAGTTTCAGGTACTACGATTCAAGAATATGATTTTTCTTCTATTTTAGGCGCACCTACTAACGGTTTAGATATAAATACTGGCGCTACTAAATCCGCGACTCTCGGAGCTAAATCTTCTAGTGCATTAAATAATCTCACAGTATCAACTAATGTCGCATCCCTAGGAGGTTCGACAGGTTTAGTTAATGACCAGTCTTTAGTGGATATTGATCAAATAGAATCTAATCTAATACGCATGGAAGCCAGTCTTAAGTCCATGGTCAAGAGAGTTTCGAACTCTTTAGGTAGAATTGACGATAAGATGAATATCTTAAAAGATAGAAAATCAGCTGTTGATTTAAATTTGGGTGGTTATTTTAACGCTAGTAATATTAATATACAGATTGCTAATCCCCGAAAAGCTGTCGACTTGCTACCATAATTTACGAATAGTTCTCCATAATCATTTTATAGATTAAAAAATTTCGTGAATAGATAAAGAATGTCTAAAAAATCTAAAAAAAAGAAAAAAGATAATTTACCAGGTTCGGCTACTGTAGCTAGAAACCGTAAGGCTAGTTTTGATTTTCATTTAGGTAAAGAGTTCGTAGCTGGTATAGTGCTTCAGGGAACTGAAGTTAAATCCGTACGGAATGGTCAGGTGCAGCTTAAAGGCGCTTACGCCAAGGTTATAGACGGGGAGGTGTTTTTATTTAATTGTCATATAGCTGAGTATGCTTTCGGTAATAGATATAACCATGAGCCACTTAGAGCGAAAAAGCTGCTTTTAAATAAAGACGAAATTTCTAAATTAGAGCAGAAAATAAAATTAAATAATCAGACACTTGTCGCTAGTAAAATCTTCTTTAAAAGAAATTATGCGAAGGTTCTTCTCCATTTAGCCGAAGGTAAGCAGAAGGGCGATAAGCGTGAGGCTATCAAGAAGAAAGATATGCAGCGTGAGCTTGCTAGAGATGCTAGTAATTGGGCTTAGCTATAGTCTTTAATTGAAAAATCCTTATAATTTTTCTAGTCATGAAGAGTTGGTTTGCTAAAATACCTTTCTATGCTAGAAATATTAGAGAAAAACAGTCTGGAAATAAGCACGATGCAGGATTTTAAATTTACAGGTTCGCTGAAAAATAAAGTAGCGATAATTACAGGTGGAACTAGAGGCATAGGAAAGGCTATAGCAGAGCTTTTCGTCAGTGAAGGAGCTAAGGTTATAATTACTGGACGCTCAGTAGAGAGTACTGCTGCTGTAGAAATTAATTTAAATATTCAGAAAGCAGCTCAGAGTGCTGCTGCTGAGATGAGTTTGGGTGAAGCTTTTTATAAGTCATGTGAAATGTCTAATAAAGAGCAGGTAAAGAGCTTAATTGAGACTGTGGTTTCTGAGCATCAAAGGTTAGACGTTTTAGTTAATAATGCCGGTATCACTAAGGATAATCTTTTTATTCGTATGAAAGAAGAAGAGTGGAACGATGTTATAGACACGAACTTAAATAGTTTATTTTATATCTGCCAGTCTGCGATTAAAGTTATGTCTAAACAGAAATCAGGTGTGGTTATTAATATGACTTCTGTAGTAGGTCTACATGGCAATCCAGCTCAGTGTAATTATTCAGCTAGTAAGGGTGGGATGATAGCTTTTACAAAAGCTTTAGCTAAGGAATATGGGCGTCGTGGTATTAGAGCTAACTGTATAGCTCCTGGTTTTATTAAGACTGATATGACAGCAGAACTTCCTGAAGATGTACAGGCTAAATATAAAGAAAATATTCCATTAGGTGATATGGGAATGGCTAGAGATATCGCAGAAACAGCCTTATTTTTAGCAGCTTCTGCTAATTACATCACAGGACAGGTAATACAGGTTGATGGTGGCTTATTTATGTAGTATCCTTGATTCTTGTTACTATTTTTAAGTAGAATTTTTTGTTGAGTTAAAAAGGAATAAAAGTAAAATGAATAGAGACGAAGCGTTAAAGAGAATATCTAAGGTTGTGGCTGGTCAGCTAAGCTTAGACGAGGGTGAGATTCAGGAATCTTCAAGTTTCACAGCTGATTTGGGTGCTGATTCTTTAGATACAGTTGAATTAGTTATGGCGTTTGAAGATGAGTTTGGTGTAGAAATCCCAGATGAAGATGCAGAGAAAATCACTACTGTAGCTGCTGCCGTAGACTATGTAGTAGGTAAAGCTACAGCTGCTAACTAATTTCGTGTTCTTAAGATCCGAGGAATTATTTAATACCGCAAAAGCCCTAATGCCAGGTGGAGTAAATTCACCCGTTAGGGCTTTTAGGTCTGTAGGTGCAGCACACCCTGTTTTTTTTAAATCAGCGAAAGGCTCGAAGCTTTATGATGTTGATGGAAATGAATATATAGATTATATAGGTTCTTGGGGACCGATGATACATGGTCATGCAGATTCAGAGATAGAAGCTGCTGCTATTGAGGCTTTAAAGAGTAGCTCCAGTTTCGGGGCGCCTACTGAGCTTGAGAATTTAATGGCGGCAGAAGTTATTAAATTAGTGCCATCTATAGAGATGGTACGTATGGTGAATTCTGGTACTGAAGCAGTGCTTTCAGCTATTAGGTTAGCGAGAGCTTTTACCAGTAAGCTAAATCCTAAGAAAAATAAAATTATTAAATTTAAAGGCTGTTACCACGGGCATGTAGATGCACTTTTAGTGCAAGCTGGTTCTGGTGTGGCGACATTAGGTTTACCAGATAGTTTAGGGGTTAATAGTAATGTAACTCAAGATACTATAGTGCTTAATTTTAATGATTTTCTCGGATTAAAAGAGGTTTTCAAAAAAGAAGGCGAATTGATTTCCGCGATTATCGTTGAGCCTATTATTGGTAATGGTGGTTGTATACTGCCAGAGGCTGGTTTCCTAGAGGCTTTAAGAACTGTTTGTGATAAATATGAATCTCTATTAATCTTTGATGAGGTAATGACTGGTTTTAGAGTTGCTTTAGGCGGAGCACAGGAGAAATATTCTGTAATGCCAGACATTACTACACTTGGTAAGGTTATTGGTGGTGGCTTTCCTGTAGGTGCTTATGGTGCACGCCGTGAGATCATGGAATTAGTCGCTCCAGCAGGAGCTATGTATCAAGCTGGTACTCTTTCTGGTAATCCTGTAGCTATGGCAGCTGGGCTTACTGCTCTTAAAAAATTACAGAGAGTTGGTTTTTATGATGATTTAACTGCTAAGACGCAGTATTTAATTAAAGGTTTAAAAATGGCTAGTGGAGATATTCCAGTTCAGTTCGTGGAAGCTGCTGGTATGTTCGGTATGTTCTTCTCGAAGACTGTGGTTAAAAATTTCGATGAGGCGAAAGCCTCTAATGTAGAGTTTTTTAAAAAGTATTATATGGAAATGCTTCAGCGTGGTATTTATTTAGCACCATCGGCTTTTGAAGCTTTCTTTATGAGCGCTGCTCATAGTTATGAAGATTTAGATAGGACTATAGAAGCACATAAGGATTCTATTTTATTTTTGAGTCAAATTTTGGTTTAACGTAGAGATTACTTTAAATTAAATAGTTTAGAAAGACTTTACTTTTTATTTAATTTTAGCTATACTTCTATCCAATATTTTTTTATAAATTAAAAAAATATTTTACTTAAATTCATAGAACACTGATTTGGAGAAGGGGTTACTCCTATCTTTGAGATCTTGAAAATTTAGCAGAAGTAAAGCTAAATCTAAAATAAATGCAAGAAAAAATTCTTATTCTAGACTTTGGGTCTCAATATACAGAGCTAATCGCTAAGCGAATAAGGCAGCTGCGAGTTTATAGTGAAGTTAAACCTTTTGATTATTCATTTGAGTTTATCAAGAAAGATTATGAGGCTGGTATTTTAAAAGGGATTATTCTTTCGGGTGGTCCTAATAGTATTTATGATTCAGAAGCTTTGCTCTGTGATTTAGTTATTTTAGATTTACCAGTGCCTATTTTAGGAATCTGTTACGGGATGCAGCTTCTAGCAGATCATTTTGGTGCTAAAGTTCTGCGCAGTGATACAAGAGAATATGGTAAGGCTGAGTTGTTTATTAATACTGGCTTTCAAGGCGATAAAAATTCATTGTTTTATGGCATTAAGTATGAGGACGACGAAAACGTAGAAATTGGAGTTCATGAGCAGTGCGATGAAGTAGCTATTTCTGTGTGGATGAGCCACTGTGATTATGTCTCAGAGCAGTGCCATTTTAAAATTTCTGCTAGAACAGCCAATACAGCGATAGCAGCTTTTGAAGATACGGCTAGAAAGCTTTATGGAGTACAGTTCCACCCAGAGGTTACTCATAGTGAATTCGGGACTGAGATTATCAGTAATTTTATTTTAAATATCTGTAAATGTTCTCAGGACTGGGATATGCAGTCTTTTATAAATGATCAAATAGAGAGTATTAGAAATACAGTGGGGGAACAGAAAGTCTTACTGGCTCTTTCAGGTGGTGTAGATAGTTCTACGCTGGCTTTTCTTCTGAAAGAAGCTGTAGGCGATCAGTTAATCTGCATGTTTATCGATCATGGTTTTATGCGTAAAAATGAGCCAGAGGAGCTAATGCAGAGCTTTAAGCAGGATTTTGGCATTCAGATATTGTATATAAATGCTAAAGAAAAATTTATGAATGCTTTAGCTGGTGTTTCTGATCCTGAGCAGAAGCGGAAAATTATTGGTAGAGAGTTTATCTATACTTTTCAGGAAGAAGTTACGAAATTGAAAGCCCCAACCCTTGCTCTTTCAGCTGCATCTATTAGTAGTGATAGCGAAAAAGCAGAGCTTGTTATGCATAAGCAGTGCAGTGAAATGGAAATAAAATTTTTAGCACAGGGTACTCTCTATTCTGACTTAATAGAATCTTCAGGGGTTCGCATAGACAGTAAAACTGGTAAAAGAGTGGCTGCAAGTATTAAGTCACACCACAATGTAGGTGGTTTGCCTGATGACCTGAAATTCACTCTCATAGAGCCTTTAAAGACTCTCTTTAAAGATGAGGTTAGAGAGTTAGCTAAAGCTTTAGGCGTCCCAGAATATATCGTACGCAGACATCCTTTTCCTGGACCAGGTTTAGCTATAAGAGTTCTAGGTGAACTTACTGAAGATAAACTTAAGATGGTCGCTGATTCAGATTTTATAGTGCGTGAAGAGTTAATAAAAGCTAATGCCTATGATTTTGTTTGGCAGATATTTACAGCGGTTTTACCAGTTAAATCCGTCGGTGTGATGGGTGATAAAAGAACTTACGCACATCCGATAGTCTTAAGAGCCGTTACCAGTGAAGATGCTATGACCGCAGATTGGGCAAGAATGCCTTATGAACTTTTAGCGAAAATTAGTAATCGCATTATTAATGAAGTAGATGGCGTCAATAGAGTGGTCTATGACATAACCAGTAAGCCACCAGCGACTATAGAGTGGGAGTAGTTTTAATTAAAATAAGTTAGTTGAATAGATTAATTAGGGAATTAAGGAAATAGGGAAAATGATTAGAGGAATAGGTATGAACGAAATATATACAGAGACTGGATTTGAATATGATTATGTCAGTATAGGCAGAGCCAAGAAGGCAAGAAGGACATATGGTTTCGATGAGATTTCTTTAGTACCTAACGGAAATACTTTGGACATAGAGCTTTGTGATACTAGCTGGCAGATAGGTGGGTTAAATTTAAGTACGCCTATTATCGCAAGTGCTATGGATAGTGTAGTCAGCCCTGATAATGCAGGAGTGATTTCTGAGAATCATGCTCTTGCCGTTTTAAATCTACAAGGGATATACACTCGTTATGAAAATTATAATGCGATTTTAGATCAGATAGCAGCTTCTTCTAGAGAAGAATACGTGTCTTTAATGCGAAAGATATATCAAGAGCCGATTAAAGATGAGCTGATTTATGCAGCTGTTAAAAAAATAAAAGCTTCTGGTGCTGTCGCAGCCGTAGCTTTAGCCCCATTTAATGCTAATAGATATGCCCCTATTCTAGAGGAAGCTGGCGTAGACATGATATTTATGCAGGTAACGGTGGTAGGTTTAGAACATCATTCTCTAGAATCTAAAGCTAATGCGAATCCTGAAACCATTCTTGATATTAAGAAGTTTTGTAGTGAAAGATCTGTACCAGTCATATTAGGAAACTGCACTGATTATAATGTGGCTTTAAAGCTTATGGACACAGGGATTTCAGGTTTGCTTATAGGAATAGGACCTGGTGCAGCCTGTACGTCGAGGGGGGTACTTGGTATTGGTGTACCGATGGCTACTTCTATAGCTGACTGTAAAGCTGCTCAGATAGAGTATTTTAAACAGACTGGTAAATATATTCCAGTTATCGCTGATGGTGGTATGGCTGTTGGTGGTGATATCTGTAAGGCGATAGCCTGTGGTGCTGATGGCGTTATGATTGGTTCACCTTTTGCTAGGACTAAAGAAGCACCGGGTAGAGGTTTTCATTGGGGTATGGCGACACCTAGTCCAGTACTGCCACGTGGTACTAGAATCCAAGTAGGCACAGAATGCACTACTAAAGAGCTTTTACACGGTCCAGCTATATATGATGATGGCAGTCAAAATTTAGTAGGAGCTTTAAAAACTTCTATGGCGACGCTTGGAGCCCATACTATAAAAGAGATGCAGGAAGTTGAAGTTATAGTAGCTCCTGGGATACTTACTGAAGGTAAGGTTTATCAGCGTGCTCAGAAGATAGGCATGGCTAGGTAAAGTATAAATTAGGCATTAGCTGTCAGAATTTTGATTGCCAACTTCATTAAATGGAATCACTCTTAACCCAGTCCTATTCTGCTCTTCAGCTCCACCATAAACTAAGATTCTTTTATTACACTCTTTCGGGAAGAGTTTAGAAACATAGTCTAAAGATTCCCAGAGATTATTTTTTATGGTTTCTGCATATTTAATCTCCACAGCTGTAAAATGAGCTGACTCACGCATTATGAGATCCACTTCTTTAGTTTTATCGCGATAAAAATTCAGATTATTATTTTTTCCTTGATTGAATCTAGATTTTAAAAACTCCATAACTATCATATTTTCAAAAAGATACCCTTTTAGGGGGTGTGTATCAATCTGTGATTGGCTTTTGATATTTAGTAGATAAGTGGCTAAGCCGACGTCATAAAAATATAATTTGGGTGATTTAATCAGGCGCTTATTAATATTAGCGAAATAAGGCTCTAGACGAAACAGTATGTAACTGGTTTCTAGAACAGTAAGCCATCTCTCTACGGTACTAGCATCGATGCCTATATCATTACCAAGGCTCTCTTTATTTAAAACCTGCCCTATTCTGCTTGCACAGGCGCGTAGAAATTTTCTAAATAGGCTGATGTTTTGAATTTGCTGTAACTGGTTTAAGTCTCTTTCGAGGTAAGTTTTTACGTAGTCAGCATAGAAATGACTAGGGTTGATTTTATCTTTGTAGATAGCAGGGTAAAAGCCATAGTAAATAAAGAAATTTTTATCATTGATTTCTGTTTTAAAGTCTTTTATTTCATTAGTACGTTTTGAATTATATATTTCTTGAATACTACATGGTAAAAGGTTTATAACGCTGGTTCTACCTGCTAAAGATTGGCTAATGCTTTTCATTAAAGCGAATTGTTGTGAGCCAGTGAGAATAAATTGAGCTTTTTTATCTCTATGTTTATCGACTATGACTTGGATGTAGGATATTAATTCGGGTACATGCTGTATTTCATCTATGATGCCACCATCTTTCATTTGACCGAGAAATCCTTTTGGATCATTTAATGCGAATTCACGTAACTCTAAATCTTCTAAATTAAAGTAGGGTTTATTTTTAAAATAATTTTTGGCAAGAAAAGTTTTCCCCGTCTGTCTTGGTCCAGTTAGGGTGATTACGGGATATTGGGAGGAAATTCTTTCTAAATGTCCTTCTATTTCTCTTTTGATCACGTTAATCTTATACCACAGTTTTGGACAAATCAGGGATATAATCCTTGATTTGTCCAAAAGCCTCAGTAAATATTTTTTGCTATACTCAGTATCTATGTCACAAAAAACTTTTTTAGCAGTTAAACCAGAATCTTTTAAACGTCACGATACAGTGGGCATCGTTAAAATGCTTGAAGAAAAATTAGATGCTAAGTGTTTAGCGATGAAGGCTTACACTCCTTCTAAAGAATTAGCAGCAGCTCATTATGCTGTGCATAAAGAAAGACCTTTCTTCGGTGAGCTTATTTCATCTTTCACTTCCGGCCCTATTCTTGGTATGGTTTGGGAAGGTGAAAATGTTATAGAGAAAGCTCGTGAGTTAATGGGAGCGACTAATCCAGAGCAAGCTGCTGAAGGTACTATCCGTAAAGCTTTTGCAAAGAGCATCGGTGATAACGCTATTCATGGTAGTGATGCTCCCGAAACAGCTGAAAATGAAATTAAGCTTCATTTCCCAGAGGCGAAGTTTTCTGTGATTGTAAGTCCTAGTGCTGAAGCTGAGAATTTAATTAAAGCTACTGTTTAGTTTTAATTAATAGTTAATTGAAATTCTCCCTTGCAGAATTATCCTAAGTAATGTAAAATAAGTTCCCTATGCTTAAAATTAGGCTTCAAAGATTCGGTAAGAAAAAATTCCCAATATACAGAATATCTGTCATGCACAGTACTGTTAAGAGAGACGGTAAGCCCGTTGACAGAATAGGCTTTTATAACCCACATACTAAAGAGTTAGTAGTTAATAAAGAAAAGTTTGAACACTGGATTAAAGTAGGTGCTCAGATGTCTGAAACGCTCTCTAAGCTTATGACTAAGGAAATTACTCATAACTTAGCTGAAGGGCCATTTAAGTTTATCGCTGAAACTAAAGCAGCTAAATTAGAAAAGAAAGCTAAGCTTAAAGAGAAGAATACTAAAATAGGCAAGGCTGAGAAAAAGCGTAAAGAGAAAGAAGCAGAAGCTGCTGCGGCTATTAAAGCTGAATAATTCGATTTACCCCATTGAATGCACGCCATAAGACCTATATAATCTACTTATGTCAATTTCTTTTGACAGATGGAAAAACAGTCTAATAGATTTTAGTCGCAGAAATAAACTTCTGCACTTTAAGAAAAATTTAGGCCCCTCTGTAAATCTTATAGAATCAGCTGAAGAAGTTTTCAGAAAATTTGTTCTTGAACAGAAGGACTTAGGTTTTAAATCTAAGCCGCAGGCAGCTCCGATAGAGAGCTTAGATGATGGACTTGGGCTAGAAGCTGAAGATGAAATGGCTTTCGATGAGAGCATCTTCGATATGTCGAGTATTACTACGATATTAGATGAGGATACGGCAAATATTTTACTTACAGATAAAGATGATAGAGAGCTTGAGCTAGTGTTATCTAGGCTGCGTTCTCGTTCTAGAGATAGTCTTAGCGATCAGGGCGTGAATATACTTTTTGTTGCTTTAAATTTTTTACACTGGCAGGATAAATCCTCGGATGAAGATTCGGTCTTTGAATCACCAGTATTGTTAGTACCAGCTTGTTTGACACGTAAGGGACTCAGTGGTTCTTATCGATTAGAAATTTTGCAAGATGAGCTCAGAGTGAATCCTACGCTCGCTTATAAATTTAAAAGAGATTTTGCTATTGATTTAAGTCCTTTAGAAGATAAGTTAGAAGAGATTATTAGTGAAAATCTTCCAATAACTGAGCTATTTAGTGAGTTACAGAAAATATTAGATGTGTATGGTGATCTTACCAAATCATGGAAACTAGTCGACGAGAATTATCTAAGTCTTTTTTCTTTTGCGAAGCTCTCTATGTATCAGGATTTAGAGACTAATCAGAAGCTTATAGAAGAGCATCCGATTGTTAAAAGGGTTTCGGGGCATGGATTAAGCTCTACCTCATTTAGTCTGACGCAGAATTATGCAGATGTTAAGCCAGAAAATATAGATCAGAAATATAAATCTCTAGAGTCTTTTCAGATTCTAGATGCTGACAGCAGCCAGCAGGCTGCGATTTATAGTGCTAGGGAAGGGCAGAGCTTTGTTTTGCAAGGACCGCCTGGTACTGGTAAATCACAGACTATCGCAAATATAATCTCTGAGTCATTAGCCCAAGGCAAGAAAATATTATTCGTTAGTGAAAAGAAAGCAGCTCTAGATGTAGTCTATGAAAGGCTTAAATTAGCTAATCTCGATCAGTTCTGTTTAGATCTTCATGGTTCACAGCAGAGCAAAGCTAGTATTATGCAGAAGCTGGCTAGCTCTAATGAGGAAGTTAAAAAATTAGCTTTAAAAGCTGATCCAGAGCTTTATGTAGAACCATTAGATAGGCTAAAAGAGGAATTAGACCAGAACCTTAATGAGTTTCATAAGGTTAGATATCCCGTTAATCTTTCTCTTTATCAGCTGTATTCTAAAGTAAGTTTAATTAATTGGGATTTAAGAGCTTATCCGCAGCTTGAATTTACTATTAGAAATATCGAAAGAATCGGCGAGAAAGAGCTTTATGATCTTAGATTTTTCTTTGAAGATTTCGGTAGAAAGTCTTTTATCATAAATAATTATCATAAATTTATCTGGCGTAACGTTCGTATAGAACAGATTAATTATGAACTGGAAAATGAGATTAGATCTAATCTTATAGAAGCTAGAAGCCTTGCTCAGAAACTATTTCAATTAGCTGGTCCTATAGCTGAAAGGTATTTCAATAGAAAAATAAATTCTTTAAATGAGCTTAAATGGTTAGCTGAGGCGACACGCTTAGCTATAGATTCACCATTCCCGCAGGAGAGCTGGTTATCTAAGACTAAGATTAAAGAAATAGAGTCAGCTACTCTTAAGGCTAAAGATAAATATGAAGAATATTATTCTATAAAAGAAAATCTACTCAGTCAGTATAGTAGTGAATTCTTAAATCTAGATCATTTTGATCTTTTAGCTAAATTTAGGTCTGATTACAGTGATGATAATATTTTCAGGTTTTTAAATATAAATTACTGGAAAGATATGAAGCGTATTAAAGAACTCGCCCTGTATGACCAAGTTAAAGGTTTACATTCTTTAATTAGAGATCTAGAGCAAGCTGCTGAATTAGATAAGAAGCAGGATCAGCTCGCGAAGCAGGATACAGATCTCTCTTATAATCTGGGAAATTTTTACAAAAAATATAATACTAACTGGCAAGAGACTTTAACAGCAATTAACTGGGTTAAGAAAATTATTGGAAAATTAGAGTTAGATGAATTACCTAAGAATTTAGCTGAAATTTTAGCTGAGAGTGATAATGAAGAAGCTTTTAAAAATTTTCAAACAGCTGCTTATGAGTTCCTGAAAGCTTTTGAATTATTTAAAGGGCATGTGGATTTTTACTATAAGCTTTTTCCCGTACCTAACGTCGATATAGAAAACCTTTCTTTTAAAGAATTTGATGAGCATTTTGATGATCTGATTAAAAACATAGTGCAGATAGAGGACTGGCTGGAATTTAGAAATTTAAAAAATAGAGCTATAGATTTAGGTTTAGGTCAGCTTTTTGAAGCTATAGTAAATTCTAATACCGATGGCGAAGCTTTATACAACGGGGTTTATAGTGCTGATCTAGGTGTAAATAACTTTAGTAGCGAGATTTTAGAAAAGATTTTCTTAAGTAAGTTCTATCAGTCATGGATAGATAAGATAGAGATAGAGAATCCGAATATTCGTAAGTTTAGTGGTTCTGCTCAGGCACTGCTTACTGAGAAGTTTATAAAATTAGATAAAGATCAGATAGAGAATGTTAGACGAAAACTCTGTGAGAGATTAGCTTTAAATTGGCTTGAATATTATGCTAATCCTATTAACCAACGTGCTTTAGATATTTTTAATTTAGAAATTAATAAAAAGAAAAGACATAAGCCAGTTAGAGTCTTAATTCGTGAGATTCCTAATCTTTTACAAACTTTAAAGCCTTGTTGGATGATGAGTCCTCTTTCAGTAAGTCAGCTTTTAAATACTGAAGGAGAGATAGATAATGAGCTTATTGATAAGACTTTTAGATTTGATTTAATTATATTTGATGAGGCTTCGCAGATCCGTACTGAGGATGCGATACCTGCTATTTATCGAGGCAAGCAGCTTATTTTAGCTGGAGATACTAATCAGTTACCACCGACTAATTTCTTTAATTCTTTTGCGAATGAAGAAGATGATGACGATGATACTGAGAAAAGAAATTTTGAAAGTGTACTTGATGAGTGTGCAGTATTTTTACCGAAAAAGGATTTAGTCTGGCATTACAGAAGTAAACATGAGGATTTAATTCAATTTTCAAATCATTATATTTACGATGGTCAATTAATTACTTTTCCTTCGCCAGTTAAGCAGAGTGAGGAGTTTGGGGTTCACTTTGAATTGGTTCCAGATGGCAAATTTGAGAAGGGGGCTAGGTTTAATAAGAAAGAAGCTAGGACGGTGGCTGAAGCTATTGTTAATCACTATTCTGGCCCATATAGAAATTACACTTTAGGAGTTATCGCCTTTTCTGAAGCGCAGCAGATGGCCATAGAGAGAGAATTATTAAATGTTCTTAGAAAAGATGCTGAAATTAGTGAAGCTATTATCGCAAATGATTTATTTATAAAGAACTTGGAAAATGTTCAGGGTGATGAAAGAGACTTTATTTTCTTTAGCGTAGGCTACGCTCGTGATAAAAAAGGGAATCTTTCTCATAATTTCGGACCTTTAAATCGTGAAGGTGGTCATAGAAGGCTGAATGTAGCTATTACTCGTGCGAGAAATAAAATTAAAATCTTTAGCTCAATTAATTCAGCAGATATAGATTTAAGCAGATCTAACGCTAGAGGAGTGCGAATGCTTAAGGAGTATTTAAAATATGCTGAAACGCAATTTTTAAGTACAGCGAAAGCTTATTTAAAAACCTCACTAAATGAAAGTGGTGATATACATAAGATAATTGCGAAGGCACTTGAGGCGAAGGGCTTTATAGTAGACCAATTCCTAGGCTCTTCAGCATATAAGGTGGATTTGGCAGTCAGGGACAGAGAAAACCCTGAACACTACAGTTTAGGCATAGAACTTGACGGTTACTTCTATAAATCCGCTAAAAGTATTAGAGATAGAGAGCGTCTTAGAAAGCAGGTTATGCAGTCTTTAGGGTGGAATGTTTGTAAAGTCTGGTCTAGAGATTGGGTTAAAAACCCTGATGCCGAGATGGAGAAGATTTTAAATCAGTTAAGCTCACATTCGAGTATTACTTAAAGTTCTTATAAAGTTTTAACCTTGGGTATAAGCCTTCTATTGGGATATAATTATTGCAAATGGTCACACAAGAAAAGCCTAAAGAAACTCTATCTTCCGTTACGATAAGATTTGTCGGAGATAGTGGTGATGGAATGCAGCTTACAGGTACTCAGTTTACGAATACCAGTGCTCTTTTTGGAAATGATACCAGTACCTATCCTAATTTCCCTGCTGAGATTAGAGCCCCACAAGGTACGCTAGCTGGGGTTTCTGGTTTTCAGATTCACTTTAGCTCGAATAATATTCACACTGCAGGTGATCATCTAGATGTTCTTGTAGCGATGAATCCAGCTGCTTTTAAAACGAATATAAATGATCTAAGGCAGAACGGTATTTTGATTATTAATGAAGATGCTTTCAGCGCAAGTAATCTAAAGAAAGCTGGTTTTAAAGAAGACGAAGACGTTTTTTCTAAATATTTGAATAAATTCAGAATATATAAAGTACCTATTACGAAAATGACCCTAGGAGCTTTAGACGGCTTAGATATGATGGCTAAGGCTAAAGAGCGTTGTAAGAATATGTTTGCTTTAGGTCTTACTTACTGGATTTATTCTAGATCTTTAGACCCTACCCTAGAGTGGTTAGAGAGTAAGTTTGGCAAGAAACCAGATTTATTCGAATCTAATGTAAGAGCTTTAAAAGCTGGTTATAACTATGGTAATACCACTGAGATATTCCAGAATACTTATGAGGTGCCGAAAGCTAAAATAGTTCCTGGTGTTTACCGTAATATTACTGGTAACCAAGCTATTTCCTTGGGTTTCGTCGCAGCAAGTGAGCTTGTTGGTAAGCCTTTGTTTATTGGTTCTTACCCTATAACGCCAGCTACGGAAATACTTCAAGAGCTTTCTATGTATAAAAATTTCGGAGTTAAAACTTTCCAAGCTGAAGATGAAATCGCAGGGATAGGATCTGCTATAGGAGCTGCTTTCGCTGGACAGTTAGCTATTACTACGACTTCTGGTCCTGGTATCGCTCTTAAATCTGAGTTTATGAATTTAGCGGTTATAACAGAGCTTCCAGTAGTTATTGCTGATATTCAGCGTGGTGGCCCTTCTACTGGCTTACCTACGAAAACTGAACAGACTGATTTACTTCAAGTCCTCTATGGAAGAAATGGTGAAAGCCCTATTCCAGTGGTGGCTGCTCGTAGTCCATCTGACTGCTTCTTAGCTGCTATTGAGGCTTGTAGAATAGCTATGGAGTATATGACACCAGTAGTGATATTGAGTGATACACAGATAGCTATCGGTTCAGAACCGTGGAAGTTACCAGATTTAGAGACTCTTAAACCAATTCATACTAGAATTCATGAAGATATAGACACATTCGCTCCTTACAGGCGTAATGATGATTTAGCTAGGCAGTGGGCTATTCCTGGAACACCGGGTTGTGAGCATACTATAGGTGGTCTAGAGAAAGAAAATATTACTGGTAAAGTAAATCTTAGTGCTGAAGTTCATGAAGAGATGGTTAAAATCAGAGCGGCGAAGGTTAAAGGTATCGCTGATAAACTTCCGCCATTAGAGGTTTATGGTGAGCAGTCTGGAGATTTATTATTTTTAGGTTGGGGTAGTACTTACGGTGCTATAAGAACCGCTGCAGATGAGCTCCTTGCAAGTGGTTATAAAGTTGGGCAAGTGCATTTAAGACATATCAATCCTTTACCTAATGATTTAGGAGAGATTTTCAGCAGATTTAAACATATAGTAGTTCCAGAGCTGAATTCAGGTCAGCTTTTAATGATATTAAGAGCTAAATTCTTGATAGATATTAAGGGTATTAATCAGGTTAATACTAAGCCGTTTGCGGTTTCAGATCTAGTTAGTAGAGCTAAAGAGCTTATAGGAGATAAATAAGATGACTCAGACTCAAGAGTTAACTAAAGCGGATTTCGTTAGTGAAGGTGATGTTAAATGGTGTCCAGGTTGTGGAGACTATGCGATTCTATCTTCAGTTCAGACAGTGCTTCCTACTCTAGGTATACCTAAAGAAAAATTCTGTTTCGTTTCTGGTATAGGCTGCTCTAGCCGTTTTCCATATTACATGGATACTTATGGTTTTCATACTATTCATGGACGCGCTCCTACAGTAGCTTCTGGTGTTAAAATGGCTAATCCAGATTTATCAGTCTGGGTAGTTACTGGTGATGGAGATGGCCTTAGCATTGGTGCTAATCATACAGTGCATATGATCAGAAGAAATATGGATCTTAAAGTTCTACTGTTTAATAACAGAATTTATGGTCTTACTAAAGGTCAGTATTCACCGACATCTGAGAAGGGTAAGGTAACTAAAACTTCTGTCTATGGTTCTATTGATAATCCTTTAAACCCTGTAGCTTTCGCTATCGCTTCTGGTGCGACATTCGCTGCTAGAACTAATGCTGCTAATCCTAAGCACATGCAAGAGATCCTAAAAGCTGCTGCTGATCATAAAGGCACTGCTTTCGTAGAGATACTTCAGAACTGTAATATCTTTAATGATGGTGCTTTCGCTAAGTATTTAGATAAAGAAACTAAGGCAGAAGAGAATCTCATTTTAGAAGAGGGTAAGCCACTATTATTTAATAACGATACTCAGGGTATAGTTATGAGCTTAGAAGGTTCTCATCCAAGGCTGATAGTAGAAGAAGTTAATGCTACTGATACTTCTGTGTCAATAACTGGAAAAAAATTCCTAGTCCATGATCCGAAAAACGAAGACCACACACTTTCTTATTTAATCAGTCAGTTAGGTGTTAGCCTAGAAGGCACTCCTACTGCGATGGGTGTTTTAAGAGCGGTTAGAAAGCCTACCTATGATGAGGTTCTTTATGAACAAGAAGCTCAAGCTAAGGCGCAGAGAGGTGTTGGTATTCTTAAAAAACTTATTTATTCTAGTGATACTTGGACTGTTACTGAAGAGTCTCAGGCTGCTGGGGTCTAGATTAGCAGCTAAATCTAATGTCAGACTTTAGTTATGGCTGAGCCTTATCATCATTAGGCTTCATAGGATTCTCTATTTCAGAATCAGTAGCTTTTTTAAACTCTTCGCCAGCCTCTTCTATGCCTTTTTTAAAGCTTTTAAGCCCTTTACCTAGGTTTTTACCTAATTCGGGGAGCTTCTTAGGGCCAAATATAATTAAAGCCACGAAAAGGATGACTATTAACTCTGGAAGACCTAGACCAAAAGGTAGCATACAAGACTAAATATACTACATTAACACGATAGAGCTTAGGCTTTATACGTGGGATAAAGTAGGGGTCATGGCTTTATCATTCATAGAACAGCGTATAGCCCAGATGAACAGCTACTTAAAGGGGCTAGAGTCTCAGGTTGAGGCTAAGACTAGAATTTTAGATCAAAAGTTCGGTGAGAGAGCTAGCTTCGCTAATGTTTTAAATAAATTTATAGACCCGAGTAAGCCAGTGACTTCTAAAACAGAGGGTCATCAGTTTGTAGGTAACAGTGTTAATGCTGTAAGCCAGAGTGATCTTAATATTCGGCAAGCTGTAAAAAATGCAGATGCTTACAGTCAGCTCCCTGAGGGCTTCGAGGATTACATTAATACGACGACCGCTGAGCTTGCGACTTACTATAAGGTAGATCTTTCGCCCAATTTAGTGAAAAGTGTTATTAAACAGGAATCAGGTTTCGATCCTAATGCGAAAAGTGCGGTGGGGGCTGAAGGGCTGATGCAGCTTATGCCAGGAACTGCACGTGATATGGGTGTTTTTAATAGTTGGAATCCTTATCAGAATGTTAAAGGTGGTGTTAAATATTTAGCTCAGATGTTAAGTCGTTTCGATGGAAATGTTCAGAAGGCACTAGCGGCTTATAATGCAGGGCCAGAAGCAGTGGCGAAATATAAAGGCATTCCACCTTACAGTGAAACTAAAAATTATGTCAGTACCATTATGAAAGATTACTTAAAACGTGAAAATGGTTACGAAAACATTGATTTGACAGGTTGAAATTGGCTACAATTTAGTTTCTGATGTCAAAAAGAATAAGTTTTTTAGTCTTAGCGTTCGTAATGTTTACGAGTTTTGCTTGTACTGGTCCTAAAGCGGATTTAGGTTCCATAGTTACTTTTGACTATACTGGTACTTTCAAGAAGTCTGGTGAAGAGTTTGATACGACTAAAGGTAAAAAACCGCTTGAGATCGTTATCGGTAATAAACAGTTATTAAAAGCGTTTGAAGATAAATTATTAGGTATGCGTAAAGGTTCTAGTAAGTCTTTTGTGCTTAAGCCAGAAGAGGCTTATGGCGCTCGTGACCCTAAAAAAGTTGTAGAAATTGATAGAGATAAAAGATTTACGGGTGTGGAACTTAAAAATGGTTCTACTATCTATGCTGTAAATAAAGATGCTAAAGGTAATAATGTTTCTACTCCACTAAAAATAGTTAGTTTTACTGATTCTAAAGTGACTATCGATTATAATCACCCGCTTGCCGGCGAGGAATTAAAGTTTAAAGTTAAAGTAGTCGATGTTAAGCCTTTCGATGATAGAACTAAAGTTCTTACTCAAGCTGATCTTGATGCTGCTAAGGCTAAGAAGTAAATAGCGCTTGAAGATTTAAAATAAAAAAGCCCCGTCAGAAATATTTTGACGGGGCTTTTTTATTTTTGTGATTGCGAGGAAGCTCTTGGCTTGATAGTTTTATTTAGTTTCTTTGGGTACTAATTTATTTAAATTGAAATTTATGGTATTAAGCTTGCCTTCACCGATATAGGCAGACGTACCAAGATCTTCACTGCTACGGGTTACATTGCCAGAAGCTGATTCAATAGTTATGCTATTTGGAATGCCGATTTTCTCATCGTTACTACCATAGGCAGTATTTATTAAATATTTCTCTATGCGTATAGTTATAGGGGTTCCTTGAAATGTAGCGTTAAAAATATCAGTTTCTTTTCCATTATTGTTTTGTGTTAAATCTCGCTGAGTATCTTTTTTAGTTATCTGCAAGCCTTCTACTTTTCCATTATTTTGAGAGAGGCTCGATATTAAAACTGCAGCCTGATTTATATTAAAAGGTGCTTGGGCTAATTGAACTCCTTCTGTTCTTGGGTCAGCAGTTCTAGTTCCTGTGATTGCTGCTTGTGTACCTTGCCCAATATCATTGATTATCTGAGAAGAGGTTAAAGCAGGTGATGTAGTAGTATCTAATGATAAATTCATAAACTAACATCCTAATCTAATTCCCATCACAGAAATTAAAATTACTCTTAGATTAACGATAAGTGCATTAACTTGAGTTAATACTCAGAGATTTATTGAAAATTAGATCTATAATTTCTCAGCCTGCATAGTCGAAAGCCTATCGTACTCTTCACTTAAACTCATAGGTTTATCCTCAAGCTTATGCTGCGATAAAGCATGTTCTGGAGTGAAGTTATCATAAGTGGATTCTTCTAATAGTACATCTAGTTTAGTGCCCGGCTCCATTCTTACATCATCACGGGTTACTAGTGCTGCTCCTAATACTGCTCCACCAGCTACGACACTGCCAAAGGTAATAAAATCTAAAATTTTAGCTATCCCGAAAGTATCGTAGGGGTTAGCTAAGGCTAAAAAGGCATAGGCACCACTGCCAGCTACTGTTCCACCTATACCAGCAGCTAACGCTGCTCGTTTTTTATAACTGTCGCCGAAATTTACTTTCTCAGTATGAGCCATCAGCTCTTTTTGGCGAATTAGACCTTTTATGCTGAGTTCACGATTTAAATTAGTCTGTGGTATCGCTATGCGATCGAAATTAATTTCGAGAGTCGGATTTTTATAGAATTTTCCTGGTTTATCTAATTTAGAAATAAAGCCATGCATAAAGCTATTAGTCGGAATTATCACATAATCATTAATAACTACATCCTGCATTACTTGGACTGTGACTTGATCTCCCTGCTGGCTCATACGAGTATCGACGGGAGTTCTAAGCTCTACAGGGATTTTTAAACCTCGCGGTAAATAATAACCATTAGTTTTTATAAGACCGCCAGAAAGCTTATTCGGGTCCACCGTTGGATTTCCTTTGGGCTTGGCGGCAAAACATACAGAGCTTTGCAAGCACGTAAGACTCAGTATCAAAACTATTGATACAAGTTTTCTTTCGTGCTTTGCTCTGTATTTAAACATTTATATAGGATTTTTATTCCTTAATTACAGTCTGTTTTTATAGAGTAAATGAGCTATTTCTTAGGTGTAATCGCTGAGTTTGAAAGTGAATTTACTTAACAGAGCTTTAAACGTGGTATATTACACTTATACTCAAAATGGAAGACTATTCGTCTTTACTTTTAATCTTCGGGATTATTCTTCTCAATGGTACATTCGTTGCAGCAGAATTTGCGATAGCTAGACTCAGAAAGTCACAAGTAGACCACATCGTAAACTCTCGAAACCCTAAGAATCTGCCAAAATTAGCGGCAGCAAAAATTTTACAAAAAATATTAGAGAATATAAATGATTATATCTCTGCCTGCCAAGTAGGTATTACAGTAGCGAGTTTAGTGCTTGGTGCATTAGCTGAATCTAAATTAGAGGAGATACTCCTTCCTTATATTTCTCAAATTCAAGATCTAGGTATAGATCCTCATGCTATTTCTCTAGCCTGTGCGATAGCTTTAGTAACGTTTATTCATGTCATAATTGGTGAATTAATTCCTAAAAATTTAGCTTTAATTAATCCAGAGAAGACTGGTCTGAGATTAGCTTTCTTTTTAGAGTTTATTCATACGATTTTTAAATTACCAGTGATGCTTTTAAATTTCTGTTCTAACTCTATTCTTAAGCTAATAGGAATAGATATGGATTCCACTGATGCGATTCATTCTGAAGATGAGCTGAAGCTGATTCTGAGTACCTCTCAAGAAGAGGGGATTATCGAAGAAGAGGAAGAGAAGCTTATTCAGAACGTGTTTCAGTTTAACGATACTATCGCAAGAGATATAATGCACCCGAGAACAGATATGATCTGTATTGAGGCTGGTATTAGTATCGAAGAGGCGATGAAGATTACTAATAAGCATCCCTTTTCTAAATTTCCCGTATTCCAGAAAAGATTAGATAAGATCATCGGCTATGTGAGCATTAAAGAGATGTTGCGTGCCTATGAACGAGGTGGGGTGCACGATCCTATAGAATCGATAGTGAAAGAAGTTTTAAAAGTCCCTGATGGAATGTACATTATAGATTTAATGTCGATGATGCAGCAGAAGAAAAAACAGATAGCGATTCTTATTGATGAGTATGGTGGTACTAGTGGATTAGTTACTATTGAAGATATAGTTGAAGAGGTCTTCGGTGAAATTAGTAATGAGTTTGAGGATCATTCACAGGTTCCTTTACTGGAACTCACGAAAGGTGTTTATAAAGTAGATGGTAAGCTGACTCTGAGAGAAATTAATGAGGAACTGGGTTCTGAGTTTGAGTCTGAGCATTATGATACTATCGGTGGTTTCATTTATGGTCTTTTAGGTACTGACCCAGTAATCGGTGCTCAGTTAGAGGCGAATGGTTTTATTTTAGAAGTATTAGAATGCCGTGATAATAGGGTACTGAAAGTTAAAATTAGCCAAAAAAAAACTGATACTGTGCCAGTAGAGTGAGAGTGGTGCAGAAATTGAAGTTTGCGAGCAATTCACGTGGGCTGCTTGCAAACGTACAAGTTCAAGGCTGAGGAGGACGAATGACCGCAGTGTACTCAAGGTACATGAGGATCATGAGGACGACGAAAACGCAGAAATTGAAGTTTGCGAGCAGTCCCCCTCATGTTAAAATGCAAGCATGGTTATTACGGTATACGCCGCCCTCCTTGGTTTCTGGTATATTTTTCTCGTCTCTCAAGTTATTAGAGTGCGCATGGGTATTAAGGGGAAGGTTCAGGGACCTGAAAGTAAAAATTTAGCTTACGCTGTTAAAGCACATGCTAATTTTTCTGAATATGTTCCACTCCCTTTAATTCTTTTAATTCTTCTTGAAATGCAGGAGCCGAACATGATTTATTTTAATGTTCTTGCTGGATTGCTCTGTATATCAAGGATTTTGCATTCTATTAGTTTACTTTTCGTGGAGAAGATTTTAAATACCACGAAACTAAGAATGCTCGCCACGGCTCTTACTATAATAGTCGTTCTGATAACTGCTTTTAGTAATATAGTTCTTTATTTTATAACAGGCGATTCAGTTATAAACCCGCTTTAAGATGGATATTAATTCTCCTTTCGTGAGGGAAACTACTCTAGATGGTAGTTCTACTTATAAAAATCTTGAATATAATGAGACTTATCACTCTAGTATAGGGGCATACACGGAAGCCTTATATAAGCATGTGCTGGCTTGTAAATTAGATGAGCTTGCGAATTCTTCCCTTGCGGAGACCTCTGTGGAACCTGCAATTTTAAGTTTTCCAGTAATAAGAATTCTAGATGTCTGCTTCGGTCTTGCTTATAATTCAGGCGTCGCTATTCAAAAAATATGGGAAATTAATCCAGCTCAGAGAATAGAGATAATAGGTTTAGAAAATGATGCGGCGATTATCGCAGAACTGCCGAATATAGAAGTACCTGAGGATTATCTATTTATTAGAGACTCAATTATGAAGCCGCTTGCAGAGCAAGCAAAGAAATTATTAGTTGCTTCTGGTCGTGGCGCTGTACATCAGGATGACGAAAAAGTAGAAAGTGAAGTATTACAGCCGTCTACCATCGGTGAGTTAAATTTACTTACAGAAAATCTTAATATGAGGATTTTAATAAATGATGCTCGAAATGCAGTTACTGAGATCGAAGATGACTATTTTGATGCGATTTTTTTTGATCCCTTTAGTCCTAAAACCTGTCCAGTATTATGGACAGAAGAATTTATCGCAGCTGTAGTTAGTAAAGCTAAGCCTAAAGCTTATATCTCTACCTACAGTTCAGCACGTATAGCCAAAGATAGTTTCAGCAAGGCTGGCTGTGAGCTGTTTGAAGGACCTAAACTAAATCGTCGTAACGGGGGAGTCTTAGCTAGGAAAAAGAGTCTAGCTGTTAGCACTCTGTTGCCAAAGCCTTGAACTTGCACGTTTGGCCAGCGTGGCAATTAGTAGGCGGCTATTCCCAGTCATCAACGATTACGCCCTTAGCGTAGTCAGTCGCGCGGGTTTCAAAGAAATTAGCGTGTTCTTTTCCGTTAACCATAAGGTTCATCCAAGGTAGAGGATTTTCTTTAATATCATAAAGTCCTTCTAGTCCTAGGTCTGAGAGTCTTTTATTCGCTATATATTTTAAATACTTCTTAACATCCTCTGGCTGTAAGCCTTCGACTGATCCTAAAGTAAAGCAGGTATCGACGAAATTATTCTCTAAGCGAATCATTTCATCGCAGGCTTTATAAATTTCATCTTTAAATTCAGGAGTCCAGATATCAGGATTTTCTTTAATGAACTGTCTAAATAAAGCACAGACACCTTCTGAATGCAGAGATTCATCACGAATAGACCAAGTAATGATCTGTCCAACATTCTTCAATAACCCACGTCTTGGGAAATTCATAAGGATAGCGAAGCTCGCAAATAATGCTATTCCTTCCATAAATCCACCAAATACAGCTAAGTTTTTAGCTATCTCGTATTTATTTTCCGTTTTAAAGTTTTGAAGATATTCATATTTATTCTTCATCGCTTCATATTCACGGAAGGCGCTGTATTCTACTTCTGGCAAGCCTAGCGTATCGTTTAAATGAGAGTAGGCCCACACATGCACTGTTTCCATAGAAGCAAAAGCTGTAAGCATCATAGCTATTTCAGGTTTAGGGAAGACTGGTATTAGATGACTATTATAGTTATTCTGTACCTCTATATCTCCTTGAGTAAAAAATCTAAGTACTTGGATAATTAAATTAGATTCTTGGGGAGTAAGTTTAGTTTTAAAGTCGACTAAGTCATCAGCCATGGGAACTTCTGTTGGTAGCCAGTGTGCCTGCTGCTGTAATTTAAAATATTCAAAAAACTGAGGATATTCAAAGGGCTTGTAATGATCTCTTGGCGTTAGCATGCTTCTTTGATTGCTTTTAGCCATCTCACTGATTTTACTAGTCTCATCGAGTTTACTAATTTCATTCACTTTAATTGAGTTCTCCGTAGTAGTTGTAGTCGTCATGTGTTCCTTTTATAGCTCAAAAAACCATATATAGTGGTTTTACCACTCTTAGTTATTTGAAAAACGCTAAAATTCTCGTGTCCTTCTAATATATCATCAAAGTTATTCTCCGAGACAGGCAAAGCAAACTTTCTTGATGAAAAAATAATAATCTTAGTAAGGAAATTTTCACTTGAAATTATCGAGATTATAAGGATCAATTTCTATGAAGCGGGCTTGGGAAATTTTTGAGATAGTTTTAAATAACTTGATTAGTTTTGCAGATATCTGAATAATAGTAATAACTCGCTTTCGGAGTTCTATTATAAGTTTCATGATCTACATGGATAAGCCCAAATCTTGGCTCCATGCCTAATGCCCACTCGAAATTATCTATTAAACTCCAATAGAAATAACCTTGAATATTTACATTTTCTTGAATCGCTTTATGAATGGCCTCTAGATGGCCTTTAATAAAATCTATGCGATATTTATCTTCTAAATCTTTGTTTTCAGGATTAGTCTCTATATGTGAATAGCCGTTCTCAGTGATAAATACAGGTTTATTCCCTAATAGCTTTTTAAATTTTTCGCTGCTTAGGACTTTATATAGACCTTCAGGGTATATTTCCCAGCCAAGTGAATTATGTGACTGTTCACGAACTCTAGTTACAGGACTTTCTTCGTTCTTCAACCCCTTAAGTGTACTTTGTAACTGTCCCCATAGAAGTGAATCTAGGTCAGGGTTAGCTGGATCTTTAGCTTGCGTCGAAAATTTATAAATGAATCTAGTGTAGTAATTCACACCTAAAAAATCTAGACTGCCCATATCTAAACATGATTCTATAAAGCTGTAGTTATGTAATTGATCTCTAATTACGGCTGGAATCAGGTCTAAATCGACTCTTCGTTTATAAGGGCTGATATGAGATGTATCTGATGTAGTTCCTAGCTTTATCTTAGGCTTGTTAGTATCTTCAGCTTCTCCTTCTTGGGATTCTTGATATGACTGAAAATAGTACATATTTTGCGAAAAACCTACTTGGTGACTCGGGTTAAACTCTTTTATGCTTTTATAAGCTAGTTCATGAGCCGTGAGCATACCTTGATAGGCTTTAAAATAACCATTTAGATCATTCGTTTTACCAGGCGGCCAGATGCCGCTTTCATAACCGAAACCAAGAAAAATATTAGGCTCATTAAAGGTAATCCAGTATTGGATTTTCTCACCGAAATTTTCTAATAAGAATTTTACGAAGTTATTAAACTCACAGGCAGTGTTAGGATTTTCCCAGCCACCTTCTTTAGCTAGCCAGTTAGGCAGAACGAAATGAACCAGTGTCGCAAATGGTTTAACCTTTAACTCATCTAAAAGTCTTTCATAGAAAGCTAAAGTCTCTTCATGAAAATCATCAGGCCCCCTATGTAAAGCTGCCCAGTTAAAGGAGAATCTGTAAGCATCAGCTCCCAAGTCATTTATTAGAGTTAAATCTTCTTCTAATTTTTCATAATGCTTAACTGCTAGCCCAGCACCATTCGGAGATTTTACTTTCTCTGGTTTATCTAGCCACTCTGCCCAATCAGAGAGCTTTTCACGATATTCATCGGGGTGACCTTCTATCTGAAAGGCTGCTGTAGCTGTCCCCCAAGTGAAGTTAGCTGGAAATTTGATAGGTCCATCTTTGTCACTTTCTTTCTGACCATTGCTAAAAAAAATATTCTCTTGTATTTTTTTAGTGAATTTAAAAATATCCATGCCTATATTTTATGCACAGAAAAAGTCGACTGGTTTCTACTTATAAAAAAATCTTTCCCTCCCTCGATTACATCTATTGAACCACCTTTTTTTCTCGGCTTGAGCCGATGGTGCCGCCAGTGGTTACTAAAGCGGCTTTTGCCTCAGTAATTATCGGTCGTCTATAGTTTGACATGGGCGTCGCAGGGGTACTTAGAAACATAGATGTTCTGATTATCTTAAATTAATAAATGTGTTAAGTTAAGTTTTTTCTACGCTAATAATGAAGCTAGCTCGCTGGCTTTCTTTTGGTTTTAAAGTTATGGCATTAGGTGTTAATGCTGCGTCTGTGCCTTTATTATTAAACTGTAATTCACTAGCATTAGGCGGGCAGGTAAGTGGTTCTATGCAGAGCTTATTCTGACCAGCTCGCTTATCTGTTTCGCCGTTATAGATAGTTATAAAGCCCATTTCACGGCTTTGGTCTATATGTATTTTAGTACCGTTTCCTTGGGTGATAGTCGATCTTACTTCACCTTGTGCATTAGGTTTAACGGTATAAGTAGCGTCTATCTGCCCATCTGCCTTAGAAGCTTTTCTGCCAGTAGTTAAATCGTTACTAGGATTTTCTAATTTACCAGTAGGTATACCCTTTTCACCTAGTTTTAATTCTTTGCCTACTGCTGCAGTGAAGCTAGCTGCTTCATCGACATTGAAATATGGATGGAAACCTAGACCTACTAATGGATACAGTCCACCATTAGGAGATCTTTCATCACCAGTATTAGTTACAGTGACTTCTGTCTTTAAGCTCGGTACGCCTGTTTCAGGATTTTTACTTAAAGTATAGGTCATAGAGAACTTGGCAGAGCCGAGTTTCCTACTTAAAATGAGGTCATCTTGAGTATTAAAGTTATAAGTAAGTCTAAGATCACCAGTGTTATTGGTTTCGGCTTTTTGCAATGACCATAGTTCTTTATGCATTCTGCCATGAATCATATTTCCTTCATTAAACTCAAAGTTTCCATTTCCCTCATCTTGCTTTGGCTTAGCTAGTTTAATTTCTCGTGTTTTACCTTTAGCATCAGAATAATAAATCTTGCTTTTATTAGTTCTGTTAGGCGGGCTAATTAAAGGCATGCCTTCCATTTCATGGACTTTATTTCCTCCTGCTTTACTTTCTAAGACTGGCGAGCTGATAATTTTTTCACCTGCTAATTCCAGATTTAATACATTTGCTCCTAATTCAGGGCTGATACTTACTTTGGCTGATTGATCCCTCAGGGAGAAACTTTGTATAGTGATATCTTTACCTGCGACTTTTTTAGTTTCAGTGGAGAGCATTCCAGCAGTTTTTAAATTTTCTAAATTAACAGTTTGCCAGCTAAAGTCTTCTTGTGGTTTTGATAGGGACTGGGTTTCAGTACTGCGGGTATCTGGTGAAGAGTTGCGTTGTTGAGTAGTAGGCGGAATATCTTTTGCTAGCGGAGTCTGCCTATTTACGGCAGTCGCAGTATTATCATTTATTGGAGCTGTTGTGCCCATCCTTGGATGCTCTGGAGATATATTTAACATCTTTGTTAATTAGTAGTTAGAAAGTCTATCGTGTATTACATGGAAAACTTTAGCATATTTCAAGAAAGTAAAAACTCGTAAGCTGGAATAATTTCTATAGTATTTTTTTGGATTTTTTCCTGATCTTTAAGCTCGAAGTTTATTATTAGGAGTTTTTTAATTTTAAATTTTTTATCCATCTCTAATTCAGATTTAGCTTCTATAAGTGATCTAATTTCTCTTTCCTTGGTTTCTAAATCTGAAATGTCGTAAGAAACCTGCACTAGCAAAGCTGCTTCGGGAATGAAAAAATCTACTTCATAGTTAGATTTAGTTTTATAGTAAAAAACCTCTTGATATTTTTTACGTAGATGTAAAAAAACTAGATTCTCTAATAGGACTCCCTGTTTTTCTTTAAATTTAAAAGTTATCTCATGTATTAGACCTGTATCTATGGCGTAGATTTTTTTAGGGGCGATTTGCTGCCTTTTAATCGAAATATCGAAGATATTTATAGCAAAAATTAACCAAGAGTTTTCTAAATATGAAATGTAATTAGTGACAGTAGTTACATTACCGATGCCGAGCTGCTGTTTAATTTTAGAAAACTGTATAGGGCTAGTAATATCAGTGAAAACTCGCAGAGAAAGCTCACGCAGGGTTCTATCAGCTTCTATTCTGTAACGTGTAGCTATATCTCGGTAGAGAATATCTCGGTAGAGGCTTTTTAATACAGGTAGCTCTGGATATCTTAAAGCCTCTGGGATAGAGCCTTTTAAAATATATTCTTTAAGCTTGTTTTTTAATAAGGCTCGTGTCTTAGTGTCTAAAACGTTTCGGCTCTCTTTCATTATCTCTTTAATATCGATTTTTCGATAACGTAAAAACTCCTCGAAGCTAAAAGGAAAAAGCTCTAATGGAAAATAACGCCCTGTAAGCCTAGTACCAAGCTCTTTACTCAGTAATGAAGCGTTAGATCCAGTGATGTAAAGTTTAAAACCATTATCTATAAGCCTTCTACAGAAGGTTTCCCACTTATCAATGTTTTGGATTTCGTCGAAAAAGATTACTTTTCTTTCTGAAAATAGTTCGATTAGAATTTCAAGTAATGCGTTAAAGTCACTAGCTGTGAAGTCTGAAAATCTATCATCATCAAAATTAATATAGTAGTAAGCATTTTTTTCATAGTATTTATGAGCGATTTGATGCAGAAATGTAGATTTTCCAGCTCTTCTTAAGCCACTAATAACCACTGCTTGAGGGGCTTTCACGTGTTTTTCTACTAGTTTTAATGCATCTTCTCTGATGACGTTTAGTTCTGCTGAGCAGAATCTCTTCATCTGCAATACTAATAATTCTTTGATATCGTTGACTTTGAAGACCATATTTATTCTATTGGTAATAGAGCTAATTTTTTATTTACTCTATTGATAATAGAATTATACCCTTATTTACTCTATTATAGATAGACTAAATAAGAGCTAATTTTTTGGATCTTCTGGCTTCTCGCTATATTCTAAAATGTCTCCTGGCAAGTTTTATTCGCTTATCTAGGATAAATCAAGGAGCTGTGCCAAGAGTAATCTGCAAGATAAATTCTCTTAAACTAATGAATTTTACTTTCAGGTCAGTATAGTTTTTTGTATATGATTCTTGGATATCATTGGCGATAAGAAAATTCTCTCCTTCTGGATGTAGTTCACGAAAAGCTTGTAGATTGTCTGGGCTGAAATTTTTAGCTTGCCATTTAGTTTCTATAGCTATAACAGTCTGTGAGCGTTTTTTCTTAATTATAAAGTCGACTTCTTGCTTTTTTTTGTTTCGCCAGTATAGTATGTCTGCATTGTTTTGGAGCTGAGCTTTTAGTTCATTTAAAACGAAGTGTTCCCAGAATATACCTAAATCCTCGTTCCTGAGTGATGACCAGCCTTTTAAATAACAAGCAAGCCCAGTGTCAAAAGCATAAACCTTAGGTGCTGAAACGATTTCAGAATTTTTTCGTTTATGATAAGGACGAAGAACATCTATAACAAAGGTTTCTTCTAGTACGTGTAAAAAATTACTAATAGTCGGACTACTAACTTTACAGTCAGTGGCAAATTTACTAGCTTCAAAGATTCCGCCACTCTGTATAAAGAGCAATTCCATAAATTTCTGAAAAGCAAATTTACTACGCAGCTCATAAAGTTCTTGAATATCTTTAGACCAGTAAGAGTCAATCCATTCTTCAAAGGCGTATTCAGGCAGTTCGTCACTGAGATAATTCTCGGGCATGCCACCGTAGAGAAAGCGTTTTTCTAAAAGTGTATTATGGCACTGTTGCCGAACTCCAATTTCTGCGTTTTCGTTATCCTCATTTATAGGTTCTATTATTTTGGGATTTTTATTCTGAGCAAAAGCAAGAAGATCAGCTTCTATTAATGGTCTTAGCTCTATGACGATTTTTCGTCCACTTAGAGTGTCTTTAAATTTTTTACTAGCAGCTAGAGTAGATGAGCCCGTAGCTATCACCTTAACATTAGAATAATGATCAGCAGCTATTTTCAGGACTTCAGAAGGATTTTCTAAACGATGAATCTCGTCTAGGATTACGATCTTATTTTCTTTTCCCTGCCAAAATTCTTCTACATCGCTTTCAATAAGATCACGGTTTCTTTTTAACTCACAGTCATAATACAGAAGAGACCCATGCGCAATTCCATTTTTTGCGTTTTTACCCGCCTTATCACCCTCAGATAATGACTTTACTAAGGTGGTTTTACCTATACGCCTTACGCCGACTAGCCAGATGATAGACCTCAGTCTCCAAGCTTTTTGTATTTTTGTGATCCAGAATTCTCTAGGGAACATAGGTTTATCTTTTATTTAGTGGATGAGCCAAATTATATATTCCACAACTTAGAACTATTCTAAAGTATATTTTAGTTTAGTTCTACCATTTTAAAGTATACTTTCGTTTAGTTTTTTACTATTAATGATATTTGAGTTGAAGTTTAGCTTTTTATACTCCAGCGAGCAAAAGCTCAGGCGAAGTAATCCTACCCTTAATTGCTGTCGCAGCCACTATCGCAGGGCTAGCTAGATGTGTTCTCGCTCCAGCTCCCATGCGCCCTGGGAAATTACGGTTAGTACTAGAGATGCATCTTTCCTGTGGAGCAACTACGCCCATGCTCATTCCGAGGCAAGGTCCGCAGCTAGCGTGAGTCCAGAGTGCTCCAGCATCTTGAAATATTTCATGTAAACCTTCACGTTCCGCTTGGCGTTTAACTTCTTGAGACCCCGGAGTAATAATAGTTGGGATAGAAACTTTCTGACCTTTTAAAATGCTCGCAGCGATTCTAAGATCGGAAATTCTAGCGTTAGTACAGCTACCAATAAAGGCTTGGTCTATGTCTAGATCAGCTAATTTATCTCCAGTTTTAAGTCCCATATATTCTAAAGCCTTAGGATCTGCATCAGCAGGCACTACACCATCGAAACTGCTAGATTCACCAGGATTAATTCCCCAAGTAACTGTAGGTTTTAGTGCAGAAACATCTATTTCCACAACTTCATCATAAGTAGCACCCGCATCTGGAGTGAATTTAGCCCATTTAGCTTTTAGTGTATCGAACTCAGCAGAATCTTTAGTTATCTGCTCTTTACCTCTTAAATACTCGAAAGTCACTTCATCAGCAGCTATCATGCCACTAGTAGCACCAGCTTCTATAGCCATATTACAGATAGTCATGCGTTCTTCCATGTCTAGGTCAGCGATAGCATCACCAGTGTATTCTAGAACGAAGCCAGTACCACCTTTAAAGGTGATTTTATTAATAATAGCTAGAATAAGATCCTTAGCATAAACTCCTTGACGACGCTTCCCTGTAAGGTTAATCTGCATAACTTTAGGCTTTTTCAGTAATAGGCACTGAGAGAGCATAGCTCCAGCATTAGCAGTAGTACCGATTCCTAGAGCGAAACAGGCGAAAGCTCCATTAGTACAGGTGTGGCTATCGCCACAACAAAGCGTCATCCCTGGCTGAACATAACCTCTTTCTGGAGCGACTACGTGGCAGATACCATTTTCACCGATATCAAAGTGTCTAATACCGTGCTTTTTAGCCCATTTTCTAAGCACACTTGCTTGAATAGCTGTCGCTGTATCTTTTGCTGGGGCGACATGGTCATTAATCGCTAAAATACGATTAGCATCAAAAATTCTGCCCGCGAACTCTTCATCGATTTGAATCGCACCCTGCGGTGTAGTGATCTCGTGAGCCACTATTCTATCCATGAATATCAGGTAATTATCTCCAGGAAGTGCTTCCACTACGTGTGCATCCCAGACTTTATCGAAGAGAGTTTTAGCCATATTAATAAGCTATTTTAGCAAGTTTGATGGGAAATGATCTTGTGATTTTTTTGCCAATGAACTGACTAATTTGCATTAAGTTGCAAAAAAGTCGCGACTAATTTGCAATAGCTTGAGAAAAAGTCAAAATTTGGGTAGAATTATTTAATAAATGAAACGCTTTCAGCTAGATCCTATTAAAAAAGACTTGGAGAAAAAAATGGTATTTTTGGTAGGTCCAAGACAGTCTGGTAAAACATGGCTAGCTAAGAAAATTGCTAAAGCCTATAGCAATTCGCTTTATTTAAATTACGATTCTTTAGAAGATAAGGAAATAATTGATAAGCAAATCTGGGACAGGGATTTAGATTTGATTATTTTTGATGAGCTGCATAAAAAACCAGAATGGAAAAATTTTATTAAAGGTGTTTTCGATACTAAAGAAAGTGGGACACGCATATTGGTTACTGGTAGTGCAAGGTTAGAGGTCTTCGATAAGTTAGGTGACTCACTAGCTGGTAGGTATTTTAGGCATAGGTTAATGCCTTTTTCCTTAGCGGAGTTTAGGAAGATAAATGAGACCGTCTCTTTAGGTCAGTTAATGCTTAGAAGTGGTTTCCCTGAACCCTTTCTAGCGGATGATGATTTAGAAGCAAGCAGGTGGAGGCAGCAATATGTTAATGGTTTACTTACTACTGATGTATTTGATTTAGAGCCGATTCAGAATATCAAAGCTATGAGGCTGCTTTTTGATATGTTAAGGCTGCGAGTTGGTTCTAGTATTTCATTTAATTCACTTGCAGAAGATTTAAAAATTTCATCGAATACAGTTAAAAAGTATATTGAGATATTAGAAGCTCTATACATTATTTTCAGGGTGACCCCTTATTCTAAAAATATTGCAAGAAGTATTTTAAAAGAACCAAAGATTTATTTTTTTGACACTGCTCTAGTAAGTCACAGTGAGGGAGCGGCTTTTGAAAATCTTGTGGCTTTGAGCTTACTTAAAAGTATTTATGCTGAGAATGATTATCTTGCAGAAGAAAAAGAATTACATTATCTTAGGACGAAAGATGGGCTGGAAGTCGATTTCGCGGTGGCTAATAAAGGTGAGCTAGAGTATATTTTAGAAGCGAAATTAAGTGATAAAAATATTTCTAAAAGTCTTTTAAATTTTAAAGAGCATTATGGTTATAAGGCTTTTCAGATCGTGAAAAATATGGGTAAATCTAGAATCGAGTCTGGGGTTAAGGTCTGTGTTGCAAAAGAGTTTTTAGAGGGGTTGTATTTATAATGGTTTTATAAAATCTGAGCTTCATTTATTTGGCTCCATCAATACAGCAATTTCCCTAAAAGGTGTCCTGAATTCTTCTTGCTTATGCATCGCATGTTCAAGCTCATTTTGAATAGGTACTTTTAGAGTCATATATCCAAAAAAGCTTGATAGGTTACCGATTAATTCTCTGAAATTAGTTTGAGCTAACTGTGAGCTGCTATCAAGTGTAATAGTCTTCTTAACTAGCTCTTGGCATATTCCATTAATTAAATTAAAAAAAGGGTAAGTAATTGCATTAGCCACAGCTATTTTGGCTTGTTTATTATAATTTTCAGACCCCAGCTCTTTTCTTAAAGCATTCTCACCGACTATTCTTTGGCGACCTAGTGCACTTGCAAATTTACCAAGACCAGTATTAATAGGGCTTAGTAGAAAACCTATGACGATTGATCCGCTATCGAAGATTTTTCTATCAAGAGAAGTCTCTTTAAAGGATTTAGGAATTTCATATATTGATTGAAGATTCTCTGAGAATTTTATTTTCAGAGAATCTCTGTTTTGATTTAGATCTTTAAAAACAGCTTGAGCATTGATACGACGAGGGTCTAGTTCATTATTTAATTTCATCTGCTCTATGAGTGAATTTCGTAATGATTCGACAAGAAAGTTTTTAATATAAGTGATAGAAAAAGTTTGAGCATTATATGCAAACATGGTGCTGAGTGAGGATTTATCGGATTTACTTAATTCAATTCCTGCTGTAATAGAATCACCGAGTGTGCGACTTGCTAGGCTTAATGCCCATATAGGAGCAGCCATAGTGGCAGATGCCCATTTATCAGCATTAGAGTAAATAGTTTCTTCTTTGTTTAAACGACCAACTGTATTAGCTTTTATATTTTTTTCGATCAATAGAGAAGCTTCTTGAAACTGGCTAAAGATTGAGGTGGCTGCTTCTGTAGTAGTGGGATTTAATGTTTCTAAAGCTTTTTCATGTAAAGCTCTTGGGCGGTGCTTTTGGGGTGTATTATTGGCACCACTTTTATCAGAAGTTTGAAAGGCTTCTTCATTATCAGATATTTTAGGTACAGAAGCCGCAGTTACTCTGGGGTATGCTGCCATAACTCCTGCTGCTCCTGCTAATGTTAGGAACTTACGTCTATCCAATTTAAACTCCTTTGTTTAAAATAAGACGCTCATAATCTTAGCAGTATTAAAGGGCAGATTAGCGAATAGATAAAATTCTTTTAATGATTTTTAATGCATTTAATATCTAATCTGTATTAGTAAAATAATCCATAAAATTCCCAGTATGAATCAGCTTTAATTCTTGAAATTCTGGATAATGTTTTAGCCACTGCGGCGGGATCTTCGCGCTTTTTTTAGCATTAAACTTAGCTTCATAGAGTTCTAGTAAACCATCTGCTTCTAGGATAAAATCTATTTCCTGCTGTTCATGGGTTCGCCAAAAATAGATAGTTTTAAAACTTCTGTCGTATTCGATTCGCTTATAGAGTTCCAGAAAAACGAAATTCTCCCATAATGCTCCTTTGTCATTTCGTAACTCTATGTCTTGAAACTGGTTTATTAAAGCATTTCTAATACCGAGATCTAAGAAATATATCTTTTTAGATTTTTTGATTTCGTTTCTCTGATTACTATTGAAGGCTGGAATCATTTTTATAACAAAGGATTTTTCTAATATATCTAGGTAATGAGTAATAGTTTTATTATCGACTTGTAAGTTACTCGCAAGCTCATTAACATTCACTTCTGAGCTGATTTGATAAGCAAGTAATTTCGTTAATTTATAAAGGACATCAGCTTTTTTTAGATTTAAAAAACTCAGAATATCTTTAAATAAATAGCTATTAGCTATCTCAAGGATCAGTTCTCGCTTCTCATGTTTATTTTCAGTCGTAATGACTTCGGGGTATGAGCCATAGAGTAATAATTCTTCTAGTTTATGTTTAATTTCATATCGACCATAATGCTCAGAGAGTTCTTTAATACTAAGAGGTAAGAGGGATTGAGTTTTTTTCCTACCAGTTAGTGCCTCACTGAGCTGATTTGCTAATTCAAATGAAGATGAACCTGTTAATATTATTGCTAGCTTTGGGTTTCTATCTAAAATTAATTTAATTCCTCTGCCGAGATTCTCTAGAATTTGAGCCTCATCTATAATGAGAATTTCTAAATTTTCCACAAACTCGTCTAAGTCAGTTATTGAAAGGTCTTTAAATAAAATCTGTAGCTGAATGTCTTCTCCAGTACGCTGCCTGAATTTAGATTTATTCTTGAGAAGAAAGTTTTTAACTAAAGTAGTTTTTCCAACCTGCCTTGCACCATAGATTAGTAAGGCTTTGCCTTTTTTTAGAAGTTTATCTATTTGTACTTCTCTTTTTATATCCATGGTTTTAAAATACTTTCTTGAATATTAATATTTTACCCAGTTTTTGGGTGTTTTGGAGTTCTAGTCTGAAAAATTGATAGAATTTTTGGAATCTGAGTCCAATAATTTGCTTATGATAGATAAAATTCCTTTAAGCTTTTTTAATAATAACTACATGGGGCAATTAAAGTTGCTAGCATTGCAGGAGTTTAAGGTAATAAGCATGAAAGTTTATCCAGTAAAGATTTTAACTGCATTTAATAATAGTATCCAAGCAGCTGGTGGGCAGCCATTGTTTGAGGTTGGTCCAGCTAATTCAATGATGAATGGGGAATTAACTACTGCTTCACCTGAAATTAAAAGATATTTAGCTAGAGAAATGGCTTATTCGAAATTTTCTAATACGCATCCCCGTGTTTTATCAATGGTTCATCGTCTTTGGACGCTTATGAGGCACAACATTGACGAGAAGGGGATAGAAGCTCAGCAAGATTTTATGCTTAAAGCTCAAGAGCAATTACAGAGAGCAGAGAGCTTTAAAGATGGCTATTTAGAAATTAAAGAGAGGTTCTCTAAAAGTATGCTGGATGAAGATAACCTTAGGTTTTATTTTTTTGAACCAGCAGAGAGGATTTTAAAAGATTTCGCTATTAAACAATTAGAGAATGCTTTTCAAAGCAATCATTTAGAAAAGAGTCTTAATCAGAATCATCAGAAGTGGGGTGATTCACCATTAAAGAAAGATTTTGAAACATTTATTAAGAGCGATATTTTTCAGGCAAGATTAGAGGAAAGGGTTTCACAGATTTATAAACGGCTTGTAGGACAGTCACTAGAATTAAATGAGGCTTTTAATGAGATAGCTGCAGCTGAGAGGAAACAGCATAAGAAAGATAGGAATTATCAAAGTATTGAAGATCTCATGCAGAAGTCATTAGAAGATATGTTCCATCTTATAGTAATTCCACTATTAGATCATCAAGTTTAATAATGGAATTACGAACGAATTATAGACTCTCTGTCTTAGTCGGCACGAAGCTCTTTGCCAGTATTTAGTTCTTTTTTTAGTTTTTCCCTATGAGCTTCTTTTTTCTTTTTTAGCTCAGCCTTTTTTTCTTGATTCTTTTTTTTAGTTTTTTCTATATCCTTGCGGACTTCTTTTTTAGTTTTCTCGGCTGTTTCTAAAGTTTTATCCATTTCTTCATGAAGTTCTATAGTAGTTTCATCAACTTTACTATCTAACCAGTCTTGCATAAGCTCAAACCATTCTAGAGATTCATGTGGCTCTGCTGGGCTATTTGCGGCCGAGGAGCTTAAAGGGTAGCTAATTAAGCTAATTAGAACCAAAAAAGATGAAAATGATTTCTTCATAAACGCCATATTGCTAATATTGTAACTTGCATGAGAGTATCTTTAAACTGCTTAAATGAGTTCGTTGATATTAAAGATGTACCGCTGAAAGATCTGGTGCACGAATTAACTATGAGAGCCTTTGAGGTTGAGGACTATGAGTCCTTTAATGATTCTATAGATGAGCGTATAGTTTTAGGTGAGATTCTAGAGATAGCTCCTCACCCGAATGCTGATAAATTACAGGTTACTAAAACGGCTATCGGCTTAAATGCTGATGGTACTAAAAATATTCAACAAATAGTCTGCGGAGCGAAAAATATAGCTGTTGGGCAGAAAGTACCAGTCGCGACTATCGGTGCGAAGTTAAAAAGTGTTAAAGGTGATTTTACTCAAATTAAGCCTAGTAAAATTCGTGATGTAGAAAGCTTCGGGATGCTCTGCGGCGTAGAGGAACTAGGATTTAGTGAAGATGAAGTAGAGAAAATTAAAGCGAAACAGGGTGATGGTATATATTTATTTTTCGATCCGAATCGAGCGGATATAGAGAATAAGGCTTTAGATCTTCCTTTAGGAACTACCGTCAGAAAGGTTTTAGGCATAGAAGAGGATACTGTTTTAGATATAGGAGCTAGAAGTAATCGTGGTGATGCACTTTCTGTGCAAGGGCAGGCAAGAGAGATATCTGTTCTGTTGCAGCGTCCATTAAAACAGCTTACTAGTAAAGGGATTCAGGCTTATTCTAGTAAGAATGCAGATTTTATAGAGCCAGAGATAACTGATACTAAAGATACTTCGCTTTTTTATACTTTAAATGTTTCAGGGCTTAAAGTTAAAGATTCCCCGCAGTGGCTGAAAGATAGATTAAATGCGATGGGTATGAAATCAATTAATAATTTAGTGGATATAAGTAATTATGTTCAGTTAACTTTAGGTCAGCCGCTGCATTTTTACGATAAAGATAAATTAAAGGGTTCTAAACTTGTTTCCCGCAGAGCGAATTCAGGTGAGAGCATGAAAGCCTTAGATGGTGAAACTTATGAATTAAGTGAAATTAATTTAGTCATCGCTGATGAGTCTGGTCCAGTGGCTATTGCTGGGGTGATGGGTGGTTTTGATTCACAGATTACTCTTGCCACAAATAATATAGTTATCGAGTCGGCCGTGTTTTACCCAGCGACAGTAAGACGCAGCGCTAGAGCTGCTGGTATAGATAGCGAAGCGAAGAAACGCTTCGAGAGAGGTGTAGATAAACTTAATACCCTAAATGCGATATTAATGTCTCTTGATCTTTTAAGTAATTTAGCTACTGAAACAGAACTTACTGTTTTAGGTAACTTAGCGAAGGCTGGAGATGAGACTTTAGAGACTAAAGAAGTTTCGCTAAGATTACCTCAGATAAAGAGATTTATCGGAATAGATCTATCACTTATAGAGGTGCAGAAGCTTTTAGCTTCTTTGGGTATCAGCTATGTGGGTGAAATAAACGAGGTCTCAGCTGTTAGTAATGGTGTAGAATCTAATCAGAGTATTGCTTCTCAGCTATTGTATATATTTTCTGTGCCTAGCTTTAGAACTAAAGATATACAGCGTGAAATAGATCTTATCGAAGAGATAGCTCGAATCTATGGCTATGATAATATTCCAGCTCAGTTACCATCTATGCAAGCTAGTCTGGAAGCTAAAGAAGATAACATCGCGAAAGAAGAGTTAGAAAATTTATTAATCGCAGAAGGCTTTAATCAAGTGATTTTAAGCAGCCTTGTTAGTGATACATCTGTTTCTGAGTTAGCGATTAAAATGTTAAATCCATTATCTAAAGACTATTCCGTGTTAAGGACTTCATTATTACCTTCTTTAATAAAGGCTGTTTCCAGAAATTATGCTAATGACAGAACTACTGATATTAAGCTGTTTGAATTTGGTAAAACTTACTCTTACAAGCGTGACAAAAACGCAGAATACGATTTAAGCGACACAGTGGAAATAGAGAAAGTCGCTATAGTAATGGCGAAGCTAGAGAAATCGTGGACTGATGAGCAGAAACCCTTACATAGAGAGAAGGATTTTTATGAATTTAAATCGATTATTGAAAGACTTTATCAGAATGTAAGTTTCACGACTTTAGAAGCGGAATCTATTATTAAAAAAACAGCTCTTAACTCAGATCCAGAAAGTATTTTAACAGACTTAATGCATCCTGGTATCGCTGCTAAGGTCATATATCAGGGTAAAGAGATAGGCTATATCGCTAAGATTCATCCGCAGAAAGTAGAAGAGCTAGAATTACCAGCGAAGCTCTATTTTATTGAGCTTGAACTGCCACGTAAGCTGAAAAGTAAATTCGGCAAGATTATTAAAAACCCTCCATTAGAAAGGGATATTACTGTAGATGCTGGTTCTGGACATACTTATGCTGGGATCGTGAATGGTATTAAGAAATTTAAATCTAAAGACCTGCAGGATATTAAATTATTAGATCTTTATCAGAGTAGTTTTACTTTAAGGCTTAGATGGCATTCTGAGCAAGAGTATTCTAGAGAACAGATAGATGCTGAGGTCGTAAAGCTAAAAGAGTTTTTAATAAAGGAATTATCAGTTGCTTTCAGGTTTTGATTTAAATTCGGTTTTAAGAGGATTAATGCGTAGGCGTATAGTCTCATTAATTGTGGCTGTCTTAATTCTAATGACAGTGCTTTCATATCTCTCGGCTTTTAGCAGCTTGGTGACAGAGATCTCTATACTAAATCTCCTAATGGGTGAATTAGCTTTCGCTTTTTTAAGTATTAGCTTTATGTTTCCAGCGGTAGATAATAAAAAGGTAATAAAGCTCTCAGCAGAATTTTTAGTAATCATAGCTGTTTTCTTTTTACTTTTAGTTTTCGTCCCACTTGGCGAGGGAACGCCAGCCTTTATATTTAAAGAGCCTTTAGTAAACCAAGTAGCTACTGATAACAGTGTAAGACAGTCTCCTACAGCGGTTTTAGTGAATGCCTATGTATTACTTCTCATAAATCTTTTAGTATTCGGGATAATTTATCTAAAGGAAAGACTGCATTGGAAGACTATTTTCGATGATTCGGAAACTATGGTAAATAGTTTTAAAAAAGCTGATTTCTCTAATTTAATCGCAGAAGTTCCAGAAGAACAGATTAAAAATAAGCAGCAGGCTTTAAAGTCTCGCAGAATGGCAAATGAGCTTAAAGACGAAGTTAGTGAAATTTTTGATGTTTATTTAGAACAGTTTTCAACAAAGAGTTATAGTAATACAAATGTTAAGCTTTCAAGTCTAGAAGAGGCTTTACTTAAATATATTAATAAAGATATTACGGCAGCATTGTGCTTAGATGATAGTTTTACCTCATTAGAGAAATCTGTTTTTTTCTGGGATGACAGTAATAAAGACGAGCTTATCTCGGTATTTAAAAATTCTAGCCAAGCATCGCAGGCTATTGGTACGGGGAAAGTCTGTCAGGCATTGATTAGTAGTGGAGCAGTTTGGTATTTAATCGCTGAGTTTAAGGGTAATTATTTACTTTTAAAATCTAGAGCTAAAGATTATGCACCACTTTTAGATACTGCATATAAGGTGTTTAAGCATTTAGGCTAAGATGAAAGGTACTCTATGATTAATAAATTATTAGATTTAGTAAAGAAAGCGAAGGCAAGTGACTTACATCTTACTCCACAAGAGCCACCTATACTTAGAATCAATGGTGTCCTAAGAAGAACCGAGATGCAGAAGCTGACCAGTGAGCAGATTAAGAGTATCTGTGATGGTTTTCTCTCACAGGATCAGCTAAAGGTTTTAGAGAATGAGTGGGAAGTCGACTGTGCTTATGGTATAGAAGGCGTGGGTCGTTTTAGAATAAATGTTTTTAAAGATAGGCTCGGTTACAGTGTGGCTTTAAGGATGATAAGTTATCAGATACCATCCATAGAGGAACTTGGATTACCTGAGATAGTAAAAAAACTAGTAATGCTACCTCGCGGTCTAGTATTGGTTACTGGTCCTACTGGTTCTGGTAAATCTACTACCTTAGCGGCGATGGTGGACTGGATTAATACTAATCGTGCTGAACATATACTTACTATCGAAGATCCGATAGAGTATATCCACACCTCTAAGCAGAGTATTATTAATCAGCGTGAGATAGGTAATCATACGCATTCTTTCTCTAATGCTCTTAGAGCTGCTTTGAGAGAAGATCCAGACGTTATTCTAATTGGTGAGATGCGTGATTTAGAGACTATTTCACTTGCTGTGCGTGCTGCTGAAACGGGGCATTTAGTTTTCGCGACATTGCATACTTCATCAGCAGCGGGTACTATCGATAGGCTTATTGATGTGTTCCCAGCTGAGCAGCAGGCACAGGTGAGAACTCAGCTTAGTCATTCATTAAAAGCTGTACTTAGCCAAACCCTGCTTGCTAGGCGTGATGGTCAAGGAAGGGTAGTCGCTATGGAGGCGATGTTGGTTACACCTGGTGTGGCTAATTTAATTAGAGAGTCTAAAACCTCGCAGATCTATTCAGCGATTCAGACTGGTAAAAATATTGGCATGCAGACTTTGGAATCTGCTCTAGCAGAACTTTATAACCGTGATGTCATCAGCCTAGAGGATGCTATGTCAAGAAGCTCTAAGGTAGACGAACTGAAAAATTTAGTGGGAGCAGCACTTAAGGCGTAATTTTATGAGCATATATCCTTTAATACTTCTTTACATCTCTCTATTAATCAGTCCAATAATACTTTTTGGCTTATACTTAGTGTTTCTTAGTCCAGGGAATTTAGTAGACTGGCAGATGAGACTCTATCTAGCATTAGGTTTTCTGAGAATAGATAATTTAGAAGAGAAGGCGATACAGCCTAATAGCCTAGATGTACATATCGGTAGACATTTTGCAAAGCAGCGTTCAGATGGAAGTTTTGAGGAGTTTGATGCTGATGAAATGATTCTTGCACCAGGTGATTTTGTCTTAGGCACTACTAGAGAATATTTTTATTTCCCGAATACTATACATGGTTATCTTCAAGGGAAAAGTTCATGGGCACGTTTAGGACTCTACGTGGAGTCTGCTGGGCTATTTGACAGTGGTTTTGAGGGTGAAGGGGTAGTTGAGTTAACTAATCAAGGAAAGGCGCCTTTGAAGCTTATAGCGGGCAAGCCTATCGCTCAAATGATATTTATGCGTAATTTACCTGTTACTCATCCCTACGGCAAGAAAAAGAATTCGAAGAGTAATTATCAAGGGCAGACTGGTGCTAAACAGAGTGCTTTGGATGAAGCTGTTGCAGGGTGATGAATTCAGAAGAGTCCTAATTTAAGGTCAAGATTACTTCTCGTGCGATTTCTTGTAAAATCTCTTCGTCATGACTGAGGTTCTTAGTTAGTACAGTTAAAATATACTGAGACTGCTGCACAGCGCCATTTTCTGTGTTTTCATCATCCTTGTTTATGCTAAATAGCACAGCGTCATGCCTAACTTTAGAATTCCAGCCAGCTTTAGAATAAATGCTTTTTACTTTAAATTCCTCAGCAAGCACTTTTCCTGAGAAGGCTTGAGCTTGATAATCTTCAGTATTGATTATGCCACTAGGAATATGGGCGTGTAGCGGAACTCCAATTTCTGCGTTTTCGTCATCCTCATTATTTTTAAGTGTCCGTTTCATGGAATTCAAAATAAGGGGAAAGTCCTTTTCTATAAGGATTAACAGTTTTATTAGATCTCGATTATTGATCTGATTCTGGTCTAGAGCTTCATAGATCTGTTTCTCTTTGCCGTAGTAATCAAAGCCAAAGCATTTATTTACGAGGTTTATTTTTTCGGAAAAACCTTTTTCTAAAAAGAATTTATTAATTTCAAGGCGGCTATTAAGTATTTTATTTAAAACATCTTGGGATTGCTGATTTGGAGTGAATTTTAGGGTATTTCCTGTATTAATGAGATTATAATCCCAAGGATAAGATGCTAAATAATCGATAAGGAAAGCGAGAGCATCGTTATCTGATGCAGAGATACTTTCCTGAATAGCTCTGCTTAATTCATTTTTTTCATAGTCAGTTTCTTTGACTTCTGGCTGATTATTTTGTAGCAAAAGCTCACTTGCCATCAGGCTTATGAATAATTTTAAAAGACTAGCTGGATGAAAGTAGCTGTCTAGGTTATGTTCAAGTATATTTTCGAATTCTAGGGAGCCTTGTACAACTTCAGTCTCTGCGTTTTCGCTGTCAGTCCTTTTCAGTAAAGCGAAAGATATATTTTCCGCTCCATACTTTTTGATAATAGTCTCTAAAGACATAAATTATTTATCCTTAGTGATAATCAGAGATTTCAAAAGAAAATATAATATTACAGCAAATAATGCATTAAAAGGCAGGCTCAGTAATATTTTATGAAAATAGCCGTAAGTATCTTGGTTTATAAAACAGTAGATAACGCTAAGCAATACTGAATAAAAAACACAAAGCCAGAGTGGATCTTTGAGTTCTTTAGTGTAGAAAAGCTTTAGTAGAACAGATAGTAATGGCAGAAACCAGATAAACTGTTTATCAAAAGTAAAAGCTTGTAATAATATAGTTGCTGTAGACAGGAATACTAAATTTTCTTTTAAATTAAATAAAGCCGAGAAGACAGCGATATTTACTAGAATGAAGTTAAGGTCTATATTCGTAAATCTAGAAAAAAAAGATATTTGCAAAGCAAATACTAGAAATGCATAGAGAGAGATTAAACTGTATTTTCTAAAGTCGCTCAAAACTATTTAATGTAGTAGGGTAGGTCTTTTTTAGATTTAACGTTAATACTGTTATTACTTGGAAAGAAAACAGAGTCTACTTTATCGAAACTGTCTTCGGCAAAGCTAGATGAAGGTGCTTTTGCTGAAATATCTTCTAGAAGAGGGCTGCGAGGAATTGGTTTTTTAGCTGTTAAATCTGGAAGATCAATAGCTACGCCAGATTGCTCAATCATAAATTCTGCGTCTTGCTTGGCTATATTAGCTTTAATCTGAATTTCTTCTGCCTTGGCTCTTATCTTTGCAGCTTTAAGATCCTTCTTTACTGCTTTAATTAAAGAATTTAAAGCATTTCTCTGTTCGATTAATTTAGTAAGCTGTGCGTCAGCGTTCGCTAATTTATCAGCGGCATAGTCCTGAGGTGCTTTTCCTTCTTGAGCTAAAAGGGACATTGAGCTAGCAAAAACGCTAATGTATACGAAAATTATAAATAGACTAGTGCGAAATTTAGAGAACATATGTATACATCTTAATTCATAATTTTTCTTTTGTGAAATACTTGCGTAATTCTTCTAGGAATTCATATAAATTCTGAGTCTTAAGAAATTTTTTTAATTTTATGTAATTCTCTGTAAGTTCTTTTAATAAGCTCCTTTCATCGTAAAAAAGACTAAAGTCTTCTTTTAGCATAAGCATTAAGGCTGTATTTAGGGCGAGAGTCTCAGCTTTAATCCTTAATCTGGGGTCTTGAGCCTCTCCTTTAAAGATTTTGAGTAATATCTGAGCATTCTCTTTTGTATTCCCGCCTTCTAGGTCTTTAAGCTTTGCAGCTGTTAATGCCAGTTCTGAAAATGATTTGCTCGCTGGGTTGAGTATAAATTCCTGTTCATAATATGCTTGCTGAGCGTTTAGGTTTACTGTTGGAGAGTTATTCACAGGTACATTTTCTGTAGACAAGTCAAAATGCGGATTATAAGAAATGAAAATAATTTTAGAAGGCAGGGCTGTATTAAACTCATCTAAGATTGAACTTATAAGCTCAGCCTTAGTACTGTTAGGAGACTGCTCGGAATCTCTAATCTCTGTATTTCCCTCACTTAGCTCTTTAAGAGAATTTTCTAAAAACTCTTGGTTTGAGTGTACTAGGATAAACTTTTGGCGGTAGCCCTGTTTTATAAAGTATTGAGCTATTTCTTTAATTACTGGAACCCAACGAGCTTGAGCGATACCAATGATCTGCCCCTGAAGCTCAATTGGTGAGAGAAATGGAGCGATTAAATTTATAAAGCAGGATTCTTTATATTTCCTCGCTAAATTTTTTACGGGCAGTAGATATTCACTAGACACTTTACTAGAAAAAAAACTTAAACCTACTTTTCGAAAGGCTTCTAGTTTTCTTTCCTCACTAATGTCTAAATCTAAACCTAGCTCATAAAGTACATCTACTGAACCTACTTTACTACTAGCAGAGCGACCGCCATTTTTAATTACAGGTAAGCCTGCGTAAGCAGCAAGAAAGGCCGTGCCGGTAGAAATATTAAAGCTATGAGATTTATCGCCGCCGGTACCAGCACAGTCATAGGCAAGATGGGCGTGTAGCGAAACTCCAATTCCTGCGTTTTCGTCGTAAACTAAATCCCTGAGGCTTAATGGTGGCGCCTTTTCTCGAAGAAATTCTATAAACTTAATTAGTTCTTCACTGCTCTCGCCTTTCGTGTGCCATTCGGAAATAAAAGTAAAAAGAGTTCCTTCAGTGGCTGTTTCTAGCCACCGAAAGAACTCTTTTGGATTATTAGTTAAGCTCACTTAAATAGCACCAGCTAAAAATGCTTACGCATTTTAGTTAAGAGCTAGAGTTTTACCAAACTGGTGAAGATTCTGAGCATGCTGAAGTCTTTCAGTCTCAATAATCTGGCCAGCCTTACCAATAGATCTAGGGTATTCTCTACCTCTCATGAACAACTGGTGATCCCAATGAGTAGGATTATAAACTTTAACAATCTCAGAAATAGCTGTCTCTATGCAGAAATCTTTACAACTAAAAATATCTACAGTCAGAAAGCCATTCTGGTCTGGAAAAGTATGAAGAGCTATATGACTCTCTGCTATTAGTACCACACCGCTTAAGCCCCATTCTTCTGGAACTTTACCCTTATATTTAAATGCATAAGGGGGCATTATCTTCGTCATATCCATCTTTTCGGGCAACGAATCCAGGAGATCAATCATCGATTCTATATCCGTCATAAGACGTCTATCGCAGCCATAGGCTTCCATTACTAAGTGTGGTCCAAACATCGCTATATCATACTTATCCTTTTAGTAAGGATTCATAATAACAACAATATGTATATAAAACAATAGTTTTATTTTATTTTTCTTGACATTAATGAGTTGACCACTTCTGCTGGATTCTTGCTTCCAGAGAGCATATCTGCGACTTCAAGGCAAATTGGAATTCTTAAGTTTTCAGTTTGGGCTAATTTTTTTAGAGCGAAGGCAGTATTTACTCCTTCAGCGGTGGCATTGATTTTCTTGTAAATCTCGTCAAGTGAGTAATTTTGGGACAGAAAATAACCGACACGATAGTTTCTACTTAGCTCTGAACTACAGGTTGCTATTAAATCACCTAGTCCAGCTGCTGAGTATAAAGTCTCTTCCAGACCACCTTTGAGCTTAATTAATTCACGCATTTCATTTAAAGCTCGGGTTATTAAACTTGCTTTAGTGCTAGCTCTGAAACCTAGTCCATCAGAAGCTCCTGCTGCGATAGCGATTACATTCTTGATGGCCGAACAAAATTCTACGCCAACTATATCATTACTGGGATAGAGGCGAAAGCGAGTACAGGAAAATACTTCTTGAAGGCCCTCAGCTACAGTTAATTCTGAACTTGCGATGCTCGATATCATTGGCTCACCTGCTAAAACCTCTATTGCAAGGTTAGGCCCAGATAAAGTCGCAATGTGAAAATTCTTTAATTTTTCGGTAAAAATTTCACTAGGTGTCTTCAAACTCACTAGATCAATGCCTTTCGAGCAGTTGATAATTACTTTTTTTGAAAACTTAAGGGGATTTTTAAGATTTAAATCTAAATAGGAGTCTTTGGCAGGGTCCAGAATTTTTAAATTATTGATCTTAGAGATATTTTCAGCTAAATCGTTAATGCCTTTTAGAGGTATAACACTGAAAATAAAGTCACTAAATTCTAAAGCGACTCTTAAATCTGCGGTGAAATTTATATTTTCAGGATAAATACCTTCTTGTGGCTTATTAAACGTTCGGTATTTAGACATTATTTCGACTCTTTCGGGTTTATAATCCCAGAGCAAAACTTCAAAATCCTTAGAAAAGTGGCAGGCAAGGGTATTACCCCAAGAACCTGAGCCTAAAATAGATATCTTTTTCGATGCAGAAATTACCATTTGAGAATGAAAATAGAACTCATTAAGTCTAAAGTCCCTCTAAAAACTATAACTTTTTTATTATTTGAGTGCAAAAATGCTTTGTTCCATAGATTTTCTAAAAATTTTTTAACTTTTAGTATTAACAAATTGTGATTTTTTTAGTTATAATGTAATGAGTTAATACACCGTGATCACGTATTAGCTTTTAACCCTATCAAAACAAGGGAGTTTTGAAAACAGATGCCTCCTGTCAGTGCCGACAACCCCCCCAATAGAAATTTAAATCCTCAACCAAATAGCCAGTCGAGCGGACAGCCTAGTGCTGGTCGTCAAGATCGTTTGCCAGAAGTTACTGTTCCTAATAGTGCTAGCGGAGCTGCTAAGTTTTCAGCTCTGGAAGATTCTAAGACGGCTGGCAGTCCAGATTTAAGGGCTCAGAAGGCGCAACTGGAAGCGGGTTTTCATGTTCAAGATCGAAATCTTAATCTGGGAAGCATGCCGAAGCCATTATCTCGAGAAGAGATTCAGAACAGGGCGAAAAAACTTCTTAAATTAACTAAAGAGCAAGTTGCTGACTTGGTTCCAGCAGAAGCACTTTTAGGTGCGAAGGGTGCTGATAAAACTAGACTTTTAGGTATACATCATCGTCTCTGGACTAATGTTTTAACTGCTCTTGCAGATGGCAAACAGATAGACTATAGGAGTGATGGTGACGGTACTGCTTGTTATAAGAATCCGACCATGGTCGCAAGTACTAGTTCACAATCCTCTCTTCCGGACAAGCATCATAGAAGATTATTAGCTCAAGCTTTATATTTTCTTGGTGCTCAATTAGGTATGTTAACTGCTAGGCCAGGTATTGCAGCGGGTCTCAGCATGGTTACAGCTGAAGGCGAACCAGGCTTAAATAGTTCAGAGGAAATATCTGCTGTAGTTGGCCAAAATGCAGAAATACCTTATTCGTTAACTAATCCTAAGGATAAGATTATTGCCAATAATATTGCAATCTATGGTCTTAGTGGTGGCATTACAAGCAAGCCTGGTGAGCCAGTAAAAATCAGTGAAGATACTAGTAGGTTCATGGAATTAATGAAATTCTTGAATAAAGTAAGTCTACCCGGCTTAGAGAAGGGTTTTCTTCAGAAATTCTTAGAGATTCGTGATAATAACGGTGAACCGATTCGAACGGCAGAGATTAAGTCAGTTCCAGCAGCTTTTTCATTAATGCCTGATTTGACCTTGAATCAATATATCGCTTATATGGATTTAGCTACAAAATCTAGGCAGGCTAAATGGTCTACTGGAAATTTTATTAACGAGCTAGATAAGTTAAATCTGCCGCTTACATCGAAGTTAAGAGAAAACCTTATTCCAAGTGACCCATATGCTGAGCATAAATTAACGGAATTATTAAGAGATGGTTCACCAGCTTGTTTTACCCCTCATGCGATAGATTGGAAAAATGTTGAAAGATTAGATGTTCAGAGAAAACTTTATACCTTACTTTTAAATGCTACTAGGCATCCAGAAGTTCAAAAATGGGCGAATGAAAAATATGGAATTCCTCTCGGTGAGGATTTATTTTCAATTAATAATAAAAGTATTAGCCACGTAAAGAGCTTTGAGGATACATGCTTCTCAACTCAAGCTGGCTTCGTGGAGTTTATTCAAGATTTAAAACAACGTCCAACTGCGAAAAAAGAACACACGTTAATTAATGTAATTGATAACAGGCAGTTTTATTTAGAGATAGCCCCAGCTAATTCTAAGGGGGATGTAGTTCCTAATTATTCTGAAGCGAAGCAGAAAAATTTACATCCTCTTTATTTAGGGGATAGTGCTGGTAGTGATTCTCCAGCACAGGCACAAGCCGTTATAAGTGGTGGCCTTGCCGTAATTGTACGAGGTCTTATGGGACCAGCTGACATTGCAGATAGGATGGTAGAGCTTTTAGCTCAGCCCAAGAATGCAGGTCATCCAGATCAGCTTATTGATTTAGGGAAAAATCAATACGCAAAAGCTTCTAATCCAGCAGAAGTGAAGTCTAAAAGTCAGTGGGCAGAGTCTTTTCAGGAGAAATATGCTTCTCAAATTATTCAAATAGATAATATCCATTTGAATAATGCATTTGCCGCTCATGTCATATCTGAGATTGTTAAAGATAAGCCAGGTTGTGAATTTAAGTTTGATCCAAATGCTCACTGGATAAAAGATGTACGTGATTTTGCTTTAACTAGAACTTTACAAACACCAGATGCTGGTATGCAAGAGTTAGGTATCGTAAATAGCTTAAATAATCCACCTATAACTTTGCTAGTAGATAAGCTTAAGCCTATTACTAGCAAGATTCCAATTCTTGGAGGATTGATTGAAAAAGTTGTATCGATGGAGAATTCAAGACCGATTTTTGCTACGGGCATTAAGGGTGTTGGTATTGCTCTAATGGGATCTGGAGCTGCGGCTATTGGTGCTAAATTAACGGGTAATGAAGCTTTATTCAAAAAAATGGATAGGGTCCAAGCTAATATTTTTGGTATTAATAATTTAGTCTCTGGGGTGGCTCGTGGTTTAAGATCACCGATGCTTTACCCTTTGCAGACTCTTGGAGAGTTAGTTTGCTTCGCTGCTTCACGCTTCCCTTCTACTAGTTTTAATCGTAAGGTGCTTTTTGCTCTTGCAAATGGCATGTTGCAGATAGGCAGAGGAAATGCTGCTATTCAAGGCGAAAATACCATATTAGATGATTTTAAAAAAGGTACAAAATCTGAGGTTGAGGAGAAGGTTTTTGGTAAAGAGGATTTTAAAAAATATGGTAATTTAAGACCACTTGCAGCTGACCTTACTAATAAAAGGGCAGATGTGGTGAAGAAACTCAAACCATTTATGGGTGAGTTTTTCGCTACTGCTGTTGCGGATTTAAAACAAGGGACTGAGATGGCAGCTCAGTTCCTTAAGGTGAAAGGCTTTAGACATGGTTTCCTTGGAAGTTTATTTAAAAATACTGGTGTGACTAAGACTTCACAGACTAGTGGTATGGATTATACTAATGTAGCTAGTGTTGGGCATGCTTATGCTGCCTCTGGTATGATCGCAACAGGTCTTAGTGCCGTTTCAGTTTTCTTGCATGGTATTAAGCCAAATACTAAAGCATTAGAAATGGTACTTAACTCGGTAGAGACTTTGGCTTCTACATTCGGTATGGTGACTGCAGCAAGGCATGTAGAGCAAAAAGCACAAGGTTATCCAGAAATGTTTACTGATGTAGCTGGGCGTCAAGTGAAAATCAATCCTAAAGAGGCTGGTATGTGGCAGAAGATTGGTGCCCAAATGATGGCAGCATCAAGTTTATTTATGGGTACTCCTATTGGACAGTTATTAGTTTCATCTTCATTAGGTCCATACCTCTTGGGTGTTGGCATGCAGGCAAATGCTGATTTAGAAATGGGTGCTATTAATGCTTTGAGACAAGCGGGCAGATATACTACAGATCATTGGGATAAATACCATAAACCATCAGAGGTTATTCATCATGTTAAAGCTAGTCGTGATGTTGCTAATAATATAGTCCCAACTCAAACCAATAATGCAAACCTCAGGCAGGCTGTTCTGCAGAAATAATGAGAGAGATTAATACAGTTTTAAACGTATTAAAATTTTCTCAAAACAAAATATAATAAAAACATAAATAAGTATATACATTTATGCTAAAATAAGATTTATCCATGTCAAGAGTAGGCACTACTCAAAGAAATTCGTCTACATCAGCTTCTACACCAGGAGTTGAGTCGCCTCGTTCAGTCGTCGAGGTATTAGATCCTAGCGACTCTAGAGGGATTAACGCTAGAAATATTACCACTGAAAATCCAGATGATAATCGCCAAACTGGACGGAGTTTTTCCAGAACCACTAATACTAACCCCTCAGCAGATACGAATCCTACCAATAATCAAACACAAACCAATTTCAATCAAAATCCCAATGAGGCTTCAGGTGAAAATGCCTTTGAAAATATGATTGGTAGAGGCAGAACTGCTATGGATAAAGCTGGTACTACTTTAATGTGGGGCGCAGGTGGCTTTGCTGGACTACTTTATTTGGGCTTAGGTTGGAAAAAATTAGCTATGGCTGTCGGTGCTTTAGGCGTGGGGGCGGGCTATCTTTTAAAAACTAAACTAGCGAAAGTAGGTGAAGAACCGGACCATAATCAGAGAATAGTTAATGAAATTAAAGCTATGAAATTACCGAAGGAATTAGAAAAAGAGATTTTTGAGTTCCTAAAGCAGAGGTTAACTGCTGATGCATATAAAAATTCTAACGGATAAAATCTACAGTATTCCTATGGAGTTACTAAGTTCTGCCCTACCTGAAGAGAGCGAGGATTTCTAATTTTGTTAGCTTTTTTAATTTTTTCAATATTGGCTATGCTACTTGAGCCATAAACTCTCTGAGCAATGATGGCTAGTGAGTCTCCACGGCGTACTGTATAAGTGTTAGTCCCAGTTTGATTGTTTGTGCTATTTTGCTTATTCAGCAAATTCTGAGCTTCAATTTTTTTAGCGGCTTCTAGCTCTTTTGCTCTTTCTGCTTCGATTTGAGTAATAGGATCATTACTGGTTTTAACTTTATTTAGCGTTTCCTGAGAAGTTTTAGGGCTAGCAACTTTAATATCTTCAACTTTTAAATCACTCTCAGAAAGAGGCATCTGCTGGATCTCATTTACTTTAGATTTTTTAATATCTTTATGAATTTCTTTACGAACGGTATCGCCATCAACAACAGTAATACCTTCTCTTTCATTTAAATAATTATCATTAGGAACTATAAGTTTAAAAAAAAGAAATAATAGAAAAGCTACTAAAATGGTGATAATGATTATGCTGCCAGATTTTACTTTTTGGGCTTCTTTGGAATTTAATAGTTGAGAGTCTATGGGTTGAAAGAAGCCTATTTGTGAATCTTTACAGTTCTCTTTAATCTTGTCATTTAGTTCAATTTTTTTAATGCCAAGCTCTTCTTTAACTTCATCAGAGAGCATGTCATCTGCCTTGTTTAGGATTTTTCTCTTAATATCGCCGTATATTTTTTTCATTGCTTAACTACTTTTTCTAAAAAGAGAATATCTAGAGAGTTGGGGCTTATATTATGAATATTCTCGTGTTTTAATAATACCTGACTATTAACGAATAATGGGGCGATAGCGGTTTCTTCATCTAATAAAATTTTTTCAGCTTCTTGATAGAGCCTAATACTTTCTTCTCTATTTAAGCTCTGTACCGCAGATTTTACTAATTCTTCATATCTAGGGTTACTCCATTTACCGTGATTTATCGCAGAATTTTTATTGAATAGATACATAAAAGTGCTTGGCTCTGGATAGTCTGCCCCCCAGCTCATGCGATAAAGATGCGGAGGATCGTCGGTGAGTGTCTTTAAGAAGACTTTCCACTCTAAAGCTACTAGTTTTACATTTATGTTTAATTCTTTTTTCCACATAGAATGCATGATTTCAGCTAAAGCTTTAGCATCTTCTCTACTTGGGTATAGATATTCTACCTCGGGAAAATTCTTACCATTCTCATAACCAGCAGCTTTCAATAAAGCACGCGCTTCATCTGGTCTATATTCTAGTCCACGACTTTCATTATAAAACGATTTTAGACCAGGAGGTATCCATGATGCAGTGGCTAGATCGCCTCTACCACGTAATTTCACCAGCTCTTTTCTGTCTATCGCATAGGAAAAGGCTTTACGCAGAAGAGGATTATTAAAGGGAGCTTTCTGGACATTAAAGCCAAGAAAGGTACTTCTTAACAGTGAGGATCTCTGTGGATTTAAAGAATTTAATTTACTAAATTCTGAGCTTGGCACAGAACCGCCGTCTATCCAATCAAACTGTCCTTTTTTAAATAGGGTAAAGGCACTCGACTGTTCTGGTACCATAAAAAATTTAAGTTCAGTGATATTACTTTTTATTTCATCCTGTAAATAATAGTCAGGATCAGCTTTTAAAAGAATTTTATATTCATGCTGCCATTTATCTAACTTGAAACGTCCAGTAGTAACCATATTTTCAGCTTCAGTCCAGTTATCGCCATATTTGTTTATCAGATCTTTACGAATAGGATAAGTAAAACACTGTGCTGTTAAGAAGAGAAAGTAATTAGCCGGGAATTTTAATTTAATTAAAAGGGTCTCATTATCTAGGGTTTTAGATTTATTTAGGTCTATTATTGAAAGCAGGTCTCCATAAGGTGAAGCTGTCTCTGGATTTAAAGCTCTCGTGAAAGAATCGATAAAATGCTGTGCTAAAACCGGTTTTCCATCAGACCACTTCGCCCGAGAATCTAAGTGAAAGGTATATTCAGTACCATCAGCATTAATAGTCCAAGACTTAGCTAAAGCCGGCTTAACGCTAATCTCTCCATCCTTCTCATCAAAACTAGTTAGACCATCCATGATCTGTGAAATTATAATAGGTGAATAAGCGTCACTGACTTGATTCCAGTCTAAAGATTCTGGCTCGAAACCGAGGTTCATGTTCAGGCAGTTAGTTTTATTGTTTATCTCGGTGCAGGCTGTAAGCTGAAAGCATGTGACTATGACTGAGAGAAGAATAAGAAGTTTTTTGATTTTTATCATTTTAAGCTCTAATAAACTTCTTTAAGCCTTGATTAAATCAGATGATATGTGTCTCTCTATCATTTGTTGCAATTTTAACATGGTCTGCATAATTTGCAATGTCAATGCTAAAATCCTTTAATTCCTCGGCACCACAGCACTAGAAGTCTCAAGAATGACACTCTGTTTACTATCCGTCATTTTAATATTAATTAGAACGGTCTTCTTATCAAGTAACTGACTACCATCTAAATAATTAAAATCTATTACAGAATTTTTTAAGCTGAAAACAGGGCTATCGCCACCGAGTTTTAAAAAATCAAGAAAGCCAAAGTTTTTAATTTTTTTCACATCCTCGTTACTTATCTTAGGCAGAAAAGGCCAGTCTTCTTGATTAAAATCAGTATGATCGATAGTTTGATCGGGGAAAATGATAGTTCTTAAGCGAGCTCTATCATCATAATATGAACCTTGACCATTCTCTATTTGAGCTTGATAGGCTAGGTAGTAGTCATAGTGACCATTAGTCTTTCTATTTATACTATCTTTAATCCCCTGTATCTCAGAATTCTCTTTATCTGAAACGAATTTAGCGAAATAAATATACTCAGAACCAGCGACTAAATTGTCTGGCAGCGGTATGCTGCTATTCAAGCCAGAGCCTATATAAATATATTCCTGGCTGGCTTCACGCAGATTATTTAATAGTAATTCTGTCGCAGACTTACTGTTTAACTGTATTCTATCGAAAGTAAATATTTTATCGAAGAAGAGAAAACCTTTATTATTATAGAGATAAAGTAAAGAGGTCACGACAGTTAGAATCGTTATGGCGACGACCATCTCTAGTATAGAAAAGCCTCTATCACTTCTAGCAACACGTTGTCTGATAATTCTAGTTTTTATGTTTGTGTCACCCTTTTCGCTAGTGCGGAAAACTTCTCTCTGTAAGTGTTTATTTAATTGAGACATAATAATCTAGCTAATTTCTCACTAGCGTTTTTAGCTGCCTGAACCACGCCTTCATGCCCAAGATCTACTGTTTTGCCATAGACATTTGTAATGATGCTAATCGCTGTTACTTTGACGTTATTTTTAACAGCAGTTTCTATCTCTGGAATAGTAGACATGCCAACGGCACTTGCTCCCATGCTTTTAAATAGAGCTATCTCTGAGTGGGTTTCATAATTAGGTCCATGTACGCCTACGTAATTACCATGATGTAGACGTATGTCATCATGAGTGTTTTTTACGAGCTCGGTTTTATAGCTAATCGGTTTCTGTAAAATTCTAGATAGCTTACGAGATTTATCTGGCTTCATGAAATTTAGATAACCTGTAATCTGCATAAGATCACCTATTTCGTAATTAGGATCTATACCACCAGCCGCATTCGTCAGAATAAGTTCCTCTATACCTTGATTAATTAGATACTGAGTAGGAAAGCAGGCCTGCTCCCAAGTGAAACCCTCATAGAGATGGGCTCTGCCTCTTAGAACCCAGATATTTTTATATTTATCTAGGACTCCTTTATGACCTTTGACTTTACCAAGCGGCCAGCCCGGGATTTCAGTATAAGGGATAGATTCGAGAGGACTCTCTTGTGATAATATATCTAAGCCAGAACCTAATATAATTGCTCTTTTCATAGACTGCTAAATAATTCCATTTTCCGCGTTTTTGTCGTCCTCGTGATTTCTCTTAGATAAACATTCCTAGTGCAGGTAAGACTAACTTAACTACCAGTATGAAAATAATTATTACGAGTAAAATAGTCGGTATTAGTAATAGTAATAAGGCTCTTGCTTTAGATATTTTACAGATAGTCGCGGTAGCGATTAATGTAAGGTTAAATACCCATAGTGAAAGTAAGAATGATAATGTGAAGCCTAGGAATGGCAGTTTATAACTAATTAAGGTTAGTGGTGCTTTGAAAATCAGTGGTAGATTGGCGAAGCAGAGAAAACAGATTAGTTTAAAGAAGTCGTTTCGTTTTAAAGTAAAAATAAAGCCGATGAGGAAAATCAGTGTCGCAGAACCCACGATTTGGAATATGATATCTAAGCTTTCACCGAGCGATAGAAAAGTTGAAGAGGCGGCAGCTAAAAAACAGACGATTAATGATTGAAAGAATAGACTTCTATTGAATTTAAGGTCAAAATACTTAAAGGCAGTACTTGGTTTAAAGATCAGGTTGTATATATTAGAAGAAACAGAACTCATGTTATTAATTATTGATATCGGCAATAGTCTCGTTAAGTATCATTTTAATCGACAAACCTTCTTTGAGATAGATGATTTAGCGAGTGCGATTTCAGCATCCTTACATCAGTATAGCGGATCAATTGGTATCGATACTTTCAGGGTTTTTATAGTTAGTACTAGAAAATCCCTAAATGCTACTGAAAAGGACAAGACCAAGGTTTTATTACAGGATTTACAAAAGCAATATGCTCTTTGGTTTCCGATTGAATTTAATGAAGAGCTTTTAGAGCAGAAAAAATTATTAAAAGATATTTATAGGGAACTTGGCGACGATAGGCAGATTAAGGTATTAGGAGCTTTAAAAATGTTTGAGAATATGAATATCGCTCTTTTTGACTTTGGTTCTGCGACTACGCTTACTTTAGTTAATTCTAAATATCAATTCAAGAGTGGTTTAATAGATTTGGGGTTTTTAAAAAGTTTTGAACTGTTAGGGAGTGGTATGGATCAGCTTCCAGAACTAACCCATAAAAGGATAGATTCTTATTATTTTGATTTAGAAAGCCGCAGTGAGGGTAATTATACTCATACTGAGCTTGCTATATTAAATGGGATTTATTCTAGGGTCTTAGGTACTATCTCAGAGTGGAATAAATATGCAGAAACTTTAATGCAGGAGCCTTATACAGTGGCTTGTGGTTATGGTGCTCGTTATTTTGCTGGGTATTTTGATAGTATTGCGGATGATGCTACGCTCTTTGAAATTGCTTTTAGCTAGTGGGGGGCTGGCACTTAGTCTGGCTTCACCCCAAGCGGAGCTTGGGTCCCCAAGTTTCGCCATCCTAAATCCCAGCCCCCCACGAGCGTGGCGTTGGGTTAGAGGAATTTGGTTTTAGTTTATTTTGTTTAGGGTGATACCTTTTTCCTCTGTTAAAATCAGGATCACATGCAAAAGACGGAGATTAATGAAAAGCAAGTTGTACCGCAAGTTCAGACTATTTTGTGGTCATGCAACGGTGGCGGCTATGCACGCTTTAGCAGAGGAAGCTAAATTCGGCATGGATAAAGATGGTGAATATAGTTTTACCATAGAAGCTTTGGTCGGTCTTTTACCAGTAAAAGTAAGGAAATTTAATCGGAAAATATCTATTACTCTTCAGGCACCAAGAATCAATCTAGTAGAAGAGAATATTGATTTGACGGAATTAGCCGCTATTCTTGAGATTAATTTAGACCTGCCTATCATGCGTGATCAGACGGTGGATTACATTTTTTTACCTGTTAAAAATTTAAAGGCTTTAAATAAAGTTCATTATAATTACAGTCGCTTAAAGGCTTTTGGTGAAAAGCTATCGGTGAAAGGTTTTTCGGTTTTTACTACTGATACTTATGATGAGGGGTCTCACGTTCACTCTAGGTTTTTCACGCCTTATTATGATGTGATAGAAGATCCTGTGACTGGCTCTGCTAATGCACCTCTCGCGGTGTATTTAGTGAAAAATAATTTAGTGCAGGGTAGTTTACCTCTGTTTATTAAAGCCGAACAGGGTGATATTCTTCGCAGAAGGGGGCGCTTAGAGGTAAGAGTTTTTACAGATAAGGGCGACGAAAACGCAGAAATTGAAGATGGCGAGCAGTCCCAGGAGCTAGGGGAAATAAAAGCTGAACTAATAGGTGAGGCTGTTACTGTACTAGTTGGGGAGATGTTTTTAAGTTAATTCATCCGTCTCTAGTATAATTAAATCTAAATGTGCGGTATCGTTTCCTATGTCGGTGAAGAGCCTAAGGCTACTCGTTTATTATTACAGGGTTTAAAGAGCCTAGAATACAGAGGTTATGATTCCTCTGGAATCGCTCTGCTAAACGAGACTCTTTCGGTATATAAAAATAAGGGTAAAATCTTAGACCTTGAAAAATCTCTGAGCACGCTATCTGATGAGGAAAGAGAGAAATTAGATCAAAGTATTTGTGGCATAGGACATACTCGCTGGGCGACTCATGGTGAGCCTAGTGATATAAATGCTCACCCACATATGGATAGTGATGGGACTATCGCGGTCGTGCATAACGGTATTATTCGTAACTATATTAAATTAAAGAAAGAACTTATTTACAAGGGTTACACTTTTAAAAGTGACACTGACACTGAGGTTATAGCGAATCTCTTTTCATATATTCGTAAAGATCTAATCGCTAAGGGCGAATACGAAGATTTTTTAGCTATGCGTCTACTTTCTTCTAGACTAGAGGGTAGTTATGCCTTAGCTATTTTATTAAATGAATCTGTGAATCCTAATACCACTCAGCCCGCTAAAAGAATTCTTTTAGCTAAGCATGAGTCCCCTTTAGTAATAGGGGTTGGGCAGTCAGAGAACTTCGCTGCGAGTGACAGTGACACGGTTTTGCAGTTTACAGATAGTATTATTCGTCTTGCTGATTGTGAATTTGCGGTTATTAGTAAGAATACTATTTGTATTCAGGACTTCGAGGGAAATGTGATTAAGCCAGTAATCGAAGTTTTAAAGAAAAATGATTCTTTAATGGATAAAAAAGGCTATAAGCACTTTTTACTAAAAGAGATTAATGAGCAGCCGACGGTTTTGTCTAAGATGCTTAGCCTGATAGAAGACAGTACTTATGAGAGTTTCAAATTGATTAATTTTAATATTAATTTCGCTGAGATCGAGAAGATTTACTGTATAGCCTGTGGCTCAGCTTATCATTCAGCTCAAGCACTTAAATATATATTAGGCTCATGGTGCAGTTTACCAGTAGATGTTATAGTCGCAAGTGAGTTTAATTTTCAGCATAAGCTAATCGGTGACAGGGATTTAGTGATAGGTGTAAGCCAATCTGGTGAAACAGCGGATACTATACTTGCCTTACAGAAGGCGAAATCAGCTGGAGCCAGACTCCTTGCCATCACAAATAGACCAGCTTCTGCGATAAATAATCTTTGTGGTGCTAATACTTACATCACCCCAGCGGATTTAGAGATTTCAGTAGCTTCGACTAAGGCTTATACTTCTCAGCTACTAGCTCATTATTTATTAGCTTTGCAGATAGCGACTGCAAGAAAAGCTATTAGCAGAGAGTTTTTCACTGATATTTTACATAATCTCAAGACTTTACCTGTTCTGTTAGATCAGATGTTAAACCGCGCGAATCACTATAAGGCAGCAGCAGTGAACTTTGCTGGTTACAGGGATTTTATCTTTTTAAGTCGTGGTATTAATCATACTACTGCGATGGAGGGGGCTTTGAAATTAAAAGAGCTGAGCTATGCTCACGCAAGTGCCTATCCTAGTGGTGAACTGAAGCATGGTCCTATAGCTATTCTTGATGAAAACGTGCCAGTGATTAGCATAGCGATACCGAGTATTTACCTTGATGAGCAGATAATTTATGAAAAGATTATCCATAACGCACTTGAAGCGAAGACGAGAAAATCACCGAGCATTCTTTTAACGACTGATTCGAACCAAGACCATGTCGAAGAATTCGATTTAGTTATGCGTATTCCTGATATAGATCAGCTCTTCAGCCCAATTCTAGCGACTATTCCATTACAGTTTCTAGCGTACTTTATCGCTGAGAACTTAGGTAAAGATGTAGATCAGCCGAGGAATTTAGCTAAGTCTGTGACTGTGGAGTAGAGGGTTAGGCTCGCACCATGTGCAGGGGAAGGTTGGGGCTTTGGTGTTGTGGAGAGCAAAACTTGGGGACCCACAGTCCGTGTGGGGTGTAGCGAAACACAATAGCCCCAACCTCTACTTTTTATAAACATCAGAAACAGTCTTCAAGCTAGACAAAGTATTATTCAAAGCCTTCACTTGGTCAGCCATTTCAGCTTTAGCACTCTCTGGATCTTCCTCTTTACTGATTTCTAGATTTTTAATATCTTTATTTATTTTTTTAATGCCAGTTTTAAGATCGTCTTTAACGAAACCATATTCCACGCTACGAACCGCTCCTTGGGCAGATTCTATTATATTTTCTTTGGTTTGAACTGCTTCACTGCGACTGAGGTAGTTTACCGTTTGATTCGCAAAGTCTTTAGTCATTTGTAAAGAGTCTAGTAAGAGGCGAGTAGCATATTTAGTCATGTAGGCTGCTGAATCTGGAGATGAGCCACTGTTAATCATTCCGCAGCTGGTTATCTCTAATACTTGTCCACCACCACGTTCTACGTCGTTAATGATTCTTGCATTTACATTTTTGTTATCTATGGATAGGTTTTTTTTAGTTACTAAGCCTTCGACTGCAACACCGTTTGCATTTGCAAGTGGAAATACTTTTATAACTTTACCCACCTCTACACCTCTCATGTATATAGGTGCACCACGTGAAAGTCCAGCTACATTAGGGAAGCTAACGATAAATTTCTGTTTATCCTCACGATGACTGAACATATTCCAAGCAAACCAAGCTAAGCCTATGACGACTACAAAGGATAAAGTTTTTTGTAAGAAGAATTTTATGACTCCTAAAATAAGCTGCATAAATATTAGTCTACTTGGCTAGCTTTAAATTCAGCATCAATAACATCATCGCCAGCAGAAGAATTACTATGATCAGATGGGGAATCAGAAGCAGTTGAACCTGCATCACCTTGAGCAAAAGGTGCGATCGCTTTATTAAATTCCATCATCGCATTTTGTAAATCTATTGATTTTTGCGTGATTATTTCTAAAGCGACTTTATTTTTAATTGCCTCACGAGTTTCACCTGCGATAGCTTCTAACTTCGCTTTTTCTGATTTAATCTGCTCAGCGTAAGGTTTTTCTTGATGATCTGCTAAAAGCTTTTCAGCACCATAAAGAATGCTATCAGCTTTATTAATTTCCTCAGAATATTGCTTGAACTCCTCATCCTCTTTCTTTCTCTCTTCAGCTTCTCTAACCATTCTTTCTATATCTTTTTCAGATAAGTTGGTAGTCGCTGTGATAGAGATTTTCTGTTCTTTACCAGAGTTCTGATCTTTAGCAGATACGTTTAAAATACCATTCGCGTCGATATCAAAAGTAACTTCTATTTTCGGAACTCCTCTTGGTGAACCAGGAATATCGCTTAATCTAAAGTCACCTAACAGTTTATTTTCACTAGCTCTGGTTCTTTCACCCTGATAGATTTTAATATCTACGCTAGTTTGATTATCCTCTGCGGTACTAAAGGTTTCAGATTTTTTCGTAGGGATAGTGGTGTTTCTTTCAATTAACTTAGTCATAACGCCACCAAGGGTTTCTATACCTAAGCTTAGTGGAGTAACGTCTAGTAAAACGATGTCTTTAACGTCACCAGCTAGAACACCACCTTGGATAGCAGCACCTACTGCTACCACTTCGTCCGGATTCACTCCTTGATTAGGTTCTTTACCCGTAATATCTTTAACTATAGTTTTAACTGCTGGAATTCTCGTAGAACCACCGACCAGTACTACTTCATCTAAGTCAGATAATTTAATGCCAGCATCGCTAATAGCTTGGTTTAGAGGTCCTTTTAATTTATCAAACAGGGTTGAAGAGAGTGCTTCGAATTTCGCTCTAGAAACTTTCATCTCTAAGTGTTTAGGTCCACTTGCATCAGCTGTAATGAAAGGAAGGTTTATAGAGCTTTCTGTAAGAGTAGAGAGTTCTATCTTAACTTTTTCGGCTGCTTCCATTAGTCTTTGCAAAGCTTGTGGGTCATTACGTAGATCTATACCATTTTCTTTTTTAAATTCAGCTGCGATGTAATCGACTAGGATTAAGTCGAAATCATCTCCACCAAGCCTAGAATCACCAGCAGTAGCCTTAACTTCAAAAACTCCATCACCTAACTCAAGTACGCTGACATCAAAAGTACCGCCACCTAAGTCAAATACTAAAATAGTAGAATCAGATTTTTTATCTAAACCATAAGCCAAAGCCGCTGCTGTAGGTTCATTAATAATTCTTAAAACCTCAAGTCCAGCTATTTTACCAGCATCTTTAGTAGCTTGTCTTTGAGAGTCGTTAAAGTAAGCAGGTACTGTGATAACTGCATATTTTACGGGCTGTCCTAGATAAGCTTCAGCATCTTCTTTTAATTTTCTTAGAATTTCAGCAGCTACTTCTTGAGGAGCATACTCTTTACCGTTAGTCTTTATATTGACTGAATTATTATTACCCTTGACCGTTTCATAAGGAAGTTGATTTACTACATCCTCTACTTCACTCCAGCTATGCCCGATAAGTCTTTTAGAGCTGAATATTGTTTGCTTAGGTTTCATTACACGACCGCGTTTTGCGATCTGTCCTACTGTAATTGCTTCAGCGAAAGTAACTACAGACGGCGTAGTTCTTGCACCTTCTGAGTTAGGTATTACTGTTGCCTGACCACCTTCCATCACCGCTACGCAAGAGTTAGTAGTACCTAAATCTATTCCTAATACTTTTCCATCGATTTTGTTAGCCATAGTAAATTATCATTATAGCAAAATTTTTTTCTAGAATTTGTTAGGATTAAGCAGCATGCAAAAAGAAAAAATAGTTAATAATATTATTCTTGTAGGAAGAGCAGGGCGTGATCCAGAGTTAAGATACTTTGAGTCTGGTTCTTGTGTCGCAGATTTTTCACTTGCGGTAAATAGACCAACTAAGAATAAAGAGACAGATTGGTTTAACATAAAAGTCTGGGGCAGGCAGGCAGAGATAGCAGGTGAGTTTGTTAAGAAAGGCTCTCTGATTGCTATTGAAGGCGAGATAGATTTCGAGTCTTGGATAGATAAGACTTCTGGGCAAGAGCAGAATAAATCAGTCGTAGTGGCTACTAATCTACGTCTACTTGGTGCCCGTTCTGATAATCAGCAGCCATAAGATATAATCTTTAGTTTTTTCTAAAAATTCAATCATTGTTAAGAAAGTTAAGAAAACTATTTTTTTTAACTAGACACTATTTGCGAGGCTGTTAGAATTGATCTGTAAAGGTTTATGATCCGAAGAATTTTTAGTAGTGAAGAAGGAAGTGCATCAAAGTTTTTTATGCTTTCTGCCATTGTTTGGCTCGTTATCGGTATGGGAGCTGGTTTGCTTGGTGCTTTAGAGTTTTCTTTTCCAGACTTAACTAAGGGCGTAGCACAGTTATCTTTTACTAGATTAAGACCAGCTCACGTTAATACTGTAGCTTTTGGATGGCTGTCTATGGCTAATGTTGGGGCGTGTTTATACATAATTCCAGCTCTTTGTAAGACTAAACTTTTTTCAGAGAAGCTGGCCAATTTTTCTTGTTACCTGTGGAATATCGCTATCGGTCTAGGTTTTATAACATTAGCTAATGGTTATACAGAAGGTAGAGAATACGCTGAGTATAGGGAACCTATAGATATTCTTATCGTTATAGCTCTAGGATCTGTTTCCTATAATCTTTTCAGAACCCTTTTAACTAGAAAGGTAAAGAAGCTTTATGTATCTGTTTGGTACATAATGGGTGCTTTCTTTTGGATGCCTATAATTTTTATAGTAGGTAATAGAACTTTCGTTGCTATGGATGGTCTTAATGACGGTATCCTGAACTGGTTTTATGGTCATAATATCCTTGGTATGTGGTTTACAGTACTTGGTGTCGGTATCGCTTATTATATGCTTCCTAAAATGAGTGGTAAGCCAATATGGAGCCACAGTCTGTCTATGTTTGGTTTTTGGACTATTGCATTTTTTTATGCTCCTACTGGTACTCACCATTTACTTCAATCGCCAGTGCCAGAGTGGTTAAAGGCTTTAGCTGTAATATTTTCAGCAGCGTTAGTAATTCCAGTTATATCGGTATTAGTTAATTTTTATATGACTATGAAAGGCAGTTGGTGGATGCTCACTACTAATATGCCTATTAGGTTTGTTTTGACAGGGGCTTTTTGGTATTTAATTACTTGTATACAGGGTCCTTTTCAAGCGACAAGGGGTATTAATTGGTATATCCACTTTACTCAGTGGGTTGTGGGTCACGCTCATGCCGCCCTCTTGGGTACTTTTACTTTCTTTGTAATTGGGGCACTTTATTATGGAATTCAAAGAATCACTGGTAAAAGAATCTACAGCGTTAGATTAGTCAAATGGCATTACTGGCTACTTCTGATAGGTTTCACATTATTTTTCTTGGCTTTGACCATAGCTGGTCTTCAGCAGTCAGTTGGTTGGGCTCTTGGTTATCCTGTCGCACAGTGGTCGTTAACTTTAATGCCTATGTGGCTTGTGAGAAGCATTGGTGGTACTTTGATGTTCTTTAGTAGCTGCCTATTTGCTTATAATATTTATATGACTTTACGTGAGCAGCCTATTTCTTCAGCTTTGGAGATTAAGGTTGCTGTTCCAATTGAAGGAGATTCTAACTAAAATGTCTGATGATAATAATAAACAGGATTTAAAGCCACAGGGAATTAAAGGCTATCTGCTACCAGCAGTAGTCGTGGCTTTTTCATTTGCCGTGATTTATACGGTCGTAGTCGCTATCCCGAATTTACCATCGCTTAAGTCTAAGCCAAGTGAATATGCGATTGAGTATATTGAAAAAGATAAAGACGGTTCGATTAAAAGAGATCCTAAAACTGGCAAACCCGTTCCTAATCAAGCAGGTAGAGGAAGAGCTATTTATTCAAGAGAAGGTTGTTTTTATTGTCATTCACAGTTCGTAAGACCACAAGATAGAGATTTTGGTAGCAGAGTGCATGCTGGTGATTACGCTAACGAAACTCCGAATGTATTAGGAACTTCTAGAACAGGTCCAGATTTAAGCAATGAGGGTGGAAAGCTGCCAGATGAGTGGCATATAGCCCATCTTAAAGATCCTAGATTTTATACACCTGGTTCTATAATGCCTTCATTTAGTTTCTTGAGTGATGAGGAGCTTAAAGATTTAGTTGCTTATTTACAGACTTTAGGAAGAAAGAGGTTTGATGACCCAGCTAATCGTCATATCTACGAAGCTTATTTCCCAGAGGCTGATGAAGCTTTCTGGAAGGCTTCTGAGCATCACAAGCCTAATGTAGACAGTGCTGCTGCGGCGAATGCTGGAGCTGGTATCTACAGGCAGAATTGTGCAGTATGCCATGGTCTAAATGGTCTAGGTAATGGGCCTAATGCTTTAGCTATGGCTAAAAAGCCTGCTAATTTCTCAGATCCGAAATATAAAAAATACTCGAATGAGACTTGGTATTGGAGAGTAGCTGAGGGTGTACCTGGTACGAGAATGCCTAGATGGAAACTGAAATTAGAGCCTCAACAGATGTGGTATTTAGTTGCTTTCCTAAAGACATTACCTCAAGACGAAAAGCCTATCATTGAGCCTTATCAAAGCATTGATAGTGCTGCTTGGCAGTCTCAGTCAGCACTTCCAGCTGGAATTGTAAGTAATTATGAGAAGTTAAGTGCAGGTGCTGCTAAGTCAAGTACGGGAGGTTCAGCTAATGCTCACTAATTTATTGATTCAATTTAATGATTGGATATTAGTTACCTTTAACAAAGAAGCTTTGGCGATATTTGCTGTACTTTGTGTAGCTTTTTTTGCTGTTGCTGCAATGTTTGTCTACTTTGGGTTCAAGAGTGGGGAATTTACTAATCAAGAGGATGCTAAGCTCGAAATGCTAGATTGCTAGGAGAAAGATAATGACAGAAAACAACCTTAATGACGAAATGTCACCTATAGCTTATGGAGTACCTACTGGTCTATCTGTTCAAGGAGCTCAGCCTACTCAGGAATATAAAGTTGGTCATAATAAGCCACCTTTATTTTTGATAGTACTCTATGTGGTGGTTATTATATGGTGTGCGATTAGTTGGATTCCTTTTTACGGGTATTAATTCTAAGGAACTTTTATATGTCAAGTAAAAATTTAGCTCTTTGTTTCATAATCACTCTTCTGTTTGGCTCCGCCTTATCTTCTTCTGTTTTCGCAGCAGTATCCTATGAGAAAGAAGAATTAGTGAGTACTACTATTAAAAAATGGCAGCCTAAAATTCCAGAAAATGAATTTCCTTCGCATCAGCCTTCTATAGTATCTGGTAAAGAAGTTTATAAAATGCACTGTGCTATGTGCCATGGCAGTGAACCAAATGAGGTTTTAACTAAGGATCAGTTAAGATCTAAGTCTCCAGAAGAACAATACATCATAATTAAAAATGGTAATGCTAAAGGTATGCCAGCTTTTAAAAATAAATTATCGCGTGATGAAATTTGGGATGCTTTAATGTATGTCAGAGCGGGAGTTTTAGGTTACTATCCTTTAAACTCAGATGAGCTTGCTAAGATGAATGCTATTTTCGGTGGAAACTGTGCGGTTTGTCACGGCACTAGAGGTCATGGAGATGGTCCTTTGCACAAATCTTTAAATCCAGTACCTGCAAATTTTAATATGTTTCAGCGTTTATATACTAGGTCTGACAATAGATTACATAAAGAACTTACACACGGTATTCCATGGACAGCTATGCCTGCTTGGAAAAACAGAGTTGATTTTAATCAGAATTATAAATTTGATGATGAGATGATTTGGAAATTAGTTACTTATGTAAGACAGTTTGGTTTCTCTCAAGAAATTGATAGACTTGATATAGGTAGACAGAAATTAAAAGATTATGAGAAATCAATCGGGAAGGGCAAATAAGGAATTTTAATATGGACATGAAATTTGAGAAACGTGATCTGATAAAAATCTTACTTTCCATCCCGGTGGTTGGTACAGTTGCTTCTGTGTTGCTTTCACCTTTTGTAAGATACTTAAAACCAAGTTCTGGTCCTATTGCGACTTTGGAAGTTTTTAAAACACCAGATAAACCTCAAGCTATTTCGATAGTGAGCTTTCCTGTAACTGATTTCCCTACTCCTTGGTCATTTAAGTACTTTATGTTTCAGGAAGCTAATAGAGAATATACTTCTGTCGGTAATCAGATTAAAACTATTCCAGGAGCAGCTGTTAGATTACCTGTTAATGAAGCTGATGGCAAACCTAAGTTCGTAGTTTTTTCAAGAGTATGTCCTCATTTAGGTTGTGTTTTTAATTTCGTCCCAGAGGAATCAGAGGTGGCTAAGGGTTATAACTATACACCTACTTCCGGACAGAAAGTATTTGCTTGTCCTTGTCATCTTTCAGTTTATGATCCGATGCAGGAAGATACTAAAGGTCGCGGGAAGGTGGTTTCAGGACCAGCTCCTAGATCACCATTCAAGTTTAACTTCAGTGTGGAGAATGGTGTTTTAGCGATACAGAGCCTTGAATCTGGAGGTATTTCTTAATATGACACTTACTGATATATTGTCTAAGCTTCCTTCCATTGAGCAGATTAAAAAATTTGCTCAGGATAAATTAAAGAATATCGATTTTTTTGATGAAACTTATAAAGATAAGTATGTAGAGAACGTTTGGTATAAATTAGGACCAGTACAGTGGCTTACTTGGATGTTAACTATACTAACAGGTGTTCTATTGATAGGCATTTATATTCCTACTACTGAGCAGGCTTACGACAGTATTATTAGAATCCAAGCAGAAGTTCCTTTTGGTTGGTTGATTAGAGGGATGCATAAATATGCAGCAGACGCTTTTATTATTATCTGCACTATGAAGCTTTATAGAATGTTTATCTGTGCTGATTATAAAGGTAATCGTGAGCTTAATCTCTGGATCTGTTTCTTTTTATTACTCTTAGGTTTCTATTCAGGTCTTTCTGGTTATCTTCTAATCTGGAACCAGAGAGCTTTTTGGGCTACTAAGGTATTTGCGACTTTCCCTGGTTATATGGATCAGTTCGGTCTTAATCTAGCTTTCTTGGGAGCTACTGTGGTTAATAAGCTTATAGAATGGGGCGTTCCGTCTAGCTTGCCAAGGCTGCCCGTTGAGCAAGGTGGTGGAATTCTCCTTGATATGAAGCTTTTAAATCAGTATATTAATTTTAATGTTGGTATGACTACTCAGCAGATACTTCTTGGTGGTAGTGCTATTGGGCAGGCTACTATTACTAGGTTTTATTCTATGCACATGGCATTGTCAACTCTTGGACTTATAGTAGTTGAACTTTATTTTTATAGTAATAAGAAAAAGAGATTTAATATACCTTGGACAGAAGGTTTTATGGTTATCGCAATGGTAGCTATCGCTGCGACTGTGTTCCCTGCAGAAATGGGGTCTAGGGCTGATGCTGCTGTTACTCCTTTACCGATACTCTCTGACTGGTATTTCCTTGCTCTTTATCAGATGTATAAGTATATAGAGCCAGTTTTGGCTACATTCGTTACGATGCTAATTCCAGCAACAGTTCTTTTCTTGCCTTTCTTTGATACTAGTAAGGAAATCCATATTACGAAAAGACCAATCATCATGTCTGTGACAATAATGGGCTTTCTTAATTTTATTGTCTTTTCAGTATTGATCATTTTAAATATTGCGAATATCAATAATGATCCACCTTTCTGGGTGGCCGGTAGTGTGATCATCGTGGCTTTTGGTATTTATTTTTCTTGCTTGCAGCGTGGAAATAATTATTGGAAACTATTACTGACTTTCTGTATTTTTCTTGGTCTTTATTTATCTAGAATTCATACGCAGCCTTACTTTGGTTTACCTCTCGGCGGGCTTCTGGATACTACATTCTTGAAAGATGGAGCTTGGGGGCGTATGTGGGTGTTCTATGGTGGCTTTGCTGCTCTACTTATCGCAGTTCTTTATATAGAGAAATTCTTGCCGAAAAAGCAAGAATCTCTAGAACCCTTAGCAGTGGAGGCTTCTAATGCCTGAGACTATGGAGAAGAAAAATTCTAAGCAGAAGTTTTCGGTGCTTTATTGGTTGGTTTTCGCGACAGGGATTATCGCTCTTTCTCAGTTTTTTGGAGCTCATAATTATTTTCTTGCGAAGCAGGATTCCCAAGGTATTTTAGTGATTATTCTGAGTGTGATTACTTTTCTTGCATCTATGATATTTATGACTTATAAAATCTATTCAGAAGAAAAAGATAAGAATAATCTGCGTGTGAGCTTTACACCTTATGAAAAGCTTTATATGTTCTTGAATAAAGGAGCTAAAAACTAGCATGACTAAAAATTCGATTAATAAAAATGACCTTGGATTCTTGATAGCGATTGCTGTTGCAGTTTTAAATTTAGGTCTTTTTGGTATCATGTTTGGATTGATGGGCTATTTTGAACTCATTGGTGCTGATCAGAGTTTCTTTGATGAAGGCACTAGAAATAATCTAAAGATTATAAATTCAGTTTTACAATTTGCTGGAATCACTATAGATGCTGATACGCCAAGAAAGGTTTCTACTTTGGGTTATTCGATTTGTTTAGGAGTTGCTTTGACTAGCACCTTCTTTGCTATCGTTATTGGTAATAGAAGACCAGTAGAAGAATACGAGGTTACGGTTGCTAAACCATAAGGAATTTTATTATGCTAACTAGTTTTGTCAGAAGCGGTCAGAAAGTAATACTAAGAATAGAAGACTTTTTAAATAAAGTCTTCAGTTCTGAGCAGAACTTACTTTATTATCATGGTGCTATGCCAAATTTCTGCATGTGGATGCTATTTTTGTCAGGGCTTTTACTGTTTGCATACTACACTCCGACTTTAGAAGCGGCTTATCAGTCTGTCGAGTATATTACTGATAAATTACCGTACGGAGATGTAATTAGAGGAATACACAGATACGCTGCTGATGCGATGTTGCTTACTGTTATACTTCACGCTCTGAGAGTTTATTTCACTGATAGATATAGAGAATATAGACTCATAGCTTGGTATTCAGGGGTAGCACTTTCTGTATTTATGCTTATCATCGGTGTCTCTGGCTATATTCTAGTTTGGGATGAGAGATCATTTATTATAGTAACTAAAATTACTGATTTCTTAGGATCATTACCTTTTATTGGAAGCTCTTTAGCGAGTGCCTTTTTAAATGGTGAGGTAATTTCGAATTACACCATGAGCATGTCGTTCTTCTTGCATACTGGTACTTCATTTGCCTTGTTGGTTTTATTATGGGTGCATTATATGAGAATTTCTCGACCTGTAGTAAATGTCACTTGGGCTATAGGTTCATTAATTTCTGGTATCATACTACTCTTTGCTGGTTTATTCCCTGCGATTTCTGGTCCTGAAGCGAAGTTTACCGTGGAGCCGTCATATTTTGATATTGACTGGTTCTATCTATGGTTATTTCCATTAATTGATGCTGTTGGAAATATTGGTGCATGGCTAGTTTTAATAGCAGGTATCACTCTAGTTACTCTATTACCTAATTTTGTTAGAAACCATGATAAAGAGCCAGCTTCAGTGTCTAAAGATCATTGTGTTGGCTGTAGACTCTGTTCTATAGACTGTCCTTATGAGGCTATTTACATGGCTCCTAGAAATGATGGCAGTAAGTACAAGGAAATCGCTGTAGTTATAGATGATAGATGTGCAGAATGTGGTCTCTGTGTGGGTGCGTGTAATTTTGATGCTATAGAATTACCTAACTATAAGTCACCACAGGTAATGGACGATATTAGAATCGCTCTCCAGTCTTAGTTCGTAAACTAAATTCACTATCTCATGCATAATTAAGGATATAAAAATGACTCAAGCAGAAACTCAATCAGAAAATAAACTTAAAACCAGAGACGAGGTTAAAGTAGCGGTTATAGCCTGTGCTCGTAGCGTTAATCTCGAAGGAGAACTTAGTGCTACTAAGCTTAACGGTGTAAATAACTGTGATGTGATTCAAGTGCCGTGTAGCGGCATGATTCAACCACGTATGATAGAAGCTGCTTTTAATGCTGGTGCTGACGGAGTTATCGCGATGGGCTGTCAGATTGGTGACTGTCATTTTAGAGAAGGTAATAAGTTCTGTAGAGAAAGATTATTAGGGCAGAGACCACCGATGATTAAGAAGACTGTTCCGAAAAGAAGACTTAAAGGACTCTGGATGTCTGAAGTTCAAGTAGATGATTTTAAAGCGAGGGTAGAGGATTTTAAAGGCTATGTCGCTGAGCAGTTAGTCGAGGAGCAGAAGGGTAAATAAAAATGGCTAAAACGAAAGATAACGTAAATATCCTAATGGAAAATTTTATTTTCTATGCCATATTTTTTATTACTTTGCTTTTAATTGCGAGCTTTGGGCTTATTGCTGAGGCTTAATTGCTAGAATCAATTAAATGCCTGATAATCCCGTTCTTGCTGAAAAAAAATCCATAGATTCGGAGAATATAATTGCGGCTATAAAAAATGCTAAGACAGCAGTAGTAACAGCTCATGTGAATCCAGATGGTGACACTCTTGCCTCTATGCTTGCTTTAGCGAGGATTTTAGAGAGCTTTGGCTTAGAAACTGTTCATAGAGTGATGCACGATGAAGTGCCGTCTTTTTATAAATTTTTCCCAGACCAAGAAAAAGTTTTATGTTCGATGAAGGATATCGACAGGGAGAAGCTTTTAGATGAATATGATATTAGCTTTAGCTGTGACTGTGGATCGGTACAAAGACTTGGCTCAGCTGGGCTAATCTGGCAGAAGGCTAAGTTAACTTGTAACGTAGATCATCATCTCTCTAATCCACTCTATGCTGATTTGAATTGGGTCGATGTTAATGCGACTTGTACCGGGCAAGTGGTTAAAGATATTATGCTTGATTTAAATAAGCTTATTAAGGCAGAGTCTTTAAATAATGGCACTGTTCAGAGAGAGCCTTTAAGTATTAATGAAGATTTAGCTACTTTACTGTTTATAACGCTATTAACTGATACTGGTGGTTTTAGGCATAGTAACACTAATGCTGAGGTTTTCACTTGGGCAGCTGAACTTACTAGTCTGGGGGCAGAGCCTAGTAAATTATTTAATTTACTTTTTAATCAGATGCCTTTTAGAACTATAAAAGTTATAGGCGCAGCCTTGGATGCTGCTGAGATTATTGAGTTAGATATTTCGGATTTAATTTCAGGTGAGATAATTCCCAAGAATAAATTAAGAATAGCTTACACTACTACTACTAAAGAATTATTAACTAAACTATCTGCTAAAGAAGAAGATACAGACGAGATAGTAGATCATTTAATGCGTATTAAAGATATTAATATGTGCATTTACCTCAGAGAGGATACGAAAAGCGAATCTAATTTTAAAGGCAGCTTGAGAAGCCTCTGTGAGATTGACTGTTCTAAAATCGCGAATCAGTTAAACGGCGGTGGGCATGCCCGAGCCGCCGGATTTAACTGTTCAGCAAAGAGCTTCCATCAGCTGAAATCTATAGTTTTAGAAAAAATAGCTGAGCACATTAAGGGTATTAATAAAAACTAAGCCACTAAAAACTGAATCTGATTAAGAGACTCTATGATTAACTCGGCTCTTTCTTGTTCACTCATTTGATCTAAGTGAGACCAGTTATTCATTACCCACTCTTTTTTATCTTCATCAATAAATTCCTCATTCTCATCAAGGAATTCTTCTAATGTAGCGTACTCTCGGTGATAGTAGATCATTGCGACACTATCAGCTAAATAAGCGATACACAGACTATCGTCTGGATATCTGTCGATTAAATCATGGCAATCTACCAAAAATTTTTCAAGAAGCAAATTAGAATTTAATTTACTTGTTACTATGAAATCGTCGTGTTTCACGTTTTACCCCCCTATTAACTTATATATCCCTTATTCGTAGGGTAAGTTAAGGGTGAGTTAAGCTAGTGAAAATATTTTGATTTTCTTTGATCCCATTTCAAAAAATCTTAAAACTCACCTAAATATTCTAAGCCATCAGCGCTAGAATTCACTAAAATAGCGGTTTTTGCTTTTTCTGCTAAACTGTAATGACTGTAAAAATCTTCAATTAAAGTTTTTTTAATGCTATCTGTTTTTTCACTTGAGACTATGGCTATATTATTACCACCTAAGCCCGCTCCCATAATTGAGCAAGCATAAACTCCTTCTAAACTTAAGGCAAAATTTTGTAAGCTATCATTAAACAGGGTGCTAGATTTATAGGCGCCTATATGATTCGTTAATTTAAGATTCATATTTATGCTCTCTTGGGCTGCAAAAATAGTATTACCTAATTTGAGATCTGCTGAGAAAATCATAGGGTGCGGTGAGCTATCCGAAACCCATTCGGCGAGATGTGAAAGATTTACATATTCAAACATTTTCTCTATGCAGAAATTTTGTTTAAGATCTTTAAGGCGGGCTCCTTCGGCTAATGCATAAAGAGCAAGGTTAGAGAGCTTTTTATCATCATTAGTAATAACCGAATTATTTATGTATATATTTTTGATTTCTTTCAGCTTTTTTAATTTCTCTAAAATTTCTTTATCTGCAAGTTTATACAGTAAATCACCCAAGTGATTTTGACTTTGGTACTCTTGTAGAACTCTAATTTCTGTATTTATGGCATCGCTGGAAATTACACTGCGGTCATTCGTCCTTCTCAGCTTTGAACTTGTTTGTTTGGCTGCACGCCCATTGTGGTGCTTCGCGTCTAGTGAATTATTTAAGAAAAAAGGAGTTAACTGATTTAGTTTCTGATACTGATCAAAATATTTTTCCTTGAGCTTATATTCGTCACTAGTTTTTTCAGCTTTAATAAAACTGGGTAAAATCATAAAGCTGATATCTTCTGGGATTTTTTGATATTTGAAACTCAGCTCAGGAAAGAGTTTTATAAAGCATAAATGATTTTTACGCGAGAGTATTTGAGCAGCTTGATCTCCTAGTCCAGAATTAAATCCTTTAGCTATTTCAATTTTTTGGCAGAATTTTAAAAGATCTAAGAGATCATTAGTATTTATAATCGCTTCTATACTGTCTGCTCCTGAATTTAAGAGATATTTAAAATAGGTCTTATCTATGTTTTTTAGTAAACCTTGACTATGTAAGGCTCTGACCAGAGACATTAGTGAGGCTAGTATGAGTGCGTGAGATGAACTCATTCCAGCAGCAGCTGGTAAATTACTAGTAACGGCGATTTTCAAGCTGTGAATTTCTCCTAAATTTAAATCAGAATTTTCTTTGGATAAGAGGTCTAAGATTTTCAATATGTAAAAAGTCCAGTTAGACTTGTAATTGCTCAAAAGTTTATCGGATAATCTAGATTTCCTTGCTGAAATATCCTCTAGGGCTTGATTGCGACTTAAAGTTAATTCTTGGAAATCTGGATTCAGATTATAAATTTCTATAAAAGGTTCTACTGATGAGTTATTCGGAGTTTCAGATTTTTGAGGATCTAATATTGAAACCTGCACAGCCACTAAAGTTTCATAATTAGCTGCTAGATAAAGTAAGTCATTATTTACGTAATCACAGTGTTTGCTAAAACTTAATCGTCCAGGGCAGCGCGATATATGTATTTTAGAATTTTTCAAGCACAGCTCGTTAAGATCGCCGTTTGCTAAAGGCAGATGGGGATCTTTAGGATGGGAAAAACAGGGATGATGTTCAAGGTTTGAGAGTAAAAAATCTTTCATTGTCTATATTAAGAACACCAGGAGAAGCGCGATTCTCGCTTAATTCAAGAATTACTCAGGCAGTTCAGCTTGGCCAGTTTGAATTTTAATTGCTTGAATAAGATCATTTGGTTCGATAAAACCTTCTTCCAGTAAAATTCTACCGATAGGAAATCTTTCTAAAGGATCTTGCTGAGATTGCATCTCAAGGGCTTTAGCTAATTTGTCATCAGTTAAGACACCTAATCTTATAAGAATTTCACCTAGCTTATATCGTGCACTTGAATTCATTGATTCTCATTTTACCTTAAGAAAGCTCTGGTGAGAGCTAATTTCTGCTTATGATACTAAAACTTTTCGGAATCATCCTTATAAAATATATCAGCTCTGTCTTAGCGGCCCCTATCTAACGATCTACGTCAGGTAAGATTACGTCAAGAGATGAAAATACCGCAACGATATCAGCGATAGGCTGACCTATAGCCATTTCTGGTAAAAAATTAGTCGCAAAGAAAGACGGTGATCTCCATTTAATACGATATGGAACAGCAGTGCCATCAGTAATTAAATGTACACCTAACTCGCCTCTAGGTGACTCTACGGCAAAATAAGTCTCACCAGCTGGAGCTTTAAAACCTGGCATAATTTTTTTCGCCACAAGCTCAGTTTCTTTCGCTGCTTGCTCCCCACTTGGTAGTGATCTGATCTTCTCTATAGCTTGAAGCACTATCTTGCAAGATTCACGAATCTCTTCCACTCTGCACTTATACCTAGCGAAAATATCACCCTCTTCACGAGTAATAACTTTGAAATCGAATTCTTTATACCTAGAATATGGCTTAGCAGTTCTAATATCATAATCCACTCCAGAAGCTCTAATGTTAGGCCCAGTAAGACCAAAAGCTCTAGCAGAATTAGGTTCAATAATACCTATTTCTTTAGTCCTAGAAATAAATATCGGGTTATTAGTAATAATATCTTCGTATTCATCGACGTAACCTAAAAGTTTATCTTTAACTAAAGCCTCTGCTTTAGCAAGCCAGCCCTTCGGCAAATCCTGCTGCACGCCACCGATACGAATATAATTAAACATCATACGCTGTCCAGAAACTTCCTCTAAAAGTGACAGTATAGATTCTCTATCTCTAAAAGCATAAAAAGGGAAGCCCATCATCGCCCCTAAATCCAACATGAAAATACCGAGTGAAAGCTGGTGTGAACAGATTCTATTCAGTTCTGCCATAAGTATTCTTAAGTATTCAGCTCTCTGCGGCACTTCTATGCCTGCGATCTGCTCTACAGCCCCTACATAGGCATGGCTATCGCTCATTCCAGCTAAATAATCAACTCTGTCTACTAAAGCCTGATACTGTACGAAATTACGGTTTTGACCCAGCCATTCCATGCCACGGTGTAAATAACCAATTACAGGCTCACACTGTTTTACTACTTCGCCATGTAAGACGAGTTTAAGCCTCAGAACGCCGTGCGTTGAAGGGTGTTGAGGACCCATATTAATAACTAAATCTTCTGTTTTAAGACCAGTGCTTGTTGCAGTTTCAGTGCTAACCATAGCTATAATATTAACAGGCAAAAGCTATTGTTATGCAAAATTTAGATTTTTTAAAAAGCCATAAACGCCTTGAATGGAAAGAAAGTCCTTCCTTGGATTTAATTATCTGTCCTTATGGGTTTGGTGGAACCGATAATCTTGCTCAAGAAGGAGCTTACAGTATACTTGGCGATAGTGAATTAACTAGAACTCTAGAAGCTCTAAATGTAAAAGTTAATCTTATAGAACCTCCTAGTCTTGGTCCTTTTGAAATACAAGAACATGCTCTACGTATCAGAAATATCGAAGCGATTATCAGTGTAAATAACTGGCTTCGCGAACAAGTTTTTTTCTCGCGGGGCTTAGGGCATATTCCAGTAATACTTGGTGGGGATGCCAGTCTCAGTATCGCTAGCTTATCAGGGCTTATGAAATTTTATCAAGAGCATAATTTAAGAAATAAAGTGGGCTGCCTCTGGTTTAGTAACCATTTCGGAAATAGTTCTCCTGAAGTTACTAAAAGCTGGAATGCTAATAGAATGGCGTTCACAGCCCTGACTCACACTGGCTTAGGAGCTGAGCTCCATGAAGATTTTAAAAACATTATCCTCTCAAATCAGCTATCATTGCCGATCATTGATCAAGAAAATGTAGCACATATCGGCATTAATCACCGATCTGCACAAGATTCCGTTAATCATAATTATTTCTCTATGGAAGATGTATCTGATCTAGGTATTAATATTGTTCTAGATAAGGCTTTAGAAGATTTAAATCATTGTGAATATATTCATCTTATTTTTGACTTAAATGCTTTTGATCTGAGTGGCGTTAGTAACTATTCTTTAGGGCAGTTAAATTACAGAGAAGTTCTTAGCATAGCTAGGTATGTAGATATGAAACTTAGGCGAGAGAATAGATTATCTTCTATAGACATAGTCGAACACTGCCCGAGCAGAGAAGCTTGGGATAAGCGGGGTGAATCTGCTGAATGGGTAGCCGATCTTTTAGAGAATATTTTCGGGGCGAATGTTTTTAATGTAGCAAGAAAATACTAAAAGGCACTATTGCCGAACTCCAATTTCTGCGTTTTGCACGTTCGGCAACAGCGCAAAGCACTGCTCTGATCCCTGTATTAAGCTACAGCTTCAGCGGCCGGTGCCTCTAATTTCTTCTCTAGGTAAGTAATTTTATTAGCTTCTAGAAGCATTTCATTAGCCTTTTCTATGGCTAGCTCAAGAGCTACATCTAGCATAAAATCAGCTTTGTGTTTATCAGACTTATGATCTCCTTTACAAGAAGATTCTGAATGTTCTTTCCACTTAGCTTCAAGCTCTTCAGTCGTCGGACTAATATTTTCTAATCTAACTATAGTGCCAAGAATTAAAGAATTAGCTAACTTCTCTTTAGTCACTTCTCTATTTTTATCAAGCGGCAATGTTCCCATTAATGACATCATCTGTTCTGGCGGTATACCGAACTGTCTTGCCATATTCATAAGATCCTGACGTACATTCATCTCTATAGCTTTTTCAGGAATATCAAATTCAGCTTTCTCTCTAAGTGCTTTAAATAAAGCAACTTCAGTCGCTAATTCTTTTTCTTTGGCGTAAGCAGTTTCTAAATTCTCTTTTAGCTTAGTTTTAAGTTCTTCTAAAGTCTCAGCTTTAGGACTTTTATTTTTCTTAGCTAATTCATCATCTAAAGCAGGAAGCTCTGGTTTAAAAATCCCCTTAATTTTAATCGCAAATTTAGCTGCCTTGCCCGCTAAATCCTCGGCGCCGTAATCCTCTGGGAATTTAACGAAGATTTCTTTCTCATCACCAACTTTCAAGCCAACGGTCTGCTCTAAGAAGTTATCTATAAAATTACCTGGCTCGACTGTAACTTTATAATCTTCTGCCTTCATGCCTTCTTTAGCGATCCAGTTAGGCTCAGCCTCAGTACCAGCATTATACTGCCCATCAAAATCTAAAGAGATCTGATCACCAGATTCGATTAAAGCATCAGCCGCTTCTTGAAAAGTCACAAAAGACTTTTGGATTCGAGTAAGCGATTCTTCTAACTGCTTATCAAAATCAGCAGGAGCTAATTCCACTTCTATATTAAGACCTTTATATTCAGAGATTTTCACTTCTGGATAGACTTCTAACGTAGCTGACATAATCACTGAAGATTCTGGTGTATCAAGCTCAACTTTATCAATGCTCTGCACTGCGATAATATCTAAAGCCTGTTTTTTAACAGCAGTGTTTAAAAGATCTAATAAAAAATCTTGAGTAAGTGTTCTAGCTTTAATATAATCCTCACCAACATGATTTATAACCATATTAGTAGGAGCCTTACCCTTACGAAATCCAGGAATATTAACTTGATTGCGAACTATACTTATAGTTTTATAGTATGAATCCTTTGCTACACCAGCTTCTGTCTTTATTTCAAGAGTAACTATATTGTTCTCATCTCTATTACTTATCTCAATTTGCATAACCTTATAAATAATAACAACAAAAGAAAGCTTTATGGTCAAATACAAATCTTTTTGTTATAATATATGACTCGGTTACCAAACTGGAGTTATTATGGCAGTACCTAAGAAGAACCATTCGCATCAAAGACAGCAACAAAGAAGAGCTAACTGGAAAGGTAAGTTACCTAACGTTATTGCTTGTAATAACTGTGGCTCTAATCATCTAGCCCATAATATTTGCCCATCTTGCGGTTATTATAATGGTCGTAAGTATGTTGAAATCGCTAAGACTGGTAGCTAATAAGCTAAGCACTTTTTTATTTTCGATATTCTTTATAAGCTCAGCATCATTTTTCTTGCTCAGGCTTTTACCTGGTAGTCCTTTTTCTACTGATAGGCATTTACCAGCTGAAGTTATGGCTCGAATGGAAGCTAAATATGGTTTAAATAAGCCTTTAATAGAGCAGTATTTTTCTTATATTTCTAAAATCTTTACCCATTTCGATTTCGGTCCTAGCTTAAAGTATCCAAATCGTGAAGTAATGGATATTTTAACTGAAGCTATGCCCATATCTTTTACTCTTGGTGGTTTAGCTTTTATCATAGCGATTACAGCTGGAATCTCTGGAGGCGTATATTTAGGTTATAAAACTAATTACAGAAAGGGCTTTGACCCTCTTTTTATCATACTCTCTAGTTATGCCGATGCTGCGATATCACTCCCAAGCTTCGTCACGGCTGGATTATTAATAGGCGTATTCGGTCTTTACTTTAATCTTCTACCAGTCGCTCTCTGGGAAGGTCCAGAATACATGATACTGCCAGCCTTAACTCTCAGTGTCGCTCCGACAGCTTATATTATGCGGATCACCAGAACTGCTTTCGCGAATACCTACGAACAAGGTTATATTAAAACTGCGATGGCGAAAGGTTTAGATCAATTTCACATTCTTTATAAACATGCTTTGGTTAATGCTCTACTACCCATACTTGCTTACATAGGACCGCTTTTTGCGATATTAATTACTGGCTCATTTGTAGTCGAATTCGTCTATGCTCTACCTGGTATGGGGAAATATTTTGTTACAGCTTTTATTAATCGTGATTATTTTTTAGTAACCGCAGTGGTAGTAGTTTTCTCAGCCATACTTACAGCTTCTAATTTATTAGTAGAGATTTTAAATCCTTTGGTTAATCCTAAGTTAAGACAATAGTAAACTGCCCCCCTTAATTTCTCCTACAAGGCAAGCCTAAATCCCTGAGAGCGAAGCATTTCCCCCATTTCAAATCAAATTTTTCATAAGAAGAGTAGCCTTATCTATGACTAGGTTGTGAAAATAGGCATAGATATAGAGTATATGTTCTAGCATATGAATTCTTTTAGTAGTACACCAAGTACGCCTACTTAGCCTTTTAACATTGTCCCTGATCATGGCACAGCTATGATTTAGAGC
>DUDT01000001.1 GCA_005110385.1 Candidatus Melainabacteria bacterium | reverse complement strand
CTAGGCGTCTTTATTTGACCTAACGGAGATACACTTACACCAGCAAACTCTGGCTTATTCCATAAATCATCAAATGCCTTTATCGTCTGAGCTGTAATTAATACTCCACTGTCTAATACTCGCCCGTAAAACCTTAAACGATTTACATCCGTTATACCATTATCTATTAAATCTAATACCTTCTTTGCCTTAGCTAAACTTAAACCCTCATCAAATAATCCCGTAACGCCCATTCCTCGATTGCCATTGAATAATTCCTGAAATGCTGATACCGATAATGGTGGAACACTCGCTTGCATATCCGCTACTCGTGTCGCATCATTAGACCAGGTAATTGGATATAAATAATTTTCTCTACCATTTCTAACAGCCTCTAAAACCTTTGCCATGTCGTACTCATTAAAAGGAGTATCTAAAATGGAGACTTTACCTTTTGTTAAAGAACCAATTAGATTTTCTTCCATTTTTTCATAAACATCTTTAGAAATAGTAATTATTCGCTCAAAGATAGTTTTATCCTGTGAATTTATACCATTCAGTCCATCTAAATCAATATTATTGGCAAATCGCCCCTTGGAATCTAAAGAAGTGGCAGAATTAGCAATCACCTGATCAAGCTTTAGATTAAAGCTATTCAAGCTTGCTTGTTCAGTAGTATCTAAAACAGAATTAGCGTTAACATCAATAAAACTAATGGCAGCCTGCTCAGTAGTACCTATCTTGCGATCGTTCACAGCGAAACGCGAAAGCAAGTCCTGATAAAGTTTTAAATATTCAACTGTCTGTGCTCTAGTGTTATTAATTTCCATAAGCCAAACCAAGTCTTACTAAGACCCTAATGTACTTATATATTCAAAAAATTAAATTCCGATTAAGAAAAAACTTGAAAGCTGCTATCTTAATACTTTTGAAGCCAAATTAAAGACTTACATATTTCAGTAAAGCTAAATCAGGCTCATTTACCCGATTATACTTAAAAAAGTAAAGCTCTGGTAAATACTCCTCTGGGTACGCAGTACCTGGTTTTAAACGATTACGATGTACCGTTTTTTCTAAACGCTGTTCTATAGTATTTACAGCTACATCTAAATGATAAACCGCATAATCATAGGTAAGGTCTTTAAAACGAATTTTCTCTAAACCAAAAACCGATTCATGTATCTCACCACGAAACTCTATTCCTTTTAGATTACGAAATAGCCTAGTACGAGCATTATATCTACCCTTAAAAATCTTATTCGGGGCTACATAAGTCGCTGAGCCATCTTCATAAATTTTATTAATCCAGCGACTATACATGCGATATTTAGAAAAGATTTTAGACCTAATAAGCTGCCTAATCCTCTCCGCTAGAAAGGTAGATAAAAATTCATCACTATCAAAAACTAAAATCCAGTCACTCTTAGTCGCTTTTATAGCTTGATTACGGTGATAACTATAACCCTTAAAACTCTCTTCCTCTATGAGTTTCACCTTTGAGTAAGATTTTAAAATCGACTTAGTCCCATCACTAGAACCTGTATCCACCACGATTATCTCATCGACTACATCATGGCAGGATTCTAAAGCAGCTTTAATAGTCTTTTCATTATTTTTAGTCAGAAGATTTAAAGCAAGAGTGGGATTAGAAGGATTTTGCAGCGAGCTTAAATCAAGAACCGCTCTAAGGTTATCAGAAAATTTTCTAAATTCACGCACTAGGGACATTCTAAATTCCTTAAAGACCAATGAGAGTATTCCAGAACTCCACCTTCTTTACTTTCGCCACCCTTTCCCTCTATTTCCACAAGAGTAATAACAAGGGTTAAGGGGCTAGGTTATGATTATATCTGAGATTTATGCCTAAAATAGCCCACTTAATTTCAATAATGTTTTTCTGCTTTCTTAGCTTCGCTTGCTCACAGAAAAATCCTCCAGCTAAACCATCTCGCCCACTGCCTGTTAAATTCGAAGCAGCTTCAAGGACTAATTTAGAGCAAGATTTCGAAACAGTAGCTGAATTAAAAGCTTATAGAGAAATAACTGTCGCCGCGGAAAGAGCCGGGCAAGTAAATAATATTTTAGTGAGGGAAGGTGATTCAGTAAACGAAGGACAAGCTTTAGTAAAAATTAAAGGTGATGATATTAAAGCTGAATTAGCTAAAGCACAAGAAAATTATCGAATCTTTAAAAAACTATATGATGAAGAAGCTATTTCTAGAACAGAGTTTCTCGTATATGAAACTGCTTTAAGAAATGTAGAAGCCAGTTATGGAAACTTACTTATAAAAGCTATTAGTTCTGGAGTAATAGGAAAGATTATCGTCGACCCTGGTGACTATGTGAGAATCGGCGACCCGATTCTAGAATTAGTAAAAGTTCACCCTTTAAGAGTTTCCTACACTATTCCAGAGAGGCTTATACCCTATGTTAGCCTAGGTCAGGAATTAGATCTCACTAGTGATGTCGATAAAACCGTGGTAACTAAAGCACGCATAGACTTTATTTCACCTAGCGTAAATTCTGAAACTAAATCCATACTAGTCAGAGCCAGTTTAGCTAATAACACTAATATATTAAAGCCTAATCAGTATATTAGAATTAGGCAGAAAGTAAAAGACAAAAATAATATCCTAGCCGTTAAAGAGGAAGCTATTTATTTAGATCAAGGACAGGAATATGTTTTTATTGCAGAACCTGCTAGTGAAGATGGTTTCTACAACGCTGTTAAAAAGCCCGTCGAAACAGGTCTGAGAAAAAACGCCTTAGTAGAAGTTACTAAGGGTATTAATGAGGGTGAATTAGTTATCTACGCTGGTCTCTACAGTATTTATGAAGGAGCTAAATTAAGCCGTGTCGATTAGTGATTTATCAGTTAATAGACCTGTCTTGGCTAGTGTTTTTTCACTGCTGATAGTTTTGGTCGGTTTAATTTCTTTTACCCGCCTGCCCATAAGGGAATACCCAGATATAGATGCACCGATAGTCACAGTGACTACCGTCTATCCTGGTGCTAATGCTGAAGTCATAGAGAGCGAACTTACTAACGTTATCGAAGAAGAGCTTACGAGTATCAGTGGCATTAAATCCTTAATTTCTAACAGTAGAGATCAGGTTAGCTCAGTAGTAGTAGAATTCGAGCTATCTAAAAATATAGACACCGCTGCCCAGGACGTTAGAGAGAAGGTCTCTAGAATAGCTTCTAAGCTACCAGATAATGCTGATGACCCGCAGATCGCTAAAGCCGAAGCTGATGCTAGTCCTATAATGTGGATTTTAATTAAATCTGACGAAAGAGATTTACTGGAACTCTCTGAGTATGTAGACAGTAATATTAAAGACTATTTCCAGACCATAGATGGCGTCAGTAAAGTAATATTCGGCGGCGAGAAACGTAAATCTATTCAGGTTCTCTTAGATCCTCAGAAGCTGGCTTATCATGGTCTCAGCGTCCTAGATTTAGAAAAGGCGATGCGTGATAATAACCTAGAACTTCCTGGTGGCTTAATCGAATCTAAAAATACTGAGTTTAGTGTTAAAGTCGATGCCACCCTTAAAACAGTGGAAGCCTACGCTAACTTAATCGTCAAGCAGACTCCAACTGGGGTAATACGCTTAAGTGATGTCTCAGACATTAAAGAAGGAGCAGAAAATGATAGAAGCTTCGTTAGATTTAATGGTGAAAAGGGTTTTGGACTCGGGGTAGTAAAACAGTCTAAAGCAAATACGATAAAGATTTCAGATGAAGTACACAAGCGTATTAAAGAATTAAAAACTAAAATACCTAAAGATATAAGCATGGAAGTCGGTTTCGACTCTGCAAAGTTTATCAAATATAGTATAGAAGACCTTTTCTTTACAGTTCTTTTTTCTAGCCTCCTCGTTATTATTATCATTTTTCTTTTCCTAAGAAACTTAAGAAGCACTTTAATCCCAGCTATCTCTATCCCTATAAGTATCATAGGGGTTATGGGTGGTCTTGCAGTACTCGGTTTCACTATAAATCTAATGACTCTATTAGGCTTAGTTATAGCGATAGGTATAGTAGTAGATGATTCGATTATAGTCCTAGAGAATGTCTATAGAAAAATAGAAGAGGGCTATGACCCTAAAGTCGCTGCTAAAGAGGGTACTAAGGAGATCACCCTAGCTGTAATGGCGACCACTCTCGTACTTATAGTTATTTTCTTACCAGTAGCCTTTCTAAAAGGTCTCTCGGGCAGATTACTTTCTGAATTTGCGTTTTCACTGTGTTTCGCTACTTTAATATCAGCCTTCGTCGCTTTAACTCTAGCTCCGATGCTCTGCTCTAAAATCCTTAGACATAATGGTACTGTTGCCAAACGTACAAGTTCAAGGCTGAGGAGGACGAATGACCGCAGTGTACTCGAAGTACATGAGGATCATGAGGACGACGAAAACGCAGAAATTGGAGTTCGGCAACAGTACCATATTAGAAAAACTTTTATAGGTAATATACTAGGAGCTATCGGTGATTTTTATGATTTTATCGAAAACACTTATGTAAGCAGTATTCCCTTCTGCTTAAGACATAAAAGACTCATAGTTATCCTGAGTGCTATTAGCTGTAGCCTAATCTCAGCTGCGATGTTCACCTATATTCCTAAAGATTTTATACCAAATGAAGACAGAGGGAATTTCCTAACATTAATCCAAACCCGTACTGGAACTAACTTAGATTACCTCGATAAGCAGATGCGCAAGGCTGAAAACATATTAAATAAAATCCCTGAAATGGATACGATCATCTCTGTCGCTGCCTTTGGTAGAGATGGACCAGGTAAAGTCAATCAGGGAATTATGATTAACAGATTAATACCCTGGGATGAGCGTTCTAAAAATGTTTTCGCGATAGCTGGACCGTTATTCGAGACGTTTAGATCTATTCCAGAAGCTTTCGTATTGCCGATATTCCCATCTTCAGGACCAGAAACGGGTTTCGGCTCACTACCGATAGAAATAGTTTTAAAAAGTCAGAATATAGATTTTCTATCTAAGCTGAGTAAAAAAATACTCGCTGAAGCGAACAGCTTGCCTAGACTGATATTCAGTAAATCTGATTTGAGTTTTAATAAACCAGAGTTAGAAGTACGCATAGACAGGGATAAAGCCCAAAAGCTTGGCGTGAATATGCGTGAGATAGCGCGTAGTTTACAGATACTTTTCGCTAGCGATGATCTAACTGAATTTAACCTTAAAGGTGAAAATTATAAGGTTATAGCGAGGTTACCTAAATATGAAAAAGATGAAATTCGTAAACTCGGCGAAGTACCTATTAAAACAGAAAGCGGGCAATTAATCGCCCTGTCTAACTTAATAGAAGTCACTCCTAAAGTCGGTGTCGAGGAGTGGAATCACTTAAACCGAAGACGCTCAGTAAGCATTCAAGCAGTACCAGTCCCCGGAGTACCAGCTAGTGAAGGTTTAAGAGATTTAGAAAAACTTATTTTTAAAATCGTCGCAGAATCCCCAGATAAGCCCGTAGACTTCGAGATAGATTATAAAGGCGTTTCTAGAGAGGAAAAAGAGAGTAACACCGCTCTTTATATCACCTTTGCGATAGCCTTACTTTTCGCCTATCTATTTCTAGCTGGGCAGTTTGAGAGCTTTAGAAGTCCTCTCGTCATTTTATTTACAGTACCGCTAGCGATTACTGGCGGTCTTTTGGGGCTTGCCATATTCCAGCTCTCCCCACTGATTACGAAAACAGCCATAGCTCTAGGAGCGCCTTTCTGGATACAGTTCGTCATTCCACAGTTTAATAACATAAGCATTAACATCTACAGCCAGATAGGTATAGTAATGTTAATCGGGCTAGCTTCTAAAAACGGTATTCTCTTAGTCGAGTTTATAGATCAGCAGCGTGAAAAAATGCCAGTCTATGATGCGATACAAGCAGCTTGTAGGCTGCGTTTAAGACCTATCTTGATGACCGCTCTAGCGACAGTTTTAGGTATATTACCTATCGCCTTAGCTACAGGCATAGGCTCACAATCCCGTCAAAGTCTGGGTGTCGTTATAGTCGCTGGTATGCTTTTCTCTACTTTCCTTACTCTGTTTATTATTCCTTGTCTTTATGCTTGGATTGGGAGGAAGGATTTGAAGGGTGAGTGAAACCAGATTTCCATGAATTTACTAATTTTTAACTTAAATGGGTATAATTTGATAATAGATGCTAAAAAATGATAGAAATATATCAAAGAAGTCTACTAAGGTGGGTTCACTGCATGCACTTATACAAGTAGCAAGACCTGCTGCCAAAAAGGTTAACGATAAAGACACTAGAATACAGATCCCAATTAGTTCTGAAAAGAAGAGGCATCTTGAACTTAAAGCAGAAAGTGCAGGTTTTGATTCAGTAACTGATGTTGTTAGATTTTTAATTAATAATTTTCTTCAAGAAAACATTAATATATCTTTGAATAGTAAAATGCCTTCTATTAATTTGTCTAACGAAGAGCAAGATGAATTGTTAAAAAGTCTAGAAGATAAAAAGCAAGGTAAAGTTAAGGTTTTTAATCCTAAGAGTGCTTCATTTCACAAGTCTCTGATTGATTTTGCTGAAGAGGATGATTGATAAGATCCTTGTAAAAACATGAGCGATAATTATAAAATTGAATTTACAAAATTTGCAGCAAAGAAGTATGCCAAGCTTTGTAAAAAAAGTAAGATTTTGGAAAAGCAAATTAGTAAAGCTTTAGAAAGTCTCTCTGTCGATCCTTTTTCTCCTAGCTTAAATACTCACGGTGTGAATACTGCCATGTATGATGGTAAAGTTTACAGCTCTTTTATTAGCGGTGATATTAGAATTATTTGGGAATTTAGCAACGGTTCTTTACATATACTTGTTTTAAATATAGGCGGTCATTCTGGGACTAACAATGTTTATCGTTAAATGCAAAGCTAATTTAGTAGAATTTCTGAAAAGCTTTTCCTTAACTTTTTTGGCTTTATCTTTATCAATTGAGTTAATAAATTTATCTTTAAAACCCCCTCAAACTCAGGTACTTGCTTTGTTTGATAATATTTTTTTCTCATGGATTCTAATAAGCATATCTATTTTATACATAATTTTTCTCACTTGTTCTAAGAAACTCATTAAGCCAGATACTTTAGGTGTTTTATTAGCAGTAACAGTTCTTGGGTTTTTAAAAACAGATTCTTTTAGATCTTTGTTTGATTTTCCTCTTTTAATCGCTGGTCATTATCTAGATTTTAAATTTCCTTTTCTTTCATTTATAGCTTTAATGGTAACGACAATATTTTCATTCAGACAAAGCACCAAGGCTTGCCCTCAAAAAGAACCGAACTCAACAAACTCTAGCAGTGAGCAAGAAGAACATTATGGACGTAAAGAATTTGCTCAAAAATTTTTAGATATGATTCTAAAACCTAACTCAAATGACAAGCTTAAAGATGAAGCAGAAATTTTTGGTCTGCAAGCTTCTTGGGGCAGTGGTAAAACCAAGACTATAGAATTTATTAAAGAGTATGCTGAAAACATGTATAAGGATAAACTTTTGCTTATAGATTTCAATCCTTGGTACTGTACAGATTCTAGTCAGATTGCTTCTGAATTTATATCTGTCTTAAAAGAAAAATTAAAGAAGAGATTCCCACTACGCAGTCTAGTTTTAGATAGTAATTTAGAGAGATATAAAAATCTTTTAAATACTCAATACCAATCTGCTTTTACATTTTTATTTAATCTAGAAGGCTCTCGTGAGCATGAATTTAAAGAAATCAATAAACATTTACCTGAGATTATTCAAGATAAACAAATCCTCATTATTATTGATGATATAGATCGTCTAGAAGCAGCAGAGTGTATCAAAACTTTACAGTTAGTAAGGCAAATAGCGAGTTTCAAAAAAATAAAATTTATAATAGCTTATGACAAAGACCATCTGCACAGGGTTTTAAAAGAATCAGCTCTCGATTTAAAATATTTAGATAAAATCTTCCCTAATGAAATTGATCTTCCTTTAATTCCAGAACGTCATTTAGTGGAAATGCTTGTGAATAAGCTCCACATTCCTAAAAAGATTAAGGAAAAGATTACTAACAAAATTAACCAAGAAAATGATGATAGCGGTACGCTTTCTAGAGAAGTAAAGCTTTCTAGAATTTTATCTAAAGAAATAAAAACTTTTAGAGATTTGGAGAAGCTCTCACAGAGTTTTAATAATGCTTATGGTTTTCTAGGTGATAACGTTGATCCCTATGATTTACTTGTACTTAAGCTTTTAGATTTGAATTATCATGATGTTTACCAAACGCTGAAGGAGAAGCGTTCTGAGTATTTAGATTCACCGAAACCATCTTCAAGAATTGATATAACTTATTATTTAAAAGTTGAGCTGAATTTACAGAAAGATCCAAAGAAACTTTTAGAATATCTTTTTGATAAAACACAACCAGAAGAAGATTCTATTTTTGAGATTGCTCACAATCAAAGCATCTCATCATTGGGTCTTAGAAAATTTTATTCTTTTGAACTTTATTTTTCTCTTGGGTATAACTATGAAAATTCAAAAATTAAACCAAGTGAATTTAAAGAGTTTATAAATTCGCCATCTCTAGAGAATTTAGATAAGAAATTAAAAGAATATTGTTCTGAAGAAAAATATAGTTCTTTTTTAATGCTACTCAGGGATCTTTATTTAACTGATATCACTGAGGTATATGAGAAGTTTTTTGCTGTAATATTTTTAACTTCGGCTCAGCCATTATTTAGAGCCTTTACAGATCAGTGTTTTATGGCAGAATTATTATCACGGAGATTACTTTCACAACAGTTCGATCAAGAAAGAGAAGATTTGCAAAGAAAAATACAAGATTCTTTATGGCAGAGACTTCAAGAGCATAAAGGAAAGCAAATCAATTCTCATTTATTTATTCTGATTTTTTTGAACCAATTTTCTATAGATTTGGACACTTATGATTATGCTGGTATTGAATATAACTATTACTTTGCTCCCTCTAGTGATTGTTTGCTGAACTTTATAAACGAGGTTTTCAAAGCTTATCTAGACACTAAAGAAATCTTTTCATCAGAAAGTCTTTTTGTGATTATTTCTATTGCTCAACGTTTCTTAAAAGAAAATGCCTTATTTATTCTACGAGAAAAACTCAATACTGATAAGGATTTCTTTAAACTATTTTTAGAGTATCTTATTGGATCATACACACAAGATGATGGTGAAAATAAAAGCTGCTGGATTATGTCATGTTTTTATCAAAATCTAGAACCTTGGGCGGAATATCAGATTGACAGTGCTTTCAAGGACTTACGAGCTCTCAAGAATTTCATAAAATCCATAGATAACTGGCAGAATGAAGATTTCACTCAAGAATATTTCAAATTTGCAGATGAAGATGCTTCAGCTGGAGACAAGAGCATTAGTTTTTCCTTCCAGTACCTCTCCCCAAAAGCCAGCCCAGACTAATTAGGCTCTCTAATTAATTTACAAAGCTTCCATAAAATCTATGAAGTCTAATTCATAAAAATATTTTTTATGGAATTTTATGAAGTGCAGTTCATAAAATACTCAGATATTCTAGTTTTGTGAAATTGAGTTCAGGAAGTTTTGCTAACAGCTAATCCAGATTAGTTATTAGTATTTAAGTTTTGAAATCATACAGTATTTTACTGCATTTGAATTAGAATATAAATTTAAGCAGCGTTATGTACAATACATTAGTTATGAGCAAACAATTTCATAAAATCCAGTCCTGCATAGCTCTTGAAGCATATAAGCTCCTATTAAGCTTTGAAGATGGTGTTACTGGCGAGATAGATCTTTCTGAAAAAATTGGCAGAGGTGTTTTTCAAGCTTTAGAAAATATAGAGAATTTTAGACAAGTGAGAATTTCTTCTGATAAGCGTTCACTTCAATGGCTTAATGGGATTGATCTTTGTGCGGATTCACTGTACTTACAAATTAGGTCTTAAACCTTCTCCCAAAGATAATCCAAAGCAGAACACCTCCGAATCCCATAATCACCTATTTTCAGATCATCACACTCTTCTAATGAAATCTGTGTAGCCTCAACTTCTGGAAACTTTTTCTTAAGATAAATTAAATTAGAATCTAATCCCTGACTGGAGAGTTTCACTTCTATAAATTCAATAGGCTTACGATTTTTTAAAATAACGAAGTCCACTTCTCGCTGCTCTAAATCACGGTACATTCTTAGCTCCATATCGTAACCCTCAGTATCTTCAATAAAGTGACACCATTTTAAAAGGTGGTTAGCGACTAGGTTTTCAAAGCGGGCAGCCTGATTTTCAATGAGATTCCAGTCAAAAAAATATAATTTAGATTCTTTTTTTACAGCCTTAATTTTAGGAGAACCAAAAGAATAGAGGCGGTAGACATGATATAGATTAGAGAGTATTTCTATCCAGCGTTTCAGCGTCTGGTGAGAAACTTCTAAATCTTCTCGAAGAGAGTTAATAGAGAGGGTACTCCCGACTGAATCTATAAGACGCAGTGATAACAGGTCTAATAAAGATATCTCAGAGACTTTTTCTAGACTAGTAATTTCTTCATTAATTAACCTAGTCCTATATTCTCTAGACCAGCGTCTAGCAGAGGTTTTATCATTAGATAGAAATGGTTCAGGAAAAGGCCCTAAATCTAGAAGCTGAATTAAAAGCTCCTGTTTCTTTTTACCTATTTCTTTTATGCTCAGAGGATGCAGTCTCAATAAGTGATAACGCCCTTGCAAAGAATCACCTCCACGACGATAATGATCTAATTTAGCTGAACCTGTAACTAAAATCTTTAAATCATTTTTTCTCTCATCATAGAGACCCTTTAATAAGTTACGCCAGCGTGCAAATTTATGAATCTCATCTAAAACTAAGTAACCAGATTCACTAGGGAAAGCTTTTTTGAGAATCAATTCCTTATCTTCAGATATATCCCAATTTAGATAACGTTTTTTATCTTTTTTAATAATACTCATGCCGAGCGTAGTCTTGCCACATTGACGTGGACCTGCAAGTAAAACCATCTTTTCTTTAAGGTCGTTTTTAATTTGCTCTTCTAAATAACGTTTCATAATACTAAAATTTTACCCTGACTTAAAAATTTAGTACTAAATTTTAATATGGGGGTGAAAATTTCAGAGAAGTTAGCAGAAGTTCAGCTTTCAGATAAAAACTCTCGGATTTATTAATTCAAAGTAGCTCTAGGCAAATCAAGCTTCCCCTAACGGAATAGCTATTCTATAAACTGGATCATCTTCTTCTCCTTCAACTACAAGTGGCATCACGTGAAAGCCCGCTTTGGAGATATTCAGAGCCATCTGACCAAGTAAATCAGCAGCCTTTGGACCCTGATGATTACCAACAGAAATGAAAATGTTCAAGCCATCAAAATTACCGCTTGTATTTTGGGTAAGCTCTGGAGCATATTGATCTAAATTAAAATCGACATACTCTTCTGATTGTTTGATACTCTCATGTACCCGCGCTAAATTCTCAACAATTAATGAGTCTAGTCGTTCTAATTGAGTTAGAGCATTATTACCTAAAGAATCTTTCACCACTTCCTTGAAGCTTAATACAAAATCTTTATTTAGCTCTTTAATATTATTTCGCCTAGAATCAGCAGCATTAGCTATTGCTGGTAAAGTGTCATCCAGAAAATTAGAAAATGCCTCAGGTAAATCAGTCCGTGAGACCATTTGATTTTTAGTAATATCTATGTTCTGCTTCCCATTGATTAAACGAGTCAAAAAATCGATAAACTCGCCTAAATAGTAAAGTTTTTGCTCAGCCAAAGGCGCTAAATCTTGTCCTTGTTCAGCATAAACTGGTTCTGATTTAACGGCATTAGCTAAAATTTCACCGACTTGACGCTGAATAGTTTGAGTATCCGACACAACATTTTTTAGCTTATTTTGATTAACTTCGCTTGGTTTGCCTGGATCATCTGAGCTTGCAGGGCAAAGGAAGGAAAGTTGACGCTCTGGTTCTATATAATCATTATTAATAAACCCCTCTGTTATGAACGCGCTATTAAATAATCTCTGTAATAGAGCATCGTTAAAGTAAGTTAATATAGTCGTAAAATTGCTGCAAGACATAATCGCTTAAAATAATACTATAATAAGCGTAGAAATTCCCAGAGGTAAATTCCCTTAACCCATAAATCCACTTATTATTGCTATATTTAACGATTATGGACTTGATGATAGAAGACGTTTGGGCAAGAGAAATACTAGACAGTAGAGGAAATCCTACTGTAGAAGTAGAAGTTAGATTATCTGATGGTAGCGCTGGAATGGCTGGAGTGCCAAGCGGTGCTAGTACTGGTGCTTTCGAAGCATGTGAGCTTAGAGATGAAGATCCTGAGCGTTATTCAGGTAAAGGCGTTCTTAAAGCAGTACAGAACGTAAATGAAAGCATAGCTCCAGAATTAATCGGCATGGACCCTACTTACCAAGCTGAAATCGACAGTTTACTTATAGATCTAGATGGCACTGATAATAAATCTAAATTAGGCGCTAACGCAATTTTAGGCGTAAGCTTAGCTGTAGCTAAGGCTTCTGCTCAAGCCAGTGGCTTACCACTTTACCAATATCTTGGTGGACCTAATGCTAGAACGCTTCCTGTACCGATGATGAATATTCTTAACGGTGGCAAACACGCTCTAGATTCAGTCGATCTTCAAGAATTTATGGTAATGCCTGTAGGTGCAAGTTCTTTCTCTGAAGCTCTTAGATGGGGAACTGAAACTTTCCATGCGCTAAAATCAGTACTTAAAAAAGCTGGCATGGCGACTAGCGTTGGTGATGAAGGTGGCTTCGCTCCAAGCTTAAAAAATAACGCTGAAGCTATCGAAAAAATCCTTAAAGCTATCGAATTAACTGGACTTAAAGCTGGTAAAGATTTATTTATCGCTATAGATGCAGCTAGTACAGAGCTTTATGATGCTAAAGCTAAAACTTATACTCTTGAGAAAGAAGGTAAAACTCTAAGTGGCTCACAGATGGTGGATCTATATGAGAGCTGGGTAAATCAGTACCCTATTATCTCTATTGAAGATGGTTTCGCTGAAGAGGACTGGGATACTTGGGCTGAAGCTTCTAGAAGATTAAACCAAAAAGTTCAGTTAGTCGGTGATGATCTTTTCGTAACTAACACTGAAAGACTGTTAAGAGGTATTAAATCTAAAATCGCTAACAGTATTCTAATTAAAGTGAACCAAATCGGTACTTTAACTGAAACTCTTAACGCTATAGAAATGGCTAAGAGAGCTGGTTACACTACAGTAATTTCTCACAGATCTGGTGAAACTGAGGATACTACGATAGCAGATCTAGCAGTAGCGACTAACGCTGGTCAGATTAAAACTGGTGCTCCATCTCGCTCTGATAGAGTAGCTAAATATAATCAGTTATTAAGAATAGAAGAAGAATTAGCTGAGCAAGCGATTTATGGAGGTGAAGCTAGTTTTTATAACTTGACGGAACTTCCCAGTGTTTTAGCTAAGGCTACTGCTTAAACCGGTCTCTTTAAATATTTCAAATTATCCCCTAGGACTCATCAATTTTAAATAAAAGGTTCTGGGGGATAATTTTTTTCTTAAAAAGAATTTATCCTTCTTAAACTAAAACTTTAATTATTTAACCCTAAACTTAATCTAAAACTTCTAATATGGTTAGTGATGTCGTCGTCAGCCATGTTTACCTTAAATCAAACTCTAGCAGGGCATTCCAGAACCCCACCAATTACAGCAGGGTTAGTAGAATTAAAGCCTGAGTTTTTTCAACCCCTAAGAAAAGCAGTCGGTTTCTTAGGAGGTACTATCCGCTTTCCAGACTCTTCTATACCAGAAAAACAAAGACCCTCTACTGAAGAACATACTATCAGTGCTATGCATCGGGCAAAACAGCTCTTGGCAAAAACTACTTTAGAATCTAAAACTATAGCAAGCATCCTAAGAAAAATTATGACACACGACCTAGATGAGGTCATCGGTAGAGAGTTTCATGCAGTATCCACAAATGCAAATGGCACTGCCGTAAGAGATATGGAGGGCTTTGGTAAATTAACAGAAAAAATAGCTTTAAATACTATCTTAGTAGCTCTCTTAAACGCTGACCCTGACGTAAATGCCCCAGCTTCATCCACTACTCATCAAGCAAAAAAAGCCTTCCCGAGTTTAGAAGAATTCGTACATGGTCTTCGCGATCAGATCAAAAATATTACAGATAATGATCATGGGGTTGAAGCCTTAAATAAGTATTTTGAAAACCCTGAAATTACAGCAAGACTCAATCCAGAATGGCTTTCACCTGATTACAGAAAAGCTTTTGAAAGCCTAAAAACAGATTATCTCAGTATGGAAAGTAGTCCTAAAGAACAGGATTCCATCAGTAGTCTAATTGGAAAACTCATAGAAAAATGGGATGGTATCATCACGGTAAACAGCAGTGGCCAAGATGATAAAAACATGATTCCCAGCTACTTCCGAGAAGCCAAGCATCCAGGAGCAAGAGCCTCTGAACTTAGTTACACCACTAGTGTAATGAATAGAATAGTTAGCGTTAGAGATACTTTTAATATACTGATTGATGGAACGAAAGAATTACTGAAAAAGAGCCTATACTGGATGAGTGTCGCAGATAAGACAAATTACAAAATCGAAGATTTCCCTGAACAGCTAGGCTGGATGAACAGTTAAAAATACTACCGTATTTCTCCTCTATTAAAAATTTAAGTGAAAATTTTTTTATAAGATCTTCCTAATAAAGGAGAATCACATGTCTAAAAAATTAAATACACTAAACCCAGTCACCGAGAAAACTCTCTGGAACGATAAAGATAAACCTATCTTTATCAGCCTAGCTAGTACAGGTATAGAGCCGCAGAAGGATAGAATCTGTAAGCTCAGTTTACTTGGTAGTAACGGCCGCGAGAAGAGTTTTCTGATTAATCCGCAGAAGGAGATACAGGAATACGCTACTAGAGTGCATGGTATTAAAAACTCTGATCTTAAAGATGCTATGCCGTTTGAAAATATCGCCGAGGAAATAATCAAGGAGCTAGAAGCACATAATGTTTTCGTCGCTTATAACTTCTCTTTTACTTTTCAGATATTACAGAATGAGCTTTATAGAACCTGTGGTTATCAGCTTCTTGAGGAAAACTTCACATTTATAGATCCTTACCTAATCTTTAAAAAAGCCTTTCCTTACACACTAAAGAATGCCGCTAAACTCTTTCTAGGAAAGGATTATAAAGATGATGAGTACCTAGAGTTCTCAGCAGTAAAGCTTCAAGATATACTAGCAGCACAGATACAGCAGTTCCCACAGTTCTTTGAGGGTGATCTAAGAGAGTTAGAACATCAGACCATAGGTCAGATAGGTATTCCAGGAAAATGGTTTAATCTAAAAGATGATAATTTCTGTTTCGCTCAAGGTAAATTTAAAGGTAAGAAAATTAACGAGAATCATTTAGACTATCTAAGCTGGATAGCAAGCCTAGAAGATATCAGTGTTTCAGAAAGAAAATTTATAGATGAATACTGCGGATCTGTAAAAGCGTAAAATATCTTTCTTTCCTTAGAGTGTGGTGAAACTGTGTAAAAACTGCTGCTTAATGCACAGCTTTAAAACTTAATCAGTCTTTCACCACACTCTAGTTTTATAACCTAAGGCTGAACACTTTTTTTTTTGACGGCATAATGACATAATCATTTCAGCATGTTAATCACTCTGGTCGCATTGTATATATTGTTTAATATCGGCTTTAGTTTTTATATAAGCCAGAAAAATAAAAACACCTTAGACTACGTCTTTGCGGGTTCTAAATTACCTTTTTGGATTTCATCCTTCGCTTTTTTTGCGACTTGGTTCGGCTCTGAAATGATCATCGGTTCAGCCTCGGAGTTTATGAACAGAGGCTTTAAAGCTCTTATTAAAGATCCATTCGGTGCATCTATCTGTATATTTTTAATCGGTGCGGTTTTTTCTAAGCATTTTTATAAAATGCCTTATCTATCCTTCGCTAGTTTTTTTAAAAGTAAATATGGTTCTAAAGTCGGTTTCTATGCAAGTTTCTGCATAATCATGGGTTATGTCGGCTGGCTAGCTGCTCAGTATATAGCTTTCGCCGTAATTCTTAAAACCTTAGTTAATCTACCTTTAGAAATAGGAATGATAATAGGAGCCATTATATTTTTACTTTACGTCTGGTGGGGCGGCTTACTTGCTATTTCCATATTAGACATGAGCCAAACTATCATCATAATAGTAGGACTATTAGCCGTAGCTATTCCCATTATCTCTGCGGCTGGTGGACTCGGAAATATAATCCAGCAGACCCCTCCAGAGTTTTTTAATGTAGTACCAGACATGGATTTTATGTCTATAGCGACATTCATTAGTGCCCTAATTACTGTCGGTATCGGCTCTTTACCACAGCAGGATTTATATCAAAGAGTTAAAGCCTGTAAATCAGCAGCCGTAGCTAAATACTCAGGTATTTTCAGTGCTTTTCTATATATCGCAATAAGCTTAATTCCAGCATTTATTATCCTTGGTATAAAAGTAAGCCAGCCCGGGATTATCTCTGAACTGACTGATGGACAGATGGTTCTACCTAAAATCGTTATGCATAATGGTAATGTTTTTATTCAATTTTTATTCTTCGGAGCCATACTCTCTGCGATTATGAGTACAGCAAGTGTCTGTATTCTTGCCCCAGCTACGGTTTTTGCAGAAAATTTCGTCAGACCAGCTTTAATATTTATGGGTCATAGAAAAAAAGTCAGAGATATAGATAGAACTATTTCTATAAAACAAGCAGCTATCGCTATCACTATTATTAGTTTAATAGTCGCTTTTATTAACGGTAATATTTATCACTTAGCGACTGAAGCTGCCACCATCACACTTGTTACACTAGTCGTCCCTTTTCTCTTTGCGATTTTCGCAAAAAAAATTAACAGTACAGCAGCTCAGGTAGCCATATTTTCTGGTTTAAGTGTATGGCTAAGTTTTATGATATTTAAAATAGAATTTCCTTGTCAGTTAGCTGGTTTCCTCGTCTCTCTTTTTGCTTATCTAATCACAGACGGGATTATATATAGCTTTTTTAGCAAAGGCTCGCAGCGCCGCCATCGCCCAAGTAATTACTAAATGTGTGTGCAGCAGAATTAAAAATTTCCGTGTTTTCATTAAATAAGTATTGACTTTTCTGTTTTTATTTGTTATCTTAAGTATTATCAGGTTTCTTGCTGAAAATTCTTTTTAGCATTTTAAGCTAATTTTGAATGACCGAGTGAAAAAGGGTGATTTTATATGTCAGAAAGAATAGATGGGGCAGCAAGAGCGAATATCGCAGGACCAAGCAAACCAGCAATAAATTTGCCTGATCTTGATACTGATCTGGTAAATAAAAAAGCGAATAAGCTAATTAATCATCTGCTAGCTGAATATACAGGCTATATAAGGTTCTTGGACGGACCAATAAATCATTATTTAAAAAGTGCGGTAGATGAGTTTATTACTACTAGAAGGCTGCCGCCCCAAGAACTGCTTAAGATATCAAGTGCAGCATTAAAAATATTAAATAAGAGAAATGATATTCCAAATCAGCAGAAAAAAGGTATTAGTGAAGCACTTCAGTATTTTCAGGACAAGATTCAATTAACTAAACGAATTAATCTTCAAAGCTTATCCTCACAGCCGATTCCTCTAACAGAACAAGAAGAGATATTTATAGGGGGTATTTATAGATTATTCCATCGAACCGATAAGAATCTAGGTGAATTATTTGTAAAGAATCTAGGTAAATTAGAAGGCCCTCTCTCATTAGAAGGCCCTCTCTCAAAAATAACTGATTATGAGTTGGAAACGACTTTAAATGTGATTTTAATTACAGCCGATCAATATTTTAGATCGAAAGAAAAATCTGCAGATCCGTGCATATCTTTTTTCAGGGAAGGCTTATTCCCTAAACAAGCTGAAAGTCATCAATACCTAAATTTACCAGGAAAAATAACCGCAAAGTCTGGTAGTAATATTATGGATAAATCTCTAGGGATTACTTTAAGAAGAGATTTTGCAGAAAAATTAGAAGAGTTATTAGAAGCACATTTTTCTAATTTAAATCAGGAGCAGATCCCACAGGCAGCAAATCAGGGAGACTCTGACTCTCCTAGTCTGAGTCTTCCTGATCTTCCTAGTGTATATAAGCTTAAGCCTTTTTATGAGCCTTCGGAAGCTGATGAAGAGCTTAAAACACCTCTACTGCCTTATTTAAGAACAGCTTGCTTAAATGCTGCAACAGCGAAAGCCCGGCTTATATGGTCTATCCATAAACCTTAATATCGTTTTCAGACTTACTATGAGTCCTATCCGTTAGAAGCTTATTAGCAAGCTTCGTGATTAAAAGATTTAGATGATTGACCGTATTTAAAGTTTTCTCTGGCAAGAATCGCTGAATACCGTCTACGATACTACCTGCCGTAGCAACAATCCCAGCCTTTCTCATATTAGAATCAGGATGAGTAAGTAAAGTATAATCAGCGACCAAGCCTCCTAAACTTCTTACTGAACCAAATACTTTATTTGCTAAATCTCTAGATTTAGCTCCCAAAAGCATACCTAATGCTGATCCCAGAAAAGTTAAAGTACCAGCCGTAACTAAAGTATGCCCTTCATCTTTACCTGCGGGGAAAAGCTTTCTATTTTCACCTAGACCTCCAGAAAAGATTTCTTTATAAGCTTCGCCTAAAGAGGAAAACCACATTTTTAGATTCTCATATTTGGTCTCTGGTTTATCAGATATATTCAGTGCTCGCCTTTGCTTTACTTTTCCTTCTAAAGCCAAATCTAACTGTGGGATAAACTCACCAAGCCCTGTAGCTAAAGTAAGATCGTTTAATTTTACTAACGGTAAAGCTGCTACACCCATTAATCTACCAACACTTTCAACTATTCTATTTTGCTTAAATGCTTCCACTGCTGTTTCTAGATATCTAGTAATCATCGCTGCTTTAATCAAAACTACTGAGTACTTATCTAAAGCCTGCTTTAATGGCTGAGGAATTTTTTTAAAATCCGTTACGGCTGATAGGACTGAAGCTAAATCTAGAGAATGATCTACGAGTGGATTATTTAAGAAACTGCGTATAGAATTTGGTTTTGAAGGCTGATGCCCAATTCGATTATCTGCGTTTTCATTATCCGCATGAAACTTTTGTTTAGATTCTCTAGGTGTACTATCTAAAGCGGATCTTGTATTTTCTGTGTATAAGGGCGTTTCTGAATCAGGCTTTGAATTCAAAGCCTGATTAGTCGTAAGACTTTCAATAGTAGGACTTACTGTAAGCAAATTTAAAAGAACTTGAAATACTGATTTTAGCAAAAATAAATAATTAAGTTAATACATTTAGTTTATTATCTTAATAGAGGTATTAGGGTAATATGCGTACTAAAAATAAAACAAGAGAGTGCATATTACTTAAGCTAATTTCTGATCGCCCGGCCTTAACTGATACAAGACCCACAAAAAATGCCATTCAAGGACGCACAATACTAGAATCATTAAGCTCACCCAATCTAGAAGAGCCTAATGATCAAAACCAAACTGACATTCAAATTCTTTATAAACTAGCTGAGCAACTAAAACCGACTTTCGACTACCTTGATTTATTAGTTCAAAATATCAATCATTACATTAGCAAGAAAAATGCACAGAAAAAGCCAGTTGAAGAACTTCTCCAAGGAACCGTGCAAATAGAAAGATTCTTTAAAAAGAAATTACTAGATGCTAGCGAAAGAACCACTAACCCCCTGATTACTAATTTATTAAAATTAACAGCTCATGATGTAAGTTTATTTGCTAAATTTGGCAGAATTTCAATCATATTCAAGAATGATCAAATTACTGACAAACGAAGAGTATGTAAACAAACATGGGATGGTACTTCAGAGTTACAAGGCGTCCGAACAAATCTTATAGAACAAAAAAGACTGATTTCTTCTTTTTTCGAGAGAATTGAACAGATTAGCCAAAATAAGACAGGTGTTTCTCAAGAGATCTCTCATGAAGATTTTCTCAAAAATCTTGATAAACTCTTTAATCAAGTTCAAATAGATAACTGTCCATTACAAAGTCCTATAATTCATCGACTGACTTTCAATAATCAAGCGATTACTCAGACAGAAAATCCTTTTGAGCTAATGTTTGCTCAAAAGGATTTTCCAATAAAGCTTGATCAAGTATTATTAAACTCCATTCTTAGAAACATCATTAATAACGCTATAGAAAACAGTCCTTCAGATTCTCCATTAAATCTTGAAATAAATATCGTTAACACAACAGATGAAGGCGAGAAAAAACCTTACCTCCATATTAAATTAAATAATCTCCTAGCAGATCCCATCGGATTTACAGAGAAGAATATTCTAGAAGCTTTACAGGCTAGTAAGCAAGTCACAACAAAACAAGATCCTACTGAAACCAATGGAACATTCCTTAAGACTCTCAATAGTTTAATGCAGGAAAATGATGGTTTCTTAAAAATCAGCACTACCACAAAAGATCCAAATCGAGAAAACCCTGAAATTAAAAAATTAGAGTTTAACCTAGAACTAAAGTACCCACTTGAAAAAAGCTCAGGAATCTAATATAATAATCAACCTGCTATGAAAACATACGAACTATTACTAATTCTTCCAAGTACTTTTGACGATAGCTCTGCTACTAGATTTATTAAAGACATAGAGAATACTCTTGTTAAATTTAACGTGAAAATTAATGACCTTCAGTTAAAAGGTAAGCAACAATTAGCCTACTCAATTAAAGATAAAAAAAGTGCCTTTCAGGTAATAGCTAGAATCACTGCTGAACCTAAAGACATTTCTGCTATTAAGGAAAGGTTGAAGCTTGTAGAAGATCTGCTACGTTTTGAAATCTTTAATCTTCCAGAAGTGGTAGCATCTTAATAATATGACTTTTGCAAGTATAACTTTATCTGGCATTTTAAAAAATAAAGCTGAACAGAGATTTACAGCTAATAATGTTTCTGTGGTGAGTTTCACTATGGAAATCGAAAGATACGATTCTAAAGCTAAGGAACTTAAAAGATATCCAGTAAAAGCTAATCTCTGGGGCGATGCTCACGCAGAATATTTAGAAAGATTAAACCCAGGTACAGAAGTCTTGCTAATTGGCAGACCTCAGATAGATCAGTTTAATGACAGAGACGGTAATGTACAGAAAGTCTTCACGATAGAAGTTAATAAAATTAATTTACTAAGTGCTTCTGCTATTGATAATTCTGATTACGCAAGCACTAAACCTCGCTCTAAATCATCATCTTTAACTAGTGATCTTAGTGAAGAAGATATGGAAATTCCATTCTAAGAGCCAGACTCAAATCTTTTTCTTTATTCTATATATCTAAAAACCGTATAAAAATTCTTTCTTAGAATTAGAATAATTATCAGTGAAGCTCTTAAAGAGACTTTTATCATCTGTTCTTAAATTCGCAGCAGATTTAGTATCAAGGTGAAAACTATTTTTTTCATCTATATGCACCATATTAAGCTTAGAAGCTGTACTACTCAAATTATTTATAGAACTATGATGCAAAAAAGACATTCTTAAATTCATTTTCTCGTTACTTACTATGTTAATCTCCTGCTCTAGCGAGCGATTTACTGATTCAAAAAAAATATTTACAAACAATAGAACACTACATAAGCCAAATAACAAAGCCAATAAAACTAAAAGTCGATATGAATTAACTTGAGCCATTACTTTAGTATAAACCTAGCTGCACGGAGTTTGGCTGAACGTGAGCGAGAATTTTCTTTAAGCTCCTCATCAGTAGCTATTAAAGGCTTTTTAAAACTCAGCTCAAATTTATATTTATCATTAGCTTTCTTTAAAAACTGCTTTACTATCCTATCCTCAAGTGAATGAAAAGAAAGTACAGCCACAGTAGCGCCATCAGCTAATACCTCTGGTAAAGACTCTAATAGAGTCTCCAAGACCTCTAATTCTTTATTTACACAGATTCTCAGTGCCTGAAAGACTTTAGTCGCAGGGTGAGCCTTAGAATGTTTATGATATTTTCGCCAATAAACTTCTTTAACTAAATCAGCGAGCTGCTTAGAAGTTTCTACGGGACGCTGTTCTATGATCCTCTGAGCTATTTGCCGTGAAAGTCTCTCCTCTGCATAGTTATAAAATATATTTGCGATATCAGCTTCTTTAAAAGTATTTATAACATCATAAGCACTGAGTGAAACGTCTCTATCCATCCGCATATCGAGTAGCGTATCATGCAAATAACTAAAACCCCTATCTGGATCATCTAACTGCATAGAGCTTATCCCTAAATCAACTAAAATACCCCCAGTGACCTTAATCTCATTCTCTTCACAGAAATCCTTTACCTGAGAGAAATTAGCATGAATTAGATTCCATTTATTTTCGATTAAAGTATCATTCCTATCATTAGTAAAACCTTGTTTTAAAGCCTCACTATTAATAGATACCTGAAGCTCTCTGTGGCTCTCTATAACATTAATATCCTGGTCGAAGGAATATAACTGACCTTGACCAGTCAGCTTCTCTAAAATAAGCTTAGAGTGGCCAGCAGCACCTAAAGTGCAATCGAAATATATTTTATCCTTATCTATATCAAGGTATTCAAGCACCTCACTCGGCATTACTGGTGTATGAGAAAATTCAGACATATCAGGCTTCACCTAAAAATTTCAGCAGTTTTTGCACTGCTTTAAATCGATGACTATAAGAATTCTTCTCTTTAGAACTCAGCTCTGCGACTGTTCTTGATTTATCTATCGAATAATCAGTAATAAAATTATCTCCTTCCCGATCATTTCCCAAAGCTGTATCTCGCGACTGCTCACAATTTTCAATTTCTACATTTTCGTCTAAACACGGATACACCACTGGATCGAAGCCGAAGCCCTGTTCACCATGCTTTTCATAAGCTAATTCTCCATACCAATACTGCTGTGTCTGAAAAAGTATTTTCCCTGAAGGCTCAGCTAAAACTAGGGCACAGACATAACGCACACGTCTATCATTATGAGCCTGCATTTCATTTAATAAAGCATTTATTCCTTTACTGGGATCACGCAGATATCTACCTGAATATATACCCGGCGCTTTATTTAAAGCAAAAACCTCTATGCCACTATCATCTGCTAAAGCTAATCCCTGAACAGCTTTAGCTCCAACTGTAGCTTTTAAAGCAGCATTCCCAAGATAAGTATCCTCCGTCTCATCTACCTCAAAATCATAAATACCTTTATCTGAGAGGTTTTTAAAACTATCTCTACTAAAATCCTGTGTTTTTAATCCAGAAGCTAAATCAACATTAGCCTGCATTAAATTATCAAAAATTTCTTGAAATTCAGCCACCTTGCCTTGATTAGTAGTGCAGATAGTTATTTCTTTGGTTTTAAGCATCGTTTTTATATTATGACACTACTCACGAACCCTAAGTTCTATGTTTTCGTAATCCCTCAAAAGCCTTTAATACAGCCCCGAAAGCCACTTATCCAAAATACTTACAGGAAAAGCTATTCTAACTTTAGCCCTAGAGTGCTCTGAGTATAGTAATCCTTTATTTAACAAAGTAGATAAAACAGTCCTAGCCTGCCTTTCCTTATAACCAGTTAGCTCTGCTGCCAGACCACGCTCAAATGAACCAGTGATTAATGCTTCTTTTAATAAAGCATAGGAGCCTTTCGGTAAATGATCTTTCTGTATTTCTAAATTTATATGATCGGAAACCCTCTCTAATAAAGAGTTTAAATTTAATAATTTAGCCATAATAATCTATGATGTGAAGCACCCACTGCTATTAACTGTTGTAATTTCGATAGCCTATCTAGATCATAAGCTTCTTCAAATCTAGAGATAAACAGAGGCAGTTTATCTGCCGAGCAAGCAATATAGGACTGTGGATAAGACTTATATAATCAGAAGATATAATACTTGCAGGTTTAGCAACAGTACCATATGAGCAAAGGCTTCTCTATATCAACAGGATGAGTATTATGACCTTCTATTAAATTACTGTAATAACAATTCATAGACCTTACTAGGTCTCCTATAGTCTCTAGCGTAATTTTATGTAATTGATTTGTCAGTATATTAGATCTCGAAATAAGCTTAAAAGCCAAATCCTCAAGTTCTTTATCTAATTTTGAAGGCAGCATTGGCTCCATTGCATAAATTGTACGTTTATCTATCATGCCCCACTTCCTTTTTATTTTGCCGCTTATTTTGCCGTTTAATGCAGTAAATTACAGTTTTAGCTATAATCTAAGCAATTATGCTGGGAACCTTAAGAGAAGAGATAGAGAATATCTATAAAAAAGACCCTGCCTGTAATTCAGTCTTGGAAATTTTCTTCTGCTACTCTGGTTTTCATGCCATCACTGCTCACAGATTTTTTCATAAACTATGGATAAAAAACTTAGGCTTACTAAGTTTCGCTAGACCTTCTTTAAAATTCTTTATCAGAATTTCTGCTCATATTACTAAAATTCTTACTGGTATAGAAATACACCCCGCCGCACAGATAGGAAAAGCTTTTTTTATAGACCATGGCGCTGGAGTGGTAATCGGCGAGACGACTATAATCGGTGATAATGTAACTATCTATCAAGGAGTTACACTGGGAGGCGTTTCGACTAAAAAAGAGAAAAGGCATCCTACCTTAGGTTCTAATATCATAGTAGGAGCTGGAGCTAAAATACTTGGAAACATTAGTATCGGGGATTACGTTCAAGTCGGTGCGAACTCTGTAGTAATTAAAGATATACCCGCATACAGCACAGTAGTAGGGATTCCTGGCCGTATAGTAAAAATGAACGGTGAGTTAAAAGACGCTATAAACAATTTAGAGCATAATAATACGCCACCAGATTTTATAGAAGCGACTCTACAAGCGATGGGAGAAAGAATAGAAGAATTAGAAAATGAACTCAGAAAACTAAAAACTCCTAGTAGTCTATAGATCCATTATTAGAAGCTATCGCTGTAACCAAACCATTAAAAGCTTTTTTAAGTGTTTTTGGGATATTCTTATTAGCAAAAGGATTGCGCTTAAACTGAGCTCTAGTTTCAGTATTATTACCCCCCTGAGTTGCCCTGAAAATAGCGGCAGTAGCCATACTTATAGATCTTTTCAGGGGATCAAGATTATTCCTTTGAGCTAAAAGTTCTGACCTCCTCAGTGGATTATCCTGCATAAGTTCTTCTAATTTTACGGCTTCTAGATTATTTACAGAATAGCCTTTCACTTCTGCTATTAAATTTTTCAATGCCTGATAATCTTCTCTGGCTTGAAGTAAAATCTGATCTTGTTTAGGATCATATCTAGTAGAGGGGTTCCCAGCAGATAAAGCTTCATAATTAACTTTAGCAGCATATTCCATTAAATCTGGAGTCGTTTTAAATAGCTCTTTTTCCCATGCATTAACCATATCGGTCATAAAATTAGCAATAATTTTTTCACTCCAAGACTGAGAATTACGTGTCTTTTTATAATAATCAATAAACTGATTTCTCTGCTCCTCGCTTAAATCACGCACTCCACCGATACTAATATGACCAGAACCACCAAGATTATAGAAAGCCGCTATAGGAATAGCTCGCATATCATTCAAAATTTTTAGTAAATCTTTAGCCTGTAATTCTTCCACCATCTTCACGACATCATTATCATGATTTTGAAGCAGCTTACCAATCTGTTCGCCAGAACGGGTTATAGGTCTACTACTATTATTATATAAACCAAGAAATAAGGCTGGAGTAGTCAGAGCGATCATCTTAATATAGTTTCGTAATTTTTCAGGATTATCCTGAGCCAGCTTCTCATCATCTTGATAATCTATACCTATAGTTCCCTCTCTTAAAGACCTTCTTAGTGTATCTGAAGTCTCATCAAGAAATTTAAAGAAAAAAGGATCGACTAAAACTGGAGCTGCATCACTAGAAGCTTTATTATTTTTTAGGGAATTAAATTTATCTCCTGCATTTCCTATGGCTGTTTTTAAACGGTTTGTAACAAAATCTATAGCCTTAGAGGGCTGCCTGAGCTTATCTCCCTCAGAGCCTTGCACCGTCTGTTCATATAAAAGTCCTGGCATAGTCGTAGGGCTAATCCCCTCTCTACCATCAGCACCATTACCCCTAATAACAGGGCCGCCTAAGCCATCTATAATCTTATATTTAATACCTTCTTCTAAACAAGGCTTCTCAGCCTGAGCCTGTTTCCAGATTTCAAGCTCATCTGTACTCATCTTTTTAAAGCTCTCTTTAAAAGCTGCTACTGCTTCTTTAACGACTGTAATTTCTTTGAAACCCTGTTCTGGATCAGCTCCACGAGATTTAATTAGCTGCTCTAACTTTTTAATGTGCTGAAGCCACTTTTTCTCTGCTCCTTCCGTCGCTAAAGAATATTGATTATCAGTTTCATGAGGGTTGGCTTTTTCTAACTTTTCTTTTAAAAAATCATTAAAGATCTCAATAACCCGTGAATCAAAATACTGAGCCTTTAACATCCCAGACCATGAAGGAAAAGGCCCAGACCACTTTCCACTATCAGAAGGACCATACATTTTCGTTAAAACACCATTATTAGCGATTAAATACTGCCTGAATTTAGGGTCAGTAAGAGGTTTAATCGTCGTTTCACTATACGCCTTATCTAAATCTGGTATTAACTCTGTAAGGGGAACTATTTCTAGAGAGCTTTTTGGTAGATTCCATGTTTCAGCACCTGTAGTATCACCATTATTCCGTTCTGCTGGCTTAAAAAGCCCTTTCGCTTCAGAAACAGAAAGAGCATTAGCTAAATCTTCAGAAGATTTAGTCATACTCAGTATTAGACGACTAATCTCTCCTAATTTAACTGATTCCAGTAAGTCATTAGTTTGTAAAACCCTTTCTTTGACCTTAGCATCACTATATTGATACTCAGTTAGTCCTCGTTGATCTTTAAGAGCTTGTGCCATGACAGTAACATAATCTGCTCCCTGACGTATATCAGCATCCCCAAAACTATCACCAAAAATTTTAATCGCTTTTATAAATGCTCTTGTATTATATCCATCCGGAGTTCCCTCATAATAACAGTCCTTACATTTCTCAAAAGAATAGCGCTTGCTTTTCTCTATGGCAGTTAATGGTTCTAAGAAATCTTTTATAGAAAATTTTTCTGTAAGGGTTAAGAGTCTTTTTCTTACATCGTTTAAATGCTCTGGATTAGCCTCACCACCAAGCCGATCTAAATGATTACGTATTTGGTTTAGCTCGTTAATACTACCCCTTAAAACCTCTATCAGTGGTTTATCATGTTTTGCTAAGTTAAACCTCTCCATTAAAACTTTGTAATAATCTTTTCTTTCGGCATTTTTAACAGGCTGATAAGGGTCAACAAACTCATTATAAAGAGTATTAAAATTCCTGTTTCCCTCTCCCCCCTGTTCTTCACTCCCACCGAGATCATGCATCTTAACCCCATCGCCAAAAGACTCTGTATAACCTTTCATTAATTCTTGCAAACGAGCATAATAAGTCTCAAGTAAAACTAGCCTCTTCTCTGTAAAAGACCTCAGGTATTCCGAAAGATTATTACTAGGATTACCATCGGCATCAGTAGTAGTCCATTTTCTAACATTTAAAATATTACTTAAAGAAAGTATATTATTCTGCTCGTCTGGAAAGCTTGCCTGGTAAGCGTTCTCTAAAGCAATAACAAAACGAGGTAACTGTTCCATTAACTGCCCTAGATTTTCAATTAAATACTTAGTTTCGTCTAATGGAGTAATTGACTTATCATTAAATAACGCACTTTTAATAGAAGCTTGTAAATGATCTTTAATATCACCTGTATCTGACCTTACCTCTAGAATCCCAGCTTGCGTGCGCTTAGTGTTTATAAAGTAGTTTCTAAGCGTCTTTGAAATCCCATCTAAATGAGTTCTCCTATCGACTGGTACACCTTGCGTGGGATGTGAGGTAAGAATCATAGAAGTTTTCACCATATCTTCAAGCAAAAACTTTATCTCATCAGTGTTTAAACCTTTTTTATCTTTGAGATAGGAAATAATCTCCTTTGCACTTTTTTCATGAGTAGCTTCATTAACAGCCATAGCCTGCTTCGTCAGTTTTAATATTTGATTATAAAGAGAGAAAGATTCCGAGATAATTCTTACTGGGTTAAAAGGATCTTCTAAGATATCTGGATTCTTAAAAGAATATTCTAATCCTGCTAAAACCCTATTCTTCGAAGTATCCTGCCCAAGTCTTTTATCTCCAAGTATTTCTAAAGAATTAAGAACCTCAGCAGCAAAACCTTGCAAGCCTTGTTTATTAACTTCTAATTCTCCCTCTCTCGCCATAGTCTCTATGCGGTTATTTAATATATTGCCGAGTATACCTTTATACTCTTGGGCTAAGCCTTGCAGTTCTTTAAAATTAGCTTCATCGCGCAGCGAAACTTTAGCAGTAGCTCTAAGTATTCTTTGCTCTAGTGCTCCTACAGCAGCCTTATTTAAGGCATAGAGCCTTCGGATAATAGGAGATTTAGCAGCACCCGTATCTGTAAAAAGTTGCTGTGATGCTGCTGCTGCGGGTAATTCTTTTTCAGAAGCAGGAAAGTTGATTTTTTCAAGAGCTTCATTAACAGCAGCATTATGCTGTTCTAATCCACGTACAAAGAAAGGACCTGGGCGTTGCAACGCCTCTTGAAGGTTATGAGCTAAACCTGCTACTTCCATTTTGCGATATTATCTCTAACTGAAAAATTTTCCAGTAAAGTATAAAGATACCGCATTACAGGTTTATCCGTTAAAGAAAATCCTTAACTATTAAAAATTTTTAATGTCTCTTATTTTGATAAAGAAAGATGAAAATCTTGAGCTAAAACTTTTTTAAGTTCTTCAACTTTATCTAATTTTTCCCAAGGTAAATCTAAATCTTTTCTACCAAAATGACCATATTTAGCCACATCCTGATAGAATCTTCCGCCGCGCTCTTTCGGTAGATTCTGTAGGTTAAAATTCTCTATTATCTTCTGTGGTCTAAAATCGAATACCCTTTGAACTAAGCCTATAATCACCTCATCAGAATATTCACTAGTCCCAAAAGTATTCACATAAATACTTGTAGGATTAGCTACACCAATAGCATAAGAAATCTGAATCTCACACTGATCAGCGATACCCGCAGCTACGATATTCTTCGCCGCATGCCTTGCAGCGTAAGCCGCTGACCTATCTACCTTAGTAGGGTCTTTACCAGAAAAAGCTCCTCCACCATGTCTTGCATAACCACCATAGGTATCAACGATAATTTTCCTACCAGTAAGCCCTGCATCACCCTGCGGCCCACCCACGACAAATCTACCAGATGGATTAAAAAAGTAAGTAGTCTTAGCATCTGTCTTAATCGGTGACCTAGAAATGATTTCATCTAAAACATATTTCTGAATATCTTTAGCGATAATCTCTTGAACCTTCTTATTATCCTCTTCGCCTCTGACCACGGGGTCATGCTGAGTAGAAACTACTATAGTATCTATCCTCGCAGCCACTCCATCTCTGTATTCGACTGTAACTTGGGATTTAGAATCTGGTCTAAGGTAAGTAACTTCTGAGTGATTCTTACGAACATCAGCTAATTTCTTCATAATCTCGTGAGCTAGAGTAATAGCGATAGGCATATACTCCTCTGTCTCATTAGAAGCGAAACCGAACATAAGACCTTGGTCACCAGCTCCTACACTCTTCTCAGAAGACTCTCCGTAACGAACCTCTATAGAATTATCTACACCAGCGGAAATATCAGCTGACTGCTGATCTAAAGTTACCATAACCGCACAAGTATCAGCATCAAAACCACCACTAGACTTACCCGTATAGCCTATTTCTCTAATTTTATTTCTAGCTATCTCATTTACTGGCGCGTAGCAAGAAGTCGTAATTTCCCCACCAACTATGACAAGCCCTGTCGTACAAAAAGTTTCACAAGCGACACGAGACTTAGAATCTTTCGCTAAAATCGCATCTAAAACTGCATCAGATATTTGATCGCAAATTTTATCAGGATGCCCTTCGCTAACGGACTCTGATGTAAAGAAGAAATTACCTTTTTTTTCTGCCATAAAGGAAATTATACCCTTTATGAACGCCCATAATCATCAGTAATTCTAACTATGTCATCCTCACCAAAATAAGTACCACGCTGAATCTCAATAAAAACCAGCGTTTCCACTTCACTAGTATTCCTAATTCTATGTAGTGCTTCTTGCGGTATATGAATAAAATCACCCACTTGGAGGATTTTTTCTACCCCGTCCACTGTAACCTCTGCTGTACCTTCCACTACAAACCAGTTTTCTTCTCGTTTAAAATGTTTCTGATAACTCAATCTCTGTAAGGGATCGATTCTTATTTTCTTAACTTTATAAAGCTCAGAATCCTCTAGTACTTCCCAAGTACCCCAAGGGGACTTATGTATTGCCTTAGTCTCCATCTAAGCTATATTAGCAAATGAACTAATACCTTTTCTGTAGTTAAAGTCAAATAAATATAACGAATATAAAGTTAGTATGAGAGGCAAAAAACTACAAGAATACTGTATAGAAATTCTATCTCTTAAAGATCTTTATATAAGAGGACGAATTAATCAGATGATAGGTTCATCGATAGAAAGCCAAACTAAAGTAGCCGCTTTAAGAAGCAATGCTGATGTTCAACTATCTAAAGAATATATTCAAAGTGCTGTTAATGAGTTTTATACTTTTAGAAGTAAATTACTGGATTTCGACCCACAAGCCTTCGAGGAAACTTTAGACGTTATCCTCAGTACAGAATATAGTGATTTTAATGATTTATATTTCAATGAAACCATGGAGCAGTTTTTCGGCAGCAAACATACTATCGGCTTCGTCAGTGCTTACAACGACTACGCTGAAGATTTCAATGCCCTAATCGCTGAGTTTTTAGTTTTAAAACCAGAATAAAAAAAGCTAAATATATTAAACTTAATCTACATGAGCCTAGTCGCCATTCGTGGAGCCACTACTGTAGCACAGGATAACCCTGAACAAATAAGATCTGCCTGCTTAGAAATGGTTCAAGAAATTCTTCAAAAAAATAATATAGAAAAAGAAGAAGATCTTGTTATGATCTTCCTAACCATGACTTCAGATATTCACTCACTGAACGCTTCTTCGGCTATCAGGCAAGGAATGAACTGGAAACACGTTCCCTTCTTCACTTCGCAAGAACCTGAAATTACAGGAATGCTACCACTCTGCATTAGAATACTGATTCAGTGTAATCTTCCAGCCTCACAGGCTGAGGTTAAACATATTTATTTAAATGAAGCGACTAAGCTTAGACCTGATCTGATTTCCTGATTATTTTCGGAATAAATTTATCGAGATAAGCTAATATTATCTTGATATGCCTTCGGATTCCTTAACCGTCAGAAATCGCCCTCAGTCTCCTCAAGGCACTCTTTCCTCACGTCTAAAAAAACGCGTTTTAAATCCTATTATTAATGCTAAGCAGAGAATTATCACAGCAGAAGAAACAATAAAAACACAACTTCGTTTTTTTAAAAGTTCTACTGATGATTTTCCTAATCTTGCAGGGCAACTAAATAATAAAGCTAGAGAATATTTAGAAGCTGCTCGATTTTATAATCTAAAGCCAACTGATAATGATTTAAAAGAAGAAAATATTAAGCAAATTCATACTGACAGCGAAACTGTTAAAACTATTTGTGACAAATATCCACTGAATCTTTGTGCAAATCAAGAATATGTTTACCCCATAAGTTTTTTACAGAATTGCGTTATCACTAGACCTTTCTTTCGTGAAAGTGAGAGAGCTCATAATATTAAACTCCAAGACGAGATTAGAAGGACGATCAAGGAGGCTCGGACAGAGGAAGGATTACTGAAACAAGGGATCAGGGATCATTTAGAAGAGACTATACAAGATGGTACTTTTGTAACAACATACGTGGGTAATCCAGCAGCATTGGAACCTCTGATGTCTCAGTATCCTGATAAAAAAGCTAGGGATAAGTTCCTCAGAGAAAAACTTTTAGAACCTGTTACTGACCATCTCTTTAAAGATATTCCAGACAGTACTTTAGTAGACCTCTGGAAAAATGCTCCTCAAGCAAGTAACATGGGTAGATTCAGAACTGCGACGAATAGACTGCTTCAGCCTTTATATGAAGAACAGAGAGACTTTAGATTAAAACCTGAACTTAGAGAATTAATCGATAAATACTTCCCTTTCGAAAGATTAAAATTAAAACCAAAATTTTTACCTAGAGAACATGGGTTAAAACATAGTCTGAGACTTTATTTAAATAATCTAAAAAATTACGAACCACATCTATATAACTTCTGTTTAAATACCGCGCAAAACATTAACGCACAAAGCCCTCTCCCAAAAGATACTAAAGCTTTTATTAATATCGCTGTTCATCAATCAGAAACCAATCTACCTCATCTTTTAGAAATATTACAGAAACAGGATTTTAATAAAAATGAATGTCCAGTATATTTATTCATCAATGGTAATGATAGAAAGCAAATCCAAGAAAGGCTTTCTGAGATTAATACTTTTATGCAAGAGAATCAGCATAATGAACCAGAACAAAAACTTAATGTAAGAGTTATCGCTGCTGAACTAGATCACTATAGACATGGCTTAAAAACTATTCCTTTAAATTTAGCCTATATGGATCTGGCGCTAAATCATGATTTTAAAAAATCTGACGCTGATGTAGCAGCTATTTATTTAGATGCTGATATTTTAGAATTTCCTAGTAATGATCATATTTCTAAGCTTAAAAACGGTATTCTCGCTGGAAAAATTAGGGATTCTTCTGTATATAGCTGGGATTTTGATAAACTTACTAAACTTAATGTTCACTATCCAATAATGCATGCCTTTACTCTGGAATATGCTTCTATAAAGCCTACTTTAAATAAATACAATAAAATATTCAATAAAAATAACTATCAAACCTTCGCTGATACTGGTACCGCAAACTCTGGCGGCCATAGTAGTTATTCTAGTATTTTAGCTCTCCTAACAGGTGCAACTAAAGCTCATATAAACAACGAAGACACTGACTGGAGTGAGCGGGCTTCTAAAGTTCTTTTTGGTAGCCATTTAAACTCTTTCTATGACCTAAGACATATGTATCAAGCTATGACCAATAATCTACCTGGAGTAGAAATGGACGAGGGGGCTTTAAGGCGCCCAATGGAGCTTAATCGCCCGATGAGGGATATCTGGACAAGCCACGATTTAATTCAGGGTGATGATGAACTTAGTCCTATAGATTTTAGTAAACCAGATGAATTAAACCTTAAAAGAGTCAAGGAAGAACTCAATATACTAGGAAAAGAAATCATGAAGCAAGGTATAAAATTCGGAAAGACTGCCTTTAAAGAAAAATATCCTGGTAAGTTAACTCACGGGATTATAGCCGATGTTTTAGCAGACAGCTTAAGATCTTTAAGCCAAGCTATTAGACAAAGTCCTCTGGTTATAGAAGATAAAACAAAGGTTCTAGAATTAATTCAGCGTAAACTTGAAGAATTTTTTGAGTATGGTATGAATGAATAAGACTAATGCTCTTCACCCTAGCTAATCTAATCAGCCTACTGAGAGTCCCACTAGCTCCTTTAAGCTGTTATTTCTTTCTTTACTCTAATAAAACTGAAAATGATACTCTTTTCTTTTCTTTAATGATACTCGCTGTAATAGCTTTAGATGGTTTAGACGGATTTATCGCAAGAAGCATGAAACAAGAAAGTCCATTAGGAGCTAAATTAGACATTTACTGTGATAGAGCTGTAGAACTACTGTTTATGCTTTATTTCGCTTTTATCTTTAAGAGCCTACCTGTTTGGGTTTTCTACTTCTTTTTATTACGCGGTCTAATAGTCGATACTTTAAGTTTTAAAGATACTAAACCACTTGGCGATAGCTTTTTAAGAGGTAGTAGGTTTATGCGAGCGGTCTCTGGCGTGCTTAAAGTCCTTATGTTTACTGGACTAGCCTGGAGTCCACTTTATTTATCTAAATTTATTCCTAATCCTCTTCTAGATTTTAATATAGTAGGACCTATCGTTTACTTAAGCGTCTTAGTATCTTTCCTCAGAGGCTTACCTACTGTATTAGACTTTCTAAGAAAGAAAAACTTCCTCTCCCCATACTCGCTTTAGGAAATCCTCTCTGCCAGAACCTTTTCTATACATTTTATAATGCTGTGAATTTTTCTCATAATATCTACAATGATAAGTTTCTGCTACATAAAATTCTTTCGCTAAGAGTATTTCAGTAACTATAGGCTTAGAAAATCTTTTAGACTCTTCTAAAGCTTTTTTCGATACCTCTGCTAAAAGCCTTTCTTCTTCTGTAACATAAAAAATCGCTGATTTATACTGAGGCCCCTTATCTGCGAACTGTCCATCTGGATCAGTAGGATCTATTTCCCTCCAGAAGATTCCTAAAAGCTTCTCATAGCTTACTTTATCAGGATCATAAGTAACTTCTATCGCTTCATAATGCTTAGTTCTTCCTGTAGAAACCGCATTATAATTAGCATTATAGGCTTCATCGCCAATATAACCAGGTAAAACCTCGATAACACCAGAAACTTTAGCGAAAGTACTTTCAGTACACCAGAAACAGCCACCAGCAAAAATCGCTTTTAAACAGTTAGACATTTCTCTATTGTAGCTTTAAAAGCTTCGCCCTTAATTATCTTAAACACCAATTAAGAGAGCCTCTAGGCACTTAAATTTTCCCTACTTCAATTAAAAGTCTTAAAGTCTCAGCCTGCGTTTTTAAAGAACGCTGATTCGCCTCATAATGACGCATAACTTTAATCATATCTGTCGAAGATTTAACCGCATTAACATTCGACTCTTCTAAAAAACCCTGATGAAATGAGTCACCTACTGCTTGTTGCATAACCATACCATCATCGCTTAAATCAAATTTATCTCCAGCCAAACGCAGAATACCTGCACCTTGTGGAAACTTAAATGTCGTCAGCCTCGTCACAGACTTACCATCAGCAAGTATACTGCCATCTTTTTTAATACTTATATCAGAAATATTTCTCATATCTAGTACTATCGGAGAAAGTCCTTGATCTAAAAGCTTGTCACCGTGAGCATTAGTCATAAAACCATCTTTATCTACACTGAAATGCCCATTACGAGTATATTGTATATCAACGGACGGTGTTTCTACAGCGAACAAACCTTCACCCGTAATGGCTACATCTAATGGATTATTCGTTAGACGTAAAGAACCCTGAGAAAAATTATTATGAGTAGAGTGCACATTTACACCAGCGACCATACTCCCCACTATCTTATTATCATCGCCTCTAATCAAATTCGGCTTAAAGCTTCTAAAAGAAACCTTTTCTCCTTTAAATCCAGTCGTATTAATATTCGCAAGATTATCCGACAGAATCTGCTGCTCTAAAGCATTCATTTTCATTGCGCCACTTGCTGAATACATTCCTCTTAGCACTATATAGTTATACGTAGAAGATCGCAGACTCTATCTAGATAGAGCTATTTAAAATTCTTCTTGAGTATCCTTAGAATAGTTGATTCTATATAAACTGCTCCCTGTAAATTGCATTTAGGATATAACCGTCTTTCAAGAAGAGCATTTCAAAAAGCCTGAGATAAAAATATATTTTAATAGGGCAGTTTAAAAGCAGCAAGTATATAATACTGTTCATGGAAACTAAATATAAAGCTGATATAGGTATTTTTGGTGGTAGTGGTCTTTACTCTTTTTTAGAAAATGTTACCCCTATTAATGTAGAAACCGAATATGGACCCTGCTCAGATAAAGTCTTTTTAGGAGAATATGCAGGTAAGACAGTCGCCTTTCTCCCTCGCCATGGCAGAGAACATGGTATTCCCCCTCATAAAATTAATTACAGAGCTAATATTACAGCAATGAAAAAGCTTGGAGTAAGTTCTGTTATCTGTCCCTGTGCTGTAGGAAGCCTACAGAGACACATAGCCCCTGGCTCTTTTGTTATAGCTGATCAATGGGTAGACAGAACTAACGGCAGAATCGATACTTTCTTTGATGGTCCTATAGTAACTCACGTCAGCCCAGCTTATCCTTATACTGAAGAGTTAAGACAACTCGCGATACAGGCTGGTCGAGCAAATAATATAGAAATTCATGAAAAGGGGACGGTCGTGGTTATTAATGGCCCAAGATTTAGTAGTAGAGCTGAATCTGAATGGTTCACTAAAATGAATTGGGATATTATTAATATGACTCAATACCCAGAAGCTCATCTAGTGAGGGAAGCTGGAATGGCTTGCGTAAATATTTCTTTAGTAACAGATTATGATAGTGGCGTAGTCGCTGATTGCGAGCCTGTTAGTCACGCTGCTGTAATGGGAGTATTTAATGAAAATATAGGTAAATTAAGAAAAATGCTTTTTTCACTTATAGAATTAATTCCCGCTGGTGAGTATTGGGGTGCCGACAGGGTTTTAGAGAATTCTAGGTTTTAAAGATATAAGTTTAAAGCCTGAGCGAAAACTCAGAAATTGAAATTATGCGCTAGTGCTAAAAAAAAAGAGAGTAGGAATAAAATCCTACTCTCTTTTCGTATTTATAAAACTTAAACTGTGTTTTATATAGGCTGTTGATTTAATCTTACGAGCACCAACGGAGTACCCACAGAATCATCTATAACTTCAAATTGGAAATAATTCTCAAGTTGAGGGTTATAAGTACGCTCTGGATTTAGTACGAAGTAAGCAGGGAATGTTGGTATAAAAGAACCACTAAGTTTTAAAACATACCTATGCCCCTGCGTAAGATTAGTAGCTGTAAACGTCGTATTTGCAGTCATAGTCTTTGTGAAGTAACTATGATCAGGAGTGAAGCTTAACGCAGATCCAGCTAATACTCCTTTAGCCGTACTTAAAGTTACTGGTATAGTACCTGTAATCTTAGAAGCATCAACACTAACAATCTTATTGTTGGTAATTGAGCCATCTGCTAGATCTGCTGTTTGTATTGTTCCATCTGATATCGAGCTAGAAGTTACGCTATTAGCACCAACCGTGAAAGATGAGAATACTGCTGCATTCAAATCTTCAGGCAGAATTGAAGCGTTAACTATCTTGTTTGAATTTATTGAATCATTAGCCATATCAACTAAAGCTACCGTTCCATCAGCTATTTTCACAGAAGTAACAGCACTTAAAGCTAATCTATCTTGAGTAATTATTGCGAGGCCAAGATCTTGTGTCTGAATGGTTCCATCATCAATTTTGTCACTAGTTACCGCATTTGGACCTAGTTTTAAATTAGTTACTCCATTATTAGCTATATTAACCGCAGTCACTGCATTTAACGCAATCTTATTAGTTGTAATGCTTGCATCTGCTAAATCTACAGACTGAATAGTACCATCTCCGATTTTAACAGAGTCCACAGCACCATCAGCTAGCTTAGGATTTGTTACACTACCATTTGCTAAATCGACTGATTGAATCGTTGCGTCTACTATCGAAGTAGATGTTACGCTATTAGTACCAACTGTAAAAGAAGAGAATACCGATGGATCTAAATCTACTGGCAGAATTGTTCCATCTAAAATCTTATTACTAGTTACTGCATTTGCTCCTATTTTGTCATTCCCTACACTTCCATCTATAATATTTGAGCTTCCGATTGTATTAGCTGCTATATCTGTTCCTGTAATTGTTCCATTTGCTATATCCAATGAGGTTACCGTTCCATCTAGAATCTTCTCGGTAGTTACCGCACTTGCCCCTAATTTTACATTCGTTACACTGCCATCTATAATATTTGAGCTTCCGATTGTATTAGCTGCTATATCTGTTCCTGTAATTGTTCCATTTGCTATATCCAATGAGGTTACCGTTCCATCTAGAATCTTCTCGGTAGTTACCGCACTTGCCCCTAATTTTACATTCGTTACACTGCCATCT